>NZ_JONS01000029.1 GCF_000711965.1 Actinomyces israelii DSM 43320
GCACCGTCACGGTCTCGCGGGCCGTCAGGCTCGACCCCTCCGACAGCAGCACCCGCTCATGGCCCATGGAAGGGAGCCTAGCAGCCCGCCGCCGGGACCCGGGCCCTGGCGGCGGGCGGTCAGGGGCGGTCAGGTGAGTGCCGGGACGAGCAGGAGGAGCGTGGAGGCCGCGTAGAGGCAGGAGTAGACCGCGTGCAGGGGGAGGTTGAGGCGCGCATAGCGGGCGAGCTCCGCGTCGGTGAGGCGCTGGCCGCTCACCAGGCGCTCCTCGGGGCGGGTGAAACCCGTGAGCCCGTGCACGAGGAGGAGGAACGGCAGACAGCAGGTGGCTGGCAGGAGGTGGAGGACCCCGGTTCCCCTGCCCGCGACCAGCGTCACGAGGGCGACGAGGAGCTGCAGGAGCATTGCCGAGCCGTAGACCGGCTTCAGGTGGGTGCGACGCCGGAACTCGGGGTAGGTGCGCTGGAGCTCCTCCGCCCGCCCGGTGCGCACCATGAAGGTGAAGTAGCCGCCGATCGTGAGGCAGTACATGGTGAGGAAGCCGGCGACCATGCCCGTGGCGAGCACGTCGCAGACGAGGAGGGTGGTGGACAGTGGCACCTGCGGTTCCTCTCATAGGTCTCCCGGGGCCATGCGGGCCCAGGACCAGCACGCCTCGACTAAGGACATCCTAATATGGCAGTGCCGCCGGGGCACCGTACTCGCGCCTTCTGGGCCCCGCGACGACCCGGGGACAGACGAGGGCCCCGGTGCCCGGGCGAAGGCCAGGAGCAGTAGCACCCCGCCACCGGCAGGACCGGCGGGAGGCCGTGCAAGGCGGTGCCCGCCGTCAACGGCCAGCAAGCGAGCCCCACGGCTCCCGGGTCCGTGCCCGCGGTTAGCGGCACTGGCGCAGGGCCGGGGCGGCGGCGCCAGGGGCCGCCCCTCAGCGCTGGGCGCGGGCGGAGGCGTAGAGGCAGACCGCCGCGGCGCTGGCCACGTTGAGGGACTCCGCGTGGCCGAACACGGGGACGCGGACCACGGCGTCGGCCTCCTGGAGGACCCGGGGGCCCAGGCCGCGGGCCTCGCGGCGGTGGCCACCCAGGTCACCGTGGACCACGCGGTGGGGCGGGCCCTGGTCTTCACCCTCAGCCAGCTGCCGGGGCTGCTCGCGGCGGTCGGCCTGGCCCTGGCGCTGGTGGGGCTGGCGCCCCGGTACGTCAGCCTGGTGTGGGCGGTGGTGGCCTGGAGCGTCTTCGCCCAGTTCTTCGGGGGCCTGGTCAGGCTTCCCCGCTGGGCGCGGGACCTGAGCGTGCTCGGCCACCACCTGGACGTCGTCGGCCCGGTGGACTGGTGGCCCCTGGTGGTGCAGGCGGTGGTGGGGGCCGCTGGGATCCTGGTGGGCCTGGTGGCCTGGCGGCACCGGGACCTGGGGGCCTGATGCGAGGTGGCCTGTAGACGGCGGCCCTCTGTGCCGCAGGTCCGTATCCTGACCACCCGACGGCTTTGAGAGGCGACGTCGTACCCACCGGCTTCCGCCCGACATCGCCCCCGCCGTCCTGCCCTGGTCGCCCGCCTGGGCCCCGACGGCAGCGCGCACCGGCGCCCGGTGCGCGACAGGGCGCGCGGGACGAGTACGTCCCCGGATCAGTGGCGGAAACGGCTCTGCGCTGGCGTCGACGAGGCGCAGCACGCGATCATTCACGTGAGGCGGACAGGGGCCGCGAGCTGGCGCTATGCCCTGCTGTTCCGCGACTGGCTGCAGGCGGAGAAGGCGGGGAGCGCAGGGTCTCGTCAGGGCGCCGCCGCGGTCAGCGGCGTCAGCGAGTCAGCCGGTCGATGGTGCGAGGCGTGACCACGTAGGCGCTGACGGCGCCGTCGGCCAGGGCGGTCACGGTGCGGGGCCGCGCGAGGAGGGCACCGACGACGGCCAGGGCCGGGGCGAGGCTGAGGGGGTCCCGGCCCACGGGGGTGAGGACCTCGCGGCTGCACTGAAGAGGCGGACAGCCTCCCAGGGCGCGGCCCAGCACGCCGAGCACGGCACGGCGGCTCCCCTGCTGCTCGGCGGCGCCCAGGGCGAGGGCCATGGTCGAGCGGGTGCGCACCCCGGCCCTGGCGATGAGCGGCGTGCGGGGCAGCCGTCCGCCCGTGGCGAGCGCGATGGTCAGCATCGGCAGATTGACCCCGGCCGCGGCGGCGTTGCCGGGCTCGGTGGTGCGCGGGTTGCACTCGATGAACATGTTCCGTCCAGGGCCCTCGGCGAAGTAGTCGCAGGTGAGGCCGCCGTGCCAGGCCAGTCGCCGGCCGAGACGGGAGACGACGTCGACCGCGGCCGGGTCGCTCACTGACAGACGCGCCGCCGCGGACCCGCCCGCGCCAAGGCCGATACGCTCGCTGCACGCGGCCGCGATGAGCCGACCGTGGTCGAACAGCGCGGCCACCTGCCGGTAGGTGCCCCTCGCCGGAGCCTGAACCATGACCGCGGCGCCGTCGGGCCTCAGGACCCGCCATGCCGAGAGCGCCTCGGCACGCGTTCCGGCCCGGACCACTCCGCGACCGGCCGTGGAGTAGGCGGTCTTGACCCACACCGGGTAGCCGATCCGGTCCAGGTCCGCCTCGCAGTGCACCTCGTGCCAGGCCGGCTGGGGAATACCGAGCTCGTCGCACACGCCGGCGAAGGCGATCTTGGACTGCACCTGCTCGAATGCTGACGCCTCGGCGACGGCGAGCCGGCCGGAGGCGTGAGGAAGGTACCTCCTGCCGGCGGCCAGCAGCCACGCCTGCTCGTGCGTGGCCAGCAGGGCCCGGTACCTGCCTGAGGCCAGGAGGGCGTCGACGGCGTGCAGATACCCCACGGGGTCACAGCCTGGGGCGGGGACCCTGCGCACCGCCCGGCACCACACGCTGAAGGAGGCCAGCGGCCGACCGATCGCGGAGGCCACCTCCACGCCGACCCCGCGGGAGCCCAGCACCGTCACGGTCTCGCGGGCCGTCAGGCTCGACCCCTCCGACAGCAGCACCCGCTCATGGCCCATGGAAGGGAGCCTAGCAGCCCGCCGCCGGTGCGACGAGGGCGTGCACACGGCGGGACTGCTCGATACCGACCTGGTCGTAGTCGCGGTAGCCGTTGCCCAGCCGGGCCGCCCGGCCCGGCAGAAAGACCCATATGATACGCGTTCCCGTCCTGTCCTTCGCCGTCATGCCCCTGGTGGGCACGGACGCATTCCTGGTCGCCCTGCTGCTGCCGGGGTGAACATGGTCGTTCACCTCCATGCTGGTGCTGCGCCTGGCGACCGGCGTCGCCGCGGCGGTTGCCGCCCCGCAGGCCTGGGCGGCGACCGCCCAGATCGTGCCCTAGGAGCGGGCGGTGCCGGCCATGGCGACGGCGACGACGGGCCTGACGATCGTCCATCCTCGGCGTGCCGGCCGGGAGCCTGCTGGCGGTACGCTCGACCTCCGACCCGTTCGTCGTCGTCGGGACCGTCGGCGCCCTGGTGGGGCCCCGGATCGTGCGGCGCGTGGGGCAGGGGCACACGCTGCTGGGCGGCTCGGCCTGCTACGTCCTCGTCTACGCCGTGGTCGCGGCCAGTCCGGTCCGCTGGGCGAGGATCGGTCTGCTCGCTGGGGCCTTCGTCGGCGGCGGAGCGCTCTTCCCAGTCATGATGAGTTTGTTTCAGGAGCTGACCGTCTCGACGCGTGGGAGGGTGTCGGCACTCGCCAGTGTCCTCATGTACGCGGGCTCGACCCTGACGGGCATTGTGGGCGGCCCGTTGCTCGCGGCCCTGCCCTCGTCTTGGGGCGTCAGCCTGCTGGCGCTGGGGACGACCCTCGTGACACTCGGCCCGTGGGCGGCCTCGGGCTCCCGGCGCTCATGACCGGCTGTTGCAGCCGGTCATGAGCCTCGCCCCGGACCCCGCGCCGGGCGCCCCGATGAAGGCGCTCGGCTCAGGGCGGTGAGCCACCGGACCGATCTCGACGCGGTGGGTGGTCAGCGCGTGCGCGCCTCGATGCTGCGGGCCAGCGCGCCCAGCGACCAGTTCATGACCACGTAGAGCAGGGCGATAATGATGTAGGCGGGCACGTAGACATCCAGCTTGTAGTTCTGCGCGGTGCTGGTGATGAGGACCTTCCCGGCGTACATGAGCTCGGCGTAGGAGACGGCGTAGCCCAGTGAGGAGTCCTTGAGGATCGTCACGAGCTGAGTGACCAGAGTAGGCAGCATGAGCCGCAGGGCCTGCGGGGCGAGGATGAGGCGCATCGTCTGCCCCCGGCTGAGCCCCAGGGCCTGGGCCGCCTCGGTCTGCCCCCGGTCCAGCGCCAGGACCCCGGAGCGGAAGACCTCCGCCGTCGTCGCCGAGGTGCACATGACAATGGGGATGGTGAGCATCCAGAAGGACGGCAGCGCGGGGCCGAAGCGGGGCACCGCCAGCAGGAAGAAGTAGATGAGCAGGAGCATGGGCACGGCCCGCATCATGTCGATCCACGTCCCCACGACCGCGCGCCCGACCGGGCCGGCGCCCATTCTCGCCCAGCCCAGGAGAATCCCCAGGGGGAAGGACAGGAGCGCGGAGACCGCGGTGACGGCCAGCGTTCCTTCCAGCGCCCTTCCCAGGAACAGGACGATCGACCGTCCCAGGAAGAAGCGCCACTTGGGATAGGCGAGCTGGCCCTCGAGGGCGAGCTGGTGGAGCGCCGCGGCGACCAGCGCCACGACGACAAGGGTCGCGATGCCGGAGATGATGGCGATGCGCCGTCGTCCCCCGGGACCGGGAGCGTCGAAGAGAAGATCGGCGTCCGCGGCCCGTCGGGGCCGAACGCGCCGCGCCGTGCGAACGATGTCGGGAGTGGAGCTCATGCTCGTGCCTCCCCGCTCGCAAGGCGGAGCTCGAGCAGGCCCCCGAGCTTGGTCGCGCCGAAGGCGAGTGCCAGATAGATCAGGCCCGACACCAGGAACATGACAACGGCCTCCCCGGACTCCAAGTTGAGCTGCTGGGTGATGCTGGTGAGCTCGCGCACCCCGATGGCCGCGGCCAGGGCGGAGCCGATAAGGCAGGAGATGAAGATATTGACCAGCGGCTGGACGGTACGGGCGAGGGCCTGGGGCAGCACGACCGCACGGATAATGAGCCCGAAGGGCATGCCCAGCGCGCGGGCGGCCTCGATCTGCCCCCTGGCGACGGAGTTGATGCCCGAGCGGACCGTCTCGCAGACATATCCGGAGCCCACGAAGAGGATCGCGCCCACGGCCGCCGCGAACAGGGAGAAGTGCACGCCCGCCTGCGGCGCGGCGAAGGCCAGCAGGATCATGAGGCACAGGGTCGGGATATTGCAGGCCAGCGTCACCCAGGCGACGGCCACGGCCCGCAGGGGCGGGATCGGGCTGACGCGGCACACGGCGATGAGCGTGCCGACGACGAGCGCGCCGAGGTAGGCGAGCAGGGCGATGACGAGGGTGGTCGCCAGACCGGCCCCGATCGCTCCGAGGTTGTGTGTAATGATCGACATGGCCGTCTCCTCAGGTGATTATGCGCATGGGACGCCGCCAGACACGACTCCCGCAGCGAGCCGAGTCAGGCCCCCGGAGAGGAGGAGGCGCCGGCGGTCTCGGAGCCCGGCACCGAGCCGAGGGCGGGCGGCCGGGGAGCATCGCCTCCCGTGACGGCGCCAATGGTCGCCTTCCAGATCGCCTCCCAGGTGCCGTCGTCGTAGATCGTCTGGAGGAAGGCGTCGACGAAGGCCTTGGCGTCCGATCCCTGGGGCAGGCCGATGCCGTAGGGGTCCTCCGTGAAGGGGTCGCCGACGATCTTGATGTCGTCATTGGCCTGCATCGCGCTGAGCAGGAGCGTGTAGTCGACGACGTAGGCGTCTACCTGCTTCGTCTTGAGCGCGGACAGGCAGCCATTGTGGTCGTCGAACGGCTTCTGCTGGGCCTTGGGCGCCGCCTTCTGGAGCGCTGCGATCGAGGAGGAGCCGGACTGGACGGCGACCTTGACGCCCGCCAGGTCGCCCACGCCGGTGATCGTCTCATCGTCGGCCCGCACGAGCACCGCCTGGCCCGAGGAGTAGTAGGGGCCGGCGAAATCGATCTTCTTGTCGCGCTCGGGGGTGATCGAGTAGGTGGCGATCACGGCCTGCACGCTGCCGTTCTCAAGCACAGTCTCGCGCGTGTCCGGAGTGACCTGCGTAATGGCCAGCAGGGTGCGGGCGTCGTCGCCGCCGATGATGTAGCGGGCCAGTATCTGGCCGAGGGCGGCGTCGAAGCCGGAGACCCTGCCGGTGGTCGCGTCCTCGGAGGAGAAGACCGGTGCGGTCTTCGTCCCTCCGATCTTGAAGACACCGGCCTCCTTGATGGCCGACGCCCAGGTGGAGGCGGCTACGACATCGTCGGCGGCGACGGGGCCGGAGCTGATGACCGCGTCGTAGTCGGCATCCCCTCCGCTGCTGGAGACGGCCCGGCCGTCGGCACCAGTGTCGGCGCAGGCTGCCAGGACCGACGCCAGGGAGACGGCGCCTGCGGTCTGTAGCAGTGTGCGGCGGGAGAGAGTCGTCATGATGGAGTTCCTTTCGTCACAACGGGTTGTGTCGGCGGGGCCGGCGGCCCCGAGACGATGATTGGAGGCGTCCCGGTCGAGGGGCGGTGTACGGAGGTCTCCGAGGCCGAGCTCAGTGGCTCAGCACCTTGGACAGGAAGTCGCGAGCGCGGTCGGTGACGGGGGCGGAGAAGAACTCGGCCGGCGCACCGGACTCGACGATCTGGCCGGAGTCCATGAAGACGACGCGGTCGGCCACGGACCGGGCGAAACCCATTTCGTGGGTGACCACGAGCATGGTCATGCCAGAGGTGGCCAGGTCCTTGATGACGTCGAGGACCTCGGTGATCATCTCCGGGTCCAGGGCGGAGGTGGGCTCGTCGAAGAGCATGATCTTGGGGTCCATGGCCAGGGCGCGGGCGATGGCGACGCGCTGCTGCTGGCCGCCGGAGAGCTGGGACGGACGCTTGCCCGCCTGGTCGGCCAGACCCACTCGCTCCAGAAGTGCGCGGGCGGTCGCCTCCGCCTCGCCGCGGGAGATGCCGCGCACCTTGACAGGGGCGAGCGTGATGTTGTCCAGGACCGTGCGGTGCGGGAAGAGGTTGAAGGACTGGAAGACCATGCCGACCTCGGCCCTCAGGCGGGCCAGTTCGCGCCCCTCCTCGGGCAGCCGCTCGCCGTCGATCTCGATGGAGCCCTCCTGGATCGTCTCCAGGCGGTTGATGGTGCGGCACAGGGTCGACTTGCCCGAGCCGGAGGCCCCGATGACGGCGACGACCTGGCCGGGGAGGATGTCGAGGGAGACGTCGTTGAGCGCCTTGAAGTCGCCGTAGTACTTGCTCACATGGTCGATGCGCACGAGCGGGCGGGCGCCGTTCTTGACGTCGTCTGCGCCGTCGGTGCTGGAGGCGGGCTGGTCGGAGGAGAGCGCGGAAGCGGACACGAGGACCTCGTCTCGGTCAGAGATGCGGATGGGTGCAGAGGTGTCTCAGCGACACTGACAGCAACACATCCACATGCGCACTGCATTCCTCCTGACGTCATTCGACTGCGGCCCCGGGGCGGCTCCGCGACGCGAGGACGATAACACCGCAGTCACGCATCGGGCCAAGGAGCGCCCGCAGGCTGAGACGCGGGCCCGGGCCTGACGTAGTCTCCGTGCCTCCACGCCTCCGTGTGGCCCGCCTCATGGAGGGCCTGGACGGCCCCGGCCGGACGGCGGTCGCCGTCTGCGAGCTGCTCTGACGCGCCCGAGGCGGATCAGCACAGTCGGCGGAGGCGGGCCCCGGCCGCACCTGCGCACCGAGGGCCGCCGGCAGCCGCCGGCCGGCGGATGTCCACCGGTGTCCACCAGGTCAGGCACCTCCACGCCCACTCCAGGAGGCCGTAGCGGAAGTGCTTGAGCCACAGGCGCGCGGCAGTGGACTGGACGACCAGCACCAGTGCGGCCACGGCCAGGAGCGGCGCGACGTCGCGGCTGTCCTTCCAGTGCAGCGCCAGGCCGATGGGAGCCATGATGAGGCTGGCACTCGCATAGCAGGTCAGCGCCGTCCTCCCCAGGGGCTCGAAGAAGGCGATGAGGGGCTTGCGGATCCGACAGGAGCAGGCCAGCGCCATCAGGCAGATGTAGAGCATGGCCTGCACCCCGCCGGCGATGCCGCCGACGTGCCCGAACCGGGGGTCACCGCCTTCGTGCGTCTGGGCGATGAGGGCCAGGACCGTGGCCACCGCCAGGGCGGCGGCGGCCGCCAGCAGGCGCGGCGCCTTCAGCGCAATGGGCAGCATGAGGAGCCCGGCCACGGCGTACTCCTTGAGCACCTCGCCCGGGTACACCAGGGAGTGGAGCAGCCCGATCGCCAGCAGGTCGATCATCCGCCCTCCCACCACCTTCCACGGCGAGGCACCGCGCCTGAGCGCCGAGTCGGAGACGAATCGCATGCTCATACCGAACATGAGCCGGATGAGGCCCGTCTCGTAGGCGAGCACGATCAGTCCGGTGCGGTCCCTCGTGGAGAGCCTGCGCAGGAGCTGGTTGATATGGGTCTTGACCGTGGACTCCGCCAGCACCAGCGCCTCGACGACGTAGTCGTCCAGGTCGAAGGTGGTCAGGACGAGGACCCGCACCCGCGGCTGGAGGCGGGCGAGCGCACGCATGGCCGCGATCCCGTCCATACGCGGCATGCGCGCATCCATGAGGACGACGTCGGAGTCGCAGGCGCGAGCGGCCGCGAGGACCCGATCGCCGTCCTCGGCCTCCCCTGAGGCGCGAGCCGATCCGCAGGTCTCCTCCGGCGGCCTCGACCCGGCGCCGCAGGCTGCGCAGCCCCTGGACCCCGGTCTCGCCCTCGGGGAGGCGGCCGTGCGGGTCGTCGTCGCTCACCCGCAGGACGACGCCGTCGGCGGCGCAGGCGAGCTCCACGAGGATGCCGCCGGCATCGGAGGCGTGCTTGACGGCGTTGGTGATCCCCTCCTGCGCCACCCGGTAGAGGGCCAGCTGGGCCTAGGCTCCGAGGCCGACCACGGCATCGGAGTGGCCGCCGGGACCGGCCGGGGCACCAGCACCACGGGCGCCCCGGCGTCGGCGGCCGACGCACCAGGGCGGGCAGATCGGCGAGCCTCGGGGTCGGGCGCAGCGGGGCGGCCGAGGCCGGGGAGGCGTCGTCGGGCCCGAGCGATATTGCGGCCCTGCCCGATCATCCGGCCCACGCGAGCAGGCCCATGGTCGAGGTCAGCAGGAGGATCGTGAGAAAGCTCTACTGGTAGGTCTCCTCGCCCCGCGTCCAGCTCACGGCCGCCGCGATGCATCCGACAGTCAGGAGCAGCAGCCAGACTGGTCGAAGCCGTCTGCGCCCGTGCTCCCCCAGCCGGAACAGGGCGAGCAGGACAATGACGTCGGCCATCAGCGCGCCGTCGAGCAGTGCGACCTGCAGGCCGCCGACGAGGAAGACCACACGGCACCGGCTGCATTGGCGTCCAGACGGCGCCACCAGGTGGCCGCCCAGGCGATGAGCAGCGCCGCCACCGCGACCGGGCGCGCGGCGTCCCGCACCTGGGAGGACGGCGCCGACCAGGACCAGCAGCATGATCCCCGTCCGCACCATCCAGCGCAGCAGCCGCAGGTCCGGGTCGATGAGGATGCCTTTCCCGGCACTCATCGCGGGACGCTCAGTGCTGCGCCCGGGCCGAGGCGTAGAGGCAGACGGCCGCCGCGGCGGCCACGTTGAGGGACTCGGCCCTGCCGCGGACGGGGATGGAGATGACGGCGTCGGCGCGGCTCAGAGCCTCGGGCGGCAGCCCGCGCGCCTCGTTGCCCAGCAGCCAGGCGATCGGCCCCTCGAGCACCACGTCGGCATCGAACAGGTCGAGGGCGCCCCGGGAGTCGGCGGCCACCACCGCGAGGTCGGCCTCGTGCAGGGCGGCAACGGCGTCGTCGAGGGTCACGCCGGTGATCACGGGCAGATGGAACAGGCTGCCCGCGCTCGAGCGCACCACCTTCGGGGACGTGGCGTCCACGCTGCCGCGCAACAGCACGACCGCGTCGGCGCCGGCGGCATCGGCGGCACGGATGATGGCGCCCGCGTTGCCGGGGTCCTGGGCCTCGGTGAGCACGACGACGAGCATCGCCCCCGACAGGGCGGCGGCCAGGGCCCTGGGGCCCGCGGCCTCATCCATGGCGACGACGGCGAGCACCCCCTGGGAGTCGGCGCTCATGGCCGCCATGACCCGCTCGCTGGTGAGGTGGACGTACAGGCCCGCGGCCCGGGCCTCCTCCCAGATGCCGCTGTGTCGGTTGCGGGCGGTCTCGGTGAGGTAGACGTCCAGGACCCGGTCGGCGGCGCACCTCACCGCCTCGCGCACCCCCTGGGGACCCTCCACCAGGAACCTGCGGTACTTGGCCCGCACGTTCTTGCGGGCCAGGCCGGCCACCCGGGAGACACGGTCCGACGCCGGGTTGGCGAGCACGTCGCGGCCCGCAACCCCGGCGTCGGCGGGCCGTCCCGGCCGGCGCGGGGCGGGCCGTGCCGCGTCCTTGCGCGGAAGCGCGGCGAGGGCGTCATCAGAGGCAGCGGGGCTCATGGGGGCAGTCTACGAGCGGGCCATGGCCTCCTACCACGGCCCGCGAACAAGCCGATGGAACCATCAGCGTTGCAGCCACATTACTGCCCGCATCTCGCGCCGCCGCCCCGCACGCAGAACATGCAACAGACTGTGCGGGTCAGCGACGCGCTATAGAGACAGCCTGCAGAACAAAGAGCTGCGACGCGCCCTTGTACTCCCCGACCTTGGCAACCACATGAATATTGTCTCCGACTGACAGCGAGGCACCTGAAGGGCTCACGATACTAGGGTCGTCGGTATTCAGGTTCTCGAACTTGAACGAGGGCCCGTGGGCCTCGTCACTACTGTAGTCGCCCGCGCCAACAAGAACATCTGCCGCAGATCCCGCGGACGGGTTCAAAGAGGCGACATTCCCGTCAAACTCGATCGTCTGACCACGATATTTTTCGGAAAAGTCCTTTACCGAGGCGTCCCCAGGGTCCTTGACCTGCAGAAGCGCAGCAAACTCTTCATTGTTGTCCGGAGTGAGCAGGAGGCTGTCGGACGGCTCCGGCGCCTGAGACGGTACCGCCGTGGGAGACTCTTCCGAGGTAGTAGCCTCGGAAGGTGTCTCTACTGGGCGGGGAGTCGGCTTAGAATCCCCATCAGGGGTAGCCCCCTCAGGAAAGGCATGATATTTCACGATGATAGTCGCATCGGCCGGGAAGTACTTATTCTTTGAGAAGGACTTGTCGCCATCTGCGACAACTTCCTCGACCTCACCCTCATCATGGAGCCAACCGACTATCAGGTCACGATCGGCCTCCGCGGTGACATTGGTGAATCCGGCGTCATTCAAAGTTGCGACGACATCCTCATATTGGCTCCCCTCGAAGTCCTTGGAAGACGATGGCATTGCAATTTCGTTGCCCCCACCGCAAGCGGTTACCGCAACCAAGCACATCGTGAGCGACAGCAGCGCAACGGCAGCACGAATAACTCGCACCTTAGCTCTCCTTATCATGACATTGAGCATGAGTCGGGCACGCAGACTGGGTGCCCATGATTTTTTAGCGTCAGGCTCCGTCTGCGCCGGCACCCCCGCACCCAGCAGCTCATTTGCTGCGCCGCCAGCTCTGCGAGACACCATCGTAAGCGCTGACATCCATTTTATTGGAGGCACAGGAACCAGCAGATCCACCGACGGCATCTCCTACTTGGCCGAGATCATGAGTCACTATGCTGGCGTCAGAAGCAGGCCGGGCGGACACTCCCGTACTCACCTCATTGTTTTTCGACGCCCGAGCCCCTGACCCACGCCCGCCCTCGTGCATGAAGCTGGATTTTTCGTCGCCCCCCTCAAAGAGGCGGCGAGCCCACCGTTTCCTTCGGGCTGCGCCCGAGCCTGACTGTTGTAGATCTTTACTTGGCTCAACGGGTAGCAGTCAAGTCGCTTCACCGTCTTCAAGAACGCTCTTTGCCGCGAAGCGCATGTTGAGGCTCGCCAGAATCAGCACGCTGTCGTAACGACCGCTCCCGCGCACCACGTCACCGGTTCCCAGAAGGAGAACCTCGTTGGGACGCAGCCGTATACCCTCCATGATACGTCTCCTGGAAGAAAATTAGCGAAGCAGAATGCCGCGCCCATCTCAAGGCAATTGCTCGTCCAACTGCCCGCAGGCCGAATGTTACGCCTGAGAACGGTCACCGCAGGCTTACGTTGATGTGATTTGCTTCACATTAACGTTGAAGCAGTCTCCGACTTCCTCGTCTTACGCACGCAACAGCGAGTCCTCGCAAACGACAGGCACAGGCAGCGTTTGCGAGGACTCGACCAGGATAATTGTCGCCGGTGCGGAGACGCGACCGAGCGATCAGGCCCCGGGGGCGTTGACGTCCTCGGGCAGGGCGCCTCGGGCTGTCTCCACGAGGGACTTGAAGACGTCGGGCTCGTTGACGGCCAGCTCGGCCAGCATGCGGCGATCGACCTCGACGCCAGCCAGACCGAGCCCCTGGATGAACCGGTTGTAGGTCATGCCCTCGGCGCGGGCCGCGGCATTGATGCGCTGGATCCACAGGCGGCGGAAGTCGCCCTTGCGGGCGCGACGGTCGCGGAAGGCGTAGACGCCTGAGTGGGTGACCTGCTCCTTGGCCTTGCGGTAGAGGCGGGAGCGCTGGCCCCGGTAGCCCGAGGCCTTCTTGAGAACGGTACGACGCTTCTTCTGGGCGTTGACAGCCCGCTTCACACGTGCCATGTGATGACTCCTTCTACGTGGTGGGACCGGTCAGCGACCGAGCAGCTTCTTGACCTGACGGGTGTCAGCCTTGGCAACAGGCTGGTCCTGGGCGAGCTTGCGCTTGCGACGGGAGGACTTGACCTCGAGCAGGTGGCGCTTGTTGGTCTGCTCACGCATGAGCTTGCCACTACCGGTGACCCGGAAGCGCTTCTTGGCACCGGAGTGCGTCTTGTTCTTCGGCATTGTAGATATCCTCTTCTCGGCCCTGGCCGGGTGGCCCGGGCTGCGGATCCCTGGCGGACTGCCGCAGGGATGGGTGACGGGCTCTTGTCAGGCCTGGCCGGCCCGGCCCCGCGCCCGCCCGCCGGAGCCGGCGGCGGACGCCTTCCTGGCCCTGCTCGCGTGCTTCTCAGCGCGCCGGTTCGCGCGGGCCTCCTCGCGGCGACGGCGCTGGTCGGACTTGACCTCGGCCTTCTTGCGGGTCGGCGCCAGGACCATGACCATATTGCGGCCGTCCTGACGGGGCTGGGACTCGACGTTGCCCAGCTCGTCCATCTCCTCCGCGACCCGTTGAAGCAGCCGGATGCCCAGCTCGGGACGGGACTGCTCGCGGCCGCGGAAGCGGACGATGCACTTGACCTTGTCCCCGCCCTTGAGGAACCGCTCGATGTGCCCCATCTTGGTGGCGTAGTCGTGCTGGTCGATCTTGGGACGGAACTGGATCTCCTTGAGCTGTGTGTTCGCCTGGTTGCGGCGGGCGTCACGCGCCTTCATGGCCGACTCGTACTTGAACTTGCCGTAGTCCATGAGCTTGCACACCGGGGGGCGTGCGTCAGGCGCCACCTCAACCAGGTCGAGACTCGCCTCCTCGGCCAGGCGCAGAGCGTCCTCGACGCGGACGACGCCGACCTGCTCGCCGCTGGGGCCGACGAGGCGCACCTCCGGGACGCGGATCCGTTCGTTGATACGGGGCTCGCTGATGGCTTTTCCTCACTCTCGGTGATGATGACCGCCGCAACGAAAAAAGCCTTCGCCGCGAATGCGCGCGAAGGCCGTACATGTGCTCGTCCGAGCGCGGCCACCGGCGCTGAGGCGCCCGCGACCGCCGAGGATCTCTCCTCGCATGACCCGGCCCCATGAGGGACCCAGGTGGGATTTCTCCGCTTGCGCGCCGGGGCAGGAACCCCGGCCGGTCGGGAAGACACTACCAGGTCGCCCATCTTTTGCCCAGGATCACCAGGACGCCGAAGTGGTGACCCCCGCCACCGAACCGGTCTCGGAGAAATGGGCCGGACGGGAGTCAGGCGGGCAGGGGGCAGAGCTCGACGGCGTCGATCAGGTCTCCCCAGGCGGGATTGACCATGATGTGCTGGCAGATCTCCAGGGTCCGGGCCACGGCGCTGCGTCCGTGGGAGGCGTCGATACGGATGAAGACCCGCAGCTCGGCGTCCTGCCCGGGGGCGAAGGCCACCCCGGTGACGCCGCCGATCTCCTCCAGCTGGGTGCGGACCTCGGCCTGGACGGGCTCGTTGCGCCATGAGGGCACCCAGTCCTCTCCTCCAGCCAGGGCAACGACGGCGGGCCGGGGCAGGCGCAGGTCCCGGCTGCCGGGGTCCAGGACCCACAGCTGGTCGGTGGACAGGCAGGCCACCTGCGCGGCGCGCCTGGGCTCGACCGGAACCGGGCGCACATCGGTCCGCCAGGCGGACATGGCCTGCGCGGACGTGAAGACCGGCATGGCGACGTGCCCGTCAGGCAGGTCGACGGCCAGGGTCGCGGCGTCCTGGGCGGCGTCATTGGTGTGGACCTCGTGGCCGGGAGCCCGCGGCTTCACGCCGGGTGCCGCCAGGTGCAGAGCGGTGCGCGGACCGGAAAGGGCGTGGGCCGCCACGGGCACAATGACGCGCGAGGCCACCAGCGCTCCCCACAGGGAGTCGAGGTACTCGTGACGCGGGCGGTCATCGGCCTCCAGGGCGGCGACGACGGCGGGGTCGGCGGCGCCGTCATCGGCGGCGAAAGGGGTGGGCGCGGCGAGGAGCCGTTCCAGCTTGGACCGAGCCGCCATGGCCGCGGCCAGCTGAGGACCGGTGACTGCGGATGCCCGGGAGGAAGATGAGCGTCCTGCGCGTTCTTCCGCAGGCGCATCCGCGGAACCTGCAGAAGCGGGGACGGACACCTGTCGTGGCGGCATGCCCGGACGGCTGCCGGGCCGGGGGCCTGTCCCGTCGTCAGACCGGGAAGCTGGGCGGGACTCACTCACGCGTCTCACGGTAGCGCGTCCGCGCCCCGGCGCCCAGATGATTGATTCCGAGGGCGCCGGTCGTGCCCGACGCGGAATCATGCCGATTCCCATCGGGCCCGAGGCCGCCGATCGTCTTAAGGCTGCGTGGGATGATCACTTTCTGCGGCGACAGGGACGGGCGGCCTCATTCTGGCGGCCGCACCCGAGCACGGGCCGAGCAGGCGCACGCAATCGCAGGCCTTGTCGCAGCAGGACCGGGGGCAGCCCCGGCGCCTGGCGGTGCGGCCGGTTCGCGGGCGCGGGCTCGTGGCCGCGGTCGGGACCGACCGGGAGGCCGCGCGAAGGTGAAGGAGGTAGCGCTGGCGTCAGCCGGCCAGGCGGTCGTGATCCTCGCCGTCGGCCACCGCCAGCGCCTCCTCAAGGGTGAAGTTGCCGTTGTACAGCGCCTTGCCGACGATCGCCCCCTCGATGCCCTCGGGCACGAGCCGCACCAGGGCGCGCAGGTCGTCGAGCTGAGCGATGCCGCCGGAGGCGACCACGGGGGCGCTCGTGCGGGCGCAGACCTGACGCAGGAGCCCGATGCTGGGACCGGACAGCGTGCCGTCCCTGGCGACGTCGGTGACCACGTAGCGGGAGCACCCGGCGGAGTCCAGGCGCGCCAGCGTCTCCCACAGGTCGCCACCCTCCCTGGTCCAGCCGCGGGCGGCCAGGGTCGTGCCTCGCACGTCGAGCCCCACGGCGATCCTCTCGCCGTGCTCGGCGATGACGCGCTCGGTCCACTCAGGGTCCTCCAGGGCGGCGGTGCCCAGGTTGACCCGGGCGGCCCCCGCGTTCAGGGCACGGCGCAGCGAGGCGTCGTCGCGGATGCCGCCGGACAGCTCGACCTTGATGCCGACCTCGCCCACGATCCGGGCCAGCAGCGGTGCGTTGGAGCCGCGGCCGAAGGCGGCGTCGAGGTCGACCAGGTGGATCCACTCGGCGCCGGCCCTCACCCAGTCGCGGGCGGCGTCGACGGGACTGCCGTAGTCGGTCTCGCTGCCGGCCTCCCCCTTGAGCAGTCGGACGGCCTTTCCGTCGGCGACATCGACGGCCGGCAGGAGAGTGAACATAGCGGATCCCTTCAGTGGTGCGGTGGGCGCAGGCGAGATGCTGCCGTTTGCCTGATTCCAGGCTGGTTACAGAGTGGTCAGCCAGTTGCGGAGCAGCCGGGCACCGGCGTCGCCGGACTTCTCGGGATGGAACTGGGTGGCGCACAGGGCACCGTTCTCGACGGCGGCCACGAAGTCCTCGCCGTGAGTGGCCCAGGTGGCGGCCGGAGGCCGCATGGGGCCGGGCCCCAGGAGCGCGGCGGGATCGGTCGTGGCCGCGTAGGAGTGGACGAAGTAGAAGCGCTGGTCGGCCACGCCGTCGAAGAGCACGGTGCCGCGGGGCGGACGGACCTCGCTCCAGCCCATGTGGGGGACGACGTCGGCCCGCAGCCGCGTCACGACCCCGGGCCACTGGCCGAGCCCCTCGCTGGTGGTCCCGTGCTCCTCGGAGCGCTCGAACATGACCTGCATACCCACGCAGATGCCGAGCACGGGCCGGCCCCCGGCCAGCCTGCGGTCGATGAGCCGGGGGGCGTCCACGGCCCGCAGCTGGTCCATGACGGCGCCGAAGGCCCCCACGCCGGGCACCACGAGTCCGGCGGCGGCCTCGACGGCGGCCCGGTCGGCGGTCAGCTCGACGTCGGCGCCGACTCGTTCCAGGGCGCGCACAGCGGAGCGGACGTTGCCGCTGCCATAGGACAGGACCACCACGCTGGGCTGACTCATGGAGCCAGCCTACCGGGGAAAACACGCCGCTCAGTCCCCGTCTCGGAGGCCGGTCCCCGCCGGACTCCTCCGGCCGGCGGCGAAGGGCCGGCGCCGACGGTGGCAGTATCTGCACATGCCCGTCTCACCATCCGGCCCCGCACGCCGCGCCGTCGTGCACGGCCTGCTGGCCGCCGCGGGGCTGACCGCCCTCGGCGCGTGCGGCCGCAGGGCCCCCGCATCCCCCTCCCCGACCGGCCCGTCGTCCACGGCGGGGCCCTCCTCACCGACCCCGGACGCCTTGCAGGCCCCGACGGCTCCCGGGGCCGCACCCGCCTCCCCCTCCCCTACGCCCGAGACCCCATCGCGCGAGGAGATCGTCGCCGAGTTCGCCGGAGGCGAGCCCACCTGGTTCGACCTGGTCGGCGAGGGCATCGTCTCGTCCACACCGTCCTCCGGCGTGTGCCTGACGCTGGACGCCTGCGGCGGCCCGGGAGGGTCGGGCGCGGACACCGCGCTGATCGATATGCTCATCGGCGACTCTGTGCCCTTCACCGCCTTCCTCAACTCCCGGTGGGTCGAGGCCAACCCGGACCTGACCGACCGCCTCGCCGCCTGCCCGACCGTGGAGATCGGCAACCACGGCACCAACCACCTGCCGATGTCGGTGACCGGCGCCTCCGCATACGGCATCCCCGGCACGCGGGACGCGGGCGAGGTGTGGGACGAGATCATGGGCAACCAGACCGCCCTGACCGAGCGCACCGGCCGGGCACCGCGCTTCTTCCGCCCCGGCACCGCCCACTGGGACGACGTCGCCCTGGCCATCGCCACCCGCCTGGGGCTGAGCGCCGCGGGCTTCTCAATCAATGGCGACGGCGGCGCCACCTTCCCCGCCGGCACCGTCGAGGCGGAGGTGGGGCGGGCCGGTGCGGGCGACGTCGTCATCTCCCACATGAACCAGCCCGCCGCGGACACCGGTGCGGGCTACCTGGCAGCCGTCCCCGCCATGCTGGCGGCGGGCACCGCCTTCCTCACGCTCTCCGACGCCCTGGCCGCGGGGTGAGCGGGGCCCGACGACAGATTCAGGCCCGCCAGCGTCCTCGGCTCAGCTCTTGCCGCCGCGGGGGCGGCGCAGCCCGCGTCCGAACCAGCGCATGGCCCGGCCGGGCTTGACCTCGGAGGACTTGACCGCCCCCTTGATGTCCTCGGCGCGGGTGACGCCCAGCAGGACGTCCTCGACCTCCTGGTCCATCGAGGCGAGCAGCAGTCCCGCGGCGGCGTCCTCGCCGGCCTCGCCGCCCGTGTAGCGGCGGGCGGTGATGGTGCCCGACAGGCCCGACTCAATGCCGACGTCAGTGGCCAGGTCGGCGGTCATCAGCACGACGCCCGCGCGGCTGAGGCGGGAGAGGGCCGAGGCGAGCTCGGCGGCCTCGGCGGGCTCGGTGTCCGCTCCCCCGAGCAGCTCGGAGACGTCCCACTCGGCGTGGGCGGACACGAACTCCTTGACCGCGAAGGCGCCGGAGCGCGAGGGCACGACCGTGCAGTCCAGGTCGCTCATGGCGCACAGGGACGCCAGGGCCTCGGCGCTCGCCAGGGGCGTCAGGACGACGGCAACCTTGACCGCCTGCGGCGTCTGGGGCGCCTCGGCATTCAGCGCGGCCGCCAAGGAGTCCGCCTCGGCGGCCTGCTCCGGGGTCAGCCCGTCCGGGTCGTCGTGGTGGTCCGGCTCCCGGTCGGCCGGGCCCCGGGCGCCGGCCAGCGGCTCTCGCGGCGCCGTGTAGGTGTTGTGGGGCACGTCGTCCACGGAGATGACCGACGGCCCGGTCTCGTCGAGGGACTCCAGGTCCGCCTGCATCTCGTCGGGCAGTGACAGCCCCTCCATCATCGCGGCGAACTCGGCGTCGATGTCGGGCTGGGGCCCGCCGTCGTCGGCCCTGCCCGCACCGGTCTGCTTGTCGGGGCCCTCGGGTCGGTCGCGGTCCTCGGGGTTCTGCTGGGGTGTGGAGTTGGAGTCGTTCATCACAGTGCTCCCTTGGTCGAGGGGATGCCGTGAACGCGCGGGTCGGGCTCGACGGCGGTGCGCAGGGCGCGGGCAAGGGCCTTGAACTCCGCCTCGGCGATGTGGTGGGGGTCGCGTCCGGAGACGACGCGCACGTGCAGGCAGATGCCAGCATGATAGGCGATGGCCTCGAAGGCGTGGCGGACCATCGAACCGGTGAAGTGCCCGCCGATGAGGTGGTGGACGAAGGCCTCGGACTCGCCGTCGTGAACCAGGTAGGGGCGGCCCGAGACATCGACGACGGCCTGGGCCAGGGCCTCGTCCAGCGGCACGAGGGCGTCGCCGAAGCGGCGGATGCCGCGCTTGTCCCCCAGGGCGGCGCGCAGGGCCTCGCCGATGCAGATGGCCGTGTCCTCCACCGTGTGGTGGACGTCGATGTGGGTGTCGCCGGTGGCGCGCACCGTCAGGTCGATCAGGGAGTGCTTGCCCAGGGCTGTGAGCATGTGGTCGTAGAAGGGGACCGTGGTGGAGATGTCGGTGGCGCCGGTACCGTCGAGGTCGAGCTCGACGACGACATCGGACTCGCTGGTGGTGCGCTCGATGCGGGCGGTGCGGCTCATGCGCTCTTCTCCTGGTTGTCCTGGTTGCTGTTCCTGCTGCTCCTGCCCGCGCCCTCGTGGGCGTCGTCCGCCAGAACGCCGGCGAGGGCGATGCGGAAGGCGTCCATCTCCTCGGGCGTGCCGATGCTGACCCGAAGGTACCCCTCCGGGCCGACCACACGGATGAGGACGCCGCGCTCCAGCAGGGAGCGCCAGACGGCGTCGCGGTCCTCGAAGGGTCCGAACAGCACGAAGTTGGCGTCCGAGTCGTGGGCGGTCAGGCCCCACTCTCGCAGCCGGGCCACCAGGGCGTCGCGCTCGGCCCGCAGGGAGGCGACCTGGCTCATGAGCTCCTCGCGATGGGAGAGAGCGGCCAGGGCGGCCGCCTGGGTGAGCGCGGACAGGTGGTAGGGCAGGCGGACGACGCGCAGGGCGTCGATCAGCTCGCGGGAGGCGGCGAGGTAGCCCAGGCGCAGCCCGGCCGCCCCGAAGGCCTTGGACATGGTGCGGGCCACCGCCAGGTGCGGGTAGCGGGGGCCGCTGTCGCCACCGCCGGCCCGCTCGGCGAGCAGTTCCAGGGCGCTGGGCACACCGGGGCGGCGGAACTCGCCGTAGGCCTCGTCGATGACGACGGCGACGTCGGCCGGGGCGCCGCCGGGGCCCGCGGGCCCGCGGCCGCGGGCGGCCTCCAGGATCGTGCGCACGTCGTCCAGCGGCAGGACGGTGCCGGTGGGGTTGTTGGGGCTGGCGAGGACGAGGACGGCGGGGCGAAGGCGTTCGACGGCATCGGCGACGGCCACGGTGTCGAGGGTGAAGTCCTCCCGGCGCGGCCCGGTGACGTAGTCGGTGAGGGTGTCGCGCGCGTACTCGGGGTACATGGAGTAGGTGGGGGTGAAGGACAGGCAGGCGCGCCCCGGGCCGCCGAAGGCCTGGAGCACATGGAGCATGACCTCGTTGGAGCCGTTGGCCGCCCAGATCCTCTCCGGCCCCAGGCGCACCCCGGACTCGACGGCGAGGTAGTCGGCCAGGGCGCGGCGCAGGGCGGGGAAGTCGCGGTCCGGGTAGCGGTTGAGGCCGCCCGCGGCCCCAGCGGCGGCCCGGGCGATGGACTCGACGACGGCCTTGGAGGGTGCGTAGGGGTTCTCGTTGACGTTGAGGCGCACGGGCACGTCGAGCTCGGGGGCCCCGTAGGGCTCTGCGCCCTCCAGGCCGGGCCGCAGGGGAAGAGTGCTCACGCACGGGAGTCTACGGCCCCGGCGTCCCGGGCGCTCCCACGGCGCCGCCCTGCCTGCCGGTTCGCACGGTACTACTGGGCTACTGAGCAGTCGGAGACGGTCCCGAAGACTTCCGGACGATCAAGGATCCGTGGACGAGCTGGTACTCCGGCACCAGGACCTCCGGACCGGACCGGTCCGCGGCGATCGCGTCGACAAGACGGTCCGCCGCGAGCCTGCCCTTGGTGCGGATCGACTGACGGACCGTCGTCAGGCTCGGATGCGCCCGGCGGGCCTCGGGAACATCATCGAAACCAGTGACGGAGACCTCCTCGGGCACCGCGACGGTGACAGCCGTCGGCCCGACCGGCAAGCAGCCGACTTTCACGGCTTCGGGCATCTATCCCACCTGCTGACAGGGCGTTTAAGAGTTTAATAACAGGACTGTCAGACCTGGGCCCGCAGCAGGAAAGACTCTTGTCAGAACCTGATCAAGCAGGGTCCTGCGCCGGTGGGGCCCCGCGGGGCGGGACGGCCAGGTAGCCTGGAGGGGCCAGGCGATCCAGGGAGGGCGATCCTCATGAGCCAGTCGTCACACCAGTCCCAGCAGGTGCGCCCACCGGCGGTGGCGGGCCTGTTCTACCCCGCCGAGCCCGCCCGCCTGCGGGCCGACGTGGAGGCCATGCTTCAGACGGCGCGCCGCGAAGTCGGCGCCGTCGGCGATACTCCCCCGGCGGCGCTGATCGTGCCTCACGCCGGCTATGTCTACTCGGGCCCCACCGCCGCCCTGGCCTGGGCGCAGGCCGAGACCCTGCGAGGAGCAGTCCGCAGGGTCGTCATGCTCGGGCCCACGCACCGGGTGGGCGTGCGCGCCCTCGCCCTGCCCGGCTGCCGGGCCATGGACACCCCGCTGGGAGCGGTGGGCGTGGAGGTCCCGCCGCAGATCGAGGCGCTGGCCGACGCCGGGCTGGTGGTCACCCGGCCCGACGTCCACGCCGCCGAGCACTCCCTGGAGGTCCAGCTCCCCTTCCTGGCCGTCGTCCTGCCCGGGGTGAGCGTGGTGCCCCTGGCCGTGGGCTGGGTCTCCCCGGACCGGGCCGCCGAGGCGATCCGCCCCTTCCTGGGCAGCCCGGACACCCTGGTGGTGATCAGCTCGGACCTGTCCCACTACCTGCCCCAGTCCGAGGCCCGGAGGGTGGACGACGCGACCATCGAGCGCATCCTGGCGCTGCGCGCGGACATCAGCCACGAGGAGGCCTGTGGCGCCACCGGCGTGGACGCCCTGCTGCTGGCCGCCGCCGAGCAGGGTCTGAGCCCGCGGCTGCTCGGGGCGGCGACCTCCGCCGACACCATCGGCACCCCCGACCGGGTGGTGGGCTACGCCGCCATCGCCCTCTACGATCAGGCGGGCGCGTGAGCTGGTCAGCCGCCCCGACGACGGCGCGGATGTGAACCGATCTCGGTGTGGATTGCGGTGTGTCAGCGCACTTGAGGCAGTGCCCGGCGGGTAGTGCGCCGGCTGCGGGGTGTGGGGTGTCGGGATCGGTAGGTGGCCGCGGGCCCCGTGGCGCGCCCGACAGTACGTCAGGGACAGGACCATCCGGATCGCACGCCGGACCTGTGCGGCACTGGCCTTGAGAGCGCCCCGGCGCTCCCGCTAGGGCTGTGTCGGGGGTGTGAGCGTGGGGCGGTGGAGGTGGTCTTCTCCGATTCTTCCTCGATGTTGCACATGGGAGAGTGGGGCCTTTGCGGGGTGGGGGCCGGTTTCCGGCAGAATCATGCGTTTTCCCATCGGCCGTCATGTGTGGTTGTCGGGCTCCCATGTGCGTTGAGGGGGGCCTGCGCACATGGGAGCAGGGTCATGGTCGCCACCGAAACCGTTTTTCCGCATGATTCCAGGGTTTCTGCCGACGTGGGGCGCGCGCGAATGTGCAACACCGTCACCCCAGCACCCGCAGGCCCCCGGCAGAGCCGCCCCACGGCCGCACAACCCGACTCGTGCGTCCATCTCAACGACCAGAGAACAGCCCTCATGTCACTGGGCCGGAAGTGAACCGATCTCGGCGCGGAAATCGACCGATCTCAGTGAGGGGAGGCGGCCCCAGGGGTGGACGCGACGGCACTCGGGCACGCACTATGGAAGAGCATCACTGAGGAGGCGCACGCCATGACTCTCGAACTGCCCACCGACGCCGGTCTCATCCTCCTGCCGCTGGCCCGCAGCGCCATCGCCCACCGGCTCGGCCTGGACCACCCCGCCGTCGTCGAGAGGGCCGCCTGGCTGGAGGAGCCCGGAGCGAGCTTCGTGACCCTGACCTCGGGGCGGCTGCCGGGCGGCCCCCTGCGAGGCTGCATCGGCACCCTCCAGGCCCACCGCCCGCTGCGCGACGACGTGGAGGCCAACGCGGTCGCCGCGGCCACGCGCGACCCCCGTTTCCCACCCCTGAGCCGGGCCGAACTGGAGGACGCCATCGTCGAGGTCTCCGTCCTGTCCGCCCCGACCGCCCTGCCGGTGGCCGACGAGGCCGAGCTCCTGGCCCGGCTGCGCCCCGGCGTGGACGGCGTCATCCTGTCGGATGCCGGCCACCGCGCGACCTTCCTGCCCCAGGTGTGGGAGCAGCTGCCCGACCCGGCCGACTTCCTGGCCCACCTGCGCCGCAAGGCTGGCCTGCCAGCCGGCCACTGGGAGCGCGACCTCACGATCGAGACCTACACGGTGACCGCCTGGCAGGAGACCGAGGCCGGTATCCCCTCGGGCGAGGCGCGGGGAGACCCGTCATGAGCGCGCAGGCCGCCGGGGCGGCGGCCGCCGAGCCCCACGTCGCCCGGTGGTGGCGGGCGATGCCGGACGGGCGGCTGCGCTGCGAGGTGTGCCCCCGCCAGTGCACCCTGCGCGACGGCCAGCGCGGCTTCTGCTTCGTGCGGGCCCGCGTCGGGGACGCCATCGTGCTGACCACCTACGGGCGCTCCTCCGGCTTCGTCCTGGACCCGATCGAGAAGAAGCCCCTGGCGCACGTGCTGCCCGGCTCGACGATCCTGTCCTTCGGGACGGCGGGCTGCAACCTGGCGTGCAAGTACTGCCAGAACTGGGAGATCTCCACCTCCCGAGACATCGACACCCTCGCCGCGCCCGCCACCCCGCGGGCCCTGGCCCGGACCGCCGCCGACGTGGGCGCCGCGGGGGTGGCCTTCACCTACAACGACCCGGTGGTCTTCGCCGAGTACGCCATCGACACCGCCGCCGCCTGCCGCGAGGCGGGCCTGCTGACCGTGGCAGTGTCCGCGGGGTGGATCAGCCCCAAGCCGTGCGACGCGCTGTTCGGCGCCGTCGACGCCGCCAACATCGACCTCAAGGGCTTCACCGACGACTTCTACCGGCGCGTGACCGGGGCGCGCCTGGCCGACGTGCTCGACACGCTCGTGCGGGTGCGCGCCCTGGGCACCTGGCTGGAGATCACCACCCTGCTCATTCCCGGGCGCAACGACTCCGACGCCGAGATCGCCGCCGAGTGCGCCTGGATCGTCGCCGAGCTCGGGGGCGAGGTGCCCGTGCACTTCTCCGCCTTCCACCCGGCGCACCGGATGCTGGACGTGCCGCGCACCCCGGCCTCAACCCTGGAGCGGGCCCGGGCGATCGCCCGCGACGCCGGGATCGCCCACGTCTACCTCGGCAATGTGCGCACCAGCGGCGGCTCCTCCACCCGCTGCGCCGGCTGCGGGGCGCTCCTGGTGGACCGCGCCGGCTACCGGGTCACCGACTACCGGATCACGCCCGAGGGCGCCTGCCCGCAGTGCGGCCGCAAGGTGGCGGGCATCTGGGACCCGGCCGGCCCGCCGCCCGCGGTGGGCCAGTGGTGGCCGCGGCGGGTCGCCGTCGGAGCATGACCCGGGCGGCCCGACGGCGCCTGATGCCGACGGTCGCGCGGGCTCGGCGGCGCTCCCGGCGCCCGGCGGGAGTCACTGGGGCTGGGAGGTCAGCATGATCTCCTCGTAGTCCAGGCGGGTGAGGGCGTACTCGATGGAGCCCGCCGAGTACAGGCCCAGCTCCCCGGCGTCCAGGAGCGCCTCGCGCTGAGCGCGGACCATGTCCAGGGTCGTGGCCCGAGCGGCGGCGATCTCGCGGTGGCGGACCTCGGGGTCCTTCCACGCCTCCGCGGCCAGGGCGGCCGAGACGACGTAGTCGCCGTTGTCCTTGCGCACAATGTGAGTGGTCAGGTCCGAGGTGCTCCTCGGGACGACTCCCACCACCGTCCCCGTGGCCTGCTGGGAGGCGTCGGGCTCCGGTGCGGGGCCGGACGGCTCGATGGGATCACCGTCGTCGTGCTCGATGACCGTGCTGGGGGACTCCGCCTCCCGGCGGTCCGCCCCGCCGAGGTCCGCGTCGTCGCGCTCGGCAATGACCTCCTTGGCAGCGGTGATCAGGAGGCGGATGAGCTCGCCGCGCTCCTCCTCGTCGGCGGGCCCCTCTATGGAGGGGCGCACGGCCCTGACCACCCACGGGAGCGTCAGGCCCTGGATGACGAGGGATCCCGCGGCCACGAGGATGGCGATCAGGAGGAGGAAGGAGCGGTTGGGGGCCGAGGCGGGCAGGGTCTGGGCGGCCGCGAGGGTGACGGCGCCGCGCATCCCGGCCCAGACGATGACAGCTCCCTCCCTCAGGCCCAGCGGCTCGTCGCGGTAGTACTCCACATCCGCGCCGCGACGGCGGATCCGGCCCACGGCGCGGGAGGCGCGGCGCTGGGCCCGCTCGGGGCTGGTGGGCAGGCGGTGCAGCCTGAGCGCCCGCTTGAGGCGGCGCCTGATCCCGCGCCGGTGCGGGTCCCAGGGGATCTGCATCTCCTCGGGGACCTCGCCGTGGGCGATGGCCTGACAGCGTCTCTCAAAGGCCTGGACGGACTCGCTCATCTCCTCCCAGCGGGTGGCGTGCCGCTCGGCGCGGCGGCGCAGCCAGACCAGCATGGGGGCCACGACGGCGGCCCGCACCAGCACCGTGAGCCCTCCGGCGAGGGCGGCGAGCCAGGCTGCGATGGCGATGCTGGGGCCCTCGGCCAGGACGTCCTCGACGATGCCGAAGAACTGCAGGCCCATGACGAGGAAGATGAATCCCTCCAGGACGAGCTCGACGGTGTGCCAGGTCTCCTGCCCGGCGATCCGGTGGTCGGGGGGCAGGATGCGCGGGGCCCGGTGGCCGGTGACCAGGCCGGCGATGACGGCGGCTACGAGTCCACTGCCGCCCAGGTGCTCGGCGGGGATGGCGGCGAGGAAGGGGATGGTGAAGGAGATGACCGTGTCCACGGATGCGTCCGTGATGCGGGCCCGCAGGTGCAGGGTCAGCTCGCCGACCGCCCATCCCACGGCCAGGGCCACGAGGACGGCGGCGGCGAAGCTGCCCGCGACTCCCCCCACGGTCACGGTGCCGGCGGTTGCGGCGCCGCTGGCGGAGGACAGGACCACCAGGGCGGTGGCGTCGTTGAGGAGGCCCTCGCCCTCCAGGACGGTGATTATGCGCTGGGAGACGCCCAGGCGCCTGGCTATGGAGATGGCGACGGCGTCGGTGGGGCTCAGGACGGCGCCCATGGCGATGGCCCACGCCAGGGACAGGCTCGGGACCACGAGGGTGAGGACGGCGCCGATGACTCCGGCGGAGACGGCCACGAGGAGGACCGCCAGGACCGCCACGGAGGCGAGCTCGCGGCGGAAGTTGATGGTGGAGATATTGACGGCGGTGGCGTACAGGAGGGGCGGGAGGACTCCTTCGAGGATGATCTCCGGCTCGATCTCGATGGCGGGCACGGCCGGCAGGAAGCCGACGACGATGCCGGCCGCGAGCAGCAGGAGCGCCGGGGCGACCCGGACGCGGTCGCTGATCTGGGTGGCGCCGGCGATCGCCAGCAGGCCCGCCACGGCGATAATGAGGAGGTCCATGGGGCAAGCCTACGGCCCTGGTGGCCGCGGGTCTGTGGCCCCGCAGACCGAGCGGCGCGTCCCCTTCGCCGAGATCGGTTCACTTCCGCGTCGAGATCTGTTCTGACGGAGCCTTCCCGGCTGACGCCGTCAGAGAGCCGGCCATGACCCGCAGGCGGTGGGCAGCCAGCGATTGCGTGGATGCTGCGTTCGCGCTTCTCGCGTCCGTTGAGATGCGGCCCGAGACGGCTCGGAAGCTCGAGGGTCTGGCGGCGCGCTGTCGTTCTACCTGCGTCAGGCGGCCGAGGAGCGCGTCGATGCGCTCGTCCGGGGGCACGACGTCCTGGCCGACGCCGAGGGCGTCCGTACCGGGCGTATCCCCGCATCCCCGCTCACCGAGGTGGAGGCGGATCTTGGCCTGGGCAGTCTGGAGGGTCGAGCTCTCGGCCTTAAGGCGTGACTACCGGTCTCGGATTTGTCGGTGATTGTTGCGGCTCCTTTTGTGAGCTCGCGAGACGCTCGTGAGACGCCTCGATCCAGGCGTTAATGATGTCGGCCTCGGGCTGGGACGGGTAGCGCACGCCATTGTCGGCGGCCCGTCCGCAGGAGAGCGCCCAGGCCCACACGTCGTGCCAGGACCAGACTCCCCCGCCGACGGGGTTGACCGCGAGCGGGAAGTCGTCCCGGCGCCTGCCGGAGGTCCAGTTCTGGACGGCCTGGCGCGTCACGCCCAGACGGGCGGCGATCTCGGAGCGGGTGAGGAGGTCCGGCACCAGGCGCAGGATCCGCAGGCCGTGGGACTGGAGCTCGGTCACCATTGTGCGGGCGGCGCGGTCGAAATCGTTTCCCTCTGCCAGCACGGTGACGAACTCGTGGCCGGTGTGATCGGTGCCGACCGTCGCCTCGTAGTCGTTGATGAGCGTGTCAATCAGGCCGTCGTCAACGTGCTCCACGTGGAAGGTCATCTCAAACAGGTTCATCGTCCAAGTCCTTCTCGAAGGGCCCCACGTATGGGCAGTACAACGCAGACAAACTCCGCCGTACGGTGACCAGACTGCGCTGCCGCCAGGCCGTTGTCAATCGTCAACAGGCTTTGTGCCGGGCCGGACCCGCTCGTAGAGGAGGGGCTCCAGGGCGCGCATGCGCTCCTCGACGGCGCGGGTCAGGAGCGCATCGTCCAGGCGCAGGCCGAGCTCGACATTGCGCTCCTCGGCGCTGATCGACATGTTGGCGCTGGTGACAATGAGTATCTGGCCGTCCACCGCCACGAACTTGGCGTGGTTGCGCACGCACCACACCGTCAGGCCCGGGACAGGCGCAGGACCGACCGTCCATGCACTGGCGCCTGGATCGGCCTCCTCTGCGTTGGCCATACCTTTCGGCTGTAGAAGATCCGCACATCGGGCGCCTTGGGACATGGCAGGAAGGCCAGGCAAGACGAGAACACCATGCGTGAGGTGGTCCGCCCTGATCGTCTCCCCGGACTGAGCACCGCACCGACTCAACACGCGGCGACCTGAGCACAGCAGAGTCCACCAGCGAACTCGTGGACTATCTGCACCGGGTGCGCGACGCGACCGTCACGCGAGGACCGCCACTGCGCGCCTGTCTCCACGACCTTGCCGTCCCTTCACGCGGTAGAATGTAAGGCATGGGACGCCAAGCCGGTTACTACGAATGGGACAACGACAAACTAACTCCAGGACGGAAGAAGGAGGGCGGGTGGCACCAGAATCTCTACGACGCAGACGGCCGCCTGAAAGGAAACGCCCGATTCGTCCCCGTTGACGAATCAGAATCCGAAACGTACTACGCCACCGAGGCGACGTATGCCTCTAACGACGAACATCAACTTACGGAGGAGCAGGAAGAACGCGCGCAGATGATTGCCGAAGTCCTCTCTGATCTGATCACCATCGGCATTGAACGAACTAAGCCGCATGTCAAGAGATGGTGGAAGGAGACCGCCTTTCCGTTCATATCCATACAGACTTCCAAGATCCGTCTCCGACGACGCGAGCACGGGAATTCATGGGAAAGTATCGAGAGAGGAAACCCCATCGTTGAGACCGACGCACCCGAACCCCCTCGGATGTCAAGCGCCGAAGCTCAAGCCCGCGTATTGGCCGCGATTGCGGCCCGCGCCTATAGCGACGAACAAATGCGGAAAGTCTTCAATGCCCGCATCGTCGACGCACAGGACGCGGTCGATGTCAGTCAGATACTCTCGAAAATCCCTCGGGAGGAGCTCTTTGCGATTATCGAGCGCATGGTGCGCAATCCGGCGATGCTGGAGGACTCCAACCTAGCAGACCTCGCAGGTATCCTGCACTCTGCGCAGCAGACAGCCTACGACCCTATTGAACGTGACAACAGCGATCGAGAGCACCTCAACCACTATTAGACCGGTCGTCAGGCCGGATCTACTCTCGTCATCTCGCCGTTGACAGCACGTGCCGGCGTGCTCGTATGTGCGGGACGCTCAGCACACGAGGAGGCGTTCGCGGGCGCGGGTGGCGGAGACGTAGACGAGGTTGCGGTCGCGACGGTCGTCCCTGGCGTGCAGGGCGGAGGCGTCGCGCACCGCTACCGCCCGGTACTCCAGCCCCTTGGCGCGGTGCATCGTCATGACGCGGACGGCGTCGGGGAGGGTCTCCTCGTTGGTGGTCCGTCCGACCTCGACGGCGGGTATCTCCGCCTCGGTGAGCAGCCCCACAGTGTCCTCCACGCCCTTGCGGCTGGTACGCACGACGGCGATCTCCTGGCGCCTCATCGGCCTGTCCTGGTCCGGACTGACGAGGCGTCGCAGCCACTCGGTCAGGGCGGCGTCAGAGTCGGGCGGCAGCCCCGCCTCATCAGGCCGGTCCACCGGTGGACCGGAGAAGACCGAGCGGGCGCCGCGGAGAGTGTCGGACTGTTCGTCGAGGTCGTCGGCGTCGGGGTCAGCCACGCCGAGGGACCAGGAGAGGATCTCCTTGGAGGTGCGGTAGTTGACAGTAAGCCTGCGCGAACGCCCTCGTGTCTTAATGCCGAAACGACTCAGCGGGACGGGGCGCCCGTAAATGCGCTGGTGGGCGTCGCCGACGATAAAGAGGTCATCCTGTCCCGGGGGGACGACGCCACGCAGAAGACGCCAGTGCGCGGCGGTGAGGTCCTGCGCCTCATCAACCACGACGTGCCGGATTCCCAGGCGCTCTGCGATATCCGGGTCGCGGCCCAGGAGAAGAGCAGCCCGGTGCGGGACCTGCGACCACAGGTAGCGGCCGTCAATATCGAGGGCGTTGGTAAGCCGCTCATAGGCTTTCCACACGCTAAGACGCTGGCGTCGGGACAGGCGCGAGCCGCGACCTACTCGCGGGGTCGCGAAGTAGTCGTCCCGGCTGCTTATGGCCCCCGTGAGGATGACGGACTCGATCTCCTCGGCGAGGTCGAGGCCCGCTGGCAGACCCGTCATCCCGTCGGCGGCATCCGCGACGTAGTCCCTGTACTCACTGGAAGTCAGTGCCCGGCGTCCGTCCAGCCACTTCTCTCCCTCAGGGGACTGCCGCAGGACCCGGTGGGCGAGCGCGTCCACGGTCAGGACCCCCACGCGGCTGCCCGCCAGTCTCTGCCCGGCCAGTGTGTCGAGCTGGGTGCCGATCGTGGTGGCGAGGTTCTTGGTGTAGGTCAGCAGGAGGACCGCGGGCATCAGCCCGGTGGCCCGCTCGGCGGTCTGCTCGCACAGGAAGCGGGCACGGTGAATGGCGGTGACGGTCTTGCCGGTCCCGGCGCCGCCGGTGACCCGGTAGGGGCCGTTCCAGCCCGTGTGCCGAGCGAGAGAGGCCTGGGTCGGGTGGAGCCAGACGCGCCACGCCGCCAGGGGCCCCTCGAAGGCCGCCTGGACGGCCGCGGAGTCCTCGGCGTCGACGAAGACGATCTGGGAGATGGGGCGGCGCATGGCCTCAACGAGGTCGTCCGTGTCAACCTCCCCGACGGCGAGGTACTCCTCGCGCACGGCCTGGACGTCCTTGCCCGCCAGGAGGTCGAGGACAATGACGCCCTGCGTGAGGGGCAGCTCCTCTGCGACGGACTCCGCCTCCTGCTTGGTCCGGGCGGCCACGAGCTCCTCGGCGGAGTCCTGCCGTATCCCCAGTTCGACCAGTACAGCGGGATCCCATCCGTGAAGGGGCGACGGCGTCGCGGGGGCCGTCGGCGCCGCAGCAGTGTCCGTGTCATTCACCCGCTGCGTACTCGCGGTCCTGGCTTTATCCGGTGAGCCCGTTCTATCCGCGTCCTGCCCGGCAGCGGGACGGCTCGCGGCAGCCTCCTCGGCCTCCAGCTCCCGGGAGGCTCGGACGGCATTGGCGTCGAAGATGTCCAGGGCACCGGTTGCCGTGTTGACGCCGATCGTGACGTGCTCGGCGTACTTGTTCGCCTTGTCGTGCGTGTCCACGGCGAGCAGGCCGTAGACGTCGGCTGCGGCCTGGATCATGACGGCGCGGTGGTTGAGGTCGACGCGGGCGGTGCGCACGCGCGGGTCCGCGGCGTTCTTGAGCGACTCAATGTTCAGGCCCGGGCGCCCGGTCTGGATCTTGGCCATAAAGGCCAGGACCTTGCTCTTGAGGGTGCCGTCCAGTTTGTCGACCTGGCGGGTGAAGCGCCGTGTCATGAAGATGGTGACCATCAGTTCTCTCCTGCGAGGTGAGCCATAATGAGATCGGTAGCACGGTCTGCGGCATCCAAGGCGTTGAGGACGGTGAAGCCACGCGCCCGGAGGTAGTCGTCGCGTTCGGGGTCCGCGTCCACGACGACGGCGAGGCGCTCGTCGTCCCAGAGGAGCTCAATGGGCCAGCTGACGCGATCGTCCCCGACCTCCTCCCCCACGAGGGGAAGCCTCGCCCCGCGGTGTCGCAGTGCCTCCGTGCACAGGCGGAGCTTGCTGCTGACAAGGTCAAGGACCTCTTCCCACGCCGCGGCCTGCCCGGCGTCCTCCGTCCCACCGGGGCCAGGCGGGGGCGGTGTCTCCGGCTCCTCCGCCCGGGTAGCGTGGGCGGGTGCCGCGGTGGCGGGCGCGGGCGGGGCCTTCAGGATGGTGGGGGTGGAGGCGGTGAAGGCGCAGGCCTCCCGCGGGGGTGTGGAGCCCTGCGCGGGTGAGATGCCGAGCATCTGGAGGACGTTGCCCCACCGGAGCCAGTCGTGCCACAGCTCGGCGAAGCCGGGCCGGACGACGTCCGTGTCGGCGTCGGGAAGACGCAGGTAGGCGCTCACGCTGTGCTCGGGGCGGGTGGGGTCCTGCACGGACAGGATGATCGGCAGACCCGTTGCGGTGCGGCAGGGCAGGAGGAGGACGTCCTGGGGGCCGGTGGTCGGGACGGGGGTGCCGGCGCCCAGGGAGTCAACGGCCGCCGGCAGGGCGTCCGCGGGAACGTAGCAGGGCGGGAGGGAGGGGTCCTGGTGGCTGCCCGCCAGGGCCACGGCGACGGCGGCGGCCGCCTTCTGCCACAGGTCGCTGTCGGGGTCCTGGAGGATGGCTGTGAGCAGGTCCAGCGGGTTGGACCACAGGGCCGTGGTGCGCGGATCCTCTAGCCGGGCAGCCACGTCGGTGCGCACGGTTGAGCTCATCCACGGCGCCGACACCGCCCTGGCGGGGTTGTCGAGCTCACGCTGCGCCTCCTCGACGTCGTCCCAGGTCAGGGAGATGACCAGCTCCCCGCTCTGGCGCAGGTCGTGGCGGAGGCGCGCGTCGGCGCCGAGCCGGTTGAGACCTCCCTGGCCGGCGTGGAAGGCGCGTCCGTCGAGGTAGACGTTGACGGTGGCGCCGCGGTGGTCCTCCCTGGAGAGGGTGTAGTCGGTGACGGTCCCCCGCACCCGGCGCTGGGCGCGCACCATCCACCCGATGAGGTCGGTGCCGTCGGCGGACGGGACGGTCAGGCGCATGCTGGTGTAACCGTCACCGGTGTCGACGGGCGTCACCCTGCCGCCGTGGGCCTCGGCCCAGGCGGCGAGGTAGCGGCGGAAGCGGGCTTCGAGGACGGACTCGGGCTGGGCCTGGACGGTGATGTCGTCCAGGGAGTCGATCTTCTCCGTGGCCCACGGTTCCAGCAGGTTCTCAAGGACCTCGATGCTGCGACGGCGTGAGGCCAGCTCGAGGTGAATGGTGGGGAGGACGCCGAGCACGCAGTGATGGCAGCCGTCCCTGCTGCCCGCGCAGCGGCAGGAGCGCAGGTGGGTGAGGGCCCGGTCCAGGACGCCGCGCAGGACCTCGGGGTCGGCGTAGCGGTCGAGGTAGCCGGTGCCGCCGGGAACGGTGTCGGCGACCACCAGGTAGCGGGTGGGCACGCCCTTGCTGCGTCCGGGCACGTCGCGGATATCCAGGTGCTGCGGGTCCCCGCCCAGGTCGAGTCGGATGCCGAGCATGAGCGCGGCCTCGAGCGCGACGAGCTCGGCGGGGTCGTCCAGGGCGGTCTCGGGCAGGAGGACGCGCAGCGCCTGGGTGGTGAGCTCGTGCTTGAGGTATACGCGGGTCCACTTCTCCTTCTCGCCCCGGCGGGTGCGGCAGAAGCCGCGGTGCCGCACGGCCTGACCAGCGTTGCTGCCCTCACGCAGGTCGACGACGCCGCACATGGTGCAGGTGAGGAAGCCCGGGGCCTGGTGCTCGGTGCCGCCGACGACAAGGCCGGGTCCGGAGCGTGAGAGCGGGCCGAGGTTGTAGCTGCGGACGACTGCCCGGCTCAGGTGCTCCACGCCGAAGGTGTAGTCGCTCAGGCGCCAGGCGGAGGTGACGGAGTCCTGGGGGTCCACGCCCCAGGCCATGTCGAAGGCGAGCCGGGAGCGCTCCTCCATGGAGTCGGTGATGGTGGTGTCCTCGATGCTCGCCACGGAGGAGACCCGTCGCAGAGGCCTCATGGTGACTCGCTGACCCACGTCGGTGACGCCGAGGCTGTGGCACTGGGGGCAGCCCTCCGCCCGCGGGCTGGGACCGGACCAGCCGCAGGCGGGACAGACACAGGTGAGGCCCGCGGCGGCCTCGTCGGCGTTGAGGTCAATGGCGTCCACGACCACCTTGCGGCCGTAGGCGTAGAAGCTGGCCCCGGGTGCGAGCTCGCTCAGGGCGGTGGCCGAGGGGCGGGTGACCTCGTAGTCGACGTTCTGGATGTCCGAGGTGGCGCTGTCCTGGCTGTCGCCGCGCCACCACAGGTGCGCCTCCAGGGTGGTGGAGTCGTCCAGGAGGTTGTAGCCGGGCAGGAGGCCCTCGCGTCCCAGCGCGGTGAAGGTCTCGTTGATCTCGGGGTCGTTGAGGTGGCGCGTCTGACGGCCGCGGAGTGCCCTCGCCTCCCCGCGGAGGCGCTCGAGGTCGCGTTCGTCCGCCTCGTCGCGGTGCCCGAGAGCGAGGAGGCGGTTGATACTGGCTTGTGTCTGCTTGCTCTGCTCACGCAGGGCACGGGTCTCGGCGTTCCACCGGCTGGCGATCCTGTCCACGGCGGCGGGCAGGCCGACGCGGCAGTGGGCGATGAGGTGGTCACGGGCGGGGGCGACCTCGCCAGGGAAGAGCGCGAGGAAGGAGTCGACGAGGGTCTCGGCGTGGGTAGAGACGTAGCCGGTGAACGTGTCGAGCCAGCAGGGCGCTGGGTCTGCTGACTCTTCCCCGGTGCCGCTGGGACCGGGGCGGCGCGCGTCGCGCCACTGCTCGAAGACCGTCCTGATGCTGCCGGGCGGCGCGGGGACGGAATCGGGGACGGCGGTGTCCAGGACGTGGGCGGTGAGCTGGCGGGTGAGGAGCTCGGTGGCGCGCAGGTAGGCGGCCGGGGGCCGCACGACGCCGTCGAGGAGCTCAGCGGGCTCCTCGAGGTAGGGCATGGTGCGGGTGGTGGGGCGCACGACGGCCAGGACGAGGGCGTTGCCGTCACTACGGCCGGCGCGACCCACGCGCTGGAGGTAGCTGGCGGTGGTGCGGGGCAGGGAGGCGAGGCAGACCACGGAAAGGTCCCCGATGTCCACGCCGAGCTCGAGGGTGGGGGTGCAGGTCAGGACGTTGGGGTCCGTGCCGGTGTCGGAGCGGGCGAAGGCCTCCTCCAGCTCCTCGCGGCGCTGGCGGTCCAGGAGGGCGGTGTGCTCCCGGGCCTTGATGGGGCGCAGGCGCCCCTGGGTGTAGAGGGCGCGGTAGTAGTCGGCGCCCTGCCCCACCCCGCCCTCTGAGGCAGCCTGGCCCGGGGCGGGGCCCAGGGTCCCGGTGCAGTGCCACCGGGTGCACCGGGCACCCGTCCAGGCGGCTTCGCGCTCCGGGGCGACGGTGAGGACCTGACGGCAGCGGTCGCACACGAGCCTGGCGGCCTCACGGGTGTCGATGACCAGTCTCTTCGGGTTCAGCCCGTAGGTGCGGCCGGTGGGCGTTGACCGGGAGTCCAGGACGCCCCGGCCGGCCAGGAGCTCGGCAGCCTCGCGCAGGAGGGCCCCCGCGGAGCCGTCCGTCGGGCCGTCGCTGACGTCCAGGCAGCGTCGGGTCCAGTCCCCCGCCCAGGTGGTGGGGGCGCCGTTCAGGGTGATGAAGTCGCTGTCCTTGCCGGTCCTGCCGGTAGTGAGGAACCCGGGGCGGGCACTACGCGGGCCGAAGCGGTGCATAGCCCGGTGGCGGGCGCCGCCTCCGACGAGCCAGGTGCGCCCGTCCTGGTCGCGGTAGGGATTCAACCAGCGGTGGGCGATGCCTCCGGCCAGGCGGAGGTGGTCCAGGAGCCCGAGCAGCCACTGCTCGTAGGCGCGTCGGGGCGCCTGGGTCCCGGGGACGTAGCCTGCGCTGTTGAGGTGGGACTCGCACAGGATATCGGCGACGTCGGAGAGGTCCTCACCGGTGAGGTCGACGTCGACGTTCCAGGAGCCGGTCAGCTCCAGGGTGCGTCCGAGGCGGGCGAAGAGCCCTGCCTCCAGGTGGGCCTCCTGGACGAGGCGCTCCCGGACGGCCTTGTGGCGTGCCCCGCCCCTGTCCGCGGCGAGCCAGGTGTTGTCCCGGTCCCAGCCCATGCGTCGTACCAGGGACGGCGGGGCCAGGAGGTAGAGCTCCTGGTCGCCCTCGTGGCGTCGTGTCGTGGCCGGGACGAGGTTGTGGGAGAGGTCCTCCAGGGTGGCCCGTCCTCCGGCGGCGCGGGCGGCGCGGTAGAGGGCGGAGCGGAGGTTGAAACGGAAGGCGCGGGCCTCGATGAAGGCGGCCCGGTGGGCGGCGTCCTGGACGGAGTCGGTGAAGACGAGGGTCTTTTTCTCCTCGTCGGGCAGGTAGGTGGAGCCGAAGGCCTGGGACAGGGCGACGGACAGGAGGGTGGAGGCGGCTGTGCCCATGAAGCGGACGGCGTCCCGGGTGCCGCAGGCAGGGCAGGTGTCGCGCCTCGCGTCGTCCCCGGTCAGGGGCTGGTGGACGGGGATGAAGCGCTGGTGGGCCTCGGACTCCTCCAGGGCGGGGCGCAGGAGGGCGGGACCCGAGGGGTCGAGGAGGTGAGCGCCTTCAGGGTCGGCGGCGCGCATGAGGTAGCGCAGGCGGGAGTGGTCGGTCGAGGAGACGCCCGCCTGCCAGATGGCCAGGTGGTGGGCGTTCAGGGCGCCCTCGGTGTGGCGCTCGGCGGTGCCCGGCCTCAAGGCGGCCCAGCCGGAGGCGCCGCAGGAGCGGCAGTAGACGGCGGGGAGGAAGGTGGCGCCTTCCTCCTTCACGGTGGTGGGGGTCCACCAGGTGAAGGAGGGCTCGGCGGAGACCTCCCGCAGGAGTCGGTGGACGTCGCGGACCCAGAGCTGGACCTGGACGTCAATGAGGGGACGGAGGCGTCCTGTGGCCGGATCCTGTGTGCGGGCGTAGGAGGTGAGGGCGAGGAGGCGGCTGAGGGCGCTGACGCCGACCCTGCGGGTGGCGGGGTCGGTGGAGTACCAGGGGCGCATGGTCGCCCGCCCCAGGGCCATGAGGGCCTCGTCGACGGTGACGGGGCGCGTGCCCAGGACTCTCAGGAGGGTCTGTCCCACGGCGTGCCCTGTGAGCCGCCGGCCCAGTGCGACGGGGTCGGAGAGGTCGTCGGTGGCGGGCCTGCCGTCGTCGGTGACGAGGACGGACTGGGCCAGACGCCTCCAGCCAGCGGCGTCCGTGGGGGCGCTGACGGCGGCGATGTCACCCGGGTCCGGGAAGATCCGGGTGGCGTTCTCCCCCGGCCCGGGGAAGGCCTCGTCGGGGGTGAGACGGTCCTCGGTAATGACGCAGTCCGCCTCGAAGGGGCGTCCGAAGACGGTCCGGGCGAGGTCCCGCATGGGGGCGGTGGCTGCGTTAGCGCCGCCCGGATCGGGGCGGCCGTCCGGGGAGCGAGAGGAGGTGAGGTCGCCCAGGGTCGCGGAGGTGGCGACGGGGACGACGTCCCCCAGGGGCTGCCCCGGTCGGGCGATACCCAGGGCGGCGCCGAGGCGGCGCAGGAGCATGGCGACGTCGGTGCCCTGGGCGCCGTCGTAGGTGTGGAACTCGTCCAGGACGAGGTACTGCAGATCCTGCCCGGCGCCGCGCCACAGGTCCGCGTGGCGGGGGTCCATGAGGAGCAGGTCGAGCATCTTGTAGTTGGTGAGCAGGATGTGGGGCGGGTGGGTGCGCAGGGTGTCCCGGTGGTCGATGACGTGCTCGGCACTCATGACGCGGTGGTGCCCGTCACCGCCGATGTAGAGGCCGACGCGCACCCCGTCCAGCTCGGGGGCGCTGCTCACGGTCCGGGCGATGCGACGGGCCTGGTCGGTGGCCAGGGCGTTCATGGGGTAGAGGATGATGGCGGTAATGCCGCTGGGGCCCCTGCCGTGGGCGCGGCGCGCGTGGTCCAGCAGGGGCAGAAGGAAGGCCTCGGTCTTGCCGCTTCCGGTGCCGGTGGTCACGAGCGTGGGCCGTGGTGCGTGGTCGCGGCTGCTCAGGCGCTCAAAGGCGCGGGCCTGGTGCAGGTAGGGGGTGAACCCGGCGGGCATCCAGCTCAGGGGGCTGGCCCAGGTGGGGGTAACGCTGCGGAAGGGCGGGCGCAGTCTCAGGTAGGGGCCGCGGAAGATGCCGTGCTCGGAGGAGTCGAGGAAGGCGGCCAGGACGTTGCGCGCGGCCGGGTCGGCCAGGGAGTACGTGGTGGACAGGTACTCCACGAGCCCGGTGCGGACGTCCTCTGCAAGGAGGCTCGGCAGGCTGGGGGTGAAGGCGGCGTGCCTGCCCCGGGACGGTGCAGAGGTGCCCATTACCAGCCGCCTGCGGGGTGGGGGCCTGGGGGCGGGCACTGTCCTGAGAACGTCCAGGGGCAGGTGCGGGAGTCGAATGTCTTGCGTCGAACCAGTGAAGCGGTCAGCGCGCGGCTGTACGTCTCATTGATCCAGCGTGCGACTAGCAGGCTTGAGACCATGGCGGCTCCAGCGGCCCGGAGCGTCAAGGTGGCGTCTCCGACAGATGTCCCGGTGGTCCAGGTGTCATCAACGACAAGGACATGACCCCACTCACCGTTTCCTTCCTTGACGGTGAGGGAGCCGCTGCCGGCTATCTGGTGGGCCTGGTGCGGGACAGTAGTCGGCTGAAGGTGGAGACGGGTGAGGACAGCGAGAGCTGGAAAGGCCCGCACCATGTCTCCAAGAATGTGCGCGAGCGCGTGGTAGTGGTGAGAAGGGTGATTGAGTGAGGGGATGTAGGTGATCGCGCTTACAGGGGTCCCGCTCAGTGCTGCCAGGCATGCGTTGTGCTGAAGCATCTCGGCAAAAAGAGCTCGTACCTGCCCGTAGTCCCGGTTGAGCATTCCATTCTTATAGTTCCGCATCATATACCCGGTCTGCTGTCCCCCGACAGCGTAGATGCCGAAACCCACCTGGTCGGGCACGGCCCCGGGGACAGCGAGAAGACGTTGGCACGAACGGCAGTGGGATGAGCTGGGAGCCAGTTCGGTGCGGCACAGGGGGCACAGGGGCACGTCTGCGGCTGTGGCATTGCGGGTGTAGGTACCCAACTGGCTATTGAGCACCTCGGTGTTGCGGTTCATGTTTTCTCACTGCACTCCGAGGAGCTGGCGCTCGTGGATGATGGTGTCCACTGCGTTCAGGACGTCCTGGCTGCGTCGGGCTACTGTGACACTGGGGCGGTGGGCGTAGTGGGATCCCCAGGTGGTCTCGCGCACGACCCGCTCGGTGAGGATGAGGCCGCGGCCGTGGTCGAGGGCCTTGCGGGCCTGGATGCGGGTCCCGGAGTGCTCGCCCGCGGCGACGACGACGGTGGCCAGCCCGTACCCGCTCATGACGGCGTTGCGCATGGGGAAGGTGATGCGTGACCCGTGCGCGCCCGGGGGGAACTGGGTGGCGACCAGTCCTCCCGCGGCCACGACGCGGCGGCGCAGGTCCTTGTTCCCCGCCGGGGAGGTGGAGTCGATCCCGGTGCCCATTATGGCCACGGTGCGCCCGCCCCGGGCCAGGGCTTCCTCGTGGGCCACGGTGTCCGTACCCGCCGCGAGCCCAGAGACGACGGTCAGGCCCTGGCCGACCAGTGCGGCCGCGACCGTGCGCGCGACGTCCGCCCCCGCGTCGTCCAGGCGGCGCGTGCCGACGACGCACACCCCCAAGTCGTGCTGCCGAAGCGATCCTTCGGCGTAGAGCAGGGCGGGGGCCTCGCGGACCTCGGCGAGGGTGGAGGGGTAGGCGGGGTCGAGGATGCTGGTGATCGTCATGCCGGTGGCGAGCCACTTTGAGATGTCCTGCCGGGCGGCCTCCACCAGGGCGTCAGGGCCGAGGGGGAGCTCTACGGCGCCGCCCCGCAGCTCGTCCAGGACCGCCTGCGGGTCGCGGGTCTCCAGCAGACGCAGGACACGCTCGGGCTGACTGACATCCCGGGCGGGCGCACGGGTCACCGCCAGGACGAGCGCAAGACGATCAAGGTCAGCCACGTCCGCATCATAAGCGGCCCCACCGACACGGTCTCGGCGCACTGGTTCCAGCGTCATGACCCGGGCCGCCCCTCCTGCGCGCCCTGGCCACCATCCCCCAGGGGCCGGCCGTCGGCGTCGGTGAGGCCGGCGGCGGCGAGGCGGCGGCAGAACTCGGCGTGGGCGGCGGTCATCTCGGCCTCGCGGTCGGCCTTGGTGAAGGGGGCCTCGTAGCGGGAGAGGAAGTCGGTGTAGGGGCCGTCCTCGTACCAGGTCTCAGGCGGCTGGTCGGCGCAGGGGTCGAGCCCCGCCTTCTCCATGTCCTGGATGTAGGACATGAGGGTGGGGTAGTCGGTCTTGTCCTGGTGGACGCCGTAGGCCTGGTGGTGCCTGGCGATCTGGTGGCCCAGGGCATCGAACCACATGGTGTGCTCGTACTTGCGCAGGACGCCGAACTGGGCGCGGTAGATGAGGCAGAGCTGCTCGGCGGTGAGCCCCAGCATGATGGCGCCCAGGGCGTCGGTCTCCACCAGGGCGGCACGGCGCTCGTAGTCGCTGCGCAGGGGCGTGTCCATGGTCCAGGTGGACAGGCCGAGGTCGCCCGCGTGGTCCCAGGTAATGGGCTCCTCCCCCGCACCCGGGTCAGCGGGGTGCGGGGCCTCGGCCCGCGCCCGCTTGCCGACGGCGAGGGCGGGCCAGTCGGCGAAGGCGGGGGTCCACGCATCCTCCGGGTCCGTCAGAGGAGCGAGGGCCTTCCACAGGGGCTCAAAGTCCCGGGTGAGGCAGTTGAGGCGAAGCGTCCGCAGCAGAAGATAGCGCCAGGCGGGGTGCTTGGTGGGGGCGGGGAGTTTCTCGATGAACTCGGTGTGAAGATCCGACTTACCGCTTACCTTGACGAAGTAGTCAGCGGGCAGGGAGCACCACACACCGCACATGAGGGCGGTTGCGAGGGCGTCTTCCGGACGGGGCGAGAACCCCGCCGAGAGCTTCCCCGAAGAATCGCCGCTTCGCGGCGATTCTTCGCGTTGACATGCGTGGACAGGCGCAGCGCATGTCGACGCCGTACACGAGTGTACGGCGTTGACATGCGCTGCGCCTACTGGGATGAGGGCAGGGACCAGTGAGCGCACGAGCCCGGGAACAGTCATCCGCCGCACCGCGACACGCCAATAGCCCCAAGAGGGCACTCCATTCCAGCGATCAATGCGCGCCTCATACTGCTCGCGGGCCACAGCGGGTTGATAGTTGGTGCGAGGGATGCAGAACTCAGGAAGCTCTTCCAGATCCCATGGATCATAATCAGAGTTGTGCTTCACAACCTCACGAGGATTCTTAGCAAAAGGAGTTCCCACGTAGAAGTGAGGTCCTTGTAGGATCACCTCGTTCCATGAGGATTGAATAGCGGACTCCCACGACATCGTGCCGTCAACCTTCGCACCCTTTTCATCCCAGCACCGGGAAACCCTGATGCCCCAAGTTCCAGACATCGCCGAGTTCTGCGCCAGAACGGTCAGTACATCTTGGTGGTCCTGGAGGAGCGGGCGCATGAGTCGAGCCTGGGAAGCAGGAACACTTGAATCATCGATAAGCCTACCCCAGACACCAAGAACACTATTGTCAACTCTCACAATGCGAGCCGAGTGAGGACGCCTATCCCACCCACCCTCTCGCAACTGAATTCCAGGTTTCTCACCAAAGCGAGACTCAACAAGCGATTCCTCCAAGGTTCTGATGATCTGCAAACCAACAGCTTGAATGAAAGCAACCTCTCTAGAAGACCCATAAATATTCACACTGAATGACGTGTGATGATCCACCTCTTCAAACAAGCTCGCCTCATTCTCAAAATACCAGTGCCGACGGAGCCGTCGATACACAACTTCACGAAGATTTCCCGCCTTGGGGTCCATGAAGTGACCTTCAGGATGGAGGAGACCAACAATGCCATTCTCACTCGTCGAGCGCCACGTCCTCTCCATGAAGAGAGGGTAGAGGTTGAGCTGAAGTGAAGACAGCAAAGCGTGGTCGATTGAATCACCCAGAACAACACTCTGCCCGGCCGCGCTGGACACCTCAGCCAAATAACGACTATATGCCCCCTCGTCCCTTAGGACCTCATTCCTGCGTTCTTTGAATTCTGCTGCCGGGATCCTGTCCTCCAAGCAAAACCACGGGTCTTCCTCTGCAAGAAGCTCATTGTCCTTCCAGGAGACCTTGAGCCACGGCGGGTTCCCGACCTGGAGGTCGAAGCCGCCGCGGGTGAAGACCTGGGCGAAGTCGAGCTCCCAGTGGAAGAATCCCTCCTTCTCGGTGATCTCCCGGACGGTGGCGAGCCAGGGGTGCAGCACCTGGAACTCGACGGAGGAGCGCATACCGGTCTCGGCGCGCTCGGTGCGCTCAATGAGGTCGAGGTCGTCGAACCCCGCCTGATCCACCAGGCGCTCGCTGTCAACCGTCTGCACAGAGTCCAGGCCCAGGATGTCCTCCAGGGTGGCCAGCCACTCGCTCCAGTCGGGCAGTTCGTGCCGCCTGTCCAGCGGCCAGAAGGACAGGGCGCACCAGGCGTTCATGACGGTGCGCAGGCGCTGGTACATGGAGTCGGGGTCCGCGAGCGCGTTCTCAATGCGCTCACGGGTCACTGTGGAGGGCGGGGCCTGCAAGGCGTCGGGCACCCCCCAGACCTCAATGCGGCGGGAGGCCTCCTGCTCACTGACCTCCAGGCGTCGTGCCGCGATAGCCCAGAGCCTCTCCACACGCCCGGCCAGGGCGATCAGGCGCTCCTCCTGGCTGGCTCGCCTGACCGTGCGCCTGCGCAGCTCCTTCTCCGCCTTGCGGCGTCTGTCCTCATCGGCCCTGCGTGCCTGCTCGGCCAGGTCGATCTGCTGGATCTCGCCGCCGAAGAGCGCCTCGGTAATGGCCGTCCCGGCACCGGCTGAGCCGACCGATGCCACCGGGGCGCAGGCCGTCTGCTGATCAGCAGCTTCGTTCTCCAGGAATGCCTCGACCAGGGCGGCGTTGGCGTCGCGGCGCAGCACGTCATCGCGGCGGTGGTCGGGCCGCTTCAGCATGGTCTTGCGCCAGGTCCTCATGGCCTTGGCACCCGCCGGGTCGAGTTCCTTGGCCTGCTTGGCGTCGGCCACGGCGCCCCAGGTGGCCGAGGGCAGGAGGAAGTGGTGGACCTGCCCGGTGCCCAGGGTCCCCAGGGGCACGGCGGCCAGTCCCTGGTCCGTGGGGACCTCCTTGCTGTGCAGGGTCCTGGCCTTGCGCAGGGCGACCAGGTCGTAGGTGGCGCGGCGGGCTCCGATGAGGGAGTTGCCGCGCCTGAGGTGGAGGCCGAACCAGGGGGCGGCCAGGTGGGGCTGCATGACGTTGAGCCACATGGAGACCTCGGCCAGCTCCACGGCGGTGGCGTTGAGGTCCACGCCGTAGACCCGGTGCAGGGCGATCCATGCCTTGACGCGGCGCCGCTCGGAGGGCAGCCGGTCGGCGTCGATCGTCTGCCCGAGCTCCTTCTGCCTGCGCTCCAGGTAGGCCTCGGCGAGCTGGTTGACGGCCTCGTTGGCGAAGGCCCCTGATCCCAGGGCGGGTTCGCACACGCGCACGCCCAGGACCTCTGCGGCGGTCGTGTCCTCAGTGAAGAGCTCGGCCAGGGAATGGCGCACCACGCACTGGGTGAGGACCTCGGGGGTGTAGTAGGAGGCGGAGCGCTCACGGTCGCGTCCTGACAGGCGGTAGGCGAACTCCCCCGCGCCGTAACGGCGGATGCGTCTCTCCCCCGTCGTCGGGTCCGTCACCCTCACAATGTCGGAGTCCGCGTAGCGGCCCGAGCTCGCCTCGGGCACGAGCCAGGAGCCCTTGGAGGCGTCCCCGCCCTTGGCGACCTCCACCATCGGCTGGGTGGTGAGGACCCCGGAGTAGGACATGAGACCCTCGTAGACGGCGCCGAGCTGGTTAATGCCCAGGTTCGCGTACGAGATCCACCCGCCGCGCCTGCGCGCCCCGCGTGATCCTTTGCCCGTGGGGGTGGACAGCAGCAGGAGGCGGAGCACCCGGTGGAGGGCGGCGTCGGAGAGCCAGTGGCGCACCCGGCCGTCCGTGCCGTCAATGAGCGAGGTGCGGGAGCGGGCGAACAGGTCCGCGCGCAGGTCCTCCACCGGCATCTCCTGCACGCCGGGGACGTCACCGGACACCAGGCGGAAGAGGACGTCGAGGGAGGCGTGGATGTGGTGGGTGCGCGCGGCGGAGGCGGGCAGCTCCTCCAGGCACAGGTCGCGCAGCCGGTCCAGGCCGTAGCCCGAGGCGTAGTCGTCCGACGCCGTGGGCAGGACGCCCAGCTCCGGGTGGGCCTCGGCGAACAGGAGGAAGAGCAGCCGGTACAGGAAGCGCAGGGACTGGCGGGCCAGCTCGCCCGGAAGGTCCGGGTCCAGGAGGTCCTCGTCCTCCCCGGCCTCGCGCATGGAGCGCACCACGTCGCCGGCGACGATCTCCACGCTGCGGCGCAGGCCGTCGCGCAGCTCGGCGGAGACCCCCACGGCGTGGTTGGTGGAGTCCTGGGTCAGGGAGTCCATGACGGTGGTGCCCTCGGGTGTGGGCAGGAGGACCTCGCCGCTCATGAGCCCGGCCACGCGGGCCAGGCCGCCTGACGTCGTCGCCTCCCGGCGCTCCATGGCGGTCACCAGGTCCAGGGCCAGGTAGCGGCCCTCGGACCAGCGCGGGGCGTCGGTGAGCAGGGCCCAGCGGCCTGCCAGCACCAGGGCGTAGCGGGCAGCGGCGTCGGAGGCGAAGAGCTCGGACAGGGCCCGGGCCACGGTGAAGACGGGCTCCGGCTTCCCGCTCGCACTCGTGCGGCTCAGGGGCGTCACGAGCTCCCCGGTTCCGGGCGGCGCCTGGTCCGCCGCCCCGCCTGGCGCCCGCTCCTCGGCCAGCAGGTCCCCGATCCCGTCCGTCGCGCAGGCCTCCAGCACCACGAGGGCGTGGCCCCCGGGGCCGCGCACGTCCAGCAGCACCGGGACCACGAGCTCGCGCTCGCCCTGGAGGGTGACCAGCTCGGTGCGGTGGCTCGTCTCCAGGACGGCAGCGGCCTCCTCGGAACCGGCGGTACCGGGCGGATCAGGGAGGAGGCCGAGAGCCTCCAGGAGGCGGTCGTGGGCGGGGGCCAGGAGGCGGGCGGAGGTCTGCCTGGCCGCGTCGTCACGCACACCGCCGGCCACCGCGCCGCCAGTCCCCTCGGTGGCGTCCAGGGCCTGGTGGACGGCACGCAGGTAGTCCCCCGACACTGAGAGCAGCCCGTGAAGGGGGTCGGCGCCGCCTGCCTTGGCCTGTGCGCGCCAGCCCTTGACCAGGCCGGAGAGTCGTGCCGGGAAGCCCTCGGCGAGCCAGTGGGCGGAGAGGAACTCGGTGTCGTTGACAATGACGTCGTCCATCACATGCTCCTGGGGACGATGACGGCCAGCAACCGGACATGGGGCTCCCCTGTCACCTGCATGGAGGTGATGAGGTCGTCAATGCCCTGGGCCGTGCGTTCAATGCGCTCCCGTCTCGCGCGGGAGACCGATGGCAGGGTCAGGTGGTCCAGGCTCTCCTGGTGCCAGACGGACAGGCGTTCGCGGTCGGCCGCCAGGCGCGCGTCGAAGTCGCCCTCGAACTCCGCACGGCGCCTGCGCAAGGCGGTGGTGGCGGCTTCCAGTGCCACGGGAACGCCCGGGCGCAGCCGCTCCAGGAGCTCCTCCTCCAGCGCGCCCGTGTTAATGGCGCGGTCGTCCAGGCCCGCACGGCGCAGGAGGGTCACCATGTCCTCGATCCCGACCACGGACGGACCGGCCGAGCTGGTGCGCCCCGCGTCCTCGACGCCGGATCCCCGGGAGCCTTGCCCGGTGTCCGGCAGTGCCACGCCCACGGCGTCCAGGCTCGCAATGACCACCTGCCCGGCGCCGTTGGCCCAGGTCGCCTGCGTCAGGTAGGTGGGCTGGTCGACCTCGCCGGTCACCACCAGGGCGGTGCCGCGCTCGGTGACGCCCAGGCCCCGGTCGGCCGCCCACTCGGCCACCGGGTGGGCGGGGGTGAGGAACTGGACGTCCGGCCAGGCGTCACCGGAGCTGGTGGACTCCTGGGCGGCCTGCAGGCGCCTCTCGGCCAGCGGGCCCGAGCCGGTCACCGCGATGGCGTCCAGGACCGAGTCCTCGCCGCGCACGAGCTCCCGTGGCAGGTTGCGCAGACGGGTGCGCAGGCCTGAGCGGAGCGCCACCGCGGAGTCCGTGCGCAGCTCCAGGAGGTCGTGCTTGCTGTCCCGGCGCACCTGGAACTCCTCGCGCTCAGCAGGGGTCATCGTCCCGCGCAGGACCGCGGCGACGTAGTCGTCGTCATCGGCGAAGAGGCGTGCCACCTCAGCGGTGCCGCTCGGTGCGCCGTCGTGGTGGTGGTCTGTGCGCGCCACCGGGGGCTGCACGTCCGGGGACTGCGCGTCCGGGGGCCGTGTACCCGCCGGTGCGTTGCCACCGGGCGCGTCTCCGGCCAGCCCCAGGGCGACGCGCAGGAACGGGTTGTCGGCGACGACCCGGGCGGGGGCCGCGGAGACGTCCTCGACGGTGCGCCCGCGCGCCAGGGCGTCCATGACCGCGCGCTCCTCCAGGCCGCCGTCGTACTCGGTGACGTCCAGGTCCATGAGCACCCCGGCGTCTCCTAGTGCGCGGTTGGCCTCGTGCTCCTTGGTGAGCAGGGAGGTGACCACGCGGACCTCGCTCGTGGCGTCCTCGTCAGCCAGGGCCAGGGCGTGGATCGCGGGGGCGTGGCGCTGCCCGTAGCGGTCGATGCGCCCGTTGCGCTGCTGGAGGCGGATAAAGGACCAGGGGACGTCGTAGTGCACGAGCAGGTGGCACTGCTTGTGCAGGTTGAGGCCCTCGGAGGCCATGTCCGAGGCCAGGAGCACCCGGATCGGGGAGCGCTTCTGGCCGAAGGACTCCACAGTGGACTGGATGGTGTCGTCGGACTGGCTGGCGTAGAGGGTGCGGACCGCGTCCTTGGGCATGTGCAGGCGGCCGGGGAGCTCACGCGCCAGCATCTCAATGGTGTCAATGCGTTCGGAGAAGACGACGACACGGGTGTCGCTGTCCCGGCCCACGCCGAGCTCCTTCAGGAGGGAGGTGAGCGCCCTGGTCTTGGCCGGGGCAGTCACTTGGGCGGTCAGGGAGTCCAGACGGGTCAGGGCGCGCCGCTCAGCGGTCTGGGCGGCGCCGTTGGCGCCCGACAGGGTGCGCAGGCGGTTGGCGATGGTGGAGCGCAGGGCATGCGGGGAGGACAGGAAGGCCTTGAACAGGGTCCAGGGGAAGAGCGTGCGGCCCCGGCCGGTCACGGGGGCGGACCCGCCCGCGGGGTGGAGCCACACGGAGTCCAGCTCGGCCATGACCTCACGCTCGGCGGCGCCGGGGGCCACCGGGTGGACGGTCGGCTGGAGGCGCTCACGCCAGCGGTCAGCGATCTCGGAGCGCACCTCCGGGCTGCCGCGGTGGCGGCGCACGTAGAGGTGGGCGATGTCAGCCGAGGAGTAGGAGCGGGGGTCGGCGATCGCCGTGGGGTCCAGCAAGGAGACGAGCTCGGCGAAGGACTCCGCGCTGCCGTTGTGGGGCGTGGCCGAGGCCAGGACGAGGGCGTCGGAGTTCGCCGCCAGGATCCGGGCCAGCTCGTTGTTCTGGGTGCCGCGGTTGATGAGGTTGTGGCACTCGTCGATGACGACGGCGTCCCAGCGGTGGGAGCGCAGGTGGTGGCGGTACAGGTGCGGGTTCTTCAAGGTGTCGATGGAGACGATCACCCGGTGGAAGTAGGCGAAGGGGTTGCGTCCGGCGGGCAGGTCCCGCTGGACGCGCTGGATGCCGGCGGAGTCCAGGCGCACCAGGGGGATGCCGAAGCGCGTGAACATCTCGTACTGGAACTGCTTGAGGACCGCGCGCGGCGTGACCACGAGGACGCGGTCCCCGCGGCCGCGGGCAATGAGCTCGGACAGGGCGATGCCGATCTCCAGGGTCTTGCCCAGGCCCACCGCGTCGCCGATCAGCAGGCGCGGGCGCAGGTTGGACAGCATGGTCCGGGCCGGGCGCAGCTGGTAGTCCAGGTGGTCCAGGAGGGCGCGGTGACCGGCGACCACGCGGGTGTCCGCCACCGGGACCGGGCTGCGGCGCATGACGGCGTCCAGCCACAGGCGCGTACTCAGGAACGCCCCGGAGGTGTCCGGTACCAGGCGGACCTGACGCGGGTCGAGGCGCCGGACCTCGTCGATGGCGGAGAAGAAGGTGGCCTCGTGGTCCCGCACGAGCTCGGAGGCGCCCGTGACCTCCAGCCGCACGCCCGGGGTGGCCGGTGAGACCGTACGGACGATCCACTCCTCGTCGCGGATGACCACCCGCTCGCCGGTGGCGTAGGAGGAGAGCCCGTCGTCGGCCCGGGCGGCCGGGTGGCCGGACGGTCCGCCGAGTGGGTCCGGGACCGTGCCCGAAAGTTCCATCGCCCGCTCCTCCACCAGCTCCGGCCGTGACAGCTGGCAGAACCCTACCAGCGCGCCTCGACTGCCCCAGCGCCACAGTCAGCGCCTGCATCGCCCGTGACCATACCGCGATGCGCACAACCGCGGGTGGGCTAAGGTGCGGAGTGACGGGGCTCGGGCGGGGCGCCGTCGGGAGACGGGTCGCCCCGGCACAGGGCCCGTGTTGTGCGTTCGCGGATGACCGTGCAGTGCGCTCGGGAGGCCCGGGTCGGGGCCCCGCCCCACGGCTCACACCCGCCCCGCGGCGCCCTCTTCGTCCCATCGTTGGGAAGCGTCGGACTCTGTTCGGACCGCCTGTGACCGGATGGGTTGCCCTGCAGGCGATCCCGCGCTCGGCACGGTCGTTCAGATCCGAGCCAGCCGGTCCTCAGCGGTCGGCGCGTCCTGAGTGAGCTCCTGCAGCGCGCTACGGGCTGTTTCTGGATCATCGCGCACCGCAGCGGCGAGCTGGATGTGCCTCCACGCAATGCGCCCGCATCTGATCGCGTTCTGCCACCCAGGCTGCGCGTCGACTCCGAACTCATTGATGAGGAGCTCGATGACGTCCTCCAGGCAGGGGCGGAACCGGGCCCCTCCGAGAGGGAAGTGGATCATCTGAAGGCCACGCGGAGAAGCGGGATCGAGGTCCTTCCTCTGAGCCGGTCGTGAGCACGCCCTGTCCGAGACGTACATGGCGTGCAGGAGTGAGGTGCCTGGTGTTTCTTGGACAGTGGTGGAAAGAGTACTGTTTTGAGAGATGAGGTATAATCTGATTATGTCGGCACAGGGACTCAGTAGTGAGCTCGGGGAGCAGGTGGTCCTTGAGGTAGTCGAGAAGGACCGGACAATAGCCGAGGTGGCGAGGTCCTACGGGCTGGTTCCTCAGACGGTGGGAAACTGGGTCAAGAAATGGCGGAAGGACCACCCGGAGTCCGTGGACTCCGAGGTCGGTGCGGAGCAGTCGGCGGAGAGCAGGAGGCTGCGCGCCTGGCTGCGAGAGGCCAGGAGCTGGGAAGCGAGCTCCGAGAAAAGCGGCTTCCTTACCTTCGCCCAGAGGGTCCCGGTAGGCGCCCGGTACGCGCTGCGTCCACCGCGGTAGACAGGAAGCTACCCGATCACCAT
>NZ_JONS01000030.1 GCF_000711965.1 Actinomyces israelii DSM 43320
CCCCGGAGAACACCTTCGCGGCCTTCACCGCCTACATCACCAACCGCACCTTCGACTACGACTTCGAGCACCTCCCAGTCACACCGCCACACACCGATCTTGTTTAATTCCAGCCATATCTCTATGACATCTCCGGGGCCGAGCCGAGGGAGGTGTGGTCCGGGGACTGCGGCATCAGCGCGGAGCTCTGGGGAAATAATCTCATGTGCTCGGTGGAGGGCGAGGGCGGAGTGATGGTGACCTCCTATCAGATGGTCGACGGCGCCACTGGGAGCGTCACCCCCCTTGCGTGGACCGAGAACCTGGTGCTCCACTGCGTCGCCGGAGACGTCGGCATATTCACGAATGCAGAGCATCCCGCCAATATGGACGAGATGGAGGGGCGCTCCGCCGATGGGAGTCTTCTGTGGAGCGTGGGCGACGAGGGCGACGGCACATACTCCAGCATGGCGGGCTGCGCCTCTGACGCCCCCATCGTCATCGCCCTGACCGGGTCGAGGTTCGAGGAGAACGTCGTCATTCCCCGTGATGGGAAGAGCGAGGACTCACCCGCCCTGGCCCTCCTCGATTCCAGGACGGGCGCCATACTGACGTACGGAGACAAGTTCCAGGTGGAGCCGCTCGCCAACGGCGAGGTCGCTATAGACGTGTCATACGACTCCGCCCCCGATCGCGGGACCTTGAGCGTCTTCGATAGCCAGGGGGAGAAGCTGTGGTCCGAGGAGGGCAACTGGCTCCTGAGCGTCCAGGCGGACATCTCTTCCGAGGAGCTCCACGACTCCTTGCCGAAGATGAGTGAGAATGAGTGGGACCTCAACATTGTCGGCCCCGACGGCGACGTCCACGTACTGGACTACGACTGCCGCAGTGAGTGGAAGCCGTGCGAGGCGGTTCTCGAGGGCGCCTCCTTCGACGGTCATGCGATCAGCGGCCCCGGTACCGGTATCTCGGCGTACCCCCACCCGACCAGCTTCTTCCTTCTCTCCGACGGCAAGACGGTCCTCGGGTACTGGAGGGGGGAGGAGAATGCTGAGAACAGCGCCCTCGCGGCCTATGACATGGAAACTGGGGAGGAGACCATGCACTACAATCTCTGGGCGCGCTATCTATCCCTTGCGCCGGTCAGGGAGGACCTGATTATCGCCGTCCCCAGTGCCCTCGGCAGCGGGGGCAGCATCACGGCCATCCGCCCCCGGTAGAGGCGCGCCCTCCGGGTCCCGCCTCAGCCGGAACGCGCCGTCCGGGCGCCGTCTCAGCCGGGGCGCCGCACGAGGAGCGCGCCCGCGTCCAGCCGCGCCCGCAGGCCGCGCGTGGGCGCGAGCAGCTCGCCGTCGACCTGGACCAGCGCCGGCTCGGCGAGCCGGACGACCGCCTCGGTGCCCCGGCGCAGCGTCACCCGGCCCAGCGCCCGGGCGGGGTTGGAGTAGGTGGCCGCGAATGGCGGCAGGACCTGGCGCGCCAGGGAGCTCCACCCGGCCACCCCGCCGACCGTGTCGATCACGGCGACGTCCAGCACGCCGTCGTCCATGTGCGCCTCGCGCAGCAGCGTGATCCCGGCGGGCAGCCGGCCGCCGTTGGCCACCAGCAGGGTGCGCCCGCGCAGCCGCTCGACCCGCATGCCGCCGTCGGGCTCGCGCACCTGCACGACCAGGTCCATGTGCGGGGAGTCGAGGTTGGCGACCGCCGCCACCGCGTAGGCCCCCCACCGGATCCGCGCCTTGAGCTCGGGGCGCGTGGAGGCGACCAGTCCCGCGTCGAAGCCGACGCCGGCCACCACCATGCAGACGTGCTCGTCCCTCAGGATGGGCCGAGACCAGCCGCCCGGCGGCGCGGGGGCGGGGGTGACGGTCGGCTCGGTGCCCACCCACACCAGGTCCGTGCGCCGGCCGGTGCCGCGCGCGGCCACGTCGAGCGCCGCGTTGAGGCGGCCGACCGGCAGGCCGAGGTTGCGGGCTGCGAGGTTGGCCGTGCCCAGGGGCAGGATCGCCATCTCGACGCCGGTGTGCGCGACACCGGCCGCGACGGCCCGCACGGTCCCGTCCCCGCCGGCCGCCACGACCAGGCGCGCCCCGGAGGCGACGGCCAGGCGCGCCTGCATGCTGCCGGGCTCGGCGGGCGTCGTCTCCAGCCAGACCGGATCGGCGTACCCGGCGTCCTGCAGGGCGGTGGCCGCGCGGCGCCGGACGGCGTCGGTCGCCCAGGGCTTGGACGGGTTGACGACGACGTAGGCCAGGGGGTGCGGGTGCGTCCCCGTCGTGTCCCGGCGCGTGGTCATGCCCCCAGGGTACGGGCGGCGGCGGCTCCGGGGCAGGGCGGCGGCGCCCCGGCGGGGTCCGCGCCCCCAGCGCTCAGTCCTCCAGGGGGCGCATGGGCAGGCCGGCGTCGTCGGCGAGCCGGGTGAGGACCTCCGCGAGCCGGACGAAGTCCTCCCCCCGCGATGAGGAGGTGCGGTGGACGACGCCGATGCGGCGGACCGGCCCGCGTCCGGCGAAGCGCGCGACGGCGTAGTCCTCGTGGTCGAGCATGTGCAGCGACCCCTCGGGGACGACGGTGATGCCCACGCCGTGGACGACCATGCGCACCACCGTCGACAGGGTCGTGGCCACGGCGGTCGGCGGCTGGGAGCTGTAGCGCTGACACAGGGCCAGCGTCTGGTCGCGCAGGCAGTTGCCCTCGTCCAGGAGCAGCAGCCGCTGGTCCTCGAGCTCGTCGGGCTCCAGGTCGGTGCGGCCGGCCCAGGGGTGGTCCTGGGGGACCAGGACGACGAGCGGCTCGTCGAACATGGGCACGGCCGCGGCGCGGCGGAGATCGTCGATGTCGATGGCGATGACGGCGGCGTCCAGGCGCCCCTGCCCCAGCATGTCGAGGATGTCGCCGGTGACCATTTCGCGCAGCTCGGGGTGCAGGTCGGGCAGCTCGGCGGGCAGGCCGTCGAGGATCACCGGGGCCATGTAGGGGGCGAGAGTCGGGATCAGGCCCAGGCGCATCGTCCCGGTCAGGGCGGCCCCCTGGCTGGCGACGGCGTCGTTGAAGGACTCGGCGGCCAGGACGGCCTCGCGGGCGTAGGGCAGCAGGGTCTCGCCGAGCGGGGTGACCAGGACACGGCGGGTGGTGCGCTCGACCAGCTCTCCGCCGACGCGCTTCTCCAGGGCGGTGATCGCCTGGGACAGGCTCGGCTGGCTGACGCCGAGGGTCGCGGCCGCCTCGCCGAAGTGCTGGTGGTCGCACAGCGCGACGAAGGCCCTCAGCTGCGAGAAGGAGGGGAGGGATGAAGTGGGCATGAGTGCGTCCTGAAGGTGTCGGGTGGTCGGGCTCGCGATAGGCGAAGGCCCACTCACCGCATAACACTACGGTATCCCCAATTAATCCGACCCGTTTCACAGGTTATCTCACAGTGGGGTGGGCGACGGCTCGGGCCGCGGCCCCGGGTCGCTCGGCCGCCTCAGAGGCGTGCGATGAACTGTTGAAGGCTTCAAACGAGAGTTGACGACGCCGAGGCCTCTCTATATTGTTGGTTCCAACAACAAAACGGTGAAGGCTTCCCATGGAAGCCATGAAGCGAGACATGGAGCGTGAAACGCCCGATGAAGAGCGATTCCACACGCGGTCGTCCCAAAACCGTCGGGCGACCTGATGCTGCCGGCGGGAGGGGAGTCTTCGCCGTTCTCGAGCAGCTCGTCGGCCCTCTTGAGCGGTCGCTGCCCGGATCCGCGGAGGTCGTCCTCCACGATCTCGCGGCCCTCCCCGACTCGATCATCGCCATCGAGGGCGACGTCACCGGGCGCCGTCCCGGCGACCCGGCCACGGACCGTCTTCTTGAGGCTGCCGCCGGCGGCGACCTCAGGACTCGCATCGGTTATCGCACCACCTCTCCAACCGGCCGCAGTCTCTTGTCGACGACGATCATCATCCGCGACGCCGATGACCGGCCCGTCGCCGCCCTCTGCATCAACCGTGATGTGACGGATTGGACGATCATCGGCGACGCCGCGCGCTCCATCCTCGGGTGCGAGGAGTTCCTCGCACCCGACGCCGCCGAGCGCGGGGCCGCCGGCGATGACGCCGCCGGGCGGGGTCGGCGGGACGGCGCGGGGACGACCCGCGTCGCGGATGCCGGGGAAGGGGAGGCCTTCGCCCGCGACGTCGATGAGCTCGCCGCCGTCCTCCTCCAGCAGGCCGTCGAGGAGCAGGACGTGCCCGTATCCCTTATGCGCAAGGTGCACAAGGTGGACGCCGTCCGCTCCCTGAAGCGCCGCGGCTTCTTCATGCTGCGCGATGCCGTCGAGATGGCCGCCCGGGCCCTCGGCGTCACCCGCTTCACCATCTACAACTACCTCAACGAGATCGAGGAGATCAACGGGAACGGCGAGAGCGCGGCCCGGGAGGGCGGGCGGGGCTCGGCCCCGACGGCGTCAGCTCCTTCGGCGCGCTCGACTCGGTCGGCCTCGGTCTCCCCGACGGGGGGTGCCTCATGACCGCCGTCGCGGCGTCGGCGGGCTTCGCAGAGCACCTCGACCGCCGGGGCACTCACAGCGCGAAGTGGGACCTCCTCGCCGCCCCCCTCGGCCCCGGAGCCATCAGCATGTCGGTCGCCGACATGGAGTTCCGCACCGCCCCGTGCGTCATCGACGCCGTCGTCGCTGCCGCGCGGCACGGGACCTACGGGTACACGGAGGTCTTCGACGACTTCCGGCGGGCGGCCGTCTCCTGGCAGCGGGAGCGGCACGACTGGGACCCCGGGCCCGCGTGCGTCCGCTTCTTCCCGCGAGTCGTTCAGTGCGTGAGCGCTCTGCTCAATATCGTCCTGCCCGACCGCGGCACCGCCCGGCCCGTCGTCGTCTCCCTCGATCCGGCCTACGGGCCGCTCCTCGAGGTCGCCGAACGATCCGGCGCCGAGATCCGCCGCGTCCCCCTCCTGACCGACGCCCTCCCCGCGCGCATCGACGTCCCCGCCCTGGAGCGCGCCCTCGACGGCGCCGACCTGCTCCTCCTGTGCAACCCGCACAATCCCACCGGTCGCATCTGGACGGCTGAGGAGCTGGGCGCCGTCGCCGACGTCGCGCTGTCCTCCGGGGCCCTCGTCCTCTCCGACGACATCCACGCCGACTTCGAGCGCCCGGGCCGCACCCGCTACGTCCCGATCGCCGTGGCCTCCCCCGCCCTGTGGGGATCGGGGCGCCTCATCCAGTGCGCCTCGCCCGGGAAGACCTTCACGATCGCGGGACTGGAGGCCACCGCCGTTCTCGTCCCGGGGAGCCTCGGCGACGAGCTCGAGGCCGCCAAGCGCCGCATGGGCCTTCACAACCCCTCCTACTTCGCGATCCCCGCGGCCATCGCCGCGTGGACCCGCGGGGCCTCATGGGTCGATGGCCTCCTGTCCATCATCGACGCCAATATCGTCGAGTCCGTGAGGATCGTCCGCGCGGAGCTGCCTCGCGCCCGCGTCACGGATCCCGATGGCACCTACCTCGTCTGGATCGATGCGCGCCCCTACCTGCGCGACGGCGCCGACCTCGACCGCGCGATGCGGGCCTGCCGCGTCGCGGTGAGCCCCGGCGAGGACTTCGGGGACCACTACGCGGGCTGGTTCCGCATCAATACGGCGCTCCCGACGGACGAGCTCGTCGAGGCGCTCCCGCGCCTGTGCCGGGCCATCCGGGCCAACCACGCCGGTCGGGCCGGCGGGGCCGACACCGCTCCCCACCCCTGAGCGTCTCGGGCGGCGTCCCGGAGGAGCGCCCCGAGCCGGGGTGCCGCCCGTCCCGCACAGCGGGCGCGCGGCCGTTCCCGGCCTCCACCCGGATCCCGGCGGCCGCATGACGGGGCCGCATGACGAACTGCGCGGCCACGCCCGCCCGTCGCCGATCTCCGCCCGGACCCCGGGCCCCGAGTCCCGGCCGACGGCGCCCGACGAGTCGCGACCCTCCCCGTTCGTTCCCAACGATCGGGGAACAACCGAGAAGAACAACCCGGAAACGACTCACAACCCGGAAACAACCCAGAAAGGTATCCCTTCATGTCAGAATCCCGCGTCAAGGACGATGCCGGTCCTCAGAGTCCTCAGGATGACCGGGCGGAAGCGTCCCGTGTCCACCGGACCCCGAGCGTCTGGATCGCCGCGATCCCCGTCCTGACCCTCATCGCACTCCTGGGCGGTGGCTACATCGCCGCGGAGCTGCCCGTCGAGCCGCTCCTCATCGCCTCCGCGGTCGTCGCGGGCCTCGTCGCCCGGCACCTCGGCTACGGGTGGAACGAGATCATCTCCTCGATCGCCGAGAAGATCGCCAAGACCATGCCGGCGATCCTCATCCTCATCTGCGTCGGTCTCCTCATCGGCACGTGGATGGCCGGCGGAACCATCCCCATGCTCATCTACTTCGGGCTGAAGATCATCAGCCCGAAGTTCCTCGCCCTCATCGCACTCGTCGTCACGGCGATCGTCTCCCTGTGCACCGGCACCTCCTGGGGCTCGGCCGGCACGGTTGGCGTCGCCTTCATGGGCGTGGCGATGGGCGTGGACGCGAACCTGCCGATGGTCGCTGGAGCGGTCGTCGCCGGCGCCTACTTCGGCGACAAGCTCTCGCCGCTCTCGGACACGACGAACATCGCCTCGGTCGCCACCGGAGTGAACCTCTTCACGCACATTCGGCACCTCATGTGGACGACCGTCCCCGCCTTCCTCACCTCGGCGGTCGTCTACACGGTTCTCGGCCTCCGGTCCCACGGCGGCGCCGTCCCCGAGAAGGTGGGCGCCATCCTCGGCGACCTCGACGCCGCCTTCAACTGGAACATCCTGCTGCTGCTCCCCGTCGTCATCGTCCTGGGCGGATCCATGTGGAAGAAGCCGACGATCCCCGTCATGCTCGTCTCCGCCGCCTGCGCCATGGTCAACGCCGTCGTCTTCGAGCACGTGAGCTTCAAGAACACCATCGTCGCCGGGGTCGACGGCTTCGACGTCAAGATGGTCGGCAAGGCGGGCTTCGACCCCTCCGGCGTCATCGAGGACGTCAGCCGCCTCCTCAACCGCGGCGGCATGAACTCGATGATGGGCGTCCTGCTCATCTGCTTCTGCGCGATCAGCTTCGCCGGCGTCGTGTCGGTCTCGGGCTCGCTCGACGTCCTCATCTCCCGGGTCCTCGAACCCGTCCGCTCGACCTTCGGCCTCATCCTCGCCACGATCGTCACCGGCCTGGCGACGATCGGCATCACCTCCAACGGCCAGGTCTCCCTCCTCATCCCCGGCGAGATGCTCCGCGACGAGTACGTCCGTCGGGGCCTGCACCCGAAGAACCTCTCCCGGACGATCGAGGACGCCGCGACCGTGTGGGAGCCGATCCTCCCGTGGACCTCCGCGGGCGCCTACATGGCCGGGACCCTCGGCGTCGCGACGCTCAGCTACATGCCATGGGCCGTCTCCAACTGGATCGCCATCTTCTTCGCGATGCTCTGGGGCGCGACCGGTATCGGGATCGCGCGCCTCTCCTCGCAGGAGCGGGACGAGATGCTCGCCGACGGCTGACACGCGCACTCGCCGAGCGGTAGGCAGTGCGGGGCGGGCCCCGGTCCTCGACCGGGGCCCGCCCCCGTCGTGAGCCGGTGAGCGCCGGGGCCGGCGGCGTGCAGGACGGTGCGGCGCCCCGGGCTCCTCCGTGAGCCGGTGCGCGGCGGGGCGGGCCGTTCCCCCGGACCGGGGCCCGGGGCCGTTCGCGCTCGCGGGCATGAGGATACCGCCGTGCGGGCGTGGGCTGGTGCTCGTGCCGCTGGTGCTGGTCAAGGAGGATCTGGATGCCGCCGTGCGGGCGTGGGCCGGTGCGTGCCGGGGGCCGTCTCGGCGAATGGGCGGGAGGGTCCGCGCGCGGCCCGGCCCCTCGCTACACTCGGCCCCATGATCGACCTGCGCGCGCTCCGCGAGAATCCCGAGCCCTACCGCGCCAGCCAGAGAGCCCGTGGTGCCGACGTCGCCCTCGTCGACCGCATCATCGAGGCCGATGAGGCCCGCCGCACCCTCCTGCAGGACTTCGAGTCCCTGCGCGCCGAGCAGAAGACCGTCTCCAGGTCGGTCGGCAAGGCCTCCCCGCAGGAGCGCCCGGAGGTCCTCGCCCGGGCCAAGGAGCTGGCCGCCCGGGTCAAGGAGGCGCAGGCCGCCGCCGACGCCGCGGCCGCCGCCCTCGACGAGCTCGCCCACCAGCTCGCCAACCTCATCGCCGGGGCGCCGGCCGGCGGGGAGGAGGACTACGTCGTCGTGCGCCACGAGGGCCCGGCTCCCCGCGACTTCGCCGCCGAGGGCTTCGAGCCGGCCGACCACCTGGCGCTCGGCGAGGGCCTGGACATTATCGACACCCGTCGCGGCGCCAAGGTCGCCGGCGCCCGCTTCTACTTCCTCAAGGGCGCCGGCATGCGCCTGGAGCTCGCCCTCATGACCGCGGCCCTGGGCCTCGCCTCCGCCCGCGGCTTCACGCCCATGACCACCCCCACCCTCGTGACCCCCCAGGTCATGGGCGGCACCGGGTTCCTCGGCGCCCACAGCGATGAGATCTACTACCTGCCCGCCGACGACCTCTACCTCACCGGCACTTCCGAGGTGGCCCTGGCCGGCTACCACGCCGACGAGATCCTCGACCTGTCCGCCGGTCCGCGCCGCTACCTGGGGTGGTCCACCTGCTATCGGCGCGAGGCGGGCGCCGCCGGCAGGGACACCCGCGGCATCATCCGCGTCCACCAGTTCAACAAGGCGGAGATGTTCGCCTACGTCCGCCCCGAGGACGCCGAGGCCGAGCACGCCCGGCTCCTGGCCCTGGAGGAGGAGATGCTGGCGCTGGCCGACCTGCCCTACCGGGTCATCGACACCGCCGCCGGGGACCTGGGCTCCTCGGCCGCCCGCAAGTTCGACTGCGAGGCCTGGCTGCCCACCCAGAGCCGCTGGATGGAGGTCACCTCCACCTCCAACTGCACCACCTACCAGGCCCGCCGCCTGGCCATCCGCGAGCGGCGCGACGGGGGGACCGCGCCGGTGGCCACCCTCAACGGCACGCTGGCGACCACCCGCTGGATCGTCGCCATCCTGGAGAACCATCAGCGCCCCGACGGCGCCGTCGTCGTCCCCGAAGGACTGCGCCCCTACCTGGGCGGCCTCGAGGTCATCGAGCCCGTCGCCTGAGACGGCCGGCCCGTGAACGAGTACGACGTCGGCTCTGCGCCGGGGGACGGCCCCCCGGCCCATCCCCGCCGTACCCCCGGCGCCCTCGGGGCGGCCGGGCCTCCGCTCGTCGGCCCCGCGGCGGGGGCGGACGACGCCGGTCTGGGCTCCTCGAGCGAGTACGCCCGCTCCCACCGCATGCTCCGGCCCCTGCCGCACGACGACTACCACGCCGTGGTCCGGGCGCGCATGGCGGACCTGGACCGGCTCGCCCCCCTGCCCGCCGGGGCGCGGGCCGGGGAGCCGGTCAGCATTGCGTCCTCCGGCGGCCCCCCGACCGGCGCAGCCTCCGGGCTCCACGGCGCGGCCGCCGGCGCCCCCGACGACGGCGCGGGTGCCGGGCCCGCCTCCGCCTCCGTCGTCGGGCCTCCCGGCACCGATGCTGCTCCCGCCTCCCCCGCCGCCTCCCTCGGTCTCCTTCCCGATGAGCGGCTCCTGGTCGCCCTCGACGTCGACGGCACCATCCTGGACATCAACGGGCGGGTCTCGGAGCGGATGATGGCCTCCCTCGCCCGGCTGCGGACCTACGGCGTCCAGATCGTCATCTCGACCGGCCGCGGCATCCAGGCGGCCCTGCCCGTGGCCTACCACGTGGGCCTGACCGACGGGTGGATGATCTGCGCCAACGGGGCCATCACCCTGCGCATGGACCCGGCCGCGCCCGGCGGCTACGAGATCGCCGACGCCGTCACCTTCGACCCCGCCGACGCCATCGCCGCGCTGACGCGGGCGGTCCCGGACGGCATTGTCGCCGTGGAGGTCCTCGGCGACGGGTTCAAGGTCTCGCGGCCCTTCCCCGACGGCGAGCTCATCGAGGCGCAGCGGGTCGTGGGCCTGAAGGAGATGGCCGCCCAGCCCGTCACCCGCGTGGTGCTGCGCGCGCCGGGGATGGACGTGGGCGAGTTCTCGGACCTGGTGGCCGGCTGCGGGCTCCACTCGGTGGAGTACGCCATCGGGTGGACCGCCTGGCTCGACGTCGCCCCCGAGGGCGTGACCAAGGCCTCGGCCCTGCAGGCCCTCGCCGCGCGGCTGGGCACCGATGCGAGCCGCACCATCGCGGTGGGGGACGGGACCAACGACGTCGAGATGCTGCGGTGGGCCGGTGTCGGCGCCGCCATGGGCTCGGCGCCCGGGTCCGTCAAGGAAAGCAGTGACATTGTCACCGGGCCGGTGTGGCACGACGGCTGCGCCGCCCTGCTCGACGCCGTCGTCGAGCGAACGAGAAAGAGGAGCCAGAGCTGATGGCGCGTTCAAAGCCCACTTCCGCCTCCCGGGCGCTTGCGCTCGCCGCCGTCCTGGCGCTGACCGGCACGGGGCTCAACGCCTGCGCCGGCGCGCACAACTCGGCCGCAGAGATCGGCTCCTGCGAGGTCCTCGCCCGGTACACGCCCAAGGACGGCGGGGGCGGCACCGTCAAGATCGCCACCGCCCTGACCGGCACCGAGGGGGAGCGCTTCGAGCAGTCCATGGAGCGGTTCGAGGAGTGCACGGGCATCGACGTCGTGCACGAGGGCTCCGACCGGCTCGAGGAGAACCTGCGCGCCAGGGCCGACGGGACGACGGACTGGGACGCCGACCTCGCCGTCGTCCCCCAGCCCGGTCTCGTGGCGGACCTCGCCGGCAAGGACGCGCTCAGCCCGCTGTCCGACGTCGTGGGCGCCAATGTCGAGCTCGGCTGGGACCACGCCTGGTCCGCGGCCGGCACTGTGGACGGCACCTTCTACGGGGCGCCGCTCATGGCCTCGGTCAAGTCCTTCGTGTGGTACTCCCCGGAGACCTTCGCGAAGGCCGGCTACGAGGTCCCGGCCACCTGGGACGAGCTGGTCGCGCTGACCAACAGGATCGCGGCGGACCACCCCAAGGACGGGGTGACGCCATGGTGCCTGGGGATGGCCGACGGCGGCACCACGGGGTGGACCATGACGGACTGGCTCGAGGAGTCCCTCCTGGCCACCGGCGGCCTCGGCGCCTACGACGCCTGGGCCAACCACACCGTCGCCCTCGACTCGCCGTCGGCCGTCAACGCCCTGGGCACGGTCGACTCCCTCCTAATGAAGGGCGGGCACGTCCATGGCGGGCGCGACGGCGCCCTGTCCACGACCATGGAGCAGGCCGGGCAGCAGCTCGCGGACGGCAGCTGCCTCATGATGCTGGCCTCCTCGAACTTCGAGACCATGCTGCCGGCGGGCACCATTATCACCGACACCAAGGGGCGCACCGGGGAGGGCCCGAGCATCGCCCCGACCGTGGGGGGCGGTGTCGCGGCGAGCGACGGCACGGAGGCGTACAGCGGCACCGACACCAGTGCGACGGCGGGCGCCGGCGCCACGGCGAGCAGCGGCCCGCCCGCGAGCGTGTCGGCCTTCCTCGTCCCCGGCGCCGACGACGCGGACGGGGGGCCGCCGGTGCTCGTCGGCGGGGACTACCTCGTCTCACTGCGCCAGGCGGACGGGACATCCGAGGCCGCCAACGCCGTCATGGACTACCTCACCAGCGCCGAGTGGGCCCAGCAGCGGGCCGAGCTCGGCGGCGTGGCGACCGCCAACCGCGGCGTGGACGTGAGCGAGGTCAGCTCCGACGTCACCGTCCGCGCCACGCGGATCCTCCAGTCGCGTCAGAGCGTCATCCGCCTGGACGCCTCCGACTCCATGCCCTCCCAGGTGGGCACCAGGGCCCTGTGGACGGCGCTGGCCTCCTGGACGGCCGGCGAGCTGGACTCCAAGAGGGCGCTGGCGCAGGCCGAGGCCGCCTGGCCCGACGAGTAGCCGGGCCGGGCGTCCCGTCCGTCCCGCGGGCGTCGCCTGGTCTCGACGACGGTCGGTCGCGTCCACGGGACGGGCGAGGAGGAACCCGCCCACCGACCCCGAGGACTGTCCCGGTTTGCGGCTGGGCGAGGACGGCGATCATATGGCGATACATATGGGCGATACTGCGGGCACGACGGCGGGCCGCCTGCTAACGTTCGACGTGCCCGGTCCGCTGCCGCGACGGCGCAGCGGGCGGGCCGCTGAGGCATCAGCGAGAGCACCGACCGGGTCGAGGAGGACTCATGGGACTGGGATGGTTCGGAGCGCCGGAGCACAACCGCTGGCTCGCCGCCGAGACGCACGCGCTGCTCCGCTTCGCGCGGGCCGCCAGGGTCCCGGCCGGCTTCGGGTGGATCGGCGAGGACGGCCGGGTCGACGCCTCCCACCCCGTCGAGCTGTGGATCACCGGTCGCATGACCTTCGCCTTCTCGCTGGGCACTCTCATGGGCATCCCCGGGTGCCGCCGCTACTGCGACCACGGCGTGCGCGCCCTGAGCCGGGTCATGCGCGATACCGTGCACGGCGGCTGGTACTCCGCCGTCGGCCATGAGCTCGACGCCGAGGGCCGCGGCGTGCCCGCCGACCCCGCTGCTCGCAAGGAGTGCTACCAGCACGCCTTCGTCCTGCTCGCGGCCGCCACCGCCACCGCCGCCGACCGCCCCGGCGCGCACGAGCTCCTGCGCGACGCCATGGCCGTGCAGAACCGCTACTGGTGGGATGAGACCTACGGCCTGCCGATCGAGTCCTACGCCCACGACTTCACCGACCCCGAGGACTACCGCGGCATTAACGCCGCCATGCACACGGTCGAGGCCTACCTGGCCACCGCCGACGTCACCGGCGACCCGACCTGGCTCACGCGCGCGGTCCAGATCATCGACTTCGCCGTCAACGTCCAGGCCAGGACCAATGACTGGCACCTGCCCGAGCACTACGACACGCGCTGGCACCCCGACCTGGACTACAACAAGGACCAGCCGGCCCACCCCTTCCGGCCCTACGGCGTCACGCCGGGCCACGGCCTGGAGTGGGCGCGCCTGACCGTCCAGGCCCGCGCGGCCCTCGTGGCCCGCTCCCTGCCCGTGCCGGACTGGATGCTCGACGCCGCCGAGGAGCTCTTCGACCGCGCCCGCACCGACGGCTGGCGCGTGGACGGCGGCCCCGGCTTCGTCTACACCACGGACTTCGACGGCACGCCGATCGTCCACGAGCGCATGCACTGGGTGGCCTGCGAGGGCATTAGCGCCGCCGCCGCCCTGCGCCGCGCCCTGCTCGACGACGGCCGCGGCGAGATCGAGGTCGAGCACTACGAGCACTGCTACCGATCCTGGATCGACTACGCCGAGGAGTACCTCATCAAGTCCCCGGGCGTGTGGGTCCACGAGCTCGACCGGGACAACGAGCTCTCCACCCGCACCTGGGCCGGCCACCCGGACGTCTACCACGCCCTGCAGGCCACCCTCATGTCCCGCCTACCCGTGTGGCCGGCCATGGGGCAGGCCCTGGCGGAGGGGCGCCTGGACAAGCCCGCCTCGCCGGTTTCGGCGTCGGCCCAGCCGAGCCGCCGGCGGGGGTTCTTCGGGAGGGGCTGAGCGCGGCGCCCCGGCGGGGCGGGCGGGGCTGCATTTCTGAGGCCCTCCCTCGTCCACCCATCTGCGGCGGCGCCCCGGCGCGTGCCGGCGGGGCGGACGACGACGGGGAGGGTTCCGTCGGCTTCTCCTGCTGTGGGTCCGACTCGTGGTGCACCACGACGGCACCAGAGCATCCTCCGAGGCCCGGGCCCGGAAGCGGTCGGTCGAGATCCGGCCGAGGGGCGTTGCTCAGGGCAATGCCGAGGGGGGCTGCCCGCCGGTTGAGGCCGAGGGCGCCCGCTGTTCAGGACGCCGCGGTCGACTGCGCCGCCCGGTGGCTCTCGACGCCGTCATCCGCTCGCTCGAGCAATATTGGGTCTAAAGGTCTATTGACGATCCGGTATGTGCTTTATATGCTAGCCCCACATGCAGGTCATCTATTTCCTGATCTTCTACCCTGAGCCGCATGGGTCTGCATTTGGTGCGGTATCATCGAGGTGATTCCGCAACGGCCAATGTCGCATATCTTGAGTTCTGTCAAGGCGATCCTTATTTTTATGACCTGCCCAGGGTGATCGATGAAGCGCCTTTTAGTGTTGACCCACTTCCGACGGGTTGGTCCAGCAGTATTACGGAAGGATGGCATCACGTAAGGCCGCCTGTCCTTCGCCTGCCGGTACAAGGGTGGAAGATTCATGTGTCGACGACGCCTCAAAATGCTGAGATGACGTTGTCACGTACTGCGAAGGCGTGTGCACCGGAGACCGATCCTGCTGCTCGATGAGCCCAGCGCGAGTCTGGATGCGGAGAGTGAGAACCTGATTGTCGACGCGATCCGGACCATTCCCCCCGATATCACTGTTATTATTATAGCTCATCGCCTGTCGACCATTCGAGACGTTGATCATGTGGCTGTTCTCGACCGCGGGGTGCTCGTCGCGACGGGCAGCCCGCAGCAGGTGGCGTCTTCGTCGCCGATCTATAGGATGCTGATGATGGATGGGGGCATCTCATGACAATTACTGGGCGTGGAGCGACTGCCGGCGGGGAGAGCGATCCGGTCCTACTGCTGGACGGGGTGACCCACCGTTACGGACGGCGCAACAGCGGGCCGGTGATCGGGCCATGCGACCTTGCGCTTGCAATCGGCACCGTTACGGCCCTGGTCGGCCGCTCGGGCTCGGGGAAGTCGACGATGATGAGCTGCGCCGCCGGCCTCCTGCGCGCCACCTCCGGCGCCGTCCACTACCGGGGCAGGAATATCATGCGGCTCTCGGAGGGCGCCCGGGCACGACTCCGCAGGGACGAGTTCGGGTTCGTTTTCCAGGACTACACCCTCGTCGATGCGCTCACCGTATCGGAGAACATCACCCTTCCGGCGCGCATGTCGAGGCGCGCTGTTCGCGAGGAACAGGTGCAGGAGGTGGCCGAGGCGCTCGGCATAGGCGCGCTTCTGGAACGACGGACCGGCGAGCTCTCCGGAGGGCAGCGTCAGCGCGTGGCCATCGGCCGCGCGATCGCCAACGACGCGCGGGTGCTGTTCGCCGACGAGCCCACCGGCGCTCTGGATCCGGTGACCCGCCAGGAGGTGCTGTCGGTCCTCCTGGACCCGGTCGTCCGCGAGGAGCGGGCGGTGCTGGTCGCCACCCACGACGTGTCGCTGGCCTGCAGCACCGACCGTGTTCTCGTCATCGACGGCGGCAGGGTCTCGGCGACCCTGGAGGAGCCGACGCCCGACAGCGTTCTGGGGGCCTTGAGGGAGACGGGGGACGCGGCATGACATCCGGTTCCGCCCGCGACCTGGTCCGCATCTCCTGGAGCGAGCGCGACCTCCTGAAACCGGTCCTCGCCGTTCTGACCGTCGGCGGCCTCGTGATCTCCACCCTGGCGTCCTACGCCTTCGGGCTGGCGGAGGGCGGGGACATCGGGTCATTGGTCACAATAGGGGCCATCGCGATCGTCTGCACGCTGGTGGTGCTGAGAGCGGTGACACGGCATGCCGTGGCGGAGCGCTGGGCCATGGCCCGACGGCTGAGAATCATCGGGATGAGCGCCCGACACCTGCGGCTCGCTCTTCTGATCGAGACGGCGGCGCTCGCCCTCGTAGCGGCCCTCACCGGCACCGTGCTGACCCGGTACGTCGTGGTGCCACTGCTCACCCCCTACCTGGTGTCAATGGATGTGGTGCCGGCGGGCACCTCTGCGCGTTGGCGCCTGAACGCTACACTTCTCACGGTCCTCGGGACGGCGCTCGTCGCCTTCGTGGGGACTTTCGGCGCTTCTTTGACCCTGACCCGGGTGGAGCCCGCCGGCACCGCTCCGCCCGGGCGGGCGAACGGCCCGCACGGCGCCCTGCGCATGGCCGCGCGCCTGCTCGGCGTGCTTGTGCTGACGGTCTGCACCGTGCTCTTGCTGCGGGTGGTGACATCCACGCGTTCGGACGAGACGGCCTTCCTGCTCGGCGTGCTCGCCCTCATCTGTCTGATCGTCCTGCTGTGCATGGTGTGGAGGGCCGTCGCTGCGGGCTGCGGCAGGGCGGCGGCCCATCTCCCGTGGCCCCGGGTGTCCGCGCCCGCGCTGCTGTCACGACGCTGGCACGAGCACCGGCACCAGGTGACGGTCATCAGCGCAACAGTCATCGCCACCATGATGTGCGTCTTCCTGGGCGGCTACCCGGCTGCGACTGACACGATGGCGCGTCACCGGCTCCAAGAGGTCGTGGGGCAGGACCGCGTGGCCCGAGCGGTGCTGCCCGCGATGGAGGCCCGCACGCAGGTGACGGAGGGCGACGGGGTGATCCTGGCCGAGGGGAAGGCGGTCATCAGGAATCCCGGTGCGACCGCCACCGGCGGTGAGGAGCAGGTTCAGTCGATCACGGTGCTCGGCGGGTCCGAGGCCGGTGACTGGCTCGCCTCGCTCGGTGCCACGGCCGGCACCCCGGGCGTGGTGGTGACCCGACAGGGGGCGCTGCACCTGGGTGTCGCACCGGGCGATGAGCTTGTTCTGTCGGGGCGGGGCGAGGGCCCGGTCAGGGTCGCGGTGACCGACGTCGTCGACATGCCCTCGACCTTCGGGGACTGCCTCGTCACCGATGCGGCCGCCGCCGGGCTCGTCACGGGCCCGGTCGCCATGCTCCTGCGCGGCGCCCGGGACGCCCCCGAGGGGTGGGAGGTGCAGCAGGGCTCCGCCTGGGTGCAGGCCCTGGCTCCCGGATCCGCTGTGTCCAACTCGGGAGGGTCCGGCAGCCTTGAGACGCCGCTCCTGGTGGGAGCCCCGCTCGCGCTGTGCCTGACGCTCGCCGCCGCGGCGACTGCGACGACTGTTGTCGCCCGGCGCACGGACCTGCGCGTGCTGGATCTTCTCGGAATGCCCCGGTGGCAGCGCGCCAGGGCGCTGATTCTGTCCGTCGCAATCGATACTCTGTACGTGGGCATCGTGGCGATGGCGGTGGGTCTGGCGCTCCTCACCCTTGTGATCCGCCCGTATGCGACAATGATCGGCGTCAGGCCGACTATTCCGTGGGCGCAGCTGTCCTACATCGCGGTCCCCGTCGTGATCTGGCTCGTTTCCACGGCCTCGGCGCTCTGCGTCTCGTCGTGGCGGCCCTACGCCGCGACGCGCGGATGATCGGCGGTCCGGCTCCTCCCCCGAGCATGGGACGAGCCCGGGCGGCGCCCGGTGGTGACGGGTGGCGACGGCGGGTGGACGACGACGCCGGAGACGGACGCCGGGAGGCCCGGCGGGGTGGTAGGGTCTGGGCTTGCCCGCGGGCGGGGCCCGCGGACGTGGAGAGATGACAGAGCGGCCGAATGTGGCGGTCTTGAAAACCGCTGTACGCCTGGCGTACCGGGGGTTCGAATCCCCCTCTCTCCGCGGCGAGGGCGCGCCGGCCCCGGCCTCGTGCGCCGAGATAGACGTTTTCGTACGAGGTAGACGGTGACACCGTCCACCTCGTACGAAAACGTCTATCTCGACAGGGGCGGCGCGAAGCGGGAGGCGCGCGAGCACGGGGGCGGGCGCGAACGCCGCGGGCGGGCCGCCCGGTTTGGCCCGGACCTGTGCCCTGGGGTAGGCTCATCGGGCCGATCCGGCACCCGGAGATGTCGCATAGTGGCCTAGTGCGCCTCCCTGCTAAGGAGGTTGGGGTGGAAGCCCCTCGGGAGTTCGAATCTCCCCATCTCCGCCGCACCGCGCAGTTCCAGCGAGAGCCCCCGACACGGGGGCGGGCGTGCCCCGCACGTGGAGCATTGCTGCGGCCAATCGTGCCGTGGGACCCGTCGCACTCGTGCCCTCGGACCCGGCAGGACGGGAAGAGCCGTGTCACATTGCTGTCGGGGCTCACATGCCGGCGGGCCCTTCCATGACTCGGGATGGGGCGATAACGTGTGCGCAGGAGCATCCCCGCTCTCCCATGACGCACCACGACGTGCGCCTGACCCTGCCAGGAAGAAGAACCGTGCGCCAGATCCCCTCATCGCGCCCCCAGCGCCCCCAGCGTCCACAGCGCCCATTGCGCCGCCTCATCGCCGCCGGCGTCGCCGTCCTGACCCTCGGAGCGCTCGCCGCCCCGACGGCGGTCGCCACTTCCGATCAGTCCCGGTCCCAGTCGCAGACCACCACCGGCGACCCCTCCTCGAAGATCACCACCGAGCTGACCAGGCCCGACGGCACCAAGGCCGAGACGGTCGAGAACCGCTGGTTCGTCCAGCTGTCCTCACCCGCCGTCGCCGCGGGCGGCTCCCAGGCCACCATCAAGTCCGAGCAGACCGATCTCACCAATGCGATCAAGGACGCCGGCATCGACGCCCAGGTCACCACCGAGTACGAGACGCTGTGGAACGGCGTGGCCCTGTCCGTCAGCGACTCCGACGTCGACAAGCTGGCCGAGCTCGACCAGGTCGTGGCCATCAAGCCCGTCATGGCCATCCCGCGCCCGGGCCTCAACACTGACGACTCCCGCACCGATGAGGAGAAGAACGAGGGCGTCGGCTCCCCCCAGATGGCGCACGCCCTGGGCATGACCGGGGCCGACATCGTCCACTCCAAGCTCGGCTTTACCGGCAGCGGGGTCAAGATCGGCATTATCGACACCGGCGTCGACTACGACCACGTCGAGTTCGGCGGCACCGGCACCCCGGGCGCCGAGGCCCCCGGGGCCGACGGCTCCACCGGCTTCCCCACCTCCAAGGTCGTCGCCGGCTACGACTTCGTCGGCAACGCCTACGGCGACCCCAATATCGCCGACCAGGCCGCGCGCTACAAGCCCGTCCCCGACGCCTACCCCGACGACTGCAGCGGCCACGGCACCCACGTCGCCGGCATCGCCGCGGCCAAGGGGACGCCCGGCACCAAGCAGGTCACGGGCGTCGCCCCCGACGCCCAGCTGGGCGCCTACCGCGTCTTCGGCTGCGCGGGCCAGACCAGCGCCGAGATCATGACGGCCGCCATGGAGCGGGCCGCCGACGACGGCATGGACATCGTCAACATGTCGATCGGCGCCGACTTCATGGTCTTCAAGGACTACCCCACCGCCGTCGCCGCGGAGAGCCTCGCCGCCAAGGGCGTCATCGTGACGACGTCCCAGGGCAACACCGGCGAGACGGGCCGCTGGAGCATGAGCGCCCCCGCCTCGGCCGAGCACGTCCTGGCCGTCGGCAGCGTGGACAACACGGTGGAGACCAACTTCTACATGACCGTGTCCACCAACCCCGGCCAGAAGTACCTCTACGCGGAGGCGGAGGGCGCCGGCGCCGCGATCATCCGCGACAACGCTGCCGCGCACCCGCTGGTGGCGGCCGGCGACCCGGCCGCCGACGGCGGGGACGAGGAGTCCGACGCCTCCCTGCTGTGCACCGCCCCGGCGCCCGGCACCTACTCCGGCAAGACCGTGCTCATCCGGCGCGGGGCATGCCCCCTGCGGCAGAAGGTCCTCAGCGCACAGGCCGGCGGTGCCGCCGCCGTCGTCATGGACAACAACCAGCCCGGCCTCTTCACCGCCGTCCTGTACGGCGACGGCGGCCCGATCACCATCCCGGTCGTCACCGTCTCCCAGGAGGACGGCGACGCCATCCGCGGCGCGCTCGCCGCAGACTCCACGCTGACCTACACCGAGAACACCGGCGAGTTCAACCGGCCCACCGCCGGCCTCGTCTCCAGCTTCTCCGCCTGGGGGCTCAACGACGCCCTCCAGGCCAAGCCCGACGTCGTCGCCCCCGGCGGCAAGATCTGGTCCACCTGGCCGATCGACCACGGCGGCCCCTACCTGACCGCGGAGGGCACTTCCATGGCGGCCCCGTACGCCGCCGGGATCGCGGCGCTCATTGTGCAGGCGCATCCCGAGGTCAAGGACGCCTCGGGCCACGACGCCTTCGCCCAGATCTCCTGGCGCCTGCGCTCGACCGCCACGCCGGTGACCTGGACCGAGGCCGGGGGCGACGCGAGCCTGCTCGAGCCCGCCGCCCGCCAGGGCGCCGGCCTCGTCGACGCCGACGCCGCCGTCCTCGCCTCCGTGCAGCCCAGCTCCTCGGTGCTCAGCATCGGCCGGTACGACAAGCTCCCGGACGGCTACCAGAGCTCGGTGACCCTGACCAACCACGGCGACGGCCCCGTCACCTACGCGCTGTCGCACCAGGACGCGGTGACGGTCACCGGCGCCTCCGAGGCGCCCCAGCGGGGTACGGCCTCGCCGTCGACCGTGTCCACCGACGGCCAGTCGGTCACGGTCCCGGCGGGCGGGACCGCCACCATCGACGTCACCATCACGGCGCCGGACGGCATTGCCGACGGCGACTTCTTCGGCGGCTGGATCGTGCTGACCCCCGCCGGCGCCAAGCCGGTGCGCATCCCCTTCCAGGGCGTGGGCGGCAATCTCGCGCGGGCCGGCGTCATCGGGGAGCGGACCCGCCTGGGCAACCTCAAGGGCGAGGCCGTCGACCCGGCGAGCTACGTGTACGGCGACTCGACGCTGTCCACGCTGGGCGCCTACGAGGACCTCCCGGTCGCGCTCATCGACACGGCCATCCCCTACCGCGGCTCGACCATGGAGGTCTCCCGCGTCAACGCCGACGGCACCACCGAGAGCCTCGGCCAGGTGGCGTCCAACCCGAGCCCCTACACCCGCGCGGACCAGCCGGTGTTCGTGTGGGACGGCAGCTACATCGACGCCGCGGACGGCGACAAGGTCCTGCAGGCCCCCACCGGGCAGTACCAGCTCACCGTGTACGCGCTCCCGGTCGGCGGCGAGGAGGGCGTTGGCGAGGACTGGGCGTCGTGGACATCGCCGACCTTCAGCCTCGACTGGAAGACCGACGGCTACATCCCCCAGGACCGGCTGACCGTCACCTCGCCCGGGGGCGACGGCGCGGGCGGGGACGCGGCCGCGCTGTCCGACGACAACATCTTCTCCGTCGCCGAGGGCCCCGCCGAGGCCTCCTACGACATCGACCTCGGCGGCGTCTACGACGTCGGCAAGGTCCACTGGACGCCCCAGCAGCGCGAGAAGACGGGTCACGCGACGCGGTGGACCGTGCAGACCTCTCTGGACGGGACCGCGTGGTCCGACGCCGGGGCCGCCGACATCGACCCGGCGACCTTCAACCCGGCGATCCTCGAGCTGGGCACCGCCGTGCGGGCGCGCTACGTCCGCGTCACCCTGACCAACGGCCAGGACGGCGCGACCACGCTGCAGAGCGCCGAGCTGCGCATCGCCGGGAACGCCGTGGACCCGACGCCGGGGCCGGGCGACCCGAGCGGCTCGGCGGCTCCGGGCGACCCCTCGGCGCCCGGCGGCTCCTCGCAGGGCCCCGGCTCCGGGTCCCCGGGCGCCTCCGGCACGGTGCCCGGCTTCCTGGCCAGGACCGGCGCGTCCATCGGAATCGGCCTGGTGGCCCTGGGTCTCGTCGCGGCCGGGGTCGTCCTGATGGTCCGCCGTCGTCGTGGGGCCGGGGCTCCCGATGACGGGGCCGGGGCCGAGACCCGCGAGACCGAGACCGGGACCCCTGGGAGCGGGGCCGAGGAGGAGTGAGCCGCGGGCTCGCATGACCGATGTCGTCCCCGGCGGCTCCGGGATCCGGGCGGACCCGGGGCCGCCGGGGCCGCCCGGGGCCGCCCGGTGTTCTTTTCGTCCAGTTTCAGCGTGTGCTCAGACTCACGACCCTGCGATTTGTCTGAGAACACGGGGCCTAGTAGTGTTCCTGAATGTCGGAAACGGCATGCGCCAGTAGCTCAACGGATAGAGCATCTGACTACGGATCAGAAGGTTGGGGGTTCGAATCCCTTCTGGCGCACCAACGCCCCGTCATCGGCTGAATAGTCGGTAGCGGGGCGTGTTCCATTTCCCGAGCCCGCCGAGATCGGTCCGGTTCCGCACCGAGATCGGTTCAGCCCGGCCCGTAGGCCTCCCCTTGGGCGCGCCCGGGTGGCACCATAGGGCTGTGCGAGACATCACCAAGGACACCCGGCTGTGCATCTCCCTGTCGGCCCGGCCCACGAACATCGGCACCCGATTCCACAACCACCTCTACGAGGTCCTCGATCTCGACTTCGTCTACAAGGCCTTCACCACCACCGATATCGTCGCAGCCATCGCCGGCGTACGCGGTCTGGGGATACGCGGCTGCTCGGTCTCCATGCCCTGGAAGGAGGACGTCATCGCCCTCGTGGACGAGACGACTCCCTCGGCCGACGCCATCCACTCGGTCAACACGATCGTCAACGACGACGGCCGTCTGGTGGCCTACAACACCGACTTCATTGCCATACGCTCTCTCCTCGACACCCACGAGGTGCCGCGCACCCCCTGCGCGGTGCTCGGCGCCGGCGGCATGGCCAAGGCCTGCGTCGCCGCGCTGAAGGACGCCGGCTTCGGCCCGGGAACCGTCGTGGCCCGCAACGCCGGCACCGGCCCGGCCCTGGCCGAGCAGTACGGCTGGTCGTGGGTGTCCTCCCCCAATGGGCTCGACGGCGGCGGCCTTCTGCTCAACGCCACTCCGATCGGCATGGCCGGGGGGCCCGCCGAGCACGACCTGCCGGTGGGGGAGGAGCTCATCAGGGCCGCCGGCACCGTCTTCGACGTCGTCGCCTTCCCCTCGCGCACCCCCTTGGTGCGCGCCGCCCTGGCTGCGGGCAGGCCCGTCATCAGCGGGGCGGAGGTCATCGCCCTGCAGGCCGCCGAGCAGTTCGCCCTGTACACCGGGGTGCGCCCCACCCGCGAGCAGGTGGCCGAGGCCTCCCGCATCTCGCGGGCCTGAGGGTGGGTGCGTCGTTCTTTCTGCGTCCTGCAACCTGCGGCGAGCGCCCCCGATCGATCTCGGTGGCAGGCACGGTGCTTCCCACCTCTGCGGGTCGCCGGTAGCGTGACGGGGTGAAGTTCCTCAACGGCCTCGTACCGACATTCGACCTCACCTACGACGACGTCTTCATGGTGCCGTCGCGCTCGGCCGTGGGCAGCCGCATGGGGGTGGACCTGGCCTCCGACGACGCCACCGGCACGACCATCCCGCTGGTCGTGGCCAACATGACGGCGGTGGCGGGCAAGCGCATGGCCGAGACGGTGGCGCGGCGCGGGGCCATGGCGATCGTCCCGCAGGACATCCCCGTCGACGTCGTCATCGACACGGTCTCCCAGGTCAAGGCCTCGCACCGGTTCTACGACACCCCGGTCACCGTCAAGCCGCACCACACCTGCGGCTACGCGCTCGGCCTCATCCCCAAGCGCTCGCACGGCGCCGCCGTCGTCGTCGATGCGGGCACGGGCGTGCCGGTGGGGCTCGTGGACACCTCCGACGTCTCCGGCGTGGACCGCTTCACCCAGGTTCGCGAGGTCATGTCCACCGAGCTGCTCACCCTGCCCGAGGGCATTGAGTCGCGCGAGGCCTTCGCCCGCCTGCGGGCCGCCCGCCGTCGGCTGGCGCCCGTCGTGGACGACGGCGGCCGCCTGGTGGGGCTGCTCACCCGCGACGGCGCGGTGCGCTCGACCATCTACGCCCCCGCGCTGGATGCCGCCGGGCGTCTGCGGGTGGGGGCCGCCATCGGCTTGAACGGCGACCCGGCCGGGCGCGCCGCCGAGCTCGTGGCCGCCGGGGTGGATGTCGTCGTCGTCGACACCGCTCACGGCCACCAGGACCGCATGATCGAGGTGGTCGGGGCCGTGCGCGCCGCCCTGGGGCAGGAGGCGCCGGTCGTGGCCGGGAACGTCGTCTCGGCGGCGGGCGTGCGGGACCTCGTCGAGGCCGGCGCCTCCATCGTCAAGGTGGGGGTGGGGCCGGGCGCCATGTGCACCACCCGCATGGCCACCGGCGTCGGCCGCCCCCAGTTCTCCGCCGTCCTGGAGTGCGCCGCCGAGGCGGCCCGGCTCGGCGCCCACGTGTGGGCCGACGGCGGGGTCCGCCACCCGCGCGACGTCGCCCTGGCCCTGGCGGCCGGGGCCTCCAACGTCATGGTCGGCTCCTGGTTCGCCGGCACCCACGAGTCGCCGGGCGACATCCGCCACGATGCCGACGGGCGCGCCTACAAGGAGAGCTTCGGCATGGCCTCCAAGCGGGCCGTCACCCACCGCACCGAGGGAGAGGACGCCTTCGACCGGGCCCGCAAGGCCCTGTTCGAGGAGGGCATCAGCGCGGGGCGCATGTACCTGGACCCGGCGCGCCCGGGCGTGGAGGACCTCATTGACTCGATCGTGGCGGGCGTGCGCTCGGCCTTCACCTACGCAGGCGCCGGGTCGGTCCCGGAGTTCCGCGAGCGGGCGGTCGTGGGGATTCAGTCGGCCTCGGGCTACCGGGAGGGCGCGCCGGTGCCGGTGAGCTGGTGAGGGCTGTGCGCCAGGAGCCGTTCAGGGCTTGGTATCCTGGGGGTGCGGAGGGAGTTTTATGACTGCTGTGCAGACTGTGACGGTGACTCTGCCCCGGGACCTCGTGGACGCCCTGAGGGTCAGGGTGCGCAGAGGCGAGTTCAAGGATCTCAGCGAGGCAGTGTGCAGAGAGCTGGCTTCTGAGGATGAGCCTGTCGTTGATGATGAGCTGCGGCAGTGGCTGCGCGGTGAGGGATTGCCGGCGTACGACGCCTATACGCGTGGTGAGGACGAGGTCTTGACCGAGGACCAGGTGCGCTCCCATCTCGCGGCTCGCCGTGCTCGGCATGGGTAAGGCATGCGGCGCAGCGTCGTGTACGGCGGTCGAGCTCGAGACGATCTTGCTCAGATTGAGGAACTCATCCGTAATCTCTCGGGATCCGCCGATCTTGCGCAGAGTTATGTCGAGGATATTATGCGCATGTGTCGAGGACTCGCGGACTTTCCGTTCCGCGGTCTGGCGGTTGACTTATCCCGCCCCGGTTCTCGTCTTCTCGGTTTTCGACGACGGGGCGCGATCTTCTTTCGTGTCGAGGAGGAGCGTGTCGTGATTCTTCGCGTGTACTACGGACGGCAGAGCCTCTTCGATTAAGGGTGGGCGGTCGTGGGGATCCAGTCGGCCTCGGGCTACCGGGAGGGCGCGCCGGTGCCGGTGAGCTGGTGAGGGCTGCGGTCAGCGGCGGCTACTCGTGCCACGGGTTGATCAGCTCGATGCCGGTCTGCGCGAAGTCCTTCGTGTCCCGGGTGGCGCAGGAGGCGCCGTGCGCCCGGCAGATCGCGGCGATCTGTGCGTCGGCCATGCTGATCGGAAGTCCTGCGTGCTCCCGCGCGGCGAGGATGGTGGCGTAGTGCTCGGCCGCGCTGCTGTCGAAGGCCGGTACCCGGGTGCTCCGGTAGGTCTGCACGGTGGTGCTGACTGCTGTGCTCAGCGTCTCCCTGCGTCTGCCGTTCGGGAGGCGGCGCACGCCGGCCAGCAGCTCGGCAAGCGTGATCGCTGTGATTGCGACGTCATCCGCGAGGGACTCCAGCCATATGGTGACGCGGGTGTCCGGGTGCGGCCTGAAGACTTCCGAGAGCACACTCGTGTCGAGAATGATCATCCGAGATCCATCGTCCGCGCCGTATCCGTGCGAGCCGGCACCGGAAGATCCTCGATCCCGCCTGACTCCCGCACTGCGCGCATGAGCGCCAGCCCAATGTGGGGCTTGCGTACGGCACTTGTGAGAATGGCCCGGGCCTCCGCCTCCATGGAGCGGTTGTTCTCTCTCGCCTGGGCGGCGAGCTGCTTCTTCACGGACTCGTCCAGGCCGCGGATAACAATGGACGGCATTGCTCCCCTTCGTGCGCTATCACTAGTGATAGCGCACGAAGGGGAGGGGCGGTGCCGGTGCCGGGAGGCTCTGCGGGCTCAGTCGGTCCAGACGATCCCCTTGAGGAAGGCGTTGAACTCGTCCTCGCTCAGGGTGGGCCGGTCGGACTTGTCGAACGCCTTGGCGGTGATGACGAAGGTCTGCCCGTTGTGGGTGACGACGGCGCCGCGCTCGGCAACGTAGCCGCTGTCGTCGGACAGACTCCCCTCACCGGAGAAGGTCTGCGCGGTCTCGCCATCGACGGCCGCCTCGCCGGTGGCGGCGAAGTCGTCCGGGTCCACGTTGATGCTCTCGGCATCCTTCTCAATGACTCCCTCGACGGTGGCGGTCGCGTCTCCCAGGCGGACCAGGTAGCCGCTGACGGAGCCCGTGTTGCTGAGTTCCTCGGCGCTGGCCGCGGTTGCGAACAGCAGCCGGTCGGAACCGATGTCGTCCGTTGTCAGCGAGTGGCCCTCGGGGATGTGGGTGACTATGAGGTGCGGTGCGACCTGGTTGTCCTCCGGCGCGCTGTAGCTCGCGGTTGGTGGGGTCGTGGGGGACTCGGTGGTTTCGGTGGGGGCGTTGTGCGCGGCTTCAGGGGAGGCGGCGTTCGTGGTGGCCCCTGCGGGGGCGTTGTTCGTGGCTTCCTCGGAGGCGCTGGGGCCGTCCGTGGTCGTGCTCGTGGAGCATGCCGAGAGCGAGAGTGCGAGCACGGCGGCTCCGACAACAGCGATGAGGCGACTGCTCATGAGAGTTCTTCCGTGGTGGGGACCGACATGATGCAACTCATAATAACGGCCCGGTAAAAGCTGGTGGTCGGTATTGGGGAGGCGAGGACCCGTGCGCGGCGCGCGCTCGACCGATCTCGAGCCGGAGATCGACCGGTCTCGGCGAGGTCAGCCGGCGCTCCCGGTTCTCCCCGCGGCCCCGGCCGCCGTCAGCGCCCGCTCCAGGTCGGCCACGAGGTCGTCGGGGTCCTCGATGCCCACGCTCAGGCGCAGCAGCCGGTCGGTCAGCCCGTAGGCGGCGCGCGTGGCCGGCGGGACGTCGGCGTGGGTCTGCACGCTCGGGCAGGTCACCAGCGACTCCACCCCGCCCAGCGACTCGGCGAAGGCGAACACCCGCACCGCCCCCAGGAAGGCCGCGATATCGACGTCGTCGGCCGGCTCGAAGGAGACCATGCCCGAGCGCCCCGGGTAGAGCACTCGGGTGACGCGCGCGTCCGCCTCCAGGAGGGCCGCCACCCGGCGGGCGTTGGCCTCGTGCCGCGCCATGCGCAGGGACAGGGTCTTCAGGCCGCGCAGCAGCAGGAAGCAGTCGAAGGGGCCGAGCGTCGCCCCGGTGGTGTTGAGCCGGTACATGAGCCGCTCGCCCAGGTCGGGGTCGGCCACGACGAGGGCGCCGGCCATGACGTCGTTGTGCCCGCCCAGGTACTTGGTGGCCGAGTACACGACGACGTCGGCCCCCAGCTCCAGCGGCCGGCAGACGACCGGGGTGTAGAAGGTGTTGTCCGCCACCAGCAGCGCCCCGGCGTCGTGCGCCCAGCGCGCCGCCCGCGCTATGTCGATCTCGGCCATCATGGGGTTGGTCGGCGACTCGATGACCACCAGGGAGGCCGGGCGGCCCAGCGCCTCGCGCAGACCCTCCTCGCCGATGACGAAGTCCACCTCGCAGGCGCCGTCCTCGGCCAGTGCCCGCAGGTAGCGGTAGGTGCCGCCGTACAGGTCCTCCAGCGCCACGACCCGGCCGCCGCGGGGGGCGAGGGTCTCGACGGCGAGCTGGATGGCGGCCATCCCGGAGGACAGGGCGAAGCCCGCCGCCCCGCCGTCGAGCCGCGCCAGCGCGTCCTGCAGGACGTCGCGGGTGGGGGAGGCCGTGCGCGTGTAGTCGTAGCCGGTCGACTCGCGCAGCCCCGGGTGCCCGAAGGCGGTCGACAGGTGGATGGGGGTGGTGATCGCGCCGGTCGCGGGGTCGGTGGCGGTGCCGGCGTGGGCGAGCAGCGTGTCGAGCCTCCAGGTCGGGGGCTGCGCCGGCCAGGAGGCGTGGTGCTGGATCGGCATGGTGCGGCAGCCGGAGCGGTCCTCGAAGGCGCTGTGGGCGTCGCGTGCGGGGGGCGCGGGCTCCGACGAGCCGGGGCGGGCGGGGGCGGTCATGGTGCGGTTACTCCTGGGGCTGGTGTGAATAGCGACCGAGATCGGTACGGAACCGAACCGATCTCGAGCCGGAATACGACCGATCTCGGCGAATTAGGCGGCGGTGGAGACGACGGCGGGGGCGGCGGCAGCAGCGCCGGTACAGGCCCGGCCGGCCTGGTGAGCCCTGCGCCCCTGCCGGGCCAGCAGGGCGGTCACGCCGGTTTCGAGCCGGTCCAGGGCCTCGTCCAGGGTGGCGCGCGGACAGGCGACGTTCATGCGGGTGAAGCCCCGCCCGCCGGCCCCGAAGATCGCACCGTCGTCGAGCCACAGCCCGGCCTCCTCCAGGATGAATCCGTCGAGCTCGTCCGCCTCCAGCCCCGTGGCCGCGAGCAGGCCGGTGCAGTCCAGCCACAGCAGGTAGGTGCCCTCGCACGGGGCGGCCTCGACGCCGGGCACGGCCGCCAGGCGCGCGGCGACGTGCTCGCGGGCCGCGGCGATGTGCTCGCGCAGCTCGTCCAGCCAGGCGTCGCCGCCCTCGTAGGCGGCGCGGCAGGCGACCAGCCCGAGCGCGTTGGGCTGGGAGTAGCCGACGGCGTCGAGCTCGGCGCGGAAGCGGGCGCGCAGGGCGGGGTCGGGGACAAGGATGTTGGCGACCTGCAGGCCAGCGAGGTTGAAGGCCTTCGACGGCGAGGTGCAGGCGATCGTGCGGACGGCGACCTCCTCGCCGAGCGAGGCGAAGGGCGTGGTGCGGTGGTCGGGCAGAGCGAGGTCGGCGTGGATCTCGTCGGCCACGACGACGACGCCGTGGCGGCCGGTCACCTCCGCGAGCTCGGCCAGCTCGTCGCGCGACCACACGCGCCCCACCGGGTTGTGCGGGTTGCACAGGAGCAGCAGCTGCGCGCCGGTGCGCTCCAGGGTCGCCTCCAGGGCGGCGGCATCGCGCCGGTAGACGCCGTCGGCGTCGCGGATCAGCGGGACCGAGGCGACCGTGCGGCCGGCTGCCTCGACGACCTCCCGGAAGGGGTAGTAGACGGGCTCCTCGATGACGACGGCGTCGCCAGGGGCGGTCAGGGCGCGCACCGCCAGCGCCAGGGCAGGCACGACCCCAGGGGTGATCACGTTCCAGGCGGGGTCGATCCGCCAGCCGTAGCGGCGGGAGAACCAGCCGGTCAGGGCGGCGTCGTAGGCGGCGTCGGGCTCGGAGTAGCCGAAGATGCCGTGGCGCACCCGCCACAGCAGGGCGGAGGTCACGCAGGGCGCGGCGACGTGGTCCATGTCGGCCACCCACAGGGGCAGGGCGTCGGCGGGGCGGCCGCGCTCGGCGGCGAAGTCCCACTTGAGGCTGCCGGTGCCTGTGCGGTCGTGGACGAGGTCGAACTGGGAGAGGCCGGGGCCGCCGGAGGGCCCCGTGCCGAGGGCAGGGACGGCGGCCGGGGTGCGGACTGGGCGCAGGGGCGAGCCGAGGGCGGCGTTGGCTGAGGTGGCTGAAGGGCAGGCGGACATGGCTGACGGATCCTTGAGGACGGCGCGCGGGACCACGCACGAGGCGGCGGGCGCGCGAAAGAACGGGGTGAAGATGAACGCGGACCGCCGGGGGCGCGGCGGACGCGGAGTGCGACGAGCGGGCGGGGTGCGGGGCTCGGACTCTGACCGTTACTCGGGCTACAGCGACGGCTGGCGCTGTCAGCGCATGCGCATTCGACGCACGACCTGGGCACGCACCGGCAGGGCACGGGTCGTGGGCGTCGCAGCAGTCATGACGTCATCATAGTGCGAGGGACGACGACGATGTCAACCGCGGGCGGCGGGGCGGGGTGGCCACGGTCGCCGGAGTGCGGTAGTGCGATCTACGTCCTGTTCCTGCTTCTCGATTCCGACCCTGGAGGTTCCTATGGCGATGATGCCCAACCTCTACCGCGTTGCGCTGGTGGCGCATCAGACCACCGCTAAGACCTACTATACGGACATGTGCGGATTCGACGGGGTGTCCAATCCTTGTTCTGGTGTGATCAAGGTGATTACCGACGGGGCGTGGGTCTCACCGGCTGCAGATAAGTGGTGCGAGAAGGCCGAATACGTGGAAGAGCCCGACGAGGTGGTGGAGGAGAATCTTGTCTTGAGTGCGCATGTTTATGATGTGTGACTGACGCTGACCGTCCCTCGCCGACCACGCCGATGGACCTGCTCGACACCGCCCTGGAGCGCGCCGGCGCGATCATCGACTCCACAGCCCTGAGGATCCCGCACCCGCTCGACCCGCAGACCGCCTCGCCCACACCCACGCCCCGCGCCACGCAGGCGCCCTCCACCGAGCCCCCCGGGGACGACGGCACCGAGGGGTGAGGCGCGCAGGAAGCACCGGACAGGAAGTACCGGAGCGCCTCAGGCGGGCTCGTAGGTGGTGAGGGTGCCGTCCTTGGGCGAGTAGCCGACTGCCATGCTGGGGTTGGCGAAGATGAGGTGGTCTCCTCTGGTCGGCTCGAGGCCGGTAAAGTCGATGCTCTTCCCGGTCTTCGCGTTGACCATGGCGTAAACGCGCCAGAACTGCCCGCCGTCTCCGGCGTCGTAGAACCACACCACTCGGCTCCCGTTCGAAGGACTGGCCTGCGGCATCTTGCAGTCGCTATCCACTTTGCCATTGCGATACTCGTGGATCTCGGGAGAGTCGAATGATGCTCCGTGATCCATGGTGACGCTCGCGGTGCATTCTTTTCTGTTCGCGGTGTACTCGCCCACCCGCTTGCCCTTCGGGCCGTCCTCATCCTCTCCGCTGAGCCAGGTCGAGATCTCGCTCAACGAGAGCAGGGTTCTCGGGGGCAGCAGAACGTAGGTGCTCCTGTCCAAGCCGCTCTCGATGGCGGTGTCGCCGACCCTCTTGCCGTCGGGCTTGAAGGTGTACAGGTGCCCGTCTTGGAAGTCGCCGTCGTAGGTCTGCACGGCCCAGCCATCCTGGGCGACCACGCCATAGGCGCGAGGGGCGTCGGGCACGTCGAGCGTGAAGGAGTCGCCGTTGTCGATGTTGATGACTGTTGCGCCGGTGATGACGTAGTGCTTGCCATCGCGCACAATAGTGTTTTCAGGTGTTTGCGCGTCCTTGTCGACGTCGACGCTCCAGGCCTTGCCGCCGTCCTTCTTCCAGGCGGTGCACGACCCGTCTTCGCACCTGAGGGCGAGGCCGTTGACAATGGATGCCGCTCCCGAGTCCCATGGCGCGTCGTGATGCTCGCCGGTGGCGACGTCGTAGAGCGTGCTGCCGACAACAATGGTGTCGTCGCCCCAGAACCTGATCGTGGTGCTCGAGGTGTCGGTGACGGTGGCGTGCCAGGACTCGCTGGTCTGGCCGTCGGTCAGGGAATAGCCTTTGAGTCTTTTCTCCTCGCTGCCCGAGGAGCCGCTCCCGCTCAGCGCGGCGAGGAATGACCCGTCCGGGGACACCGCGACGGTGGCGTCCTTCATGATCGTGGAGGAGCCCGTCTGCCTCGCCCCGTCGGCCCACTGGTCGGCGGGTACGGCGGCGGCGGGCTCATAGGTAGTGCCGCGGTCGCGCAGCACGAACCACCAGGCGGCGGTGCCGCCCCCGGCCACGAGCACGACGACGAGGGCGACGACCAGGACGATGAGCCCCCTGCGCCGTCGTCGGGGCGGCCGTGCGGGCAGGGCGCCGGGCATGGGCTGCTGGTAGACCTGGGTTTGCGGGGGCACTGGCTGCTGGTAGGGCTGCGCCTGAGTGGGTGCGGGCTGCTGGTAGCCGGACGGCACAGGTTGCTGGGCCTGCCCCGGAGCGGGCTGCTGGTAGGGCTGCTGCTGACCCGGCGCCGGCTGCGGGTAGGGCGGCTCCTGCGCGTTCGGCCGGTATGAGGAGTACGGCTGCGGGGCCGGTGGGTAGGACTCGTAGAGCCGCGAGGCAGCCCTATTTTCTGCGGATGCGCCAGGGTTCGACGGCGGGTAGGAGCCGCCGCCGGAGCGCGGTGCCTGGTGCGAAGGATGCGCCTCAGTCATATCGCCATCGTATGGTCACCTGCCGCACGGCGGGGAGGCCTTGGGGCGTCTGATCTCTCTGGCCGAGACGAGCGGCCTCGGCCGGCGGGCCTGTTGGCAATGAGAGTGCCGCCCCTGGACGGGGCATCCGGCGCCGACGAACAGCACGACCCCGCTCCTGGACGCGATACCTGGCTGCAGGAGGCCGCAATCGCGGTCCGTCTTGCCGGCATGATAGAGATCGACCCGGAGGCGTCGAAGGAGCTGCCGCGGCGCCCTGCAAAGTGATCATCCCATCTCGGAGTCAGCCATCGAGACGGCTGACTCCGGGCCGGCAGGCGCCCGCCAGTTTCCGCGAACCGATCTCGGCGCGGAACCGGACCGATCTCGGCGGAGGGGACGGCGGGGCAGCGGGCGGGAGGCGCGAGCGGGTGCGGCATCCGAGCGACCTCGCGCCTGAGCGAAGCACGCCGGACGTGAACGTACCTTCGCAGCACCAACGTACCTTTCTCCCATCCTTCTGAGGTCTACTCTCAGAAGGATGGGAGAAAGGTACGTTCACGCGACGAACCTCCGTTGACGTTGGACGCACGGGCCTCGGGCGCTCGGCCTGCGCCCGGCTGGAATCAAGCATCCAGACGTCCGATCTCCGGGCGGGCGACTGCGCGACTGCTGGGCCTACGGGTGGATGGGCGGGGGTCTGCGGACCACCGGCGCGCACCCGGGGATGTCGGATCGTGGCGCCCCGTGGGAGAACCTCAGTCCCACCGACATCGTGTGGGCGCGTACGCCTATCGGGGAGAGGCGGGCGTGTAGCCGGCGAGGGTGCCGTCCGTGGGGGAGTAGCCGATGATCTGTCCCGGGGCGGCTATGGTGAAGGTGGCGCCGTTGGCGGGGTCCATTCCCTCGAAGGTGATCTGCTCGCCTGTGGCGGCGTTGTACATCAGTGAGAAGGGTGCGGCATTCGTGACCTGCCTCATGCCCACCGTCACGACTTTCGCGGTGTCGGAGACTGCGGCGGTTTTCTGATCGAGGCAGGGGAAGGCGTTCTTGTCCAGGCCGGACATGTCGATCGTGGTGCCGTTCGACATCTCGATCTTCTGCACGCAGGAATCCTCGTCGCCATTGATGATCATCGCCCCGACCACCGTGCTGTAGTCGCGGTCGAGCCATATTCTCCGGTAGTCGTCCTTCGTGGGCGTGCTCGGGTAGTACAGCGGGTAGGTACTGGTGGTGAGGGGGTCCGGCGCGTTCTGCGTGGACGTGGGGTCGCCCCCGGCTGGGCCGTAGAAGGAGAGGTGCCACTGAGTCGGGGAGTTCGCCATCACATCGTAGTAGGTGGAGATGCTGGTCCAGCCCTCGTCCGTGTACGCGATGACGTAGATGCCGGGCGGATCGTCCGGTATTGAGAAGTCGACGACCTGCCCGGTATCGATATTGATCACGTAGTGATGGGCGATAACGACGTACTTCGAGCCTCCCAGGGTGATTGGCTCCGTCTGGTTGAGGCCGTCTTTGCTAATGCCTGCGGCGGCGTCGGCATCCTTCAGCGAAAGGCCCTTGACAGCGTCGTGGACGGGGGAGGACCAGGCGGGCTCGGTGGCGCCCTCGCGGTAGCCGGCGCAGGTGGTCTGCTGGCAGGCGATGACGATGTCCTCGTTGTTGACGACGACGGGGACAGCGTTGTCGGGCCAGGGGACGTCGCTGGTGGCGCCGGTGGTGATGTCGTAGAGGGTCCTGCCGTGGATGAGGGTGTTCTTGCCCCACAGGAGGAAGGAGGGGTAGATCGGGTTGCTGTCCGAGCTGTCGGCAGGGACCGAGTCACCTGAGGTGTCCATGGTGGCGGTCCACGCCTGGGTGACGCCGGAGCCGTTCATGGTGTAGGCGGTCAGGGTGGAGGTCCGGGGGTTGTCGCCGGTCTTGACTGAGAAGAGGTGGTCGGGGGTGGTGAAGACCGAGGCGCCGGCGTCGATCGTCGTCGACCACTGCCGAGCGGCGCCGCTCGCCCACGAGTCCGACGGGGTGCCTGCCTCTTTCCCTGCGCGGGGTGGCCGTGCGTAGTTGACGTCTCCGGCGATCAGCCTGCCGCCCACGACGACGCCGCCCAGGGTCAGCGCTCCGACGATCACGGCGATGACCATGGTGCGCGGATCTGTGCGTGCGCGGCGGCCGGGGCCGGGTGCGGGTGGACTCATGACCTCGATGGTAGCGGCGCCCAGATGATTGATCCCAACAGAGCGCGGGCCGGGCCCTCGGCTCCCTTTCGCCGAGATCGGTCGTATTCCGCGCCGAGTTCGGTTCAGGGGCCTGGTGGGCGTCTACTGGGCGTGCGCCTACTGGGAGGAGGTGGGCGTGTAGCCGGTGAGGGTGCCGTCCGTGGGGGAGTAGCCGATGATCTGCTTCGGGGCGGCCACGGTGAAGGTGGCGCCGTTGGCGGGGTCCATTCCCTCGAAGACGATCTGCTCGCCAGTGGCGGCGTTGTACATCAGCGAGAAGGGAACCGCATTCGTGACCTGCCTCATACCCACCATCACCACATCTCCGTTGGTCGAGACCTTGGTGGCCTCCCTTTCCAGGCAGGGGAAGGCGTTCTTGTCCAGACCGGTCACGTCGATCGTGGTGCCGTTCGACATCTCGATCTTCTGCACACAGAGCTTCTTGTCCTCTTCGGCGGCGGTTACTGACCCGGCCAGCGTGCTGTAGTCATGGTGGAGAAACATTCTCCGGTGGTCGTCCTTCGTGGGCGTCCGCGGGTAGTACAGCGGGTAGGTGGTGTCGGGGGGATCTGGCGTGTCCTGCGTGGATGTGGGCTCGCCCCCGGCCGGGCCGTAGAAGGAGAGGTGCCACTGCGTCGGGGACTTCGCCGCCACATCGAAGTAGGTGGAGGCGATGGACCAGCCCTCGTTCGTGTGCCCGATACTGTAGACGCCGGGTGGATTATCCGGCACGGAGAAGTCGACGACCTGCCCGGTATCGATGTTGATCACATAGTGGTAGGCGATAATGACATACTTCGCGTCGGCCAGGGAGACCGCATTCGTGTAGTTGGGGTCGACCATCTTGGTAATGCGCGCCGCCGCGTCGGTCTGCGCGGGAGAGCCCTGGACCGCGTCATGGACGGTTGAGGACCAGGCGGGCTCGGCTGCGCCCTCGCGGTAGCCGGCGCAGGTGGTCTGCTGGCAGGCGACGACGACGCCCTCGTCCTTGACGACGACGGGGACGGCGTCGGCAGGCCAGGGGGCGTCGCTGGTGGCGCCGGTGGTGATGTCGTAGAGGGTCCGGCCGTGGATGAGGGTGTTCTTGCCCCACAGGAGGAAGGAGGGGTAGATCGGATTGTCCTCTGCGCCGCTCACGGCTACTGAGTCCGCCGAGGTGTCCACGGCGGCGGTCCACGCCTGGGTGACGCCGGAGCCGTTCATGGTGTAGGCGGTCAGGGTGGAGGTCTGGGGGTCGTCGCCGGTCTTGACTGAGAAGAGGTGGTCGGGGGTGGTGAAGACCGAGGCGCCGGCGTCGATCGTCGTCGACCACTGCCGGGCGGCGCCGCCCGCCCACGAGTCCGACGGGGCGTCAGAGTCGAGGTTCTCTTCCACGCGGGGCGGCCGCGCGTAGTTGACGTCTCCGGCGATCAGCCTGCCGCCCACGACGACGCCGCCCAGGGTCAGCGCTCCGACGATCACGGCGATGACCATGGTGCGCGGATCTGTGCGTGCTCGGCGACCGGGGCCGGGGGGCGATACGGGCAGACTCATGGCCACGATGGTAGAGGCACGGTAAAGGCGCTGTGCCCCTGGCCGACGAATACCCGATGGGTAGAAGTGCCGATACGGGGAGGCGGGGGATACCGCCGCCGACGGCGGGGCTCTCGGCTGGCCTTGCTGCTCCCGACCCGCATGCCTCGGCTCGAAGACCTTGGTATTCCGGGCCGAGGGCCCTGGTGCTGTTTGGGGTGTGCTGGTAGCGTGTGGGTTGTTCGCGTTGTCCCTGTGTCTGGGGGTTGCTGTGCGTATGGTTCGTTGGTGTGGGGCTGCTGCTGGTGCGGCGGCTGTGGTGCTGGTGCTCGGCGGGGCGGCTGGGTGCTCTTCTGGTGATGCGGGCGCGGGCGCGTCGGTGCCGCAGTACTCGCCGGACGACGGCGGTGGGGTGTCGGCCAGTGCGGGGGTGGGGGGGGCTGACGGGTCCTCGGCGGAGGCGTCCGCTGGTGCGGGTGCTGTGGCGACGGGTCTGACGGCGGAGTCGCTGTCGGACTCGCAGATCGAGTACACCATGGTGTCGGTCCCCGAGGGTCTGGACCCTGCGCAGAGCGAGGTGCTGGCGGCGTTCGTGGCCTATGACCAGGCCACATGGAAGGCCGTGCGGGACATGAACGGCACCGCGCAGGTGGAGGCCACCATGACCGGCCAGAGGCTGACGGACTTCATGACGAATTACAAGGATCAGGAGGCCAAGGGCCAGCATGTTGAGGGCTCTGCCAGCACCGAGGTATGGACGGTGGACCTGATGCCGAACGACTTCACGGCGTCGGTGGGGACCTGCACCGACATGACCAAGGCGAGGGTGGTGTCGGCATCGGGCGAGGACCATACGTCCGAGGAGGTCCCGCACCGGTTCCCCATGACCTACACCCTGGTGCGGAGCGGCTCGGGCTGGAAGGTCGCCGGCTCCTCTCACGGAGATGCTGACCAGTGCTGAAAGGAACCCGAGTCATGATCGCGACGGCGAGGCGATGTGGCGCGGCCTTCATGGTGGTCCTGGCGGCCGCGCTGGTTTTTATGGCTGCGCCTCCGGCTTACAGCGAAGACACGAAGGCCTACTCCGGTCAGGCTCCGGACGGCAGCGCGCAGATCTCTGTGTCGGTGACCTACGAGTCGGCCGCATCAGGCTCAGACGGCGGTGGCGGCGGCGTGACGGCATCGACCCAGACCGTAACAGCGACCGTCCTGCCGGCGTGCGAGTATGTGTCTTCGTGGACCGGCAAAGAGTTTGCAGACTCTATGCGCGACCATGAAAGTCGTCCTTTCGATTATGACGACTTGCCTCCCGACGGCAGCACCCACCCGGGTTGGCAAGATCACGCTGACGACGAAGAAGGCAGTTGGTATACGCCAATTTGTATCGCGAATAGACTTCCTCCGGGAAAAGATTTAAAGCAGGTATCCGAGGAGTGTTTCAAGGATCACAAGAATGTATATGTGCCTGCTGGTAGCGAGCCTCCGGCTCCGTTGATCGATGGCCAGACCCTGGCGCGTGCGGCATGGAATGCGGTGACGATCCCACAGCCGGGCGTGGAGACAAACCCGAAGCTGGGGTCCTCTGGGGCGACCCTGGTGGGCTGGGACACGTGGGTGTGGGCCACCGACGAGACCCCTGCGAAGGTGACGGCCACCGCGACGGCCGGCCCGGTCAGCGCAACCGTGACCGCGGTCTCCGACGGGCTCAGGCTCTCGGCCCCCGACTCCGCCCCGAACTGCCACGGCTTCGGCACCACCTGGAGCGAAGGCGCAGCCGAGGGGTCGTCCAACTGCACGATCGAGTTCACCCGAAGCTCAGCTCACCTGGGCGGAATCACGCCTCTGGACATCTCCGTCGCCTACTCTGTGTCCTTCACAGCCACCGACGGCGCCTCCGGTGACCTCGGCGCGGTTACCACCTCCACCACGGTCAACATCCCCGTCGCCGAGGCGCAGACCATCAACAACGACCACTAACCGCGATACTTGCAGGCAAGGCGAACAAGAGAGGACCCGCGATGGGTAACCAGATCGATAATCCTAAGTTGGTGGCAATCAGAGCCATTAAGTCTCAGGCAACCACATCTCAGAGCAACTTGGGCTCATGGACTCCTAAATCGTCTGCATCTACCAAGGCCGGTACAATCGATGACGGGCTTACGGAGGACGTGTGGACCTCTCCGGTGGCCGATGACTACCGCACTAAGATCACCGCTGTCGTATCCGGCACTGATTCGGCTTTCACGTCGATCGTCTCGGCTCTGACCAACGCCGAGAACGAGATCGTTGATGCGGATCTGGAATATGTTGACTCCGATTCCGAAGAGGCCAAGTGGCCCAACAGCGGTTGACTCCATAAATCCCAACTCACACCAACAGCGAGAAGACTTTTCATGGCCTACATCAAAATTAACCCTGAGGGAATGCTCACGGTCATCAATAACCTGGACGAACGCGCTTCTGCCGTGGATACAGAACGGAGGAACATCGATAATTCCAGTTCAGCCAATCATGATCCGGTAGCCTCGGTCGTTTCAGCCACTGATGTATTATCTGGTTCAGGAGACGAAGCGAATGTGAACGCATGGGCAGAGAAGATTCGGACGCTGGCTGAAGAGTTGCGCACTCGTCGCCAAGAAGCCATTGACATGAATTCCTCGGGGATTACATCCGCGGATTCCAATGGAATGTTGTCCTATTATTTGCCCGACCCGCCCGACGGGACGGTTGACACCGAGGGATACTGGAGCAATACGGATACTGTCGACAATGTCAAAAAGTACAACAGCGAATCAGCGACCAACGGCAAGACTGACGCCACCGCCCTGAGCGAGGCGCTCAAAGGTGGCAGCAATGGAACATCTTCAGACGGACGTACCGTAGACGAGATCTTAGATGAGATGGGTAAACATCAGGACGAGCCAGCCTACGGAGGCACGTTTGTCAGTACTTACGGTATCGACAACTTTGTCGAGTTGCCCATCACAATGAGTTGGCACTATACGAAATATACTGGTCAAAAAACTGTTCAGTACGGCAACTACTCGACCGCCACGGAAGCGGTTGCCAGCGCTAACGACAAACTCGGTCATATTTTGGCTGCTGCTACGCACACGGACACACCTCCGGAAGGATATGACTCCTGGTCCGATGCGCTCTATCAATCGGTGTCCGCCAAAGGGCACCGAGGCCGAATGTCAAGCCTTAATGAGTTTTTGGCTACCGATGGGGTCGTCTACGACACAGACACACTCGTTCAACTCGGCGACGAGCTTGAAGACTTGTCTTTTAAAGGTGGTGCGGCCAGCCATACCGGAGATCAGATTTCGGGTTACCACGATGACACATACGGTTGGTTCTATAATGAGGGCCGCTCATTTCAAAACGGATCTATGGGTCCGTTGTATGGTGTAACAAAGGCCATGGGCAATAATCCAGATGCGGCTCAACAGTATCTCACCCCCGATGGGGAGATGAAGAACGGAAAATGGGTACCCGGCGACCAGACAAATTCTCGATGGCAACTTCTCACCGAGCACAAATGGGACTCCGAAGTCGGGCTGGACGGTTTCACCGCCGCGCAGGCCGCCGCATCATCACACCGGAGCAGCACGGATCCGGAGGTAGCTGGGGCTGCGACATGGCTGACTTCCCGTTCGATGGAGTATGCAGTAGACAATGTGGAGACAGAAAATTACACGGATATCATGAAAGAAAACCTTTCGGTGCTTGTGGCCAATAGCCGTAAAGAAGTCGCTTCTGTTGCCAACGGAGGCAGTCCTGACGGGGGAAACTCTACAGGCCTTGAGCTGTCTGATGGGTCAAACACGCTTTCGTCACTTATCTACAGGATAATCGACAATAAGAATGCGGCAACGACTATCGGAACTGCGCTCGCCGAAGAGACGGTTAACAGCTCTAACCCGACTGATGCTAAAGGATTGAAGGACAAGTATCAATTTTCTGCGTCTGTGTACGGTTATCTTGATGCCCTGGGGAGCGAGCGGGCCGCAGAGATTTACGGCGCAAGCAAAAAAACACTCGGATGAATCCAAATCTCTGGCGGGAACGGCGCTTACCGCATTTACTACAATCGCAGGAGCTGGGCTCTCTGGGCCAGCAGCCCCTCAGGGGGTCGGCGTAGTCGTGGGTGTGTTGGTGGGGGTGCGGCGCGGTTCCTGGGGTGACGATGGGTGTGTCCTACGCACCCTTTCGTCGTCAGGAGCCGCGCCGCTATGCCATCTTCCCCTATCAACATTGCTGGGCGCCAGCCGAGCCTGATGCAGGTCTTGTCCACCGTGCCCGATCCCAGGTGCGCCCGGGGAATGAGGCACCGGCTGGAGGTGATCCTGGCCGTGGCGGTGGGGGCCGTGCTGTCCGGAGCGCGCAGCCTGCTGGCCATCGGGCAGTGGGCCGCCGGCCTGGACGCCGAGGCGCGCACAAGGCTGGGCCTG
>NZ_JONS01000031.1:0-2787 GCF_000711965.1 Actinomyces israelii DSM 43320
CCTGTGCCACGGCCCTGACTCCGAGCGCCACGAGCGACTCGAAGAGCCGACCGGCCATGTGCGCGCCACCGGGACCGAGAAGCGCGAACTCGGACAGACCCAGAAGACGAGGCCGACTGGGTCCGCAAGGTGATGCCTGAGCGCCCGGTGAAGACGCCGGAGCGGATTGTTAGCCGGTATCCAGCCCGGTATCAGGTTCGGGAGCCACAGCCGGGTGAGATGGTCACAATAGATGATCGTGGTGGTCTTCGCGGGTTGCGGGCCGTCGCCGCCGGTTGCGGCGTCGGGGATACGGGAATAGGCCGTGGTCGCCACCGCATGGGCGACCGGCTGGCGGCGCAGTGTTTCCGGACGTCTGACGGCGAAGCCCTGGTCGGGCAGGTCACGGTCGATAATTCGCTGAAGGTAAGCGTCCGGCCTGCGCCGCTGTGCGCGCCTGCAGGATCTACGGGGGCGGCCAGCCCAGTCAGGAGAAAGCGCCCGGACGGTGCACCGCCGTTCACCGGACGGCGCACCGAGTCCTATACCTGCGGAGGCTTCTGCTACTCGTTGAGCAGCAGCGTGCCTGACGGAGATGAGGCCAGGCGAAATCCGCCTCTGCGATCTGCCGCTGAGCTGAATCAGCCAAGAACCAGATGATGTCGGCGCGCCGTCGAGAGGTCGGCGTGAACAGGGTGGCTCGTGGGCGTTTGAACAGCAGCCACCAGGGGCGGCGCCGCAGAGCCTTGGCGCAGCGGGCAACGGGCCGGCGCCGGTGGCGGGCCTCACCGGTGCGACGCCGTCGAGAACCTGGGGCGCGCCGGTCCCGCTCAGGAGCCCGGCCGGCGATCAGAGATACGACGCGCGCAGGTCGGCCGGGTCCTTCGCGGACAGGTCGGCCAGCGTCACGTCGAAGACCGTGCGCGCCCCAGTCTCGCCGCGCGCAGCCATCCTCGCGGCCGCCCGGCCCATTGCGACCACGACGGAGCCGGTGAACTCGGGGTTCGATCCGAGATCGAGCTCGAAGCCGATGCGCGCGGCGACCCCCAGGGAGGTCTCGCCACGGCGGATCACCGTGCCCCCGTGCGGGATACCGCTGTGCTTCGCGGCCATCTCCTCGGCGGAGATGAAGGTCACTGTAGTGTCGTAGTCCGCGAAGTAGTGCGGCATCTCCACGATCTCCTGCTCGATGCGAGCGAGATCGGCGCCGTCGTCGGCCACGACGTAGCAGTCGCGCCGATGCATGGAGCGGGTCGTCAGCTCGACGTCGTCGCCCGCCTTGACCGCGTCGACGGTCTCCTGCACCGGCAGCGTGTACTGCCGCGCGTCCGCCACCCCGGGGATGCGGCGGATCGCGTCCGAGTGCCCCTGCGAGACGCCGGGGCCCCAGAAGGTCGTCGTCGTGCCGTCGGGCAGGACCGCGCCCCCGAGGACCCGGAGCATGGAGAACAGGCCGGGGTCCCAGCCGGTGGAGATGAGGGCGAGGTGGCCGGCCTCCTTGGCGGCGGCGTCGACGGAGGCGAAGTAGGCGGGGATCTCGGCGTGCGTGTCGTAGGAGTCGACCGTGTTGAAGAAGGCGACTGTTGCCGGGCCCTGCTCGGCCAGGTCCGTCGCCGACCCGCCGCAGTTGAGGCAGACATCGACCTTGCCCACCCAGCTCGGCATGTCGTCGACATGCGCGACCGGCACGCCCTGCGTCGTGATCGACTCCGGATCACGCCGGGTGAAGACGACGACGAGCTCGACGTCGTCGTTCTTGGAGATCGCCTGCTCGGCGCCCCGCCCGAGGTTGCCGTATCCGTTGATTGCGACCCTGATCATGAGCCCTCCTGCTGTTGACGCTGTGGCGACCAGTCTTCCACCGGGAGCCGGTCCGGCGCGAGATCTGACAGACGACGAGACCCGGAAGACAGCGCCCGACGACGGCCGGCCCCCGGGGCCCGGACCCCAGGGGCCGGCCCGGCGGCCTACAGGCCTCGACGCCCGAGAGCCGGACCGCAAGACGCACAGGCGGCGCCAGTCGACGGGACGCTTCGGGGTCGACGGACGCGGTCTCCGCCCGCGCAAGAAAAACGACACGCCTCTCGTCTTTAATATAAATGAGACCGCGGGAGACGGATCTGGCATGGAGCGGGGGAGGTCAGAACCGTACAATGGACGGGCATTCGCCACCCCGCGCGAGACCTCCCCGATTCTCCCCGATCGACAAGAGGAGGCGTGGCCCCGTGGCGAATTTAGATCCCCAGGAAGGAATCCCATGAAACGCCTTCATCGATCTGCGATCGGAACGCTCGCGGCACTGTCACTCATGTGGGCCGCCGTTCCCGCAGTGGCCGATGAGCCCGATGTCGAGCCGACGGGCGACGCCGGCATCGAGTCCCCGGTTGCGCCCGACCCCGCGCCGGCGAGCTCGGCCCCCGCGAGCCCGGCAGCGCCCGAGCCCGACGCCGAGCCGACGGCCGACACAGCCACCGAGTCCCCCGCCCCGGCCGTCGACCTCACGCTGAACGGCTGGAAGAAGGATGGCGGGCGCTGGTACTACTACGACCGGGGGGCGAAGAAGACCGGATGGCTCTCTGACGGCGGCTCCTGGTTTTACCTCGACTCCGACGGCGCCATGGTCACCGGGTGGGCACAGGTCGGCTCGGCCTGGTTCTATCTCGGCGCCGACGGCGCCATGTGGCACGACACGTGGATCGCCTCGGGCGGACGATGGTCCTACCTCGGCTCGGACGGCTCCGCGGCCACCGGCTGGGCGAGGCTCGGCGGCTCGTGGTACTACTTCTACTCCGACGGCGTCATGGCCAC
>NZ_JONS01000031.1:2797-39964 GCF_000711965.1 Actinomyces israelii DSM 43320
CGTCATGGCCACCGGCTGGGCACAGGTCGGCTCGGCCTGGTTCTATCTCGGCGCCGACGGCGCCATGTGGCACGACACGTGGATCGCCTCGGGCGGACGATGGTTCTACCTCGACGGCTCAGGAGCCATGGCCATCAACAGGTGGGTCGGCGACTACTATCTCCAGGCTGACGGCTCCATGGCCACAGGGTGGGCGATCGCAGGAGGCACCTGGTACCGCTTCAGCGGGAGCGGCCGGTGGATGAGCAAGTACTGGGAATCCGGCACCTACACCTGCCCCGGCTGGGCCCCGATCAAGGGGAATGCGGACAGCATGATCTATCACCGCCCAGGACAACAGTCCTATAACGTCACCAGGGCCGAGGAGTGCTTCGCCTATCCGTCAGATGCGGAGGCCGCGGGTTACCGGCCCGCGAAAAGGTGACGTCCCGCCATCTGGCGCCGGACAATAGCACTCAAGCCCTCTCGGCCTTCCGCACACATTTTCATCCACGAAGGTTCGGACTCTAATCCACTAAGCCTTCTTCGGATACGGGACTGAAACTCGATGCGGTACGGACGAGAGCGTCGACACACCACATGCGCGGGGCGGAAGCATCGGCTGATGTTTCCGCCCCACGCGCACATTCATCAGCAGCCTACAAGGATCTCCTCCCTGGATGGTCGCGCTCGTCGATGCGGCTCGCGCGTCGCTGTCCACCGGCCAGCCTCACCTGGCCATCGCCGAGCCGACCTCCTGGCGCGAGACCACCGCAGCGATCACCGCGGGCCTGGGCTCCGAACCGGTCGAGCGGCTCGATCCGGACGAGGCCGAGCCCGCCGGCGTCGTTGAGCGACCCTGATCGTGGCGAAGGAAGGGCTGGTCCCCAGACCCGCGAAGAAGTCGGAGTACGAGCTCCGGTTCGCCACGGCCGGGGCGCAGAAGGGCTGGCGCGACCTGGTCGCCACGATGCGCAATGTCATGGCCGACACGTGGGACTTTCTCACGACCACCCCCGCAACCAGGACACCGACGAACTACCCGCTGCGCGACAAGCTCGGCACAATCCATCGAGGCGGTAAGACCTACGAGCGCTGGCAGCACAAGCCGAATCACAGCCGGAAGGCCGGCAGAACTCCGCTGCTACACGTGCCGAAAACACCCGCACCGGACCGCCGAGCGGACCGAAGGATGTCCGTCAGAATGACATTGGCGGCCCAACCTGACAAGGCGCGAGCAGAGAAACCGCATGATTGCAAGGGTCTCTCCGAGAGAGCAGAGCGCTCAAAGGCCACAATGTCATTCTGACGGACACCTCGTCCCAAGCCCATGCCTGCGCACAGCATGGTTCCCCGCTCCACACACGATCGGGACCACTCAGGCAGGTGCGCGGGTGAGAGCATCGGTCCCGACGACGCCCACGCATGCCGACCCGCACCCCTCAGGCGAACCGGCCCCGCGGTGAGCCGGAGCTCCACGACGTCACCTTCAAGAGTCGGCCCCAGCCGGGGCCGCCCCGGGAGCGACCACCCGAAGTCCCACGGACCGGGCGGCCTTGCTGAGCCTGCGGTCGTAGGTGAGGACGGCGGCGGCATCGAGCCGCATCGCCGCTTCAAGGTGCAGCGCATCAAGAGTCCGCAGGTACGGCATGGGCAGCAGGCCGGCGCTACGGTAGACAGCCCGATCGAGAGCGGCTAGCGAGACACCGTCAAGGAGCCGAGTCACGTCAGCCTGATCAATACCCTCCCGGACGGCGAGACGACGCAGCTCGACCTCGAGGAGGTCACTGGAGACCAGCATGTCCGAGGTCTGGTCGAGCCAGTTCTCCAAGGCGTCGCTCTCGAGCCGCTCGACCAGCAAAGCCCCCAGGGCGGAGGTGTCGACATATACGACTGTCCGTGACGTCACTGCCGGTCCTCGCGCAGCTCATCGAGAGTCTCGGCAAGACTGGGCGCTCCGGCTCTCCGCGCGATCCCTAAAGCCGCCCATCCGCCCTGACGTCGTGCCGGTCGAACGATCCTCAAGGCGGGCGCAGGCTCCTCGAGTGGCACGATCCTCGCCACCGGAACCCCCCTGTTGGTCACGACAAAAGACTGGCCCTCGCTCACTGCACGCAGCACCCGGCCAGACTCGTTGCGCAGCTCGCGCTGAGACAGACTCCTGAGCTGGGGCTCAACACCGGTCACGACCGCAAGTGTAGCATTCGCGCTACATGGCATGATGGCATGGACGCGGACAGGAATGCGTCAGGGCCGCCCGGCTCCGGCCCCCTCCCAGCGCGCCGAGCATCCGTCAGGGCCACAGAGCTCGAGACACCGCCCCTCCGCGCCGTTACGCGTTGAAGCCGTCACACATTGAAACGGAACTCGACCACGTCGCCGTCGCGCATCACGTAGTCCTTGCCCTCCATGCGGACGCGGCCGTGAGCGCGGGCCTCGGCCACGGAGCCGTGCTCCATGAGATCGTCGTAGCTGACGATCTCGGCCTTGATGAAGCCGCGCTCGAAGTCCGTGTGGATGACGCCGGCAGCCTGCGGCGCCGTCATCCCCTTGCGGATGGTCCAGGCCCGGGACTCCTTCTCCCCCGCCGTCAGATAGGTCTGCAGCCCGAGGGTCTCGAAGCCGACCCGCGCCAGCTTGTCCAGGCCGGACTCCTCCTGGCCGTTCTCGTGCAGCAGCTCCGCTGCCTCGTCGGGCTCCAGCTCCACCAGCTCGGCCTCGAACTGGGCGTCCAGGAACACCGCCTCCGCCGGGGCCACCAGCTCGCGCAGCTCGGCCTGCCTCGCCTCGTCGTTCATACCGGCGTCGTCCATGTTGAACACGTAGATGATCGGCTTGGTCGTCATGAGCTGGAAGGTGCGCAGCACGTCGACGTCGATCCCGGCCCTGTCGGCGGTGCCCGAGGCCACGGCCGCGGAGAGCACGGCCCCCTCTCCCAGCAGCCCGAGGGCGGCGCGCGCCGTCTCCAGCACCGCGGCGTCGGTCTTCCTGCCGCGCACCTCCTTCTCCAGGCGCGGGACCGCCTTCTCCAGGGTCTGGATGTCGGCCAGGATCAGCTCGGTGGCAATGGTCTCGATGTCGCCGGCGGGGTCGATCTTGCCGTCGACGTGGGTGACGTCGGGGTCGTCGAAGGCGCGGGTCACCATGCAGATCGCGTCGGCCTCGCGGATATTGGCCAGGAACTGGTTGCCCAGCCCCTCGCCCTCGCTGGCCCCGCGCACGATCCCGGCGATGTCGACGAAGGAGACGGTCGCGGGCACCACCTTGGCGCTGTGGAACATCTCGGCCAGCCGGTCCAGGCGCGCGTCCGGCAGTGGCACGACGCCGATATTCGGCTCGATCGTGGCGAAGGGGTAGTTCGCCGCGAGCACGGTCGCGCGGGTGAGGGCGTTGAACAGGGTGGACTTGCCGACGTTGGGCAGTCCGACGATTCCGATGGTGAGTGCCACGGCGCGATTCTAACGACCGTGCCGCCGGCCGGGCCCGCAGGACCGATCTCGAGCCGGAACCGGACCGATCTCGGCGCGGAAGTGAACCGATCTCGGCGCGGAACCGGACCGATCTCGGCGAAGGGGCCGCGGCGGGCCCGGCCGCGGCGGGCCCGGCCGCAGCGGACCCGACCGCAGCGGGCCCGACCGCAGCGAGCCCGATAGCGTCGCACACAGCCGCGCCCCGGCCGGGCTCACCGCCCCCGGCCGCGCCCGCCCGCCTACCCGCCCGTCGGATTCGTCACGACAGAGGCGAGGTCGTGCCAGGTCGTGTAGAAGCCGCCGACGGCGTTGCCCACCAGCCCCAGCGCCACCGCCACGAGCACCGCGGCCGTCAGGACCGCCGCCGTCCGGGCCGCGAACAAGCCGACGCGCGCCGGCAGGCCGGGCCGGGCCCCGTCGTCGTCCTCGGAGGCCGGTGCGGGCACCAGCAGCGGCCCCCACCTGAGCAGCGCCGCCACGCCCGCCACCGCGATCAGCCCCGCCACGACCCGCGCGGGCAGCCCCGCGGGCGACGTGGGCTTGATGACCGCGGCGGCGTCGCCCCGGTCGGCGGCAGGGGTGTCGACAATGGCCGCCACATCGCCGTCGGCGTGCGGGCTCGAGGGCGCGTCCAGCCCCACGGCGGACCACAGCTGGGGATCCTGCCCCCACCACTGGAGCATTGTCGGAAAGCGCTCGGCCCACAGCGGCCAGGCGTGGCCGCCGGTCTCCGGCGTGTCCGGGGTGACGGAGTCGGGGGCGCGGGCGGCGTCGGCCATTCGCCAGGCGGTCTGCGCCGAGCCTAGCGGGTCGTCCTGGGCGCCCATGACGTAGAAGCGGGTGCCCTGGGGCTTGTGGGCGGCCAGTATGGTGGACAGGGTGTACTGGTCGATGACCCTGCGCCCCAGGGTGGACAGGCCTCCCTCGGTGGGCGCGTTGAAGGCCGATATCACTCCCGCGGCGCCGAACTGGCCGGGGTTCTCGATGGCGACCCACCCCGCGCAGTAGGCGCCCGAGGAGATCCCCATGACCATCCACGCCTGCCGGTCGGAGGAGACGTTGGGGAAGGTCGCCTGGACCATGCGCGGGATCTCCTGGGCCTCCCAGGTGCCGACCTGGGGCCGCCCCTGCAGGTTGGCGCAGTCGTGCGGGTTGTCATCCACGTCCAGGGAGGGAATGACCACGATCGACGGCGGGATGCGCCCGGCGTCAATGGCGGCCTGCAGCGACTGGCCCGACCGCAGGCCGTCGATCATGGAGTCGGGGGTGCCGGTGTAGCCGTGGAGCTCCTCGATGACGGCGTAGGTGCGCCCGTCGTCCGGCTTGTACCCCGAGGGCAGGATGACCTTGACCTGCAGGCTGACGCCGCTGACCGGGCCGGTCCAGGTCGCCATCTTCGAGCCGTCGCCCGCGTCCGTGAAATCGGCCTTCCAGGCGTCGGCGGGAGCGGCGTCGAGCTGCTTCTGGGTCGCCAGGGGCAGGACGGTGCCGGCGCCGGCGGGCTGGAAGGACAGCGAGCCAATGACGTCGCCGACGGTCTCCAGGTAGTGCCCGGCGCGGTTGACGACCAGCCCGCCGACCGCCAGGAGCATGGTCGTGGGCAGGACGACGGCGAGGGCCGCGGCTCCCCAGCGCGACAGGCGCCCGGCCTGCGGGCGGGCCTTCCGCCCGGCGCACCCCAGCAGCACAGCCGCGAGAAGCACCGCGCACACCAGAAGAAGCATCATCAGTGCCAGAAGGCGCTTCGATTCCAGGGAGACGCCCATGATCGCTGTCATGGCGGCCATTCTGCCAGTGCCGGCGGCGCCCGCCGCTGTCTCGGCGATCACCGCGCGGGGCGCGCCGAGCCTGCGGACACCCGGCCGCGAACCGATCTCGACGCGGAAGTGAACCGATCTCGGCGAAGGGGGGCGGGGAAGGGCGCGGCCGGCGCCTCTGGTGCTAAGGGCAGCCGATTCGTGTCACACCCCTGTGAGACGGTGAGACCATGACCACCATCGGCCTGCCTGTGCTCCTCCTCATGATCGGCGTCGTCCTGGGCGCGGCGCTCGGGTACTCCGCCGCCCTGACCCGCACCGCGCGCAGCCAGGCGGTCGGGGGCGACGCCGCAAGCGCGTTGCGCGCCGAGGCGGCGCAGTGGCGGGCGCGGGCCGAGGAGCTGGCGGAGCGGGCCGAGCTCGCCGAGGAGCGGGCCGAGCGCGACGGCTCGGTCCTGCGCGCGCTGGCGCCCGTGCGCGCGCAGCTGGAGCAGATGGGCTCCCGCGTTGAGGCCGTGGGCTCCAAGGTGGAGACCATGGAGCGCCGGCGCTCGGCCCAGCACGCCGCGCTCGCCGAGCAGCTGCGGGTCGGCGCCGAGGCCGATCGGGAGCTCCGCCGGGCGACGACGGCGCTCGAGGGGGCGCTGCGCTCGCGCTCGGCCCGCGGCGTGTGGGGCGAGGTCGAGCTGGCGCGGGTGCTCGAGCTGTCGGGCATGATGCCGCACGTCGACTTCGTCGAGCAGCGCTCGGTCGGCGCGGTGGTGGGGCGGCGAGCGGGCGCAGCCCCGGGCCGGGACGCCGCTCGGAGCAGGCCCGACGTCGTCATCCACCTGCCGGGCTCGGGCCACCTGGCCCTGGACGCCAAGGTGCCCCTGGACTCCTACCTGACCGCTGCGACCATGGGGCAGGCGGAGGATGATCCGGACGGCTCCGAGCGCCGCAGGCTGCTGGCCGCGCACGCACGCGCACTTCGCGGTCATGTCGACGCCCTCGCGGAGCGTCACTACGACCGCCACCTGAAGGACTCCCCCGAGCTCGTCGTGCTCTTCATCCCCGCCGAGCCCGTCCTGGCCGCGGCGCTGGACGCGGATCCGGCGCTGCTGGAGCACGCCCTGGGGCGGGGAGTCGCCCTGGCGACCCCCTCGTCGCTGCTGGCGCTGCTGCGCGTGTGCGCCACGGCCTGGGCGCGCACCGCGGTCAACGACGACGCCCGCGAGCTGGTCGAGCTGGGGCGCACGCTCTACGAGCGCCTGGGCGCCGTGGCCGGCCACCTGGACGCGCTGGGCACCGCGCTGAGCCGCTCGGTGACCGCCTACAACCGGGCCGTCGGATCGGTGGAGTCGCGGCTGCTCGTCACCGCCAGGTCCTTCAACGCCCTCGGCGAGGGGCTGTCCTCGCCCGCGCCGATCGACCCCGACGCCGCCCAAGTGAGGCAATTCACAAATCCGGAGGTCAGCTCGACCTAGTCCCCAGCGCCGGCCCGAGGAGGCAATCCCGCCCAGAGCCAGGAAGAACCAACAGGTCACGTGACCGTAACGGACTTTTGGCTGAGTCGGCAGTACAAAAGTCGCATCGGTTCCATGAGCCTTCGCGGCGTGGACTGCGCTGGTACGCGCATTGCCAGCGCCGACCGACGTCGTCGGGACAATACGGATCTTTCCCGGGCACGCCGCCTGTTGCCACCGCCTCCCTGGCACCTGTAGGCAGACGCGCCGCGCACGATATAAGGTTTCCCACGTCCCTGGTACGTAACGAAAAGGTCTCTTGCCATGGCTACGAGTCTCCTGAGCACCACCACGATCCGTCCCACAATCCCCGGCGCCGACCTGAGCCTGGAGGACGCCCGTACCGCAGCCGAGGTGGGGCGTGTCATCAGCCGCCTGGAGACGCTCGCCTCCGAGCAGGAGCGCCTTCAAGCGAAGCTGGCCACCCTGCGCGACGAGCGCGACAGGCTTATCCTGCGCGGCCTCGCCCACGGCATGAGCTCTTCCGAGCTGGCGGCCAGGGCGCGCCTGACGGGGGCTCGTGTGCGCGCCATCGCCGACGCCGCAGCCGCCTCCTCGGCCCGCGAGCGCGTGGCCACCGCCGTCGCCCGGCTCGTCGCCCACACTCCCGCCATGTGCACCACCTACGGCGCGCTGGCCGACGCCGTCGGCATCGGCTCGGCCAAGGGCGTCGCCTCATCGCTGGCTTCCAACCCCGACGTCTCCGGGCGCGCCGGCGCCCGCGTGCTGCTGCTGCGCTGGGCCGCCCCGACGCTGGGCGGATATGTCATCCCCGCCAGCGAGCCCGCCTGGCAGACTCAGGGCGAGGACACCGCCACGCGCCTGGAGTGCCTCCAGGACGAGGGCCTGGTGACCGAGGTGGAGACCCCTGACGGGTCGGCGTGGATCGTCCCCTTCGACAAGGTCTGCGCCGACCACGTCCGCCTGTCCCAGATCGTCGCCGCCTGACGACCGGCTCTGCGGGCGTCCCACAGGCCGCCGCCCGTATCAGCAGGTGTGATCGGCTGCGGGCTCGCGCCGGTGCGCAGGCCGGAGGCCGCCTGCGGCGGCCTTGATGTCGGCGCGCAGGTTCTTGGGCAGTGAGAAGGAGATCTTCTCCGTGACGGTACGCACCAGCTCGACCTCGCCGAAGCCCATCTCACCGAGGCGCTCGATGACCTCGCGCACGAGGATCTCGGGGACCGAGGCGCCCGAGGTCAGCCCCACCGTCCTCGCCCCGGCGAACCAGGACTCCTCCAGCTCGCGGGCGTAGTCCACCCGGTGGGCGGCCGGCGCGCCCGCCTCGAGGGCGACCTCCTTCAGGCGCACCGAGTTGGAGGAGTTGCCCGAGCCGACCACGACCATGACGTCCACGAGCGGCGCGATCGCCTTGACCGCCCCCTGACGGTTCTGGGTGGCGTAGCAGATGTCCTCACCGGGCGGGTCGGCCAGGTGCGGGAAGCGCTCGCGCAGAAGACGGACCGTCTCCAGGGTCTCGTCCACGCTCAGGGTCGTCTGACTGATCCACACGACCTTCTCCGGGTCGCGCACAGTGACGGCCCCCACCTCGTGGGGGCCGTTGACGACCTGGATGCGGTCCGGCGCCTCGCCGCGGGTCCCCTCGACCTCCTCGTGACCGGTGTGGCCTACCAGGATGATGTCGTAGTCGCTCTTGGCGAAGCGGATCGCCTGCTTGTGAACCTTGGTCACCAGCGGGCAGGTGGCGTCGATCGTCTGCAGGTGGCGGGAGGCGGCCTGGGCGTGCACGGCCGGGGAGACGCCGTGGGCGGAGAAGATGACGCGCGAGCCCTCGGGCACCTCGTCGGTCTCGGAGACGAAGATCGCCCCGCGCCGGGTCAGCGCCTCGACGACGTACTTGTTGTGGACGATCTCCCTGCGCACATAGACCGGGGCCCCGTAGTGCGCCAGTGCCTGCTCGACGGCGTCGACGGCGCGGTCCACCCCGGCGCAGTAGCCGCGCGGGGCCGCCAGGAGGATTCTGCCGGTGCCGGAGTCGGTGGACCCGCAGCCGGCGGGCTGTGCGGTGGGGCGGTCGGTCACGCGACCACTGTGCCACAGCCCGACGCCGGCCCCCAGGGCGGAACGTGGCACAGTGGTGCACGTGACAGTGCCCAGCGCCTCCCAGCCCCCGTCAGCGGCGGGGCCCGCCTCGCCCGCAGGAGCCCCGCTCGCCCGCCTGGCCCGGGACACCACCCCGACCAACCCGTGGCCGCTGCGCCTGCTGTCGTCCAAGATCGACGACTACGTGGCGCGCATGACCTACGTGTGGGTCGAGGGCCAGGTCGTCCAGTTCAACCGCCGCCCCGGCTCGGGCATGCAGTACCTCTCGCTGCGCGACACCGACGCCGACATGTCCATGTCGGTGTCGATCTTCACCCGCGACCTGGCGGCCCTGGAGACGGCCGCGGGCGCGCAGGTGGGCGAGGGCGCGCGCGTCGTCGTCCACGCCAAGCCGCGCTTCTGGCCCAAGCGCGGCAGCCTGGAGCTGCGGGCGGACGACATCCGGCCGGTCGGCGTCGGCGACCTGCTGGCCCGCATCGAGCAGCTGCGCCGGGTGCTGGCCGCCGAGGGCCTGTTCGCCCCCGAGCGCAAGCGCCCCCTGCCCTTCCTGCCGCGCGCGGTCGGTCTGGTCTGCGGCCGGGGCGCCAAGGCCAAGGACGACGTGCTGGTCAATGCCCGGCTGCGCTGGCCCGGCCTGCCCTTCATCGTCCGCGAGGTCGCGGTCCAGGGCGCGCAGGCCGTGCGCGAGGTGACGGCTGCGATCCGCGACCTGGACGGCGATGAGTCCATCGACGTCATTGTGATCGCCCGCGGCGGGGGCGCCGTCGAGGACCTGCTCCCCTTCAGCGACGAGGGCCTCGTGCGGACGGCGTCCGCTGCCCGTACCCCGATCGTCTCGGCCATCGGGCACGAGACCGACTGCCCGCTGCTGGACCTCGTCGCCGACTACCGGGCCTCCACCCCCACCGACGCCGCCCGGCGCATCGTGCCCGACCTGGCCGAGGAGACGGTCGGGCTCGACTCGGCGCGCGAGCGGATGCGGGGCGTCCTGACGGCGCGGCTGGAGGCCGAGCAGCGCGGCCTGGACCAGGTGCGCGCCCGGCCCGTCATGGCCGATCCCACCGTCATCGTCCGGGACAGGGAGACCGAGCTCGCCCAGGCCCGCGAGCGCGTGCGCCGCGCCCTGGGCACGGCCCTGTCGCTGGCGCAGGCGGACCTGCGCGCCGAGCACGCGCGCCTGACCGCCCTGTCCCCCCAGGGGGTGCTCGACCGCGGCTACGCCATCCTGCGCAAGCCCGGCGGAGCGATCATCACCAGGGCCGAGGACGTCAAGAAGGGCGACCTCATTGAGGGCGTGCTCGCCTCCGGGCGCATGGTCGCCCAGGTGGTGGGGGCCACCAAGCCGGCCCCCGGGCCCGACCCGACTTCAGAGTCGCAGCCCCAGACCCGCCCACGCGGGGCGTGAGACGTGCAACAATCCACACCATGAGCCTGTCCTCTCCTACCGGTGCCACCGACCCGCCCAACGGCTCGTCCGACGCCAATGCTGACGTCGCGACGCTGTCCTACGAACGCGCCCGGGAGGAGCTCGTCTCCGTCGTCCAGCACCTCGAGGCCGGTCAGGTTCCCCTGGAGGAGGCGCTCACGCTGTGGGAGCGCGGCGAGGCCCTCGCCGCCCGCTGCCAGGCCTGGCTCGACGACGCGCGCGCCCGCCTGGCCGCCGTCGCCGAGCGCGAGAAGGCCTCCTCCTGACACTGTCACCTCCACCGCAAGGAGCCACCATGACCGCCCCCGGCCGCCCAGGAACCGCTCTCGTCATCGGCGAGGCCCTCGTCGATGTCGTCATCCGCCCCAACGAATCGCCCACTGACATCCCCGGCGGATCGCCGGCCAACGTGGCTCTCGGCCTGGCCAGGCTGGGTCGCGACGCCGAGCTCGACTGCTGGATCGGCACCGACGCCCGCGGCAAGGCCATCCGCTCCCACCTCGAGGCCGATGGCGTGCGGCTGACCCCGGGCTCCGACGGCGCCGCGCACACCTCGACCGCCAAGGCCACCATCGGCCCGGACGGCGCCGCCTCCTACGTCTTCGACCTGAGCTGGGAGCCGCCCTACCCCACCCGCGCCGAGGGCGCCGAGCCCCCGGTGCTCGTCCACACCGGCTCGATCGCGGCCATTCTCGCTCCCGGGGCGGCCACGGTGGAGAAGGTACTGGCCGACTTCCGCGCCACCTCGACCGTGTGCTACGACCCCAACGCGCGCCCCCAGCTCATGGGGGAGCCGGCCGGGGCGCGCGCCATTGTCGAGCGGCTCGTCGCCCTGTCTGACCTGGTCAAGTGCTCGGACGAGGACATTGCCTGGCTCTACGGCGTGGACACCTCCGAGGAGTCCGCGCTCCAGGAGGTCCTGGCCGACTGGCTCAGGCACGGTCCGGCCGTCGTTGTGGTGACCCGGGGCAAGCACGGCGCCCTGGCGCTGACCGCCTCCGGGCTGCGCCTGGAGGTCCCGGCGGACCCGAGCGTCGTCGTGGCCGACACGGTCGGCGCCGGCGACTCCTTCATGGGCGGCCTCGAGGACGGCCTGTGGTCCGAGGGCCTCGTGGGAGCGGACCGGCGCGAGGCGCTGCACGCCATTGACGCCGCCACGCTGGAGCGCGTCGTGCGCCACGCGGCGGCGATCGCCGACATCACGGTCTCGCGCGAGGGCGCGAACCCGCCCACCCGCGCCGATCTCAAGGACTGAGGCGCCTCGGTCGCCCCGAGAAGGGCCCGCGGCTCCGCCCTCGCCGGCGGGGCCGCGGGCCCGGTGCCCCTCAGTACCGGGGCACGTCGTCGAGCATGCGGGTGACCAGCTCGGCGATCGGGCTGCGCTCGGTGCGCACCAGGTCGATGTGCGCGAACAGGTCCTTCCCCTTGAGGGACTCGACCACGCTCGCCACCCCGTCCCAGCGGCCCACACGCAGGTTGTCGCGCTGAGCGACGTCATGGGTGAGCACTACCTTGGAGCCCTGGCCGATGCGCGAGAGCACGGTCAGCAGGACGTTGCGCTCCAGGGACTGCGCCTCGTCGACGATGACGAAGGCGTCGTGCAGGGAGCGCCCGCGCACGTGGGTCAGCGGGAGGACCTCGAGCTGGCCCAGGCTCGTGACGCGCTGGACGCGCTCGGCGGGCACGACCGACGACAGGGTGTCGAAGACCGCCTCCGCCCAGGGCGTCATCTTCTCCTCGGTGTCGCCCGGCAGGAAGCCGAGGTTCTGCCCGCCCACCGCGTACAGGGGCCGGAAGACCATGACCTTGCGGTGCTCGCGGCGGTTGACGACGGCGTCGAGCCCGGCGGCCAGAGCCAGCGCGGACTTGCCGGTGCCCGCGCGCCCGCCGAGCGAGACGATCCCGATCTCGGGGTTGATCAGGTGGTCGATGGCGATGCGCTGCTCGGCGCTGCGCCCCCGCACCCCGAAGACCTCGCGGTCCGGGCGCACCAGCCGCAGCGCCCCGCCGACGACGGTGGCCAGGGCCGAGCCCCGCGACGAGGTGGCGATCACGCCGGTGTGCACGGGCTGGTCCGCCAGGTCCTCGGCGGTCTCGCGGTCGATCAGCCCGGCGACGGGCACGGGCTCCTCATCCCACAGCCGGGACATCTCCTCCTCGCTCAGCGCCGCCTCCCCCATGCCGGTGTAAACCTCCTGGGAGGCGAGCTCGGCGCGGTACTGGTCGGCCGCCAGGCCGAGCGAGGAGGCCTTGATCCGCATGGGCAGGTCCTTGGAGACCACGACGACGTCCTGGCCGGCTTTGGCCAGCGAGGCGGCCACGGACAAGATGCGGGTGTCGTTGTCCCCCAGGCGCATACCGGTCGGCAGGACCCGGTCATCGACTCCGTTGAGCTCCACGCGCAGCGTGCCGCCCTGGTCGCCGACGGGCACCGGCAGGTCCAGCCGCCCGTGCTGGGCGCGCAGGCCGTCCAGCAGGCGCAGCGCCGTGCGGGCGAAGTAGCCCAGCTCGGCGTCGTGGCGCTTGCCCTCCAGCTCGGTGACCACCGTGACCGGCAGGACGACGGCGTGCTCGTCGAAGCGCAGTGGCGCGTGGGGGTCCGACAGGAGGACCGATGTGTCCAGGACGTAGGTGCGCACGAGTGCCTTCCCTTCCGCTGCCGCTCTGCTGCGGGCGCTTCCGCTGAGGGCGGCCCCGGCGGACCGCCCCGAGGCCTCCACGGTACGGGGATGCGGCCGCCGTGCACAGGGCCGCAGGGGCGGCGGGGGCCGGGCGCCCGGGGCGCCGGGCCGACGGGGGCCGCGGCCAAGGTCCGCGCCATCGTCCGCGCCATCGGAGGTGGCGGCGCGCCGCGCGCGCGGGCGCCGGGAGCCGGCGTGCATCGCCAGCACCTGGCCGGAGGGGCGCGCCGCGCGCGGGCGCCGGGCTCGCGACGCCGGAGGCGGCGGGCGACGGCCGAGGATCCTGGCGCTCCTACCGGCCCATGCGGCGCTCCCGGCCGGCGTAGTCGCGCAGGGCGCGCAGGAAGTCGATGCGCCGGAAGGCCGGCCAGTTGACCTCGCAGAAGTAGAACTCGGAGTGGACCGACTGCCACAGCAGGAAGCCCGAGAGCCGCTGCTCGCCGGAGGTGCGGATCACCAGGTCCGGGTCCGGCTGCCCCTTGGTGTACAGGTGGTCGGTGATGTCCTCCTCGGACAGGGCCGCCGCCACGTCCTCGAGGCTGTCGCCGGCAGCCGCCCGCTCGCGCAGGAGGTCCCGCACGGCGTCAGCGATCTCCTGCCGGCCCCCGTACCCCACCGCGATATTGACGTGCATGCGCTCGTCGGCCGCCCCCGGCCGGCCGGCCGGTCGCGCGTCGTCGCCGTCCCGCACCCCGCCGTCGTCGGCCCCCTGGGGCGCGGCCGTGGAGGCGACGGCGCTGCGCAGGCGCTCGGCGACGGATGCGGGCAGCAGATCGACGGCGCCGACCAGGCGCAGGCGCCAGCGGCCGGCGGAGGCGAGCTCGTCGATCGCGTCGGCGATAATGTCGAGCAGGGGGGAGAGCTCGGACGGGTCCCGGGAGAGGTTGTCGGTGCTCAGCAGCCACAGGGTGACCATGTGCACACCCGCTATCTGCGCCCAGCCGAGGAACTCCTCGATCTTGTCCGCGCCGCGCTTGTGCCCCTGGGCGGTGCCGAAGCCCCTGGTGCGGGCCCAGCGCCGGTTGCCATCGAGGATGACGCCGACGTGACCGGGCACCCGTTCGGGTTCGATCTGCGCGGCCAGGCGGCGCTCGTAGAACTCGTAGACGAGGTTTTTCCCTGCCATGCCTCATTCCTCCCCGGGCACGGTCGTCCCCCATGCGCTGACGCCCGCGAGCCCTGGGGCAACGGTAGCGCGAGTGAGGTGCTTCCCACCCTTCCACCCGAACCTACGGCAGCGTAACCTACGGTACCGTAAGTTGTTGTCGCGGGTCACGTGAGCCGATCTTAAGGAGGTCCGCTGATGAGCATCCAGGCTCCTGTGCACGAGACTGTCGGTGCACCTGATGACACCAGCGCCGTCGAGGAGGCCGCCGTGCAGAGCACCACGGGCAGGAAGCCCTCTCTGACCTACGACGGGTACCCCAAGCCGCACCTGCGCGGCTGGATCCATGCGTGCGTCGCGCCCCTGGCCGTGGCCGCGTGCGTCGTGCTGACCGTCCTGGCCCCCGGCACCGCCCTGACCTGGGCGTGCGCCGCCTACCTGACCTCGTCCCTGCTGCTCTTCGCCAACTCCGGCGCGTATCACATCTCCAGCGGCCGCCTGTCGCGCCGCATCTCCGTCACCCTCCAGTCCTTCGACCACTCCAACATCTTCCTGCTGATCGCCGGCACCTACACGCCCCTGTCGGTGGCCCTGCTGAGCGGCGGGACCGCCGCGCTCGTGCTGGGCATCGTGTGGGGCGGGGCGGTGCTGGGCATCGTCAAGTGCCTGGTGTGGCGGAGCGCCCCGCGCTGGCTGTCCACCGTGCTGTACGTGGCCCTCGGCTGGGTGGCGTTCTGGTTCCTGCCCCAGTTCTGGGTCACCGGCGGACCCGCGATCGTGTGCCTGCTCCTGGCGGGGGGCGTCCTGTACACTGTCGGCGGCGTCATCTACGTCCGCCAGCGCCCCGACCCCTCGCCCATGTGGTTCGGCTTCCACGAGATCTTCCACCTGTGCACGGTGGCGGGGTGGGCCTGTCACTGCGTGGCCTGCTACCTCGCCGTCCTGGGCTGAGGACCGCCGGGCGCTGCGGCCGGGACGGGAAGCCGGCGGGCACGCCGGGGACCGGGGCAACGAGGGCTAAGATCACGGATTGTACTCGTCGTTCAGTCTAGGAGGATCCATGGCCGAGGAGACTACCGAGCAGCAGGGCACCTGGCTCACACAGGAGGCCTTCGACCGCCTTACCGAGGAGCTGCGTCGCCGCAAGGAGACCGACCGCAAGGAGATCGCCGCGCGCGTCGAGGCCGCCCGCCAGGAAGGCGACCTGCGCGAGAACGCGGGCTACCACGCCGCACGCGAGGAGGCCGGGCTCAACGAGGCCCGAATCATCCAGCTCACCGAGATGCTTGAGAGCGCCCAGATCGGTGAGGCCGCCTCGGACGGCTCGGTGTCGGCCGGAACGGTCGTGACCGCCAAGGTCGCCGGCAAGGAGCAGCGCTTCGCGCTCGGCGGACAGGAGATCACCGCGGACGTTCCCGACGGCGTCAAGGTCTTCTCCCCCGACGCACCGCTCGGCAAGGCGCTCATGGGGCACCGGGCCGGCGAGACCGTCACCTACGCCGCTCCCACCGGCAAGGAGATCGAGGCGGAGATCGTCGACGTCACGACGCTCTGAGACGGCCCTGAGACGGCTCGCGGCCCTCGCGCCCGCTCAGACCGACTACCGCGTGCGGGCAGTCGCGGCGCATTGCTGCGACGGCCCGCACGCGCATTTATTCCTCCCGGCCGGGTGTACGCCGACGGCGCACCGCCTGGCGCTGCGGGGAGGCGGAGGACGTAGCGTGTGCGCCATGACAACCGCAAGCCTCTCGCCCGTCTCCCGCAACACCGTGATTCCCGGCCGCGAGGACGGCGTGCTGCCGGAGCCCGGCGAGCACGTCGTCCTCGGCGCCCCGTTGAACGGCCCCTGGCCGGAGGGCACCGAAGTGATCTACCTGGCGGGCGGCTGCTTCTGGGGCGTGGAGCGCCTTCTGTGGCGCCTGCCCGGCGTCGTCGTCACCGCCGTCGGCTATATGGGCGGGACCACGCCCAACCCCACCTACCGGGAGGTGTGCACCGGGGCCACCGGCCATGCCGAGACGGTGCGGGCGGCCTACGACCCCGCCGCCGTCGGGGCCGGCGGCGAGGCGCTGCTGCGCACCTTCTGGGAGAACCACGACTCGACCCGCCTGAACCGGCACGGCAACGACGTCGGCACCCAGTACCGCTCGGCGGTGTGGACGACGACGCCCGCACAGGCGGCGGCCGCCCGCGGGATCCGCGACCTCTTCCAGGGCGAGCTGACCCGCCTGGGGCTGGGGAGGTGCGTGACGACGATCGCGCCGGCCGACGGGCTGTACGCCGAGCTCGGCGGCCCCTTCTACCTGGCCGAGGACTACCACCAGGGGTACCTGCACAAGAACCCGGGCGGCTACTGCAACCACGGCCCCAACGGGGTGACCTGCCCGGTGGGCGTGGCGGACCTGCCCGCCCAGACCGACGTCCTGCCGCCCGAGCGCGTCTCCGGCGCCTGAGCCCTGACGTCGAGATCGGTCGTAAACCGCGTCGGGATCGGTCCCTGGACCGATCTCGATGAAAGATAGACGACGGGCGAGGGCGGCTCAGGCGCCCAGGGCCAGGTGCGCGGCGACCCCCAGCATGACGCAGCCGACGAGCACATCGACCACCCGCCACGTCCTCGGGCTCGACAGCGGCCCGGACAGGGCCCGCGCCCCGAGCCCGAGCCCGGCGAACCACACGACGGAGGCCGCGCAGGCGCCGGCCGCCGCCCACCACCGCGCTGGCCCGAAGTTGTTGGTGACCGTGCCGAGCATGAGGACGGTGTCGAGGTAGACGTGCGGGTTGAGCCAGGTCAGCGCCAGCGTCGTCGCCGCGACCGACGCCGCCGGGCGCGCCGCCGACTCCTCCAGCGCGCCGGGGCGCAGCGCCGAGCGGAAGGAGGACACCGCGAAGGCCGCCAGGTAGATCGCCCCGCCCCAGCGCAGCGCCTCGAGCGCCCAGGGGGCCAGACCCGTCACGGCGCGAATCGCCCCGGTCCCCACCGTGATGAGCACGAGGTCGCTCAGCGCGCAGATCGCGATGACGAGCCCGATGTGCTCGCGGCGCACGCCCTGCCGCAGCACCCATGCGTTCTGGGCCCCGATGGCGACGATGAGGCCGAGCCCGGTGCCGAAGCCGGTCAGGACGGGAGTCATGCCGAATGACGCGTCGCCCGGGGCGGCTGCCGGGAGTGACGCCGGCGCTGTGGTCGCCGCGGCAGCCGCGGTCGTCACGGTGGTGATGGTCGTCAAGGTCGCTGTGCTCACGCGCCGAGGCTAGGCGCGGCACGGTCGTGAAGACCAGCGCGATAATCTTCAACTCATGAAGCCTTCCTTCATGCACCCCGATCAGCTCGGCGCCCTGGAGGCCGTAGTCGACGCCGGCACATTCGAGGCGGCGGCCAGCCGGCTCGGGATCTCGACATCCGCCGTCAGTCAGCGGATCCGGGCTCTGGAATCCGCCCTCGGCCGCGTTCTCGTGCAGCGCGGCTCCCCCTGCGCCCCCACTGCCGACGGCGAGGTCGTGCTGCGCTACGCCCGCCAGCAGGCGCTCCTCGCCGCCGAGATGGCCGCCGAGCTCGACCTCGACGCGCCGGCCGGAGCGCAGCCCGCAGAGGCCGCCGGGCCCTTGAGGGCCGGGGAGCCCGTCGAGCTCGCGGTCGCCGTCAACGCCGACTCCCTGGCCACCTGGTTCACCGCGGTCCTGCGCGAGGCCGCCGGGTGGAGCTGCCGCCTCCGCCTGGTCGTGGCCGACGAGGGCCGCACCGCCGAGCTGCTGCGCTCGGGCCGGGTGATGTGCGCCGTGTCGTCGTCGGGGACGCGCGTGGCCGGCTGCCGGGCGGAGCGCCTCGGGGCGATCTGCTACGTCCCCGTCGTCGCGCCCGGGCTCCTCGCCGACGGCGCCACGGCCTCCTCGCTGCCGGTGGCCCGCTTCGACGCCGACGACGACATGCAGGACCTCGCCCTGCGCGCGGCGGGGCTGCCCGCAATCGCGCCGCGCGCCGTCGTCCCCACGGCGGCCGGGTTCGCCGCGGCCGTTGAGGCGGGCCTGGGCTGGGGCATGCTGCCCGCCGCCCAGGCGGCCGATCACCCGGGCCTGGTACCCGTGCCCGGGCTGGCGGCGCTGGACCGCACCCTGTTCTGGCACCGCTGGTCGATCACCTCGGCGAGCCTGGACCTGCTCACGACGGCGGTGCGCCGCGCATGCCGGGATCAGGGCCGCAGACCGATCTCGAGCCGGAACCGGACCGATCTCGGCGCGGAAGTGAACCGATCTCGGCGCGGAACCGGACCGGTCTCGGCGAGGGGAGCATGAGCCGCTGCACGGGCCGGTGGACGGGCCGGCGGTGTGCCAAGATCGGTCCATGAGTGAGAACGGATACGGCCCGGCCCGCCGCGACGACTCCCGCGGGCGCCGCGGCGGCGATCGAGGCGGCCGGGGCTACGGCTCGGGCGGCCGCTACGGCGGGCGCTCCGACGACAGGCGGGGCGGGCGCCGCGATGACGGCTCCGGCTACCGGTCCCGGCGCGCGCGCCGGGACTACGACGACGAGCCGCGAGACGGCGCCCTGTCCGACCTCGTGGGGCACCTCCACGCCCTGGACGACCGCTCCTACGCGGCGTACAAGGCGATCGTGGGCCGCTACGAGGCGCCCGAGGGCTGGGTCCTGCACGTCGACCGCGTCCAGCCCGACCCCTACGCTCCCCCGACCCGCATCCGCGTCGAGGTCCCCGCCGACCTGCCCGGCCTGGAGGTCCTGGAGGAGCGCGCGCTCCTGACCACCGGCGACCGCCGTCTGGCGGTGCGGGACTTCCTCACCCGCGAGCTGCGCGCGGGCTTCAAGGGCACGAGCCTGTCCATCGCCCTTCCCGGTCAGGAGGTCCTGGAGCGCTCCGCCGTCGTCGCCCTGTCCGAGGAGCCCGAGGACGAGGGGGAGCCGGCGGCTGCGAGCGCCTGGACGCTGCAGGTGCGCGCCCGCGTGGCGCTGCCCGCGCGCGGCCGCTCCATCCAGGGGCATGAGGCCGCCCGCATCATCTCGCGCGACCTGACCCGGGCGCTCGGCACCGCCCTGGACCTGACCGGCGAGCGGGCCGAGCGGCTGCTCGCCCATGTGGCCGCGCTCGAGGACCACCGGGCGCTGACCGGTGTCGTTCGCTCCAACGGGTGGGTCTCGTTCCTCGCCGACGGCGCCCTGCTGCCGCGCCGCTCCGGGGTGAGCGACGAGCCCATGCGCGCGGGCGCCGTGCCGCTCGAGGCGCCGGAGCCGCTGGCTGCCGAGGTCGACCTGCCGCACGCCGGGCGGGTGCGCGGCACGGTCATCAGGGCGGGGGTCACTGTCATCGTCGGCGGCGGCTACCACGGCAAGTCGACGCTGCTGAGCGCCGTCGAGCGGGGCGTCTACCCGCACGTGCCCGGGGACGGCCGCGAGCTGGTGGCCACGGTGCCGGACGCGGTCAAGGTGCGCGCCGCGGATGGCCGGGCGGTCACCGGCGTCGACCTGTCGCCCTTCATCTCGCACCTGCCGGGCGGGCGCGACACCGTCTCCTTCACCACCAAGAACGCCTCGGGCTCGACCTCGCAGGCCGCCTCGATGATCGAGGCCATCGAGGCCGGGGCGAGCGCCCTGCTGCTGGACGAGGACACCTCGGCGACGAACCTGCTCATCCGCGACGCGCGCATGCGCGCCCTGGTGGCCGACGAGCGCGAGCCGATCACGCCCTTCGTCGACCGCGTCGGGGCGCTGGCGGCCGCCGGGGTCTCCACGGTCATGGTGATGGGCGGGTCGGGCGACTACCTGGACGTCGCCGACCGGATCCTGCTCATGGACTCCTACGCCCTGCGCGACGCCACCGAGCAGGCGGCCGCCGTCGTGGCCTCCCAGCCGCGCGAGGCCACGGCGCTGCCGCAGTGGCCGACGGCGAGCCCCCGCATGCCGCTGCCCTCGCCCCCGCGCGAGCGGCGCGGGCCGATCCGCACGCGCTCGCGCGGCCTGGACCAGCTCCAGCTGGACCGCGAGGAGGTCGACGTCGCCGACGTGTCCGGCATTGTCGACCCCGGCCAGGCCGAGGCGATCGCGCACGCGCTGCGGGCTCTGCTGGAGCAGCGCTTCGACGGTGCCTCGCCGCTGGCGCAGTGCCTGGAGGACCTGGACGCGCTGCTGGACGACGAGGGCCTGGACGCGCTGGGCGCGGTCCACGAGCGCCCGGCCTTCCTGGTGCGCCCGCGCATGGTGGACGTCGCCGGGGCGGTCAACCGCTACCGGGGCCTCGACCTGGCCTGAGGCAGCGCCGGACGGCGCGGGCTGCCGCGCTGCGAAGAGGACGTCGCCCTCGCAGGCAAGGGCGGCGACGACGGCCGGCCAGCTCGGGCCACCCGCAGCCGGGAGCGGTCGGCCCGGGCCCCGGCTCTCGGCAGGACCAGGGCCGGTCGTCCTGCTCGAGCCCCAGCCGGCGCCGGGCGCCTCAGCGCAGGGCGGCGAGCGCCCTGTCCTGGGCGACGACGGCCTCGACCATCGCGGGGACCTCGCCGTCGTGGTAGGCGGCGGGCGCGAAGGCGCCCTCGTCGAAGTCGGTGGCCAGGGACAGGTTGACCTGCCTGCCCACGACGCCCGTGGTGAAGTTGACCAGGATGCCGCGCAGGTGCTCGATCGGGCGGGTCCCGCCCAGGTAGGAGTAGCCGACGAGCCCGACGGCCTTGTTGGCGAGCACGGACGGGACGATGAAGTCGATCGCGTTCTTCAGGGCGCCCGGGATGGAGCGGTTGTACTCGGGGGTGACGAAGACGTAGGCGTCGAAGCGGGCCAGAGCCTCGTTCCACGCCACGGCGGCCGGGTCCTTCGGGGCGGCCATCATCGGGGGGATCTCCTCGGCGAAGACCGGGAGGCGGAAGTCGGCCAGCTCGAGGACCTCGGCCTCGGCGCCCTCGACGGTGCTCGCCCTCTCGGCGACCCACTGGGCGACCGCAGAGCCGACGCGGTTGGGACGGACGGAGCCGGTGATGACGGCGAGACGGGTCATGAGGATCCTCCACGGAATCGGTGCGGGACCGGTCGCGCCCGAGGCGCGCCGGTCATTGAGTCATGAATTAATCTAAGCTTTCAGTCCTGGAAAATCCATTTCGTAAGTCAATGAGTCGCCTCACGTCGTCCTCCGCGCGAGGACGGCCCGTCGGCGCTCACCGCGCCAGGAAGAAGCGGGCCGAGGGGTCGTCGGTCTCCTCGTTGTAGGCGTATCCGAGGCGGTCCATGTGCTCGGCGAGCGCGACGTCGTCGGGGCCCGCCTCGAAGGCGGTCAGGATCCGTCCGTAGTCGGCGCCGTCGGTGCGGTAGTGGAACAGGGTGATGTTCCAGCGGGTGCCGAGCACCTCCAGGAAGCGCATGAGCGCGCCGGGGGCCTCGGGGAAGGCGACGCTGAAGAGCCGCTCGGTCAGCCCCGCGGGGGCGCGGCCGCCGATCATGGAGCGCACGTGGACCTTGGCGAGCTCGTCGTCGGTCAGATCGACGACGCCGTAGCCCACGGCCCTCAGGTCGTGGACGATCTCGGTGCGCTCGTCGCGTCCGCGGGTGAGCTGCACGCCCACGAAGATCCGGGCCGGCGATCCGGGGGGCGCCGAGGCGGAGACCCGGTAGTTGAACTCGGTGACGGCCCGCCCGCCCAGGACGGAGGCGAAGCGCAGGAACTCGCCCTGGACCTCGGGGATGGTCACCCCGAGGATGGCCTCGCGCTGCTCGCCGATCTCGCTGCGCTCGGAGATGTAGCGCAGCTGGTGGAAGTTGAGGTTCGCGCCCGAGAGCACGCACGCCAGCCGCTCCCCCCGCAGGCGGTGGGCGGCGACGTACTTCTTCAGGCCGGCCAGGGCGATGGCGCCGCTGGGCTCGGGCACGGCGCGCAGGTCCTCGAACAGGTCGCGCACGGCGGCGGAGGTCTCGTCGGAGGAGACGGTGACGACGTCGTCGAGGAGGGCCGAGCACAGGCGGAAGGTCTCCTCGCCGATGCGGCGCACGGCGACGCCCTCGGCGAACAGGCCGACGCGCTCGAGGGTGACCGGCTCGCCGGCGGTGAGGGCCGCCGCCAGGCAGGCGGACTCCTCGTGCTCGACGCCGATGACGACGACGTCGGGCATGAGCTGCTTGATCAGGACGGCCACGCCGGCGGCGAGGCCGCCGCCGCCCACGGGCACGAAGACGCGGTCGAGCTCGGCGTCCTGCTGGATCATCTCCAGGCCGACGGTGCCCTGGCCGGCGATGACGCGCGGGTCGTCGAAGGGGGCGATGAAAGTCAGGCCCTCGGCGGCGGACAGGCGCTGCGCCTCGGCCTTGGCCGCGTCGAAGTTCTCGCCCGTCAGGACGACCTCCCCGCCCAGCGACCGCACGGCGTCGACCTTGATGCGCGGGGTGACGGTGGGCATGACGATGGTGGCGCGCACGCCCAGGATCGAGGCGCTGCGCGCGACACCCTGGGCGTGATTGCCGGCGGAGGCGGTGATCACGCCGCGGGCGCGCTGGGCGCCGGTCAGGGAGCGCATGGCGTTGTAGGCGCCGCGGATCTTGAAGGAGTGGACCGCCTGAAGGTCCTCGCGCTTGGCCTCCACGATGCTGCCCAGGCGCGCGGACAGGGCGGGCAGCTCCTGCAGGGGCGTGTGCTCGGCGGCCTCGTAGACGGGGGCGCGCAGGATGGCGCGCAGGTACTGGGCGGAGTCCCAGGGGGTGTCGACGGCGGGATCGTTCACGGCCTCACTGTAGATGACAGTAGATGAGCGACTCTCGGCCGCCTCGGGCGCCCGTGGGCGTGGCGATAATCCAGGACGCGGGCGCCTCCATGGGCCGCCGAGTGCCGACAGGGCCGGAAAAGCCCGGGGAGCAGTGCCGAGTCCGTGCGTCGGGGGTCTGGACAGGGTGTGGGTTGTGGCGGTAGTCTCACTTCTGGGGTTCGGGTTATTACGAGTGCGATGGTTCGGCCTGTTCCCGGGGTCCTGTTGACTGGCCTGGTCCCTTTTTCTGTGTGCGTGCTGGAGGCCTGCGATGACGGCGGGTACTCATGTTGTCGGGGGTGGCCTTGAGGCGCTGGCGGCCTCGGTGGGCGGGGTGTGCGACGGGCTGTGGGGTCTTGATGTGGCCGGGGCGGTGGGCGGCGCCGCCTCGGCGGTGCCGGGCTCGGCGAGCTCGGGGCTGGTGGCAGCGGCCGCTGCTGGCCTGGACGGCAGGCGGACCGCTCTGGGCGGCCGGTACGGGGCGGTCAGCGGCGGGGCCCAGAACCTGGCGGTCATCCACCGCAGCAATGACAGCGCCGTGGCCGCAGCCACGCCCACTATCGGGGCCGGGGCGGGGCAGGCCGCAGGCTGGGCCCGCGCCAGAGGACTGGAGTGAGCCATGGTCACCTGGACCGACGTGCGCGCCTGGCGCCACGGGCCTCTGGCGGAGGCCGGCCAGTCGCTGCGGTCCCTGGGCACCACCGTGGCCGACCTGGCCCAGGACGCGCAGCAGGCGGGCTCGCGGATCGCCTCCCAGGCCCCCAGCGTGGACGCCGCGCGCGCCGCCCTGAGCCGCTGCGGCGCGTCCCACGAAGAGCTCCTGGCCCAGGTCACCTCCCTGACCAGGGCCACCACCGAGGCGGGCCAGGGCGTGGCCGCGGTGAGCAGGAAGGTGCTGGCCGCCCTCGACTACGCCAACGCCCACCCCATGGTCACCCTCCACCCCGACGGCACGGTCTCGGCAGCCCCCGCCACCAGCGCAGACGCCGACCCGGCCGCGGGCGAGGCGGCCGGCGCGAGCAGGGCCGGCATGGGAGCGGCTGCCGGGCTCGCCGGGCTGACGGCCGAGCAGATCCAGGAGCAGGCCGCCGAGCTCGAGCAGATGGTCACAGCCGCCCTCACCCTGGCCGACCAGGTCGATGCGGCCTACGCAAGCACCCTGACCGCCCTGACCGCCCTGGCCGTACCAGACCCGCAGCCCGGGCCCTGGCCGTGCCAGACCCGCAGCCCGGGCCCTGGCCGACACCACCCGACCCCAACCAGCCTGCACCAACCCGTTCTCAGCAGGGGCGAGACACTGCTGTTCGTGACTCTCGCGGTGGCCGCCTGCGCAACGGTGGACAGCACGACGACGAGGACGCCGACAACCAGGGCGACTGGCTCGGCGACGGGGTTCCCGGTGAGCACGCGGACATGCCCGGCGTCAGGCCCTGGCACTACCAGGGCGACTCCGACAACGAGGGCTCAGGCCCGCACGCGCAGCCGAGCCCGACCCCAGGCGACTACGCCAACCACGAGGCCGCCACCCTCGCCGCCGATGGATTCTCCCCCTGGTGGCCGGACGCCGCGGCGAACCTGCACCACTACCTCGGCAACACCGGCGACCCCCAGAGCATGAACGTCGACAAGATGCTCACCGACCTGCCCCAGCTGTCGACAACTCGGAGGCCGCCGTTAAGGACATGGCGGGGAAGGCGGTGAGGGACGCGCAGGAGACAGGCGCGACCGGGCCGGTGACCTACCCCTTCACCACCAAGTGGACCCAGGAGTACACCGACCAGGACACGCAGCCGAGCTGGTTCTACGCCACGGGCAGCTACAAAGCCGCTACGGACGGCACCATCACCGTCTACCCGCCGTCGGACGAGAACCCCGAGTGGACGTACAAGTACGACTACCGCGTCCACACCGCCGACCGGTACAACTGGGACGGAACCAAGTCCACAAAAATCGTCGGCGTGCCAATAACGGACAAGCAGCTCCAGGAGCTGCACCAGGCCGGCCTCGCCCAGGAGTACGACCTGGTGGGCGAGTCCTCACCCCAGCACGGAGAGGGCCCACCATGAGAACAAGACGCGCACTCCTGCGACACCCGACCACCGGCGCGGCTCTCATAGTGGCTGCTGCCGTTGCCGCGGGGTGCAGCCTCTCCCGCCCGGACGACGTGTCAACGGCTCGAACGCCTCGAACAGCCGCTCAGGCAACGGGCACCGCCAGTGTCCAGCCGGACGCGCCCTACCCGGCCGACATGGACCACCTCGACGACATCCTCGCCAGCGGCGACGGCCACGAGCTGCCCCAAGGCGCCCAGGTCACCTCCGTCAGCCCGGCCACCAACTTCGCCGCACGAGTCCCAAACGGATGGGGCTACATCATCGCCTTCACCGCCACCGACACCAGCATCCGCACCTACGTCACCACACACATTGGCATGCCCGGCAAAATCATCGAGCGTTACCCGACGACACGGCCGGAGAACACGGACCTGGAGGACGTCGACCTCAGCAGCATTACAACCCCTGGGATTGGGGCTTCGGGGACGCCATACTTCTCCTCAAGCGCCCACTGGGCCGCGGCTGACTCATCATCCGCGACTCCTCCCGCTAGAATCAGGGCTGGCCCATGAAAAGCGGCAGGCACACACTCGCACGGCGCGCAGCAATCGGCGCGGCTCTCATAGTGGCTGCTGCCGTTGCCGCGGGGTGCAGCCTCTCCCGCCCGGACGACGTGTCAACGGCTCGAACGCCTCGAACAGCCGCTCAGGCAACGGGCACCGCCAGTGTCCAGCCGGACGCGCCCTACCCGGCCGACATGGACCACCTCGACGACATCCTCGCCAGCGGCGACGGCCACGAGCTGCCTCAAGGAGCCCAGGTCACCTCCATCAGCCCCGCCACCAACTTCGCCGCACGAGTCCCAAACGGCTGGGGCTACATCATCGCCTTCACCGCCACCGACACCAGCATCCGCACCTACGTCACCACACACACCAGCGTCAACGGTGAATACATGGAGCACGATCCGGTGTCAGGAACGGACACCGATTGGGTAGAGGATGTCGACCTCAGCAGCATTACCAACCCCTGGGACACCGGCTTCGGGGACGCCATACTTCTCCTCGAGCGCCCACTGGGCCGCGGCTGGCTCATCATCCGCGACTCCTCCCGCTAAACTGGAAGGCCGAATCACCGGAAACAACGAGCCGGAGCGCCTGCGACCGACCGGCCCGAGTCACGGCCCCTCACCCGCCTTGGTCGCAAAGACTCCGGAAGCGGGTCGTATCGCAAGTCGCCCCTGAGCACCCCTCAGGAGCGGCCCGAGCGCGAGGCGGCTACCGCCGTGACCGACAGGAGCACGAGCGCTCCGGCCGGCGTCGCCACCGCCCACGGCGCCCGCTCGATGTAGGGCAGCGCCTCGGCCAGCACGAGCCCCCACTCCGGCGTCGGCGCCTGGGCGCCCAGACCGAGGAAGCCCAGCCCCGCCAGCGCCAGCGCCACGCCCGGCAGGCGCAGGGCGGCGTGCCGCACGAGCACGGGGACAACCCCCGGCAGCACCCGAGTGAGCATGATCCGCGCCCGCCCCTCCCCCAGCATGGGCGCCAGGGCGACGTCGGGGCGCTCACGCGCCTCCTGGACGAGCGCGGCGGCGTGCGCGGCGAGCGGGGCCCAGGCAACGCAGGCCACGGCCAGGGCCGCCCCCGAGGCGCTCGGCCCGGTGACGGCGGCGACCATGAGGCCCGCAAGCACCGGCGGGGCGGCGTTGGCGACCTCCACCAACCCCACCGAGGCGCGCGGGGACAGCCCGAGCAGCAGCCCGATGACGGCGCACACGGCGGTCACGGCCAGCGCGGAGGCCGCCGTGGAGACCGCGCCGTGCGCCACCCGGGCGAGCACGTCGCGCCCCAGGGCGTCGGCCCCCAGCGGCAGCGCCCACGACGGCGCCTGCAGGCGGCGGGCCACCACCGCGTAGGGGTCCCGCCCGATCCCGGCCAGGACGAGCCCCACCAGGCCGGCCGCCCCGAGGACGGCGACGACGCGGGCCCCGGCACCGGTGCGCTCCACCGGCGGGGCGCCGGCCAGCCCGCCCGCGCCTGCGGCCCGGCCGACCAGGGCTCGCGAGGCGAGCACGGCCAGCGCCCCGGCGCCCAGGGCCAGGAGAAGCAGGAGCAGCACCCCGGCCTGGAGCGCCGGCACGTCCTGGGCGGTGGCGGAGCCAAGCAGCGCCCGCCCGATGCCGGGGATCGCGAAGACCTTCTCGACGGCGACCGCGCCCCCGGTCAGGCCTACGACGACCAGCGCGATCTGCCCGGTCAGGGGTGTCAGGGCCCGGCGCAGGACGGCCAGGGCGAGCCGGCTCCCGCCGATGCCCGCCGTCGTCCAGGTGGTGACCCACCGCTCGGCGAAGACCGCGGCGACCGCGTCCGACAGGAGCCCGCCGAGCAGACCGCCCCCGGGCAGCCCGAGGGAGAGGGCCGGCAGGACGACCTGCTCGGGCCTGCCCCACCCGTATGGCGGCAGCCAGCCGAGGTAGACCGACAGGATGAGCAGCAGGAGGGGCGCGAGCAGGTACTCGGGCAGTGAGGTCAGCGCGGCGGCGAGGGCGCCTCCGCGGCTGCGGCGCCGCCCGGCCAGGCCGTCCATGAGAGCCGGCAGGGTCAGGAGCACGGCGGTCAGGAGCGCGACGGCCAGGGAGGCGCCCATGAGGATCAGGGACACGCCGAAGGCGTCGAGCGTCCCCGGGCCCACGGAGTCGCCCGAGATCCAGGAGACCCCCGGGTCGCCATGGAGCAGGCCGCCGAGCCAGTGCCCGATGCTGCCGAGCGGGCCCGAGCTCAGGCCCAGCCGCTCACGGATGGCGTCGAGCACCTCGGGGGTGGCCTCGCGCTCGGCGCTGGTGGCGCGCAGGATCGTCAGCGCCGGGTCGTTGCTGGACAGCCACGGGAGCATCCCCACCAGGGCCACCAGGGCGAGGACGGCCAGGATCCGGGAGACGGCGACGATGCCGTCAATGCCGGCCCCGCGTGCGGGCAGCCACTGGCGCCACGCGCTGCGGAGCGGGCTCAGGCGGCGCAGCGGGCGCGGGGCGGTATCCCGGCCGGGGCCCGCAGGGCTTGCGGGGCTCGCAGTGGACATGCGCTCAGGCGACGGCGGTCGCGGAGGTGATGAGCGCGCGCTCGCGCGGGTCCCGCTCGGCGCCGGTGAGCCCGGCGGCCTCGCCCTGGAGGACGCGCTCGTGGAGGAGCGGGACGGCCGCGCCGCTGGCGAGGATGAGCTCCTCGGCGGCGATCACGGCGTCCTGCCGCGCCTCTCCGGGCTCAATGCCGGCGGCCTTGGTCAGGGCGGCGTCGACGGCGCTGTCGGCCAGGAAGCTCAGTGCGAAGGAGCCGGTGGAGGAGAAGTCGGAGACCATGTAGGCGACCGGGTCGCCGGAGTCCAGGACGGTGGCGCGAGAGAGCAGGAAGCAGTCGAAGGCGCCGGCCAGGGCGTCGGCCTCGATCTGGGCGTACTCGCGCACGTCCTGCTTGACGGTGAAGCCGACGGCCTCGAGCTGCTGGGCGATGAGGACGACCATCTCGGCGAGCTCGGGCCGGTCGGTGTAGGTGCCCAGGGTGATGGAGGTGCCGGAGGGGACGGCGCCGGCCTTGGTGAAGGTGGCCTTGGCCCCGTTGGTCCTGCCGGTGGCTGCGACGCCGTCGGCGCCCGCGAAGGCGGAGCCGCCCCAGGGGCGCTTCTCGGCGGCCCAGGACAGGGCCGGGCCGAGCAGGCCGGCGGCGGCGTCGGCGTGCCCCTCGTACATGGTCTCGACCAGGCCGGCGACGTCGATGGCGTCGCGGGCGGCGGCGCGCAGGGCGGGGTCCTTGAAGGCGCCGTCGCGGGTGTTGAGGTAGAGGGTGGCGGTGCGGGGCATGGGCACCTCGTGGAGGAGCTCCTCGTCGACGGTGGCGACCTGGGAGACGGGGACCGCCTCGACGAGCTCGGCCTCGCCGGTGCGCAGGGCGGCGCCGCGGGCGGTGCCGTCGGGCACGAAGGTGACGTCGATGCCCGCGGCGGCGGCCTTGTCGCCCCAGTAGTCGTCGTAGCGCTCGAGGGTGGCGGTGGCGGTGCCGTCGACGGCGGTCAGCGTGAAGGGGCCGGTGCCGTGGCCGACGGGGTCGACCGGGCCGTCAGCCGATCCGTCTGCGGGGTAGGCGGCCTCGGAGAGGATGGCGAGCTGGGGGCTGGACAGCCGCTGGGGGACGAGGGGGTCGGAGACGCTCGTGGTAACGACGACGTCGCTGCCCTCGGCGGCGGCCTTGAGCTTGACGCCGTCGAGGATGCGCGGCGGGGTCGTGTACCCGGCGGCGAAGGTCAGGGCGGCGGCGACGCGCTCGGCGGTCAGGGGCGTGCCGTCGTGGAAGGTGACGCCGTCGCGGATGGTGAAGCGCCAGGTGGTGTCGTTCTCGCGCTTCCAGGTGGTGGCCAGGCCCTCGAGGGCGTTGCCGTCGGCGTCGAGGTAGATGAGGGTCTCGGCGGTGGACCAGCGCGAGAGCTTGAAGGCGTCGTCGGACAGGGGGTTCAGGCCTGAGCGGGGCGGCTGGAGCATGGCCAGGCGGATACGGCCGTTGGCCGTCGAGCCCTTGGAGCCCGATCCTCCCGAGCAGGCGGCGACGGCGCCGGCCGCCGCGCCTGCCCCCAGCAGGGCGAGGACGCGGCGCCGGGAGAGCGCGGGGCCGTGGAGAGGCTGGCGGGACAGGAGCGAGATGGCCATGGATCAGGTCCTTCTGTGTCGGGTGCCGGGCGGCACGGGAGGTGGTGAGCGTCGGCTCGGGTTCAGTCGGGGAGGGCGGGGACGGCGTCGCGCAGGGCCCTGGCGGCGGGATGCTCGGGAGCGTCGAGCAGCCGGGCGGTGGGGACGTCCTCGACCAGGACGCCCGCGTCCATGACGATGCTGCGGGTGCACACGCGGGCGACGGCCGCCAGGTCGTGCGACACGAGCAGCAAGGCGGGTCGGGCCGCTTGCGGCCCGGCCGGGGCGGGCACGGCGCCAGAGCCGGCGGGTCGGGCCGCTTGCGGCCCGGCCGGGGCGGGCACGGCGCCGGGTGCAGCCGGGGCGGTGACGGGCGCGCACCAGCCGTCGTCGTCGGCGAGTCCGGCGAGCAGGTCGAGGACCTGGTGGCGCAGGGCGGGGTCGAGCCCGGAGACCGGCTCGTCCAGGAGGAGGTAGCGGGGGCTCGGCGCGAGGGCGCGCGCCAGGGCGAGGCGCTGGGCCTGGCCGCCGGAGATCTCGTGGGGGCGGCGGCGCCAGCTCTGGCGGGGCAGGTCGAGGGCCTCCAGGAGCGACTCGGCGACGGCCTCGTGCCCGTCGGGGCCGCCCGGCGCCCGGAGGGTGCGGAGGGCGCGGGTGATCTGGGAGACGACGTCGTGGCGCGGGTCGAGGCTGGCGGCCGGGTCCTGGGGCACGTACTGGACGGCGCGGCGGTAGGGGCGCAGCGCGCGTGCGCCGGGGCGTCGGCGGCCGGTGATGACGGGGCCGCCGTCGAGCAGGATGGTTCCGGCGTCGGCGGGCCCGGGGGCGTCGAGGAGGAGGAGCGCCTTGAGGAGGGTGGTCTTGCCGCAGCCGGAGCGGCCCAGGAGGGCGACGCTCTCGGAGGGCTCCAGGCGCAGGTCGACGTCGTGCAGGACGGTGTGGCGCTGGCCCGCGTCGTCGGGGTAGGTGCGCCGCAGTCCGGCGACCCGGAGGCAGGGTGCGGTCACGCGCGGGCCTCCGCCGGGGCGATGGGGCGGGCGATCCTGCCGACGGGGTAGTCGGTGACGTCGGCGCGGGCCTCGATGGCGGCCAGGGCGCCGGCCAGGGTCTCCTCGCGGGCGGCGGTGCACATGGCGCGGGTGACGGGGTGCTCGGGCCTGGTGATGACGCGGCGGGCCGGGCCGCGCTCAATGACGCGCCCCTGGTGGAGGACGACGATCTCGTCGCACAGGGAGGCGGCCGCGAGGTCGTGCGTCACCAGGAGTAGGGCCGGGGCGGGCACGGCGCCAGGTGCAGCCGGGGCGGGCACGGCGCCAGGTGCAGCCGGGGCGGGCACGGCGCCAGGTGCAGCCGGGGCGGAGGCGGTGACGTCGTCGAGGACGGCGAGGAGCTCGGCCCGGGCGACGACGTCGAGGGCGGTGGTGGGCTCGTCGGCCAGCAGCAGGACCGGTTCGGCGGCCAGGGCGAGGGCCACCGCGACGCGCTGGCGCTGCCCTCCGGACAGGCGCCCGGGGACCCGTTCGGCGAGAGCGGGGTCGATGCCTACGCGCCGCAGTAGGGCCTGTGCGCGCGCCGGCGCGTCCTGGCGGCTGCGTCCGGCGGCGCGCGCCGCGGCGGCGACCTGCTCGCCGACACGGATGAGCGGATGGAGGGCGGTGGCGGGGTCCTGCTGGACGAGGGCCGCGCGGGCGGCGCGGGGGCGGAGAGCGGCCGGGATGCGCAGAAGGTTTCTGCCGGGGCCCTCAGGACCGTCGGGGCCGTCGGCGTCCTCGACCGTGAGGCTGCCGGTGAGGGTCGCGGCGGGGGTGAGCGTTCCGGCCAGGGCGGCGCAGGTCAGCGACTTGCCCGCGCCCGAGGCGCCGACGAGCGCCGTCCGGGCGCCCCGGGCCAGGGTGAGGCTGACGTCGTCGACGAGAGTGCGGCCCCCGATGGCCACACCCAGACTGGCGAGAACGATTTTCATGTAGATGAGCCTATGCGGCCAACCGCCCCGTTCTCAAACCAGCCGCGAGCGGCTCGTATCACTATTAGCAGCCCGGGGGGCTGCCTCCGAGGCGCCTGGCCGCACCGCCCGGAGCTCGCATCACCGCGTCCTCAGATCATGGCGCTCAACAGAGCCCGGGCTCTGCGCTTGTCGATCTTCATGCCCGCGGTCTGCGGAAGCCGGTCGACGAACAGCACGCGCGTCGGCATCTCATATGCGGCAAGCATCTCGCGCAGCGATGCCCTGAGGCTGGAGGAGGTCAGCGATGCTCCGGGCCGGCGGACGACCAGGGCGGCGGGCGCCTCCCCATACACCGCGTCCCGGACGCCGACCACGCAGCAGTCGCGAACCCCTTCGACGGACCGAATGGTCTCCTCGACGTCAGTGCACCAGACCTTCTCACCGCCCCGATTGATCATGTGCTTCAGCCGGTCGACCACGTAGAGATAGCCGTCCGGAGTGACGTAGCCGATGTCACCGGTCCGCAGCCAGCCGTCCCCGCTCAGGCCGGTCTCGGGGGACTCTGACTCGTAGCGCGTGAGCAGGTTCGTACCGGACAGGCATATCTCACCGCGCTTCCCCCAGAGGACCTCGCTCCCCTCCTCATCGACGATCTTGACCCGCAGCCCCGGGATGGGGACGCCGGAGGAGCCGATCCTCGGCGAGACGGCCGCGTCGTCGGGGAAGACCGTTCCCGGCGACGTCGTCTCCGTCAGGCCGTACACGGTGCGGAACTCCATGTCGGGCATCCAGTCGTGAAGGACCCTGATGAGAGAGACCGGCATGTGGGCTGCCCCGCACGCAAGCATCCGCACCGACGGCAGGGAGGGCTGACGGTGCCGGTTGTCCGCCAGCATGGCGAAGACGGTCGGGGACGCATGGATGAAGGTGATCCGCTCCCCGGCGAGCGTGTCGAGGCAGGGGGCCGGACGCAGGCGCCGGTGGATGTAGAGACGGCCGCCGACGGAGAGCATCAGTCCGATAATCGCCACCAGCCCCGTGATGTGATACATCGGTACGGCGATGATCGAGCGATCGGAATCGGTGACGCTGAGGAGGCGCTCATAGGAGGTCACCGCGTGCATTACCGCCCGGTTGGACAGCAGCACCGCCTTGGCCCGAGCGGTTGTGCCCGAGGTGAACATGAGGATGGCGGTGCTCTCCGGATCCCCCGGAACGCCGGCGCGGACCTCGCCGTCCTCGTCGCCCTGCTCAAGCAGGACATCGGGCGTCACGACCTTCACGCCGCCCAGAGCGGCCCGGAGGTCTTCGGCCTTGCCGGTTTCGCAGACCAGGAGATCGAGGCGGGCCCGGGTCGCCAGCGGCACCACCTCCTGGCGCCGGAGCTTGCCCGGCAAAGGGCAGAAGACCGCTCCGCAGGCGCCGGCCGCCAGGAACACGACAATGAAGTCCGCGGAGTTGTCCATGAGGCAGCCCAGGCGGCGCCCGCGTCCGATCCCGTGGCGCGCCAGTGCGGCCGCAGCGGCGGTCACGCACTCCATGAGCGCTGCGTACGTGAGGCTCTCCCCGGTCTCATCGACGACGGCGATGTCGTCGCGATGGCGTTCCGCCGCTTTCCGGACTGCGTCGTAGAGACTCACCGGCGCCCCGCGATAACCGAGCCAGCGACGTCCGTCGACCTCGACCGGCTCGAGGTCCTCCGTCACGGACCTGGGCCAGTAGTCCTCGCCTCGCAGCACCGCCTATACCTCCTCGCGCGCAGCCGGCGCATCGTTGGCGGTCCCCGACCGGCGCGCCCCCGGATGACGGCGGATCCACGAGGCCGACGCCGCCCGCGCACTCCGGGCCGCGTCATCGCCCGCCTTCACGGCATCCGCCGCGCCGGCGGCGTCAAGAGATCCCTTGAAGGAATCTGGTGCGATCACAATCCGCATCGTTTCTCCTCGGTACTGGTGGCGGCGCCGGCGGCTGTCCCGCGGTGCCGCCACCACACATTCCAATTTCTGGGGCGTCAGGCACCGGAATCCGGCTTACGGTACTCAAGGCCCCAGGCGAGCAGGGCGCCGATGACTGTCAGGCCGATCATCATCCACAGACCGGCGAGCTTGTCGCCGGTCGAGGTCTCGAGCCGACCGCATATAGTCGGCCCGAGGAATCCGCCCACCAGACCGCACATGTTGACAAACGCGATACCCGATGCTGCCGAGGCACCGGACAGGCGGTTCGCCGGAAAGGTGAACAGGACCGACTGGATGACGAAAAGCATGAGGGCTCCGATGGCGAACCCGCACACGGCCGTCCACAGGTTTGACGAGACCCGGGCGATAGCAGTCCGCCGGCAACGCAGACGAGCCCACCGGAGACGAAGGCGCGAGCACGGCCTATCGACGTCGCGTACCGCGGAAGCGCCGTGGAGCCGACCGCCGCCGCAAGCCATGGCAGCGCCGTGATGAGGCCGACGGCCATCGTGCTCATCGAGGCGTCGTAGGACTTGATCATTGTGGGCAGGAAGTACGAGAGCGAGTAGACGGCGATCTGGTGGGTGAAGTAGATAGCGACGACGAGCCAGATCTGCGGGTCGCGCAGGACGGGGAGCAGGGCGCGCAGGTCGTGATGCTCCGACGCCCTTCCCCGGTCCTCCGCGTCGATGACGCGCTGAAGCAGGTTCTTGTCCTCGGGCGACAGCCATTTCGCGTCCCGCGGATGGTTCGGCAGCGTGTACCAGACGAGCCAGCACAGGACGACGGCGGGGGCGCCCTCGATGAGGAACATCCACTGCCACCCCTCAATCCCGAGCAGGCCGTGAAGCCGCAGAAGCGCGCCCGCCAGAGGGGCGCCGATCACGTTCGCCAAGGACACGCCCAGCAAGAAGAGACCGGTCGCCTTCGCCCGGTCCTTCTGCGTGAACCAGTACGAGAGGTACAGAATGATTCCCGGGTAGAGACCGGCCTCGGCCGCACCGAGGAGAACACGCAGGACGTAGAAGGAGCCCTCGTTCCACACGAATGCCATGGCCATGGAGATGAGTCCCCACGTCAGCATGATCCGAGCGATCCAGAATCTCGCCCCCACCTTGTGCATAATGAGGTTCGAGGGGATCTCGAGGACCGCGTAGCAGACGAAGAAGAGCCCGGCTCCGAGTCCGTACGCGGCGGCGCTCAGCCCAATGGAGGTCTCGAGCGACTCCTTCGCCATGCCGATATTCGTCCGATCGATGAACGCAATGATGTAGGCGGCCGCAAGAAGCGGCATCAGGCGCCCGAAATTGGTTCGCGTCGCACGGGCCAAGCGTGCGTCCTCCTGCGCGCTCAACCGCAAGCCGATGTTATCCTGGGGCGGCGTCGTTGCCATGGGTGTTCCTTTCAGTCGGTGGTGCCGGCGTCGGGCCCGGCGGGGAGATGGTGACGCGTTCTCCCCGCCGGAGCCGTGCACTGGCCGGCAGCGGGTTCTGACGCGGGTGGCGGAGCCTCCCGCACGCGGGCAGCCGATCAGGCGTCGTGCTCGGTCGTGCCGGCCGCCCGCTTGGGGACGAAGAGCTGGAAGACCACGCCGAGAGCGGCGCAGACCGCCATCACGACGAAGGTGAGCCGGTATCCGGTAGCGGCCTCCCAGCCGCCGCCGAGGCCGATGAGCCGTCCCATGAGAACGGGGGCGATACCCCCGCCGATGAACATGGCGGTGGTGATGAATCCGTTGGCCGTGCCGTGCGCCCCCTTCGGCGCGTGGTCGGTGGCCGAGGCGTAGTAGATCGGCCATACCGCATTGGCGACAATGCCGAAGAAGAGCTGGAGGCCGATATACATCGGCATGGCCGTGGCGAAGTAGAAGGCGCCGACGCCCACGGCCATCCAGGCCCCGCAGAGGACGATCGTCGTGCGACGGCCGAGGTAGTCCGAGACGGTCGGCCAGAAGATCTGCCCGAACACGCCCGTGAGGGTGAAGACGATGGAGCAGGCGGCAGCGGCCGCGTAGTCCAGGCCGACGATGTTCGCCAGGTACAGGGGCAGCACGTAGCTGATGCCCATGTAGACGATCTGCGTGAGCAGGGTTGTTCCCGAGGTCAACATGACGACCCTGTTGCGCAGGCAGAGGCGGACGGCGCCCTTGGCCTCCCTGTGCTCCTGCGCCTCGGTCTTCGACAGCGGCACCGTCATACCGCGGTCGGCGATCCTCGCACAGGTCTCGTCGAGGCGGGCCTCGGTGGAGTACCTCCACCAGAAGAGCATGATCGGGATCGAGGCGATGAGTCCGACGAAGAAAACGTACATCCAGTTCTCGTCGCCGAGCATCCTGAGCATCGCCGAGACGACAATGCCGGAGAACAGCGCCCCCACCGGGTAGCCGGTGTGGTGGACCCCGAGTGCGAAGCCCCGGCGCTCCTTGGGCCACCACTCGGCGGTATTGGAGATCCCGATGGGCTCGCCCCACCCGGCGCCCAGGTTGACGCCGACGCGCAGAACCACGAATACCACGAAGCTGTGGGCGATCGCCTTGATGCCGGTCAGCGCGGAGAGGAGATTGTAGGCGATAACGAGAGGGACCTGGAAGAACGCGCGCCTCCACCCCACGCCGTGCCTGTCGCTCATCCTGGATCCGACGATCGGCATGACCGCGAGTGCGAGCATGACCAGTGAGGTGATGGCCCCCCACCTCTCGGCACTCAGCCGGAAGTGGGTGGTGATCGATGGGCCCAGGCGGAGGATGACCTCGCGGTCGAAGGCGTTGATGACCCAGATGAACCAGGTGACGCCGAGCGCGACCCAGGAGCCGGCGGGGACGAGGCGGAGCGGCGCCTCCCCCTTCGCGAGCGTGTTGTGCGCCACGACGCTCACCCCTGGGCAGCCGCGCCGAAGCGGGGCGTCTCGTAGCCGCGGACGCCGAGGCCGTCAATGACGAGCAGCGCCCCTCTGCGCGCCCCGTCCTCGGGGAAGCGCGGAAGCGGGGGCCGCGCCATGGTCGTCACGTAGAGCCGATCCAGGTCGTCCCCTCCGAAGACCGGGCACGTGACCTTGCGGACGGGCATCTCGATCTGGCGCTCGAGCGTGCCGTCGGGGTCGTAGCGGTTGACCTTGCCCCCGTACACGTGCGCCTGCCAGACGAACCCCTCGGCGTCCACCGTCATGCCGTCGCAGGCGCCGCCGTCGGAGGTGTCCACCGTGACGAAGACCCGCCGGTTGGAGACCTCCCCGGTGGCGAGGTCGTAGTCGTAGGCCCAGATATCACCGGTCCACGTGTCCGCGAAGTAGAAGGTGCCGCCATCAGGGCTCCAGCAGGGTCCGTTGGAGCAGATGATCCCCTCGTCGAGCACCGTCAGCTCCCTGTCCACGCTCAGGGAGTAGAGGCGCCCGCCGGCCTTCTCCTCCATTGTGTCCATCGAGCCGAAGACGAACCGCCCGGCCGCATCGACCTTGCCGTCATTGAGCCTGTTACTCGGCAGTCCCGGCTCGGGCGCAGCAATGAGCTCGCGTGCGTCCGAGACGAGGTTGTAGGAGTAGAGACCGCTCTGGAGCGCGACAATGATCTCGTCGTCGTCCTCGGTCAGGGCCATGGAGCCGACCTTCTCCCGCACGTCCCACACCCTGAGCCCGCCGCCGTCGGCGTCATTGCTGAAGACTCGCCCGTCCTGGGAGTCGATCCACCACAGACGCCCGGTCCGCACGTCCCAGATCGGCCCCTCCCCAAGCTTTGGTTTGAGGTCGATCACCGTTGATATGGCCGGAATTAAACAAAATGGCATTCTGGGGCAACTGCTGCGGGATTCCTGGTTGGCGTCTGCGGAGCACCT
>NZ_JONS01000032.1 GCF_000711965.1 Actinomyces israelii DSM 43320
CCTGCCGAGCCTGCGCCTGCGCCCGCGCCCGAGGCGCCTGCCGAGGCCGCCGAGCCTGCGCCCGAGGCCGAGCCTGCCGAGCCTGCGCCTGCGGCCGAGCCCAAGGCCGCCGCCACACCCGAGCCCAAGGCTGCCGCAGCACCCGAGCCCGTGGCGACCTCTGCACCCGCAGCACCCGAGCCGGTGGCTGCCGCTGCACCCGCGGCCGCCGACCCCAAGGACGGGGAGCTGATCGACATCAGCGGCCAGGCCCGCATTGCCCCCTCCCTGCTCCACAACGCTGAGATTCTCGGCGTCACCCGCGACGGCTGCCTCCTGACGATCACGGTCAAGATCAATGTTGACGGCTCCTACACGCTCCAGGTCTGGGATGACGGGGAGCTCATTGGCGAGCTGCCGCTGTCGGGCGAGGCGGGGGACATCCGTGTGCTCCAGTACCTCATGACTGCGAACGTCGGGACCCTGGCTCGAGGCTACGACTTCGTCATTGTCAACGAGAACGGCGATAAGGTCGTCCAGTACGACTGGGACTTCGAGGGCTCTGCGAACGTGATGGCGGAGTGCCACGAGAAGGCGGCGTGCGGTGGCGCGGCGTCAGGGACTGCGGCCGGTGAACCGGCCGCCATGACTGGGGTCGCAGCGGCTTCTGAGTCGGCTGAGGCCGCCGGATCCGCCGAGCCGGTCGCAGCCGCCGAGCCCGCCGAGCCGGGCGCGGTTGCCGAGCCGGTTGCAGCCGCCGAGCCGGCGAAGGCCGCTGAGCCCGCCGAGGCCGCCGCCCCGATGGGAAGCCCCGAGCTGGCCCACACGGGCACGAGCGCCCTGATCTTCGGCCTCACCTCGGTGCTCCTCGTTGGTGCGGGGGCCGCCGCTCTTCGTATCAGGCGTCGTCGCGCCTGAGGCGGAGCCGCGAGGCTGACGGGCAGCTGACCCGCTTCACCGACTGCGGCTGAACCGATTCCCGGGCCCGGGAGGACCATCACGGTCCTCCCGGGCCCGGCCGGTCGACGCCGCAGTCCTTTCGCCGAGACCGGTTCACTTCCGGCTCGAGATCGGTTCGGTTCCGCGTCGAGATCGGTCCGTGCGACAGTGCGGAGGACGCCCGGGTGCGCTGAATCACGCGGCCACCGCCGTCGTCTCATTGTGCGCCCGAGGAGCCGGTGGCACAATCGCTCCCGGCCTCCGGTTCACCCGCACCCTCATGCGGGACCCGGGACCCTCTGAATGCTAGGAGATACCATGAAGCAGGGGATTCACCCCGACTACGTGCCCACCACTGTCACGTGCACGTGCGGCAACACCTTCGAGACCCGCTCCACCGTCACCTCCGGGGAGATCCGCGTGGACGTGTGCTCGGCCTGCCACCCGTTCTACACGGGCAAGCAGAAGATTCTTGACACCGGCGGTCGTGTGGCCCGCTTCGAGGCCCGCTACGGCAAGCGCAAGAAGTAGCCGGCCTGCACGACGCCGACGGGCGCTCCGAACGAGCCCCGTCGGCGTCGTCGCGTCTGGCCGAGATCGGTTCAGTTCCGCATCGAGATCGGTTCCAGATACCGCGCCCCCCGTCCATCCCGAGGCTCCGAGGACACCATGAGCGAGGACTTCTCCGCCGTCGAGCCGCTGCTCGCCGAGTACGCCGACCTGGAGCGGGACATGGCCGACCCGGCCGTCGCCTCCGACCCCGGCGCCATGCGCCGCCTGGGCCGCCGCTACGCCGAGCTCGGACGGGTCATGACCGCTCACCGCGCCTGGCGGACCGCCTCGGAGGACCTCGCCGACGCCCGTGAGCTCGCCGTCGACGACGCCGACTTCGCCGCCGAGCTTCCTGGGCTGGCCGAGGCCGAGGCCGCGGCCGCCGACCGGCTGCGCGAGGTGCTGGTGCCCCGCGACCCCGACGACGCCCGCGACGTCATTATCGAGGTCAAGGCGGGTGAGGGCGGCGAGGAGTCGGCGCTGTTCGCCTCCGACCTGGCCCGCATGTACGCCCGCTACGCCGAGCGCATGGGGTGGGCCGTGGAGATCCTGGACGCCGCCGAGTCCGACCTCGGCGGGTACAAGGACGTGCGCCTGGCCATTAAGGCCCGCGGCACGGCGGAGCCCCAGGAGGGGGTGTGGGCGCACCTGAAGTACGAGGGCGGCGTGCACCGCGTCCAGCGCGTGCCCGTCACCGAGAGCCAGGGCCGCATCCACACCTCCGCCGTCGGCGTGCTCGTCATGCCCGAGGCCGACGACCCCGGCGAGCTCGAGATCGACGCCGCAGACCTGCGCATCGACGTCTTCCGCTCCTCCGGGCCGGGCGGGCAGTCCGTCAACACCACTGACTCGGCCGTGCGCATCACCCACCTGCCCACCGGCATCGTCGTGTCCATGCAGAACGAGAAGTCCCAGCTGCAGAACAAGGAGGCGGCCATGCGCGTGCTGCGCGCGCGCCTGCTCGCCGAGCGCGCCGCCGCCGCGGCCGCCGAGGAGGCCGATGCCCGCCGCTCCCAGGTGCGCACCGTGGACAGGAGCGAGCGCATCCGCACCTACAACTTCCCCGAGAACCGCATCGCCGACCACCGTACCGGCTACAAGGCCTACAACCTGGACTCCGTGCTCGACGGCGACCTCGGGCCAATCATCTCCAGTGCGATCGAGATGGACGGGGCCGAGCGCCTCGCCGCGATCGGCGAGAAGTGACGCCCGCCCCCGCCGCACTTCGCCGAGATCGGTCGAGTTCCGCGTCGAGATCGGTGCAGAGCCCCATGTGTCCCATGTGTCCCATGAGTCACCTTGACCGCTATGCGCTGCGCGGCGAGGTGCGGGCTGCCGCAGCGCGTCTTGCGGACGCGGGCGTCGCCTCGCCGGAGAACGACGCCCGACTGCTCGCCGAGCACCTGCTGGGCGCTCCGCTGCTTCTGGCCGACGGCGCCGACTCCGACTTCCCGTCCGCCTACCGCTTGCTCGTTGCGCGCCGCGCCGCACGTGAGCCGCTCCAGCACATTCTGGGCGTCATGTGGTTCCGGGGCCTGGAGCTGGCGAGCCGACCGGGTGTGTTCATCGTCCGCCCCGAGACCGAGGTGGTGGCGGAGGCCGCTGTCGAGGCCGCCCGGCGGATGACCGACGACGACGGCGCCCCGCTCGCCGTCGACCTGTGCGCGGGCTCGGGCGCAATCGCGGTGGCGCTCGCCCACGAGGTCCCCCAGGCGCGCCTGGTCGCCGTCGAGATTGACGAGACGGCCGCGGCTCTGGCTCGGGAAAACTGCGCGAGCCTGGCTCCCGGACGGGTGGAGGTGGTGTGCGGCGATGCCGTAGACCCGCGGGTGCTGCGCGACCTGGACGGCCGGGTCGACGTCGTCGTCTCCAATCCGCCGTACGTGCCCGCCGGCGCGGTCGAGGACCTTGAGACCCAGAGGTATGACCCGGAGGCGGCCCTGTTCGGCGGGGGGGAGGACGGACTGGCCGTGCCGCGCGCCGTCGTCGGCCGTGCAGCCGCCCTCCTGCGCCCCGGCGGCGTCCTCGTCATGGAGCACGACGCCGGACAGGGAGGGGCACTGCGGCAGACTGCGGTCGCCGTCGGGTTCGAGGCGGCGCTCACCGGACAGGACCTCACGGGCCGCGACCGCTATTTGCGTGCGGTGCGCGTATCGGGGGCGCCGGGCTCCGACCGCCCCTGATAGCGCGCGTTGTGCATAGTCGTGAAGGAGCCCGCGGCCGCCGATCGGCTCCTGCGCGAGCGCTCGCTGCTTCGTGTGGCGCGACCCGTGCACGTGAGGTGCTCGCCGTCGTCACCGCGTGACAGCGATAGAGCATCTGTTGTGACGACCCTCATGGATCGGCGGGATGTATGCGCCTATACTGAATCACTGAGGCAGTCAGTGATTCAGGAGGTGTGTCATGACGGCTCCGACTGTTCCTATCAGTGTCGCCCGAGCCTTGGACCAGGCGGGCTTCTCCCAGCGGAAGGCCGCGGAGCTGACCGGGATCTCCCAACCCACTCTCTCGCGGATCCTCAGCGGCCAACGGGCGCCGACCCTGCCCGAGCTGATTCTCCTGGCCCAGGTGACCGGTGTGCCGCTGGCCAGCCTCACCGGTCGCGGTACCGTGGCAGACCGCTGCCTTATGGCCGCGCGCGCGGTCGACGGTGCAGCGATGGAGGAGATGCGCCGAACACTCATCGGCTACCTCGAACTCGATGCCTATCTGGCGGATCAGGCCATTCCAAGGGCCTGCTGATGATCAGTACTCAGGACCGCGGGCGCCAGGCGGCGGAGCGCTTCCGCGAGCAGTACGGATTGGGGGAGGGGCCATTAGGGGACCTCGTCGGCATTGTCGAGGAGACTACAGGCTATGATGTTGCCATTGTCGAGGCCCCTTCTGAGGAGCATGGCCTGACGATGACCGACCCCCTGCGCGGGGTGACCTTCATCGCCGTCGCCGCCAGCCGGCATCCTATGCGCCAACGAAGCACTCTCGCGCACGAGCTCAGCCATGTTGTCCATTGCGATGGTGGCCTCGTGCTGAGGGAGGGTAAAGGAGGCCGACGGCCGGTGCCAGAGCGGCTCGCCGACGCTTTCGCACGACACCTTCTTGTTCCTCGCTCTGCGATCCTGCAAATCATGAAAGACCACAACGGTGCTTGGAGTGAAGCGGATCTCTCACTTGTTGTGCGCAAGTTCCTTGTCTCCCCCGCTATTGCCGCTATCGCACTGAGTGAGGCCGGAGCCATTGCCGATGACCTCAAGAAGGTGTGGATGCAGATCTGGACACCGGACCTGGCTACGCGTCACGGGTGGGGCGACTACTACGCCGCGCTCCAAGGTGAGTCCAGACGCACGCGCCCACCGCGCCGGCTCCTTGCCAGGGCCGTTGAGGGCTATCGGCGGGGCGTGGTCTCTCTGCAGAGGCTGTCTGCGCTCCGCGGACTGCCGACTGAGGAAGTCCTGGGCGAGTTGACGCACGCCGGGGTGCATCCGCCATCTGCGGAGCCCGCTTGGGCGGTGCCTGAGAGCCTTCCCGCTCCATCACTCGATCTTGCCGATCTTGACGCGCTTCTTGAAGACGAGGATGGGGCATGACCTTGCCCGTCATCCTAGACGCGGGCCCCATCCTCACCTTCTTCGCCGCTGCAGGCGTTCTGCGGAAACTGCGGGGAAGCCGTTGGCTCACCATTCGGGAAGACGACTGCACCGATAGTCTCAGTGCCGTCGTCGAACGCACGACGGGGATGCCCTTTCAGAAGCGAGTTCGTCGTTTCAAGGACCTCGGAGAAATCATGGTGATCGCTCACGCTGTTATTCTTGTCGAAGGCGGCACTGATGTCGTCATCGTGATCGACGATGGGGATGGGGCTCGTCTGGCTGATGCGGAAGCGCAGCGATTGGAACGTATTCGGGAACGGGACCCCATGGTTGGTACGCTGTCGCTGGTCCGTACCGTGACGATCCTGGAAGCTGCAGTCACGCGAGGACTGATTGCAGATCGCGGAGAGCTGCGCCGTCTCTACGGCAGGATGCGCGACCTTGATGACGGCCTTGAGCCCATCGACAAGACCGGGCTTCTCGCAAGGCGGCTGTGGGAAGGCCGGTGATCCTCTGGCCTGGCTCGGTCTGTGATCGGCGAGGACCTAGGCGGTCGTTGCGGCGGTGCGCCTTGCATGGCTCGGTGTGCCGGGCGCCCGCACGCCCGGCCCGCTGGCAGCCTCCGGTGCCGCCCTCGCCGTGATCGGCCGGGGAAGTTTCGCTGCCATGCCCAGAACGTGGCGTACACTTTCCTGTACGTTTTGCCTGAGGGGGTCGGCCAGCATGAAGACCATGAGTTACAGCGAGTCCCGTGCCCGTTATGCCGAGGTGCTGGACTCCGTCGTCGATGACTGCGAGGAGGTTGTCATCACCCGGGCCGGGCGCGAGCCGGCGGTGATCGTCTCGCTGGCGGAGTACCAGTCCCTCAAGGAGACCGACTACCTCCTGCGCAACCCCGCCAACGCCAAGCGCCTGCTGGAGTCGATCGCCTCACTGGAGGCCGGCCATGGCGCCATCCACGAGCTTATCGAACTGGACTGAGATGACGCTCATCTGGTCCGATCAGGCGTGGGAGGAGTACTTGTGGTGGCAGGTCCATGACCGCAAGGTGCTCAGGCGCGTCAACCTGCTCCTGCGCGACATCCAGCGCTCCGGGCACGAGGGGATCGGCAAGCCGGAGGCTCTGCGATATCAGCTGACCGGCTACTGGTCGCGGCGCATCACCGATGAGCACCGCCTCGTCTACCGCATCGATGGCGATGGCGCCATCCTCATCGCCTCCTGCCGCCACCACTACGGCGACTGACCCGGCCGGCGCTCACCGGCCAGGCGCGGCCGGTGAGCTTGACAGCGTATGGTACTGACGTGACCCCACTGGCAGATGCTCGGCTCGCCAAGGAGGCGGGCGCCCTCGTCCGCGACCTGCGCGAGGCGCTGGACGCGGCCGGCGACCCCGCGCGGGCCGAGCAGCAGCGCCGCTACCTCAAGTCGGCCATGGAGATGTACGGCGTCGGCGTCCCCCGCACCCGCCGCATCGCCCAGGCGGTCGCCGCCTCCCACCCCTGCCTGTGGCGCGACGCCACCGGCTGGGAGGCCGCGCTGCGCCGGGTGTGGGACACGGCCGGGCACCGGGAGGAGCGGTTCGCGGTGCTCGCCATCATCCGCTCCAGGCACTCCGCGCAGCATGCCGAGCGCATCGAGTCCCTCGCCCTGTACGAGCATCTGCTGCGCACCGGGCAGTGGTGGGACCTGGTGGACGAGGCCTCGCACGCCGTCGGCCTCGTGGTGCGGGCGCATCCCGCCGCTGCCGCCCGGATGCGCGCCTGGGCGACTGATGCGGACCTGTGGGTCCGCCGCAGCTCGATCATCTGCCAGCTTCAGCACAAGGAGCGCACCGATACGTCCCTGCTCGGGGACGTCATCGAGGCCAACCAGGACGACGGCGAGTTCTTCATCCGCAAGGCGATCGGCTGGGCGCTGCGGGACTACGCCCGCACCGACGGCGCTTGGGTGCGCACCTTCGTTACGAACCACCCGCGCCTGTCCCCACTGAGTCGGCGCGAGGCGCTCAAGCACCTGTGAGCCGGGGCCCTGTGAGGGCCGAAGACCTGTCGCCGGCCCGGAGAGTCTCCGCCCCCGGTGCGCGTCCGTAGCATCCGGCCTCGCACCGCCGGCCCCGCTCCTCTTTCCCGGGGCGACGGCGAGATTCTCCGGCGGCGGGGCTCCTGCCGCTGAGCCCATGGGGGCGGAACGTGCGAGGATGCTCCCATGAGCCTGACCGCCCCCGCCGGGTCCTCCCAGCATCGGGAGATGAGACTCCGGTTTCAGGCCGTCCTGCGCAGGACCACTCGCCTGCTCGACGAGATCCTGCCCGTCATCATTGCGGTGGCAGCCATGTCGGCGTACGTCCGTCTGGATGAGGAGTGAGACGTGCCCACTCTGGTGATGATCAACGTCAAGGACGGCATGGACTCGTCCCTCAACAAGAAGGCCTACACCTTCCTGGAGAAGCTCAGGGCCGATGACACCCTTCCCGGCCTGCACATTGAGCCCATTCAGTCCGCTATCGACCCCCGGGTGCGCACGGGCAGGGTGGACCGCAATTTCCGGGCCGTCCTGTTCAAGGTGGACAGCAGCTTCGGGCCCGTCTACGGGTTCTACGGTATCTGGCCGCACGACAAGGCCATTAAGATAGCGCGCACCACCCGCCTGGACACGAACCCCGTCAACGGGGTCCCCGAGATCCACCGCATTACCGATGCCGTCGAGGCGCTCGCCGAGGACGCCCCGGTCGCCGGCGCCCCAGCCGAGGCGCCCGGCAGGTCCTTTGCCTTCCCGGCTCCTGAGGGTATCCCGGTGCAGAGTGCGAACGTCATGGGGAAGGCCCCCGGCTGGGAGCCGGGCCTGACCGTGCAGATCATCCACGACCGTCTCGGTGTGGACGAGGAGCTCGCCGCCCGTGCGCTCGCCGCGCCCACCGAGGACGCTCTGGAGGACATTATTGTGTCTGCGAGCGTGGCCTGGCAGGCTGACGCGCTCCTGGATCTGGCCACCGGGAAGTCGCTGGAGCAGGTGCGCAGCGACCTCGCCCTCGACCAGGGTGCCGTCATCGAGGGCACGGAGGACGAGAAGTTCCTCGCCGGCCTGAACCTGCCCGCCGCCCGCATGACCTTCTACAAGGTCGAGGACAATGACGAGCTGCGCCGGATTATTGATAGCGGGGACTTCGGCGCATGGCGTATATTCCTCCACCCCCAGCAGCGCGAGTACGCTGAGAAGTCCCGTAACGGCTCCTTCCGCCTGTCCGGGGGCGCGGGCACCGGCAAGACCGTCGTCGCCGTCCACCGCGCCCGCAACCTGGCCCGGGCGAACCCCCGTGCGCGCGTGCTGCTGACCACCTACACCCGTAACCTGGCCGACGACCTGGCCTCCCAGGTCCATCAGCTCTCCGGTGCGCAGACGGTAAAGCGGCTCGGCCGGCCCGGCGTCTACGTCAGCGGCATCGACCAGCTCGTCTGGGCCATAATGAAACGGGCTCGCTCCGGTATTGCCGACGCCGTCAAGGACGTGCTCGGACACTCCCGGGAGGACCCGCTGAAGTCCTCCGGCGTCAGCTGGGACCAGGCCATTGACGAGGCCGGACGGATCCTTCCCGCCGAGATCGCCACCACGGCCTTCTTCGAGGCCGAGTACGAGACCGTCATCCTGCCCTACCGGGTCACCACCGAGTCCCAGTACCTGAGCGTGCGGCGTCAGGGCCGGGGAATATCCCTCAGCCGGGCCAGGCGGATGGCGATCTGGAAGGTGATCGCGGCCTACCGGTCCGCCGGCCGTGCGGAAGGGGGGACCAGCTTCGCGGAGAAGGCGGCGATCGCAGCCTCGTGGCTTGAGCGGACAGGTCAGCACCTCTTCGACCACGTGATCGTCGACGAGTCCCAGGACCTCACCCCCGCGCACTTCCAGCTGCTGCGTGCGCTGGTCGCCCAGGGACCCGACGACCTCTTCCTGTGCGAGGACTCCCACCAGCGCATCTACGGCCAGAAGGTGACCCTGTCCCACTACGGGATCGAGATCCGCGGGCGGGCCCGCCGCCTGACGCTCAACTACCGGACCACCGCGCAGAACCTGGCCTGGGCCGTGAACGTGCTCGAGGGCGGCTCCTTCACCGACCTGGAGGGACTGGTCGAGAAGCACCCCTACCGCTCCTCACGCTCCGGGCCGGTGCCGCTCCTCATCCCCGCGGGCTCGCCGCGCGAGCAGATGCAGCGAGTCGCCGCGGTCGTGCGCAGCTGGCTGCCGGCCTCCGACGACGCCGATGGGACGGCTGCCGGAGGCGTCCGGGCCCTCGCCCCCGAGACGATCGCCGTCCTCGTGCCCGATAAGCGCCAGCGCGACCAGGCGGCCGCCGCGCTGGGCAAGCAGGGCCTGGAGGTGCAGGTCGTGGACCGTGAGGAGGTCAAGCCCGGCAGGCCGCTGGTGATGACCATGCACCGCGCCAAGGGCCTGGAGTTCACGCACGTGCTCCTGCTCGACGTCAACACGCTCCTCGACCCCCGGCGCCGCTACCGCGAGCCCCTCGACGAGACGGCGCTCGCGGACTGGCGGCTTCGTGAGCGCTCGCTGCTGTACGTGGCGGCCACGCGGGCGCGCGACGTGCTCGCGGTCATGCCCGCGGCGCGGAAAGTGGCTTCGAGAAGGCCGTCGGTGGCACGATAGGGCGGCACGAGGGACCACCGGATCCCAGCCACCCCGACGATCCTCCCACCACACACCGCGGTCCCGGTGAGGAGGCCCCGAAGGACATCCCATGGAGACCACCCCAGCTCCCGCCCCGCACCGCAGCACCCCGCCGTGGCGCTACGCCATCGGCATGTTCGGCACCTCGATCCCCATCAACGTCATCAAGGGGTCGATGCTCTACTTCTACGTCTCGGTCCTGGGAATGGACGCCGCGGCCTACGCCGGGGTGTATGCCGTCTACGGCGTGATCGACGCCGTCGACAACCCGGTCTTCGGCTACATCTCGGACCGCACCCGCAGCCGCTGGGGGCGGCGGCGCCCCTACCTGGTCGTCGGCGCCCTGCTGCTGCTGGGCTCGATGATCGCCCTGTTCTGGGTCCCCGACGCCGTCGTGGCCCGCAAGACGGGCATGCTGGTGGCCTGGTTCGCCACCTTCGCGATCCTCTCGGAGGCCTCGGACTCCCTGATCAACGCCAGCTACGGCGCCCTGCTTCCCGAGCTCTTCCCCGCCGAGCGCCGTCGCGCCCTGGCGAACTCCCTGCGGCAGGGCCTGCAGCTGGTCGCCATGATCATCTCCCTGGGCCTGACGCCCCTGCTGGCCCGCAAGGTCCTGGGCTGCGACGTCTCCAGCCCCCAGTGCACCGACCCGACCCGCGGGTACGAGCTGCTGGCGGTCATCTACGGCGCGGTTGCCAGCGCCATCATTATCTTCATGGCCCTGGGCATCCACGAGAACCCGGACGTCGTGGAGGAGACGCGTCCCCGGTTCATCGCCTCGATCATCGAGATCATCACCAACCGCTACTTCTGGACGGTGGGAGTCGTCTCGGCCTGCTACGGCGCCGCCATGTCGCTGGTGCTCGGCGGCCTGCAGCTCTACGTCGACCACTCGCTGGGGGGCGGCGCCCTGCAGGCCACGGTCCTGCAGATCACCGTCATCCTGGGCTCGATCGGCTTCCTGGCCGTGTGGACCGTGATCGTGCGACGGCGCGGCGCCGCACGGACCTGGAGGCTCGCTCTGCCCGTGGCGGCCGTGTCCTTCCTGCCCCTGTTCCTGGCCGGCAACCTGGCCACAGCCATTGCCGCCGGCCTGTGCGTCGGCTTCGGGTACTCCGGCATGCTGGCCACGAACGACCTGATCTTCGCCCGCATCCTCGACCACGACGCCGCCGGCACCGGCATCCACCGCGAGGGAGTCTTCCTGTCCGCCTTCGGGGTCCTCGGCCGGCTCAGCGCCGTCCCCGTCTCGGTCGCACTGCTGTCCCTAGGATGGTTCTTCGGCTACCACTCCGGCGCCGACCCGGGACCGCGGGCGGGGCTCGCCTGGCGGGTCTACATGTCCCTGTACCCCTTCGGCCTGCTGATGATCGGCGTGGTGATCTCACGGTTCATCCAGGTGCCCGCCGACACCCCGGCTGCCGACACGCGCGAGGAGAGGGCGGGCGAGAAGAGCACGGATGAGGAGAGCCGCTTGTGAGCACCCGCCGCGTGGTGGTCACCGCCGATGACTACGGCTACGACCCGGCCAGCGCCGAGGTGGTCCGCGGCCTGCTCCGCGACGGCTGCGCCTCGGCCACCACCGTGCTGGCGGTCTCGGAGCACCTTGGCCGGGTCGCTCCCGGGCTGGCGTCCCTGCGTGAGCAGCGCGAGCTCGGCATCGGGCTCCACCTCGCCACCAGCTCCGACCGGGGCCGTGAGCCGTGGGCGCCGCTGTCGCCGGAGGGGACGGCCCTCGCCGACCCCGACGGCAACCTGCCGGCCGACCCGGCCGTCGCCGAGGCGCGCGCCACCCCCAAGGCCATCGCCGCGGAGGTCGCCGCCCAGCTCGCCCGGTTGGGGGACTTCGGGCTGGCCGCGGACCGCATCGACTCCCACTCGGGCACCGTCTACGGCCTGCACGGCGGGGCGGGGCCGGTCCCGGTGCTGGCCGTCTGCGCCGAGCGCCACCTGGCCCTCCGCCTGCCCCGCGCCCTCGACGCCGCCCTGCTCGGCGGCGAGGTCCCCGTTGCCCTGGCCCGGGCCCACCGGCGGGCGGTCGAGGCCGCGGACGCCTTCGGCGTCGCCCTGCCGCAGATGATTCTCACCGACCCGCGCCCGGCTGCCGGGATCGGCGCCTACGAGTCCCTGCGCGACTTCTACACGGGCCTGCTGCCCGCGCTGCCCGAGGGCACCTCGGAGATCTTCGCCCACCCGGGGGCGGACACGCCGTGGGCCCGCCGGCGCTTCGGTGCTGAATGGGACAAGCGCGTGTGGGAGGCGCGGCTGCTGCGCGACCCCGCGTGGCACGAGGCCCTGGAGCGGGAGGGCATCGAGGTCGTCGCCCACTGGTAGCCGCGCCGTCGTGCGGGTACCGTGCAGATCCTGCGCCCGCCCCGGCGCCGCGTTCCGGCGCCACCGCGCCCGGTCAGGTTGTCGTCGGGGGAGCCGACGAGGCGCGCTGCACCAGCACGGGCGCCGGGGGAGTGCCCGGCTCCTCGACGTCGGCCCGGCCCAGGGCCCGGAGCATCGCCCGCGCGGCGATCGTGCCCAGGGCGCGGGCGTGCTGGTCGACCGAGGTCAGGCCCGCGCGTGCTCCGATCGAGGTGTTGTCGTAGCCGACGACGGAGACCTCCCGCCCCGCGACCAGGCCCAGGTCGGCGACCGCGTCCAGCACGCCGAGCGCCTGCACGTCGTTGCCGCAGAAGAAGGCTGTCGGAGGCGGGGTCCGGCTGAGCTCCTGGCGAGCCACGCGCATGGCGCCCTCGACGGTGATCGGCGCCGGCACCGAGCGCGGCGGAAGGGCGCCGGCCTTCATGACCTCCCTGTATCCGCGGACGCGCTCCTCATAGGGCAGGGGGCGGGGGAGGCGGATGTGGACCACCCGGGTGTGCCCCAGCGAGAGGATGTGCTCGGTGGCGAGCGCGGCCCCTCCGCGGTCGTCGTTGACGACGCTGCGGATCACCGGCCTGCGTCCGGTGCGGTCCTCCCGCGTGCTCGGCGGCGGGACGATCTCGCGGGTGATGGAGACGACGGGGACGGCCTGGACGGCCCGGTACAGCGAGGACGTCGATCCGGAGTATCCGGCCAGCATGATCCCGTCCGGCCTCAAGGACGTGAGAGTCCTCAGGGCCGCGTCCTCGACGCCCTTCTCGACGCCGCCGCACATGATGAGGGCGCTGTGCCCGCTCGGGCCGAGCACCGCCTCGATGGCCTCGTGGACGTCGGTGAAGACCGGATTCGACAGCGACTGGACGAGCAGCCCGATGAGGAGCCGCGAGCGGTTGCCGGCCAGCGCGGAGGCGATGGCGTTGTTGACGTACCCGAGGGACTCCGCGGCCGCGAGCACCCGCTCCCGCTTCTCGGAGGAGACGTGGGGCGAGCCCTTGATGGCCAGCGAGACGGTGGCCCGTGAGACGCCGGCCAGTGCGGCGATGTCCGCCTGGGTGGCGTAGCGACGACGGCCGGACATGGCACCTCCCAGTGGGATGGGGACGATGGGACGGCCGGAGGCTCGACCTGCGCCGTCACCCGGGCAGGATCCTTCACATCGGGAACTCTAACGGACAACCGCCCGGGAGGGCGCGGCGGGGGCCGACGACGGGCGGGCCGGGGGAGGCCGGCGCCGTTCGAGTCGATCCGTTCTCATAGCGCTTGTCATGACAAGTTGTCGCGGTGTAGCATCCGTCTCGCTCGTCGGGCGATGAGGCGCGACGAGGCGCGACCCCCAACTCATTAAGGATAACGAATCCCCTAGAAGTATTAGCACGTGTCAATAGCACGTGCTGACTCGTTCTCTCCGCTGGCCCGAAGGAGGTCCAGATGACCACTCGTGGGAGTACCCCTCTCATTCGGATCGCACTGCTCGGCGTCGGGCGGATCGGCGTCGGCCATGCCGCGGCCCTCGCGGCCAATCCCGCCGTGGAGCTCGTCGTGTGCGACATGGACGCCGAGCGCGCGGCTCGGGTCGCGCACGACCTGGAGCCCGCTTGCGGCGCGCCCGTCGTCGCCGCGACCGTCGAGGAGGCCCTGGAGAGCCCGGACCGTGTCGACGGGGTCGTCATCGCCACCCCGACGACGACCCATGAGGAGCTCATCATCCGCGCCGCGGGGGCGGGACTGCCCTTCTTCTGCGAGAAGCCCGTCGCGGCCGACCTCGCCGGAACCGAGCGCTGCATCGAGGCCGTCCACGAGGCCGGCGTCGTCTCCCAGATCGGCTTCCAGCGCCGCTTCGACCCCGGCTACGCCGAGGCCCGGCGCCGGGTGCGCTCCGGCGAGCTCGGCGAGGTCCACCGGCTGCACGTCCTGACCTGCGACCAGACGCCCCCGCCCGAGCAGTTCGTGGCATCCTCCGGCGGCATCTGGCGCGACTGCCTCATCCACGACATCGACATCCTGCGCTGGGTGACCGGCCGCGAGGTCGAGGAGGTCTTCGCCTTCGGCTCGGTCCGCGGAGCGGACTACTTCGCGGCGCACGGCGACGTCGACGAGGCGGTCGCCGTCCTCAGGCTCGACGACGGGGCCCTGGCCACCGCGCAGACCTCGCGGAACAACGGCCAGGGCTACGACGTCCGCATGGAGGTCGCCGGCACCAGGGGCAACGCCGCCGTCGGGCTGGAGCCCAAGGCGCCTCTCGTGAGCGTCGAGCCCGGCGCGAGCTTCCCCGACGAGGCCCCGTGGGACGACTTCATCGCCCGCTTCAAGGCCTGTTACGAGGCCGAGCTGGCCGCCTTCGTCGATGTCGTCGCGGGGCGGCGCGAGAGCCCCTGCACCGTCGACGACGCCCTGGAGGCCCTCCGCGTCGCACTCGCCCTCGGCGTCTCCCGCGAGGAGGGGCGGCCCGTCAGGGTCGCCGAGATCCGTGGCCACTGATCACCAACCACTGCCGGAACCACTACCAACACGGAAAGGAGAGTGCGGGACATGACGACTGACGGCTCGGCGGCGCCTCTGCTTGAGGCGCACGGGATCACGAAAAGATTCCCCGGGGTGCTGGCCCTCGACGACGTGCGGTTCACGCTCCGCCCCGGTGAGGTCCACTCGCTGGTCGGCGAGAACGGAGCGGGCAAGTCCACGCTCATGAAGGTCCTGGGGGGCATCTACAGGCCCGACGCCGGTGTGATCCGGCTCGGCGGAGAGGAGACCGTGATCAACGGGCCCCTGGACGCGCAGTCCAAGGGGATCTCCATCATTCATCAGGAGCTCAACCTCATGCCCGACCTCACGGTCGAGCAGAACATCTTCTTCGGGCGCGAGCAGTTCTTGGGAACGCGGTTCAACCTGTCGCCCAGGAAGATGCGCGAGGAGACCAGGGCCCTCCTGGAGCGGGTGGGGCTGAGCCTGAAGCCGGACGCGAAGGTGGGGGACCTGACCGTCGCGACGCAGCAGATGGTCGAGATCGCCAAGGCCCTGTCCTTCGACGCCAAGATCCTCATTATGGACGAGCCCACGGCCGCGCTCACCGAGCGCGAGACCGAGGCGCTGTTCCGCGTGATGAAGGACTTCATCAGCGACCGGACGGCGATCGTCTACATCTCGCACCGCATGAACGAGATCAAACGGGTCTCGAACACCATCACCGTCATGCGCGATGGCCGGTGGATCTCCACGAGTCCCGCGGAGGAGATGACGATCGACGACATTATCGAGAAGATGGTGGGGCGCAAGATCGCCACGGACATCCGTCCGGAGCCGCTGGACCCGCGGGCGCCGATCCGGCTCAAGGTCGAGGGCCTGAGCACGAAGGACCTCCTGAGGGACGTCAGCTTCGACCTGCGCAAGGGCGAGATCCTCGGATTCGCCGGCCTGGTGGGCGCCGGCCGGACGGAGGCGGCCCGAGCGCTCATCGGTGCCGATCCCAGCACGGGCGGTCGGGTCGAGATCGACGGCAAGGAGGTCCGCATCAAGTCCCCGGAGGACGCGGTGCGGCACTCCGTCGCCTACCTGTCGGAGGACAGGAAGCGCTACGGCCTCCTGCTCGACAAGAGCCTGGTCGAGAACACCGCCCTGCCCTCCTACCGGTCGTGGGCGCGTGGCATCATCGTGGACGACTCGAGGGCCGCCGGAACCACCGACACCTATATCGGGCGGCTCCGGGTCAAGACGCCCTCGAAGTGGCAGAACACCAAGAACCTCTCGGGCGGCAACCAGCAGAAGGTCGTCATCGGAAAGTGGCTGGCCCGTGACTGCGACATCCTCATCTTCGACGAGCCCACGCGGGGCATCGACGTCGGAGCCAAGGACGAGATCTACGACCTGCTCAACAGTCTGGCGGCCCAGGGCAAGTCGATCATTGTCATCTCCTCGGAGATCCCCGAGGTCCTGCGCCTCTCCCAGCGCATTGTCGTCATGTGGGAGGGCCGCGTCACCGGCGTCCTCAACAACGAGGACGCCACCCAGAACTCAATCATGGCGCTGGCCACAGGCCAGGTCCCCGCGACGACGAAGGAGTCAGCGTGAGCACCGTGAAAGCAACCGCCCCCGATGCGGAGAAGAAAGCGCTCCGCGGCCAGAAGAAGAAGGGAGACCGATCGAGCTTCCTCACCCGGCACGGCTCCCAGGTGCTGGTGGTGGTCTCCGAGCTGATCCTCATCGCCGGCTTCGCGATCGCCAGCCCGTACTTCCTGCAGGTCGCCAACTTCTCGGCGCTGCTCCTGGACGCCTCCGTCTACGTCCTGCTCGCCCTGGGCCTGACCTTCGTCATCGCCACCGGAGGCATCGACCTGACACCGGGATTCGGCATCGCCTTCACGGGCGTCTGCCTGGCCGTGGCCATGAAGTGGGCCGCCGGGGCCGGAATGGGCATGGCGCTGGTCATCCTCATCGGCGTGGCCGTGGGCCTGCTCGCCGGGGCCCTGATGGGGACCGTCAACGGCATCCTCGTCGCCTATCTGCGCATGCAGCCCATGATCGCCACGCTGGCCATGATGCTCATCGCCTGGGGCATGGCCCTGGTCATCTCCGGAACCTCCGCCATTCCGCTCTCGGAGTTCACGGCCTTCCTCAGGCTCGGCCAGGGCCGCACGCTCGGGGTCACGAACGCGCTCTACCTCATTGCGATCGTGGCCGTCATCGCGGCCTACCTCCTCAACCGCACCCTCATCGGCCGCTACGCGCTCGCGATCGGCTCCAACGAGGAGGCCACCCGCCTGTCCGGCGTGAACGTCAAGAAGTGGAAGATGCTCGTCTACACGCTCGGCGGCACCTTCACCGGTCTCGCGGGCGTCCTCATGGCCTCGCGCCTGGCGTCGGGCAAGCCCGACGTCGGCCAGTCCTACGAGATGTACGCCATCGCCGCGGCGGTCCTGGGCGGGGCCTCGCTGCAGGGCGGCCGGGCCTCGGTCTTCGGCTCGGTCGTCGGCGCCATCGTCATCGCCACGATCCGCAACGGCGCCGTGCTCATGGGCATCCCCGACCAGTGGCAGAAGGTCCTCCTGGGCATTGTCGTCCTCGGCGCGGTGTACCTGGACGCCCGACGCCAGAAGAGCTGAGCCCCGCCGTCAGGCGGAGACCCGCTCACAACCGATTCATCACCCCCACCGGTCCCGGAGAGTCCTGGACCATGACACAACTGACACAAGGAGAACGAACAATGAGGTTCAAGAAGGCTCTCGGTCTCGTGGCGGCGCTGGCGCTGTCGATGACCGGTCTGACCGCCTGCGGCGGTTCGGGCGGTACCGCCGGCGGCGGTGGCGGCGGGACCATCGCCGTTGTCGCCAAGGGCTACGCCAGCCCCTTCTGGGCCGCCGTCAAGGCGGGCGCGGAGGCCGCGGGCGCCGATCTCGGATACAGCATCACCTTCAACGGTCCCGACACCGAGACCGACGTCCCGCGCCAGAACGACCAGCTTCAGCAGGCCCTGGTCAAGCAGCCGTCGGCGCTCGTCTTCGCCGCGCTCGACTCGGACTCGCAGGGCACCGTGCTCCAGCAGTTCACGGACGCCTCGATCCCGGTCGTCGCCTTCGACTCCGGCGTTCCGGGCTCGGACATCCCGAAGACAACCGTCGCCACGGACAACGCGGCCGCCGCCGGCGAGGCCGCGAGCCACCTGTCCGGGCTCATCGGCGCCAAGGGGAAGGTCGCGATCATCTGCCACTCGCAGACCTCGGTGACCGGGCAGGACCGCGAGCAGGGCTTCCGCGACTGGGTCGCCAAGAACGCGCCCGGCATCCAGATCGTCGACGTGCAGTACAACAACTCCGACCAGGCCGTCGCCCAGCAGCAGGCCGCCGCAATCCTCCAGGCGAATCCGGACCTCGCCGGGATCTTCGCCACGGACGACGACGGCGCCGTCGCCGCCGCGCAGGCGACGGAGACCGCCGGCATGACCAAGACGGTCAAGATCGTCGGCTTCGACTCCGGCAAGCCGCAGATGGACCTCATCACCGCCGGCACCATCGCCGGCTCCGTCACGCAGAACCCCTACGAGATGGGCTACCAGGCCGTCGTCGCGGCCGACAAGGTCATCAAGGGCGAGACCGTCGAGACGTTCATCGACTCCGGCTACTACTGGTACGACACGACCAACATGAAGGACGAGAACATTCAGAAGGCCGTCTACGAGTGACGGGTCCTGAGGGGCCCTCTCCCCGCCCGACGGCGGTCTCGGAGAGGTCATGGGCCCGGCGGCTGCCGCCGGCTGCGGTGCTCCCGTCGCCCTTCCACCCTCTGCGCGCGGGCCCCGACGCCTGCAGAGGCCTCGCGCCCTCGTCCCCCGCCAGTGGGCTGGGGACGAGGGCGCGGGGGCGACGCGGGTTTCTACCGATCTCGGCGAGGGGGAGGCGTGAGCCGGGTCGCGCCTCGTTGGAATCACCCGTGAGGGCCTCGCCGCGACGAGCGGGCCTCCGTTCCCCCGGCGGCGCCTCCTCGCCCGTCAGCGCTTCAGCTCCTGCGCGATCCCCTTGCGGAACCAGCGGGTGATCGATGCCGGGTGCGTGATGGCCGTGCCCACCGTCACCGCCGTCGCGCCGCGCTGGAAGGCGGCGGCGGCCGCGGCGGCGTCGTGGATACGGCCCTCCGCCACGATGGGAGCCTCGGCGCGTCCGGCCAGCTCCTCGATAAGGTCCAGGTCCGGGCCGTCCGTGGCCGGCCGTTCACCGGTGTAGCCGGCCAGGGTCGTGCCGATCACGTCGGCGCCGGCGTCCAGGGCGGCCAGACCGTCCTCCAGCGATCCGCAGTCCGCCATGACGGTGACCCTCGGGAACTGGCGCTTCAGCTCGGCGAGGGTCTCGGCCAGGGTGCGCCCGTCAGGGCGGGGACGGCGCGTGCCGTCGACGGCCACGATGTCGCACCCGGTCCCGGCCACGGCCAGCGCGTCCTTCAGCATGGGCGTGATGTAGACGTCCTCGTGACCGGTTTTCACCAGGCCGATGATCGGCACGTCCAGCAGCGGCCGGGCCAGGCGCAGGTCCTCCAGGCCCTTCAGCCGGACTCCCGCGGCGCCGCCGCCGACCACCGACTGGGCTACCTGGACCATGGTCTCCGGGTGGAGCATCGGCTCACCGGGATACGCCTGGCAGGAGACGACCAGCCCGCCGCGGAGCGCCTCGATCGGGTCACTCATGGGACATCTCCCCTGTCGTTGAGGATGCGAGTCGGCTCAGAACGAATTCTCTCGCGCGCTCGGCGATGGCGGGCCCGTCCAGGCCGAGGACCCCGTGGCACGTCCCGGGAAGCAGGAGCGCCTCCGTGGGGACGCCGGCCTCGGTGAGGGCCCGCGCGAAGGCGAGGTCCTCGTCCATGAGCGGATCGCACTGGTTCGCCAGCAGGAAGGTCGGCGGGAATCCCGTCAGGTCGGTCTCCCTGGCCGGGGCCGCGTGGGTGTCGGCCTGCGCGCCCCCGAGGTAGGCCGCCCAGGAGGCGGTGGCGTTCTTCAGGTCCCATACGGCCGTGTCGGCGGCGTCGCGCATGGAGGGCGTGTCCAGGCGGTCGTCGAGGACCGGCTCGATGAGGAACACCCGGTCGGGCATCGTCTCGGCGCAGTCGCGGCAGTGAAGGGCGAGCCCCGCGGCCAGGTTCCCCCCGGCGGAGTCCCCGTAGACGATGCGCACCGCGTCGGGGTGCCGCGCCAGGATCCACCGCCACGCCGCCACGCAGTCCTCGAGAGGCGCGGGGTAGGGGTGCTCGGGAGGGAGCCGGTAGTTCGGGCTGACCACGACGGCCCCGGTGCGCAGCGCCAGCAGGGCGTTCCAGTCGTCGTCGTACGCGGCCTGCCCCGCCACGAAGCCGCCGCCGTGGATGGACAGGATCACCGCGTTCGCGCCCGCGGCCGGGGTGTGGAGCCTCAGTTCCAGGTCCGCGCCCCCGCTCGGGGCGGTGCGCACCGTGCGCCTCACGCCCTCGGGAGCAGGAGTCTCGTGGCCGAGGATCGCCGCACCGGCCGCTCGCATGGTCTGCGGATCCCAGGTGGTCTGCGGGGGGACGCCGCCCACCGCCGCAGCCACCTCGGGGTCGAGCAGACGAGCAGGTTCCAGCGTCATGACGCCGCCTCCTCCAGGAAGGGGTCGCACACCGCGTGGAACCCCTCGGCCCGGTCGCGGCGCACGCAGTGCGAGGCGCCCGGAACCACGGCCGTGCGGATCACCGGGTTGCCCAGGAGGCGGACCGTCTCCAGCCCGTCGGCGCCGATCAGCACGTCGCCCCCGTCGGAGGTGACCAGCAGGGTCGGTACCGTCAGGGCCGCGGCGACCCCGGTCCAGGAGGTGCGGACAGACACCTCGCCGGTGCGCACGAAGTCGCGATCGACCTGGACCTTGCCCTGCAGCCAGGCGCAGGCCTCCTCCAGGTCCCACGCGGGGTACGCCTCGCGGTTCTCCGTCAGGGCGCGGCCGGGGTCGTCGCAGATCCGCGCCATGCGGTCGGCCAGGGCCGGGGCCCCCGCCCGGTAGGAGGCCGCCTGCTCATCGGAGAGCCAGGCGGGCTCCTCCAGGATGACGGCATCGACGAGGTCGGGGCGGGCCGCTGCGGCAGCGGCTGAGACCGCTCCCCCCATCGAGTGGCCGATCAGGATGCAGGGGGCCTCGTGGCCGCGGTCCTCGACGAGGGCGATGAGGTCCTCGACCATGACGGCGACCGGATCGGCCAGCTGGGCGGGCGTGAAACGGGCGGACAGGCCGTGACCGCGCGCGTCCACCGACGTCACGTCGTAGAGGTCCTGCCAGCGCCGGTGCTCGGCGGCCAGGGAGGCGGCGTTGTCGGTGACCCCGTGGCTGAGGAAGAGCTGCGCGGACCCCGCCCGGACGGTACGGGTGCAGGCGATCCCCGCGCCGGCGGTCATGCGTCCCTCCGCACGTGTTCGCGCTCGATGTCCTCGAGCGTCTTGCCGCGCGTCTCGGGGATGACCTTGATCGCGAAGACGGCCAGCAGGGCCGTGGCCACGGCGTAGATGCCGAAGGTGCCCGCGCCGCCGAGGACGTCGAAGAGGCTGAGGAAGGTCAGGGAGACGATGAAGCTCAGCGTCCAGTTCACCCCGGTCGTGAGGCTCATGGCGGTGGCGCGGATACGCAGAGGGTAGAGCTCGGAGGGAATGATGAAGACGACGATGTCCAGGCCGACGGCGACGGCGGCGATGTAGAGGAAGATGCAGGCCACACCGATGAAGGACTTCGCGCCGGACTCGATGCCGCCCATGAGCAGGAAGGCGAAGACGGCGAGGCAGACCGCCTGACCGGCGGCGCCCGCGGCGAGGAGCCCGGTGCGGCCGATCCTGTCGACCAGGCCCATGCCGACGACGGTGAAGACAAGATTGATGACGCCCACGCCCACGGTGGCCAGGAGCGCCGAGGAGGCGCCGAGGCCCGCGCTCTCGAAGATCGAGGGGGCGTAGTAGACGACCGCGTTGACGCCGGTCAGCTGGCCGAGGACCTGCAGGCCGACGCCGGCGACGAGGACGTGACGCAGCCGGGGGTCGAGGAGCGCCCTCCACCCCTCCGACTCGACGGCCTGGCTGCTGGTGGCGCGGATGTCCTCCAGCTCGGGATCGATCTCCTCGGGAGCGCGGAACTTCTTCAGCACCCTGCGGGCGTCGTCGGCGCGGCCGTTGACGGCGAGCCAGCGCGGGGACTCGTCCAGGCTGAGGACACCGATGCCCAGCAGCAGGGAGGGGATGACGGCCAGGCCGATCATCCAGCGCCAGTCCTGGCTGATGCCGGCCAGGGCGTAGTTGGACAGGTAGGCGAACATGATGCCGGAGACGATCATGAGCTGGTTCAGGCCGACCAGTCGGCCCCGCAACTCGGCGGGGGCGAGCTCTGAGATGAACACCGGGACGATGCTGGAGGCGCAGCCGACGGCCAGGCCGAGGATGACGCGGGAGACGACCATGATCGGCACGGATGTGGAGAAGGCCGCCAGCAGTGAGCCGCCGACGAACACGGCGGAGGCGACCAGCAGGATCGGACGGCGCCCGAACTTGTCGGACAGGCGCCCGGAGGTCATGGCGCCGACGGCGGCTCCGACGGTCAGGGAGGAGACGACGATGCCCGAGGTCAGGGAGTTCAGGCCGAAGTAGTCGGTCATGGCGGGCAGCGCGCCGGAGATGACTCCGGTGTCGTAGCCGAAGAGCAGGCCGCCCAGGGCGATAATGAGGGCCGCCCAGATGACGTGCCCGCTGTGGGCTTTGGTCGTGGACATGGTCAGTCTCCCGTTCGTTCTGCGAGTCGTTCGGTGCTGGGCGCCCACCCCAGGTGGATGAGGGCGTAGGCGGCAGCGCCGAGCAGTGCTGCCTGCGATCCGCGGGTCGCGGTGGTCAGGGGCGTGGCGGCGACGACGTCCATGGCGTCGTGGGCCACCCCCTGCCTGACGGCGTCGAGCCATCCGCTGTAGGCCTCCGTCACCCCGCCGGCCAGGGCGACCAGGTCGACGTCGACGGTGTTGAGCAGGCTCCCGATGACCCGGCCTGTGGCGAAGCCGGCGATGCGGTAGGCCTCCTGAGCGGCGGCGTCCCCCCGCTCGGCGGCCGAGGCCAGGCTCCGCCCGTCCCGGCCGGCCTCCTCATCGGCACCCAGTCCCGCGGCGATGCGCAGGATGCCGGGTCCGGAGGCGAGGCCCTCGAGGTGGCCGCTGCGCCCGCAGGTGCACTCCACGCCCTCGGCCTCGCTGACGCCGATGTGGCCGATATGACCGGCCGCGCCGTGCGAGCCCTGCAGCAGACGGCCGTGGGTGACGATGCTGCCGCCGATTCCCGTGCCGACTGCCACCATCAGCATCGAGTCGCGTCCTCGCCCGGCGCCGAAGAGCGCCTCGCCCAAGCCGTGGGCGTGGGCGTCGTTGAGGGCGTAGAAGGGCGCGCCGAACGCCGCGGCGAAGGGTGCGGCCAGATTCGCGCCGGCCCATCCGGGGATGGTGTCGGTGGCGTGGGTCACCACGCCGTGGGTGGAATCGATGACGCCGCCGGCGGACATGCCCACGGCGTCCAGGCAGGTGCCGGGATGGGCCGCGAGCACCTCCTCGGCCACTCGGACGGCGGCGGCGAGGACTCCGCCGTGGCCGTCGGATGCCACGGTCGGAGTCGTCGCTGTCTCGACGATCTCCGCGTCGCCGCCCCTGATGCGCACCAGTGCGGCATTGATCTTGGTTCCGCCGATGTCCAGCGCCACGACGCTGCTCGCAGCGCCGGCGTCGTCCCTCGACGATGGGGATTGCACGGGAAGCTCACTCTCCTTCGAGTCGTTCTGCGCGGGAGCCGGGTGGGTCCTGGCGCATCCGTCGGGCGGTCCTCGGCCCTTCATAACACCCTATGGTGTTTTCGAGCACCCTAGGGTGCGCGACATGAATAGTACACCTGATCTAGGGTTGTTGAGAACACCCCAATGAAGTGGAGACGGAAACGTGCACAAGTACGAGCGCATCCGAGAGGCGATCTCCGCCATGGCGGCCGAAGCGGGCCCCGGCGCGCAGATCCCCCCCGAGAAGGAGCTGGCCCAGCGATTCGGCGCGTCGACCATGACGGTGCGGCGCGCCCTGCAGATCCTCACGGAGAGCGGTCTGCTCCACGGGGTGCCCGGCAAGGGGACCTTCGTGGCCCGCCCTCGTGTGACCAAGATGACGCGCGTGTCGAACTCCTTCACCGAGGCCCTCCAGGCCTCGGGGCGCCGGGCCGGCAGCCGCCTGATATCGGCCACCCTGCGTCCGCCGGTCGACGAGGCCGAGCGCGCCTTCTTCGACGTCGGTGAGGGCGGATTCGTCGTTGAGGTCCGGCGCGTGCGCCTGGGGGACGACGTCGCCATCGGCTTCGAGACGGCGGTGCTCAACGCGGCCGCCCTGCCCCAGCTCCTCGGCCACGACCTGACCGGGTCTCTCTACGAGCTCATTGAGCAGCGCTACCACCTCGAGATCGAGCGCACCGGCATTATCGTCTCCGCCCGGCTTCCCACCGAGTCGGAGGCGAAGCTGCTCGAGGTCGCGCGCACCGCGCCCTGCCTGCAGACCGTCGTCACCTCTAGGGTTGCCGGAGGCCCGAACCTGGAGCGCACCGTGGCGCTGTACCGCGGAGACATGTATGAGCTGGCGCTCTGAGGGGGCTCCCCGGGCGCATCGGGCTCGCCAGGCGGGCCGGTCCGACGGCGAGGCCGCCCGTCCGTCTCCGTGAGCGCCGCGAGCCCGGTCCCGTTGCGGGCCGGGTCCGCGGCGCTTGATGGCTCGGCCTGCGAGGAGCCGGTCGGCCCTGCGGCGCGCGCCCGGGCGAGCGTCAATGGGCTGGCCGCAGATGGCGCAGGGGCGGGGCCCTGCGGCGCGCGCCCGGGCGGGCGGGCTCTGCGGCCCGGGCGGCGGAGCCGGGTTCGCGGGGCTCATCACCGGGACCCGCCGGCCGGAATTCCCCGGTCGGTTCGGCGCAACCGATTGGGACCGGTACCGACCATTCTCCATGTCGATTCCGCGAGTGCGAGTCGAGGCGGCCATGAGGTGCGGCGTGCACATGGCGGCGGGTTCCGGATGGACAGGCGTGTTTACAACCTTTCCTCGCTTCGGTCGCTGCCAACAGGGCGTGGCGTCCGCCCTCGCCCAGATTGAGTTTGTCCGTACTAAACTCTTGACACCGGTCCCACGACCGTCGCATACTGCGTGTCGCAGAGGTTGTCACGTGACAATCCGGTTCACAACGTTCGTCAACGAGGATGACCAATGACCGCACAGCCCTCTCCACCGCCCGACGCCGTCCGGCTGCACTCCGTCAGGCGCCGACTCAATATAGCGACCGTCGTCATCACCTTCGGCGCCCTCGCCTTCGGCTACGACACCGGAGTCATCTCCGGCGCCCTGCCCTTCATGACCCGTTCGACTGCCGAAGGAGGCCTCGGCCTCACGCCGACCACCTCGGGCATGGTGACCTCCTCCCTCCTGTTCGGCGCGGCCTTCGGGGCGATCATCGGCGGGAGACTCTCCGATCGGCACGGGCGCCGCCGCAACGTCATGATGCTGGCCCTCGTGTTCTTCCTGGGCGCCCTCGGGTGCGCCCTGGCGCCGAATCTCCCGATCATGCTCGCCTGCCGCATGATCCTCGGCTTCGCCGTCGGCGGCGCCTCGGCCACGGTCCCGATGTTCATCGGCGAGCTGGCCCCCGCCGAGCGGCGCGGACCGCTCGTCTCCCGCAATGAGCTCATGATCGTCACCGGTCAGCTCATCGCCTACGTCTCCAACGCCATTATCGGCCTCGTCTCCGAGGGCGGGCACGCCTGGCGCCTCATGCTCGGGCTGGCCGCCATCCCCGCAGCCGCCCTGTGGATCGGCGTCCACTTCGTGCCCGAGTCCCCGCGCTGGCTCGTCAGCAGGGGGCGCGGCGCCGAGGCCCTCGAGGTCCTCGCGCTGCTGCGCACCGGCGACCCCCGCCCCGAGGTCGAGGAGATCGCCGAGATCGTCAAGAAGACCGCCGAGGCGCAGTCCAACGCCAGGGAGCACCTCGGGACGCCGTGGATCCGCCGCATCACCCTCATCGGCATCGGGTTCGGCATCGTCATCCAGCTCACCGGCGTCAACGCCATTATGTACTTCGCCCCGACGGTCCTCATGAGCACCGGCATGGGCACGCAGGCCTCGCTCGTGGCGACGATCGCCAACGGCGTCGTCTCCGTCATCGCCGTGGCCGTCGGCCTGGTCGTCATCGGCCGGTCGAGTCGCCGCATGATGCTGCGCATCGGCATGAGCGGCCTGGTCGTCTCCCAGATCCTCCTCGGCCTGGCCTCCCTCCTGCCCGAGGCCCCCTGGCGCGGCTACCTCATCCTCGCGCTCATGCTCTGCTTCCTGTGGTTCATGCAGATGTTCTGCAGCATCGTCTTCTGGCTCATGATGGCCGAGATCTTCCCACTGCGGGTGCGCGGGCTGGCCATGGGGATCGCGGTCTTCTGCCAGTGGGTCTCCAACGCCTTCGTCACCCTCTTCTTCCCGATCCTCCTGGACAGGATCGGTATGAGGACCTTCTTCATCTTCGCGCTCCTCAACTTCCTCATCCTCATCTGGGAGCAGAGGTACCTGCCCGAGACTAAGGGCAAGTCCCTGGAGTACCTCGAGGAGGAGCTGGCCTCCGGCTCCGACGCCCGCGACCCCGGCCCCCTGGCCATCGGCTGAGCCCGCACACCCGCTCCGGACCCACCCGCCGCACTGTTCACCGCTATTGAGCACGCCTGTTCACCACAATCCGAAAGGAACCACCACCATGTCCCGCACGTCCCGCGACCTGCGCATTGCCGTCGTCGGAGCCGGATTCGCCGGCCAGGGCCACGCCTTCGGCTTCCGCAACGCCCAGATGCTGCCCGCCCTCAAGGGCGTCAACGTCCGTCTGGACACCCTCGTCGAGCCCAACGCGCCCCTGGCGCAGACCGTCGCCGCCAAGTACGGCTTCGAGCGGACCGCCGCCGGCATCGAGGAGATCATCGACCGGCCCGAGATCGAGGCTGTCTCCCTGGCCCTGCCCAACAACGCCTACATCGACGTCGTCCCGAGGCTGCTCAAGGCCGGCAAGCACGTCTTCTGCGAGAAGCCGCTCGGCCTGAACTCGGCCGAGGCCGAGGAGATGACCCGCGCGGCCGAGGAGGCCGGCGTCGTCACCTCCGTGGGCTTCTGCCGACGGCGGGTGCCGGCGCTGGCCGCTCTCGCGCAGGTCGTCCGGGACGGCGGTATCGGCACGGTCCACTCCTTCCGCGCCAGCTACTTCGCCGACTACGCCTCCGACCCGAAGGCGCCCCGCACCTGGCGCTTCGTCAGGAGCGTCGCCGGGGGAGGCGCCGTCGCCGACATCGGCGCCCACATCATCGACACGGTGCGCTTCGTCCTGGGCGACATCGCCGAGGTCGTCGCCTGCCAGCTGGAGACGGTCATCAGGGAGCGCCCGCTGCCCACCGGTGGCACTGGTCACAGCCAGGGCGCCTCCGCCACCGAGTCCGGCCCCGTGGAGAACGACGACAACGCCGTCATCTCCCTGCGCACGGCGGGCGGCGCCATCGGCTCGGTCAACCTCTCGCGCATCGCCACCGGGATCACCGATGTCTTCGCCATCGAGGTCTACGGCGACAGGGGCTGGGCCAAGTTCGAGTCGCCCCACTCCGACGAGTTCCACCTCTGCCAGCCCGAGCAGTCCGCCCCCGGCCTCGACGGCCCCCGTCAGATCATCGCCGGTCCCGACTTCCCCTACTTCGGGGACGTCGCCTGCATGCCCGGCCGCGGCGTGGGCACCGGCTACGGCGAGAACCTCATCGGCGAGATCCAGGAGTTCGTCGCCGCCGTCGTCGGCAAGGGCGAGGTCACCGTGCCCTTCGCCGAGGCGATCCCGACCATGCGGATCATCGAGGCCGCGGAGAAGGCAGCCGCCACGGGCGCTCCCGTGGCGCTCGCCTGAGCGGCGCCGTGAGAGCCTGGGGCGGTGCCCGCCGGGCGGGCGCCGCCCCAGGCCTGCTCGTGAGGGGGAGTCCGCGCCCACCTGCCGTGTCGCCCAGGTGGACCTCGCCCGTTGCGCGGGCGTCTCCCACTTATGCGTCTCCGGCGTCGTGCGCGGTCTAGACAAGGTCAGTGAGGCCGGGCGCGAGCGCATCCTGGCGGCCGTCCGCGAGCTGGGCTGCATCGACAACGGCCGCGGACACGAGCGCATCGCCCACCTCCGGCTCCCGCCGACGATCCTCTACGAGGAGCGCGCCGCGGCCACGGAGGACGCCGCTCTCGCCCCCGGCTCGTCACGCCGCGCACCCAGACGCCGCGCACCCAGGGTCGGCGGGACGCCCGGGAGGCCGCCCGCGCCCTGTTCGCGACCGGGGGCCGCCCACCGCCGTCTTCTGCGGCAACGACCACATGGCGCTCGGCGCCCTGGAGGCCCTGCGCGGAGGCGGTGCTGGACGTCCCCGGGGAGGTCTCCGTCGTCGGCTACGACGGTCAGAGCGCGGCCGGCCCCGCCGGACCGACGACCGTCGACCAGGGGGCCGCCGAGCAGGGGCGCATCGCGGCCCGCTTCATCCGCCCCCTCCCGGGGACGCGGGCGCCGAGGAGGCCGCAGGACTCTCCCGCCGGGTCCCGGCGCCGGTCCTCGCCGTGCGGCGGGCGACGGCGCCGCCGAGGCGCGCCGGAGCGGTGATGCCCGCCCCGGCGGCGCGAGGGGCTCAGGACGGGGGAGCGGAGGACCCCCGCACTGACAGCCCGCTGGGCGGGAGGACCTCGAGGCGCTGCGGCGCGTCCGGGGCGGTGATGCGGTCGATGATCATCCGGGCGGCCAGGCCCCCCTGGGCGGCGGTGGACAGGCCGACGGAGGTCAGGGAGATGGGCGGCAGCGCCGCCAGGTAGGAGTCGTCGATGCCGACGACGCTCAGCTCCCCGGGGCAGGCGACGCCCAGGTCCGCCGCGGCGGACACGACGCCGATCGCCGCCAGGTCGTTGGACGCGAACACGGCTGTCGGCCGGGGGCCGGGGCGGGCGAGCAGGTCGGCAGCGGCGGCGCGCCCGCCCTCGGTGCTGGAGTCGGAGTCGACGACGACGGCCGCATCGGCCAGGCCCTGCTCGGCCATGAAGGCCTCGTAGGCCTGTGCGCGGATCCGGAAGGTGCCGTTGTCCAGCCCCCGGACGTGGGCGATGCGCCGGTGCCCCAGGCCGTGCAGGTGCATGAGGGCCAGGCGGGCGGCCGCGGCGTCGTCGGGAACGACGACATCGAGGGAGGCGTCGTCGAACTCATGGTTTCCGGCGACGACGGTGGGCACGGAGCGGATGGCCGTCACGAGGCGCTCCGAGACCGGCATCGTGCCGGCCAGGACGATGCCGTCGACCTGGCGCTCGGCGAAGGACGTGATCAGGCTCTCGCCCATCGACTGGTCCAGGCGGGTGTCGCACATGAGCATGGAGTACCCGGCGTCGCCGAGGACCTGGGCCAGGCCGTTGAGGAAGTCGACGAACCACGGCTGGCGCAGGTCGTGGACGAGGACGCCGATGGCGCGCGACTGCCGCCTCGTCAGGCTCCTCGCGGCGGCGGAGGGGCGGTAGTCGAGCTCCTCGATGGCGGCGGCGATCGCCTTGCGCGCATGGGCGCTCACCATGGCCGGGTCCTGGAGGTAACGGGAGACGGAGGACTTCGAGACCCCGGCGCGCCCGGCGACGTCGCGGATCGTCGTGCCCGTCCTCGGGCGCGCCTGCTGTGCCACGGGCGACCGTCCTCTCCTCGTCTTCGCGGGTGCAGGGGCATCATAACCTCCTCGTGGGGCCGGTCCCGCTCAATTGGCCCATTATACTGCCGAGGCCGCGGATCGCTTCAATTAACGCCAGTACTTGACATTGAGAGTGTGTGGGAGAATGATTGGGACCGGTCCCAGTCCAGAGTTGCAACGGGCTCCGGCGCGGGACCCCGCAGAGGCTGCCGCCCGCGGCCCGCCACGACTGCCCCAAGGAGACAACGATGTCCTCAACCGTCACCAACGCCCGCCTCGGCTCCGCCCCCGACTCCTGGGGCGTGTGGATGCCCGACAGCCCCAAGCAGACCACCGGCGCCCGCTACCTGGACGAGATCGCCCAGGCCGGGTACCGCTACATGGAGATCGGCCCCTACGGCTTCCTCCCCACCGATGCGAGCGAGCTGGCCGACGAGCTCGCCAAGCGCGACCTCAAGGTCTCCGCCGGCACCACCGGCGGCGCCTTCCACCGGGCAGAGGACTTCGAGGCCATCACCAGGGAGGCCCTCGACGTCGCCCGCCTGGCCGCCGCCGTCGGCGGCACGTACGTGGTCCTGCTGCCCGCCATGTACCGCGACCTGTTCACCGGCGAGTACGTCGAGGGCAAGGAGCTCGACGCCGACGGGTGGAAGCAGCTCGTCAGGGCGACCCAGGAGCTCTCCGAGATCATCAAGGGCGAGACCGGCCTGCGCGCCGTCTTCCACCCGCACGCCGACTCCCACGTCGAGACCCAGCGGCAGACCTGCCGGTGGCTCGACGACACCGACCCGGACAGGATCGGCCTGTGCCTGGACACCGGGCACATCGAGTACTGCGGCGGCGACTCCGCCGAGATCATCCGCCGCTACCCCGAGCGCGTGGAGTACATCCACTTCAAGCAGGTCGACCCGGCCAAGATGTCGGTGGTCAAGGACAAGGACCTCGGCTTCTACGACGCCGTCCAGATGGGCGCCATCTGCGAGCCGCCCGGCGGCGTGCCCACCGCCGAGTCCATCACCCGGGAGATGTGGCGCCTGGACCCGAGCATTTTCGTGATCGTCGAGCAGGACCTCTTCCCCTGCCACCCGGACACGCCCTTCCCGATCGCGCTGCGCACCGCCTCCTACCTGCGGGGCGCCCGCATCGCCCGCTGAGACGAGTCGCGCGAAACGATCCGCCCGGCGCGTCCGCGCCCTCCGGTCGCCCCGGGACGGCCGGAGGGCGAGAGCGGCGCCGTCGCGGCCCGGGCAGGGGGCGGTCGGGGCGCGCTCGGAAGGGAGGCCTGTCAGCCGGGGACTGCCAGTGCCTGGCAGCCTCGCCGCAGGGGGCACAGACTTGTCGAGCAAGTCCCCATCCGTACTCGGGAGCATCATGACCACAGTTCTCGCCATTGGAGCCACCGGTCAGGTCGGCCGCCTCGTCGTGGAGGAGGCGCTGGCGCGCGGCCTGACCGTGCGCGCCCAGACCCGCGACGCCGGGCGGGCCCGTCGCGCCCTGCCACAGGAGGCTGAGATCGTCGAGGCCTCGCCGATCTCAGTCGACGAGCTGAGCCCGCACGCGGGCGACGTCGACGCTGTCGTCCTCACCCACGGCGGCGACACGGACGGCGACGGCAGCAGTTTCTACGCCGTCATTCCCGCTCTCCTGGACGCGCTGGGCGGCAACGGCGCCCACATCAGCCTCATGACGGCGATGAATACGAGCCACTCGGCGGGACCGAGCCGCTACGGCTTCGTCGAGTGGAAGCGGCGCGCCGAGCGTCTCGTGCGCGCCGGCGGCCACCCCTACACGATCGTGCGGCCCGGCTGGTTCGACTACCAGGGGCCCGGCGACCGCCGCATCGACCTGCGCCAGGGCGACCTCGTCACCGGCCGGCCCGGCGTGGACCGCCGCCACATCGCCCAGGTCCTCCTGGAGGGCGCCCTCAACCCCTCCGGGGCGCGGCGCACCGTCGAGGTCTTCAGCGCCGCCGGTGCGCCCGTGACCGACTACGAGGCCCTGTTCGCCGCCACCCGCGCGGACGAGGCCGGTGCTCTCGACGGCGTGCTCGACGCCAACAACGTGCCGCTTGCCGATGAGCCGGCCCGTGTCCGCGACGACATCGCCCGCCTGGGTCGGCGCGGGGCCTGACCCGCATCCGATAGCAACTATGCTATAAACTGCTACAATACGGGTTCGTGGGACGGTTCCGTGTGGGGGAGGCACCCGCTCTCGTGCGGGGTGCAAGGGCTGACGCGGGACTCACGCAGGCTGAGCTCGCACGTCGTGCCGGCATCCAGCAGTCGAGCCTCGCCCAGATCGAGGGGGGACGTCGTGCCGTCTCTGAGGAGATGCTGGAACGTATTCTCTCCGCCGCGGACTACAGACCCTCGGTAGCCCTCGCTGCGCATGCGGACAGGATTAACGAGCTGGGACGCAGACGGGGCCTGGTCGACATCCGGGTCTTCGGCTCGGCGCTCGCGGGCGAGGACGGTTTCCACAGCGATATCGACCTGGTTGTCACGCCCGAGGCGGGAACGGACCTTTTTGACGTCTTGCTCTTCGCCGCGGAGGTCGAGGAGCTGACCGGCTTTCCCGTGGACGCGGTCTCGGACCAGTCGCGCGCCGCGCGGGACGGTGTGATGGCCTCTGCGCTCGCCTCGGCGGTACCGCTGTGAGCGGGGGAGGAGGACGCGACGGCGCCGCATCGGGTTCCGGCAGTCAGGATCGTTTCCGGCCCGCAGCTCGTGCGAGTGTGCGGGACGCGCATCGCCTTCGCCTCCCCATTGAGAATATCCGGATGGAGCTGGTGTCGATCGAGGCCCGGACGGCCCTCGTCGCGAGTACAGAGAAGTCCGAGTTCCGCGACGGGACGGCGGCCTATGATGCGGCGTCGATGGCGATGATCCGCCTGGCCGCACTGTTGGAGCGGCAGGAGATGACCGAGACGGCCGAGGCCGCGTTGAGCCGGGACGAGCTGGCGGCGATTCGGACGACCCGCAATATCGCAGCGCACGCCGGGTACCGGAATATGAATGACGATCTCCTCTGGCTCGCCGTGACCGAACGCGTCCCGGATATTCTTGAGCGCCTGCTGTCCGCGCTGCCCCGGGCCTGACCGAGGAGCCTCGACGTGCTGGGAGGCCGAGGGTCCTTGCCGTGCGCCCTCGTCCTGTCGGCGCGGATCCGGGAGGCTGCAAGCATGATTCCGGTGCGTTGCGGGCGGGCACGCGGACGTCATGGGTACTGCGTCCGCCCGCCGCCGGGCCTCCGTCGGCTGAAGACGGCCTTGACCGGAAAAGGCGGCTCCCGCGCACTCTTCAGGCGCTCATCGGTCTTGGGCGCAGCGGGGATCGGCGAATTCACCGGCGACTCGATGCGTCGGTCTGCGGTTGAACGTCAGTTCGAGGTGCTCGGTGATGCCTTGGACCGTGTCCGCCGTGCGGACTCCGAGACCTCTCGGAGGATTCCCGACCTTGCTCGGGTCATGGGGCTGTGGGCCGATCTGCTCGGCCTGAAGGAGCCCGACCCGACGATCCGGCTGTTCGCCCCCGCGCAGGTCGATTTCGGCAGGAGGATGCGGATCGCGTCGAACGTCTTCATCGATCGCAGCTTCACGGCCATGTCGATCGGCGGGATCACCATCGGCGAGGGCGTCGTCGTCGCCGGGCCCCGCCGAGTGCGACGGTACGCGCCGTCTTCGCGAGCGTGTTGACGTGCGGGTGATCGGCGATGCCCGGACGCCGGGGTGTCCGTCCGGCACTGGGAATCGGCGCCCGTGTCTGGGAGACTGACGCCATGATCCCGACAGTCGAGAGCCTTGAGGCGCGCGAGGCGCTGACGGCGCATCGCGACGAGGTCGATGCCCTGCTCGCGCGTTACGGCGCCTCCAACCCGCGGCTGTTCGGCAGCGTCGCCCGCGGTGACGCCGGACCTCTGTCGGACATCGATCTCCTTGTCGACCTGGAGGACCCGCGGCGGCGCACCCTGATGCGGCTCGGCGGCCTCAACGAGGGGCTGCGCCGCGTGCTCGGGCGTCCAGTCGATGTGGTCGCCCCCAGCGTCCTGCGCGCCGGCGTGTCCCGGCAGGCTCTCGCGGACGCGGTGGCGATATGAGCAGGGCGGTCCCGGACAGGCTGCGGGACATCCTCAAGGCGATCGACCGGTGCCAGGCGTACCGCGCGCCGATGACTTCGGCGGACCGGTCCCTCTCCGCCATGGCAGAGGACGCCGTTCTGCGGAACATCGGCGTCATCGGAGAGGCCGTCAACCATCTGCCCGACGACCTTGCCCGCCGGCACCCCGAGGTCGATTGGGCGGCGATCGTCGGAATGCGGAACGTCGTCGTCCACGAGTACTTCGGCGTGGACATCGCGATGCTCCTCGACGTGCTTGACACTGACCTACCGCAGCTCGCCGACGTGCTGTCGGCGGAGTTGGAGGGCGGGTCGGCGGGCTGAGATATCCGGAAAGAAGGATAGCTGCCGCGTTGAGCCCAGACGAGCTGGCGGCGACGTCGACATTCCTGCCCGGGCGGCCAGACCGGATGGATGACTATTTCGGCCTCCGGGAGGAGCTGGTCCGGTCGGCCCGTCGGTCTTGTGGTCGCCGAGTCCGTCCGTGACCCGTACTTCAGGGCCTCCGCCCCGGCAGCTGCGGAGGATGTCTGTGCTGCCTGGAACTGCCGCCCATCTTTGGGAGAGGATTCCCGACCTCGCTCAGATCGTGGGAATCTCGCCCGACCCGGCCGCTGAATGATCTTGCGAGCAAGTGGAGTCCGGCGTCAGAAATCGGCTCAGTGAGCGTGGATCATTCCGCAGATGCGCCGAGCACCTCAGGCCGCAGCATGACACATCCCGTGCTCCCGGGGCATCACTCCCACGAGCTCTGCCAGGTGCCGGTGGCCTCCATCAGGGCCTCGTAGTGGCGGGGCTCTCCGGTCAGGTAGAGCTGCTCCCAGGCGTTGATGACCGGCTCCGGGGCCAGGCGCGTGACCCGCATGACCTCGGCGGTGAAGGGGACCGCGTGGACGCCGGAGGCGGTGGTGATGCCCCGGTCGGTGACCGCGGGGGCGTCGACGTAGCGGGCGCCGCCCCGGTAGCCGCTGGGCTTGAGGAAGTCCGCGGCGTTCGATGTGTGGCGGCGCTCATCCAGGAACCCGTTGCGGGCCAGGAGGTACGTGGCCCCGCAGATGGCGGCCACGGGCACGTCGTGAGCAAGCAGGTCGGCGACGGTGCCGGCAAGGCGCTCGTGCCCGCCCTCGGTGTAGTGGTTCCCGCCGGGGATGACCAGCGCGGCGAGTGAGCCGTCGTCGACCAGGCCTGCCAGCTCGTCGAGATCCGCGGCGGGGGAGAGCGGCAGACCGCCGAGCGAGCGGACCGGTACGAGGCCGTCGCCCACGAGCAGCAGGCGGAAGCGCCTGGGGCGAACCGCCTCGACCGCGGCGATCCGGGTGGTCAGGTAAGCGTACTCCCAGTCGGCCATGGTCTCGGTGGTGTACAGCGCGATGGTCTGCATGACGCGGGTCCCCTCTGAAGCTCGATGACGGCGTCGGGCGCGCTGCCCCGACGCGTCGAGGCGCGCACGCTCCACGGGGGATCCGCCCAGCTGCCGCCGCGGAACACCCGGTAGGCGCCGTACCGGGCGGGATCAAGATAGTCCCAGCACCGCTCCCACACGTTCCCGAGCATGTCGTGCAGGCCGAAGGCGTTGGGTCGCTTCCGCCCGACGGGCTGCGGGCCGTCGGGCTCGTCGAGCGAGGTCCACGCGACCTCCCGCAGGTTCCCGTAGCGGGGCCGCTCGTGCCGGCCCTGCACGCGTACTCCCGCTCAGCCTCGGTCGGCAGTCGGAATCCGTCGGCCCGCACGTCCCAGTGCACCCGGCGGTCGTCGACGGCGTAGGCGGGCCGCAGTCCGTGAGCGGCGGACAGCCGGTTGCACAGGTCGACGGCCTCGAACCAACGCCATGCCGCTCGCCGGCCGGTCGCACCCGTCCGGGACCAGCGCCGAGCGGGAGATGGAGAAGGCCTCAAGCGTCACTGTGCGCCGAGTGCCGCGGCGGGCGTCATGGAGATCCACGGTTCCTGGAGCGAGGAGCGCCATCTCGCCGGTCCGGTAGTCCACGACGCGAGCCTACGGGACGTCTCCGGCGGGCGCCGTTGACGCATACCGTTTGGGATCCGCGGACGACCTCGATGATCTTGCGGCTCGGAGTGCGTGGTCGGTCGGGCGTCCACTCGTGTTCCAGCGCGGGCCGGACCGGATGAGTGTCCATCAGAATGACATTGGCTGTTCGAGACGTCGAAGCGCGAATGGAGAACCGCATGATTGCAAGGATCCCTCTGGGGCGCACGGTACCGGGGAGTCCCAATGTCATTCTGACGGACACCCGCCCTGCGCGCGGCCCCCAGCCCCGCGCCCCGCACACGGTCGAGGTGCGCGGGCGAGAGCACCGACCTCGCCCGCTGCCTGGGAATCGATTATCGAGGGGGACTGGCAGGCGGAGCCCGTCAGACGGCGGCGCCGGTGCCCGGTGCGGCCGAGCACCGGCGCGTGCCGGGACTTGAGAGATCACGCCGTCGCATCCTGCGGGCGCAGTGCCTCACTCGTGTGCGGCAGGCCGTCCGTGCGACGGAAGGTCAGTTCGCAGGATGCTCGATAATGTCGACCTCTTCGATAACGATCTCCTTGCCGGTCGTCTCGTTCTCGGGGAGCCCGGTGGCGGCGGGAAGCGATGCCAGATACTTCTGCAGGCTTTTGGCGCCCGGTCTGAAGGTGGCATAGGTGAGTCCGCCGGAGACGAGTCCTCCCACCACGGGCACGAACTTGCTGACGCTCTTCGCGAACGTGTCCTTGGTGACCTTGACGCCGACGACGCGCAGAATGCTCTTCATCGGGCTGTACCACCACGTCTTGGTGAGGGCCACCTTTTGGATGGCCTTTTCCACGCCGATTCTCGCCGGTTGCTTGGCGAACTCGGTGACAGCCGCGGTCGCGCCGCCGACGCCCATAATGACGCCGAGCAGGACGACGAAACGGGCGAATGTCTCGTCGTCGATATTCCCCTCCTCACTGACGAAGGCGGGCCAGCCGTAGGCGTAGGCCAGCTTTTGCTCCAGGCGCATGACATGACCGAAGTACTGGGTCAGGTCGGCGGGGATGGTCCCGATCATGGCGAGCCCGCCCGGGAGTCCGGCGAGCGTGGACAGGGCGGTCGTCCGACCGACCTCCACCTTGATCGCCGACGCCGCGATGGCGTCCATGGTTTTCGGATCGATGCCGGCCTTGACCGGAGAGGCGGCAATGGCCCGGGCGATGACCTCCTCAGCGGTTCCGTGCTTGCGGAGCTCAGTGTGCAGATATGGCCGGAATTAAACAAAATGGCATTCTGGGGCAACTGCTGCGGGATTCCTGGTTGGCGTCTGCGGAGCACCT
>NZ_JONS01000033.1 GCF_000711965.1 Actinomyces israelii DSM 43320
CAGGTGGCGTGGGAGTCAGCTCCAGGGTCAACTGGTCCGGGGCAATGCGGTGCCGGCCGATCTCCATCAGAGCAGCCAGCTCGGCCTCGGTGTGGGCCGATCCCAGGTGCTCGATCACCTTGTCCCGGCGCCCTTCCTTGACCGCGATCTGCACCGCCATCGCCCCTGAGGCTGTCTTGACCTTACGCAGAAACGGGCTCACCACCCCCACCCTACCGGCCCCTTAGTGTGCCAGCACACCCACAACCACCACGGAATACCAACGAAAAACCCACCTCAAAACCCAGACCCCACCAAAGTGTCACGAGTCAGGGGAGAACCGGACGGCAGAAGCGGTCTTGGCCGGATCTCGCGAGACGCCCCCGGGCACCCGGTCAGCAGGACTGGTAGAACGAGAAGGGCACAGACGACGAGATGTCGTCCAGGGCGTGCAGGGTGGTTGGGCGTGCGGGGCGGGGCAACGGCCGACCAGGAGAGGAAGCTGCACATGGGAGAGAAGGACCCTGCCGGTGCCGGCGCCCGTTTTCCGCGTGATTCCGCGATTCTCCGATATCCATCAGGATGAGTCGACGTGCTCCCATGTGCACAGACCCCCCTGCACGCACATGGGAGCGCATCAATCAATCTCGACGATCCGAGCAGAACCGCGGAATCTCAACGAAAAGCGGCGCCCGCCCCATCGGGCCCCCTTTCTCCCATGTGCGAACCACCCCTGTTCGACGGGCAGGGCGCCTCGCGAACCGATCTCGAGCCGGAACCGGACCGATCTCGACCCGGAATACGACCGATCTCGGCGAAGCGGCAATCGCCGCCTCAGTAGCGCCAACCGCTTTGAGCACCGCCCGGCCCGGCCTCACCGCCGCCGTCGGTACCTGGTGGCCTCGACCTCGTAGTCCTTCTCCCCGGCGACGATGGCGCGCAGGAGCACCTCGGCCCAGCGCAGCAGCTCCTCGCCCTCGATCGGCCCCCCGCCCATGCGGGCGGTGCCCGGCGCCGGGACGACGATCGTCCGAGTAGCAGGCTTGAGGGTGGTGCCCGGGTAGAGGCGGGTGACCTTCATGCGCGCCGACTCGGCCAGGCCGACCGGGGCGAAGCGGACCGACTTGCCCTGGGCGACGATCTCGCGCACCCCCAGGTGGGCCGCGAGCGCCCGCAGCCGCGCCAGGGACGCCAGGCGCTGTGTGGCTTCGGGCACGGGTCCGTAGCGGTCGGCGAGCTCTTCAAGTACATCGGCCACGTCCGCCTCGCTGCGGGCGGCCGCGAATTTGGTGTAGGCCTCCAGGCGCAGCCGCTCATGGGCGACATAATCCTCGGGGATGGTGGCGTCCACGGGCAGCTCGATGCGCAGGTCCTCGTCAATCCCCGCCTCGGCGTCGGTCTCGGGACCCGCGCTCCCACCGACCTTGAGGGCCTTCTTGTAGGCGGCCACGGCCTCGGAGACCATGCGCACGTACAGGTCGAAGCCGACCCCGGCGATGTGCCCGGACTGCTCTCCTCCGAGCAGATTCCCGGCGCCGCGGATCTCGAGATCCTTCATGGCCACCTGCATGCCGGCCCCCAGGTCGGTGTTGGAGGCGATGGTGCGCAGCCGCTCCAGCGAGGTCTCGGTCAGCGGCCTGTCGGCGGGGTAGAGGAAGTAGGCGTAGGCGCGCTCCCGCCCGCGCCCGACGCGCCCGCGCAGCTGGTGGAGCTGGGACAGGCCCATGCGGTCGGCGCGGTCCACAATGAGGGTATTGGCGTTGGACACGTCCAGGCCGGTCTCGACGATGGTGGTGCACACCAGGACGTCGATCTCCTTGTGCCAGAAGTCGTCGATGACCCGCTCCAGGCGCGACTCGCTCGTCTGGCCGTGAGCGGTGGCGACCCTCGCCTCGGGCACGAGCTCGGCCAGGCGGGCGGCGACGCGGTCGATGTCCTCCACCCGGTTGTGGACGTAGAAGACCTGGCCGTCTCTCAGCAGCTCGCGGCGGATGGCGGCGCCGACCTGCTTGGTCTCGTAGGCGCCGACGTAGGTGAGGATGGGATGGCGGTCCTCGGGCGGGGTGGCCAGGGTGGACATCTCCCGCAGGCCGGTGACCGCCATCTCCAGGGTGCGGGGGATGGGCGTGGCGGACATGGCGAGGACGTCGACGTCGGTGCGCAGGGCCTTGAGGGTCTCCTTGTGCTCGACCCCGAAGCGCTGCTCCTCGTCGATGACGACCAGGCCCAGGTCCTTGAAGCGGATCTGCCCAGTGATGAGGCGGTGGGTGCCGACCACGACGTCGATGGTGCCGTCGGCCAGCCCGGCCAGGACCTTGGCGGACTCGGCGTCGGACTGGAAGCGGGAGAGCTGGGCGACGCGCACGGGGAAGCCGGCGTAGCGCTCGGTGAAGGTCTCGGCATGCTGGGTCACCAGCAGGGTGGTGGGCACGAGTACGGCGACCTGCTTGCCCTCGGCCACGGCCTTGAAGGCGGCGCGCACGGCGATCTCGGTCTTGCCGTAGCCGACGTCGCCGCAGATGAGGCGGTCCATGGGCTGGGCGGCCTCCATGTCGCGCTTGACGTCGTCGATGGTGGCGAGCTGGTCAGGGGTCTCGGTGTAGGGGAAGGCCTCCTCCAGCTCGGCCTGCCAGGGGGTGTCGGGGCCGAAGGCGTGGCCGGTGGTGGCCGAGCGGGCGGCGTAGAGGCGCACGAGCTCGCCGGCGATCTCGCGCACGGCCTTGCGGGCCCTGGACTTGGTGCGCGCCCAGTCGGCCCCGCCCATCTTGTTCAGGGCGGGGGCGTCGCCGCCGATGTACTTGGTCACCTGGTCCAGGGAGTCGGTGGGCACCAGGAGCCGGTCGCCGGGCCGGCCGCGCTTGGAGGGGGCGTACTCGATGACGACGTATTCGCGGGTTGCCGGACTGGCCGCGCTCCTGGCCGATCCGACCCCGCGGCGCATAAGCTCGACGAACCGGCCGATCCCGTGCTGGGCGTGGACGACGAGGTCGCCGGGGTGCAGGGACAGCGGGTCGACGCTCCTGCGGGAGCGGCGGGCGGGGACGGCCTTGCGCTCGCGCGGGCCCGACCCGGCGCGGCCGGTGAGGTCGGACTCGGCGATGAGGGCCAGGCGCAGGCCCTCGGCGACGAAGCCGTGGCCGGCGGCGGCCTGGGTGACGCGGACGACCCCGTCGCCGGTGGCGGTGGAAGCGTCGGCGTCGGCGGCTCCCGCGGCGCGGCCCAGGTCGGCGGGCTCGTCGAGCTGGGTGACGATGCGCGCGGGCACGCCGCCGTCGGCGAGCAGCTGGGCCATGCGGCGCCCGGGGCCGGGGCCGTCGGTGGCCACGACGACGCTCCAGCGCTCGCGCGCCAGCGCACCCAGGTCCTTGACGGCCTCCTCCAGGCGGCCGCGGTAACCCTTGGGGTCGCGCAGCGGCAGCTCGACGGCGTCGGGCGAGGGGGCGAAGGAGGACAGGGACCACCAGCCGCGGTTGGTGGACAGGGCCAGGGCGCGGGCCTCGGCGAGGTGGGCGAAGGCGGCGGCGGACAGGTCGATGGGGGCGGTGCCGCCGGAGGCGGCCGACGTCCAGGCCGCGGCCAGGAACTCGGCGGTGGTGGCCACGAGGTCCTCGGCGCGCTTGCGCAGGCGCTCGGGCTCCAGGCCGACGACGAGGCGGTCGCCGACCAGGTCGAGCAGCGGCACCATGCGGGGCACCAGGACGGGGGCGAGGGACTCCATGCCCTCCACCGGGATCCCGGCGGCGATCCGCTCCAGCATGTCGGCGGCGCCGGGGATGACGCCGGTCAGGGCGCGGGCGCGCTCGCGCACGGCGTCGGTCAGGACGATCTCCCGGCAGGCGGTGGCGGTGACGGCGCCGATCTCCTCGATGGTGCGCTGGTCGGCCACGGCGAAGGTGGAGACGGACTCGATCTCGTCGCCGAAGAAGTCCACGCGCACGGGCCGTGCGAGGGTGGGCGGGAAGATGTCGAGGATGCCGCCGCGCACCGCGAACTCGCCGCGGTTCTCCACCATGTCCACGCGCGTGTAGGCGGCCGCGGCCAGGCGCTCAGCGGTGGCCTCCAGGCCGACATCCAGGCCCTTGGCGAGGTGGACGGGCTCGAGCTCGCCGAGCCCGTCGACGACGGGTGCCAGGAGGGCGCGCACGGGGACGACGAGGACGCGGATGGGGCCGCGCCCAGGGTCCGGCGCCCCGGAAGACACAGGGTCCGGCGCCCCGGAAGACACAGGGGCGCCAGCCTGCCCGTCCTCGGGGTGGGCCAGGCGACGCAGGACCGACAGGCGGGTGGCGACGGTGTCGGCGCGCGGGGAGAGCCGCTCGTGGGGCAGGGTCTCCCAGGCGGGGAAGACGGCGACGTCGGTGGACGGCAGGTAGCAGGTCAGGGCGGCGGCGGTCTCCTCGGCCTGCCGCCCGGTGGCGGTGACGACGAGCAGCGGAGTGCCGTCGTCGGTGACCGCGGCGGCGGGCTCCGCGCGGGACGGGGCCGAGCCGGTGGCGCGGGCGATGCCGGAGGCTCCCAGCGCCATGGCGGCCAGGACGGCGGGTCGCGCGCCCGGTGCGACGACGACGGTGCGGTCGGTGCGGGAGCGGCTGCCGGCAGCGGCGACGAGGTCGGCGATCGTCGGGTCGGCGAGCAGCGAGGGAAGGAGGGCGGTCAGACGCACGGCGTGCAGTTTAGTGGTTGGTTTCAGCAGAGGCGCAGGGCCGCGGGGCGGGCCGCGCGCCCGCCACCCCCCTTCGCCGAGATCGGTCCAGCTCCGCGCCGATCTCGAGCCGGAACCGGACCGATCTCGGCGGTGGGGGCGGCGGTCAGTCGTCGTCGTCCTTGGGGCCGCGACGGCGCATCAGCAGCATCACCGCGCCGCCGATCAGTGCCGCGACCATAATGACCAGGGGCACCAGCACCGCGGCGCCGGTGCTCGCCAGCGACGCCTTCGCCGGAGCCGCCGGCGCCGCCCCCGGGTCCTCGGAGGCCGGGGCGGCCTGCGCGGCCGGGGTCCCGCCTGCCGCGGAGGCGGTGGGCGCCGGCTCCGTCGGGCCCGTCCTCGGAAGCGTCCCGGCAGGCAGGTAGATGTTGGTGAACGTGAGCGTCGGGGTCGACCCGGTCGTGATCACGACCGTCCGCTCCTCCGGCACCGACAGGTCGTAGCCGTCGATGGCCGCGATCTCCTCGTCCTCCTTCACGGTGCAGCTCGTGCCCTCCGCGAAGGTCTTGTCAGGGGCGGCGGCGACATCGTTGCCCTTGACGGTCACGGCTCCGAACTGGTCGTCGGAGCACTCGTAGACGAAGCTGTACTCCTTGCCGGAGACGTCCGCGCCCGAGGCCTTCTGCTGAACCTGGAAGGTGCCCAGGGGCGTCGCGGATGCGCGATTCGTCAGCGAGACCGAGGTGCTGGTCTGGGAGCCGATGGTCAGGCTCGAGGTCTCGGCGCCGTCCACGGAGTAGGTCGGCGAGCCCCAGCTGTAGCCGTCGGGAGCCGGCGAGGCGCTGGTGAGGTCCTCGCTGAGGGTGACGACCGTGCCCTTGGGGAAGGTACCGGGGAAGACGGTCGTCCTGCCGATCTCGCTCCTCATGACGGCCGAGCCGCTCACACCGTCGTCGCTGAGCTCTCCGGGGGCGGTCCAGCCGGTGTAGGCGCCGGCCGCCTCGGGCAGCTTGTAGCCGACCCTGACGTTGAAGGCGGTGCCGGCGGGGACGGCGTCCATCGCCGAGCCGGTCAGAGCGTTGACGACCTCGAGGCCGCCGAAGCCGGAGGCCATCCCGACGGTGGTTCTGAAGGGCTGCACGTAGCTGCGCTCGCTGCTGACCTCCTTGCCTGCGCCGTGGAGGGTGGCCTTGTTGGAGTAGCGGGCGCCCATGACAGCCTTGCCGGTCGGAGAGACGAATGCCGTCCGGTAGGCGATCTCGTAGTCGGTGCCCGGGGCGAAGGGGCCGGTGGCCCTGATGGTGGCGGCCTGGCCGCGGGTCGTCACGACCAGGTTGAAGCCCCCGGCGTCGCTGCTCGCGCTTGAGGAGCTGGAGCCGGAGCCGCCGGGGTCCGCGCCGCCGGCGTCAGCCGTGCCCCTGGCGAGGAGCGTGCCCTCGGCGCCGGCCGGGCCGCGCGCGGAAAGGGTCCACTGGGACGGGTCGGAGCCGAAGCTCATGCCGTCGCCGAGGGTGTCGTTGAAGGTGATGGTGTCCCGGGTACTGCCGTCTGCAGCGATCGCCGAGTCGCCCTCGGCCAGCTGCTCCTTGACGTAGTCCGAGCCGAAGTCGAGCCTCCAGGTGACGTCCGTCGAGGAGGAGTCGATGGCGCTGCCCTCCTTGGACAGCTGCCAGGGGGAGTCGGCGGGGGCCGCGGCCTCCTTGATGCCGCCCTCGCCGGGCAGGCTCACCGCGACGTCGACGCCGTTCGCGGTCATGGTGGTGGTTGCCTCGCCCGTCTGCTGCGCGGCGAGGAGCAGGGCCTCGCCCCTGCCCCTGAAGTCGGTGAAGCCGGCGCTGCGGAGCTCGTCGGCCTTGCCGTTGAAGGTGCAGGTGATGGTCTTCTCGGTCAGGTCGCAGGTGCCGACCTCCTCGACCCTGTTGTCGCGGGCCACGGACATGGGGGCGGAGAACCCGGCCTCCAGGTTGGTGAAGTGGGGCCCGAGGTCGATCGTGGTCGTGCCGCCGGCGCGAGCCCGGCTGCCGGCGTCCCAGGAGTAGGTGAGCTTAGCGACGTCCTGAACCGCCAGGCCCCCGGCGGAGTCCTCGCCAGTGCGGCTGGACTTGACCAGGGCGACGTCGGAGATCGCGGGGGCCTGGCCGTCGTCGGCCCCGGCCGCCGTGCCGGAGGGCACCGCCGCCAGGACCAGGGCGATCAGCCCGAGGCCGGCGGTGAGGACGGTGACGAGAGGACGCCAGTGGGGCGGCGCCTCCACGCGTTGGGCAACAGAATGCATGGGGGTGCCCTTCTGCTTGTAAGGGATACGGACGTGGGGTGCTTCCACGCTACCGCCATGCGTAATTGAACTGCAATGCGGTGTAACCGAATTGCAATGCATCTCGGCGATCGGTCCCGGGGGCGCCCCTGTGCTGTGTGCCAAGCGGCGGCGGGTGGCTGGTCTGCCGGCTGTGGGTCGTGGAGGGCGCTGTGGCGGGTCATGGCGTGCGGGATGGGGACGCGGCGGTGGGCCAGGGCAAGGGCCCGAGTGTTTGCCTGGTCTGGTCCGCGCTGGTAGTAGGCGCGGCTGACGGGGTCGGGTCTGAGGGAGGTGAGGGCGGAGCCGAGCATGGCTCTCTTGAGCCACTTGCTGCCGGCGTGGGAGACGCCTCTCGCCCCTGATCGATGAGCCTGAGCGGCGGGTGACGGGCGCCAGGCCGGGTGTGGGCGGCCGCCGAGCGAGCAGACGGCGGGCGCGCTGACCCATCCCGTCGAGATAGACATTTTCGTACGAGGTCGGCGGTGGCACCGTCTATCTCGTACGAAAATGTCTATCTCGACGCAGGAGGCTCGCAGGCGCAGCAGGCGGCCACCGGGCGGGCCTCCGGTCAGACTCCCTCGGAGTCGAACAGGCGGGTCACCGAGCCGTCGTCGAAGACCGCCTTGATGGCGCGGGCCAGCAGCGGCGCGATCGGCAGCACGGTCAGGCGCTCGAAGCGCTTGGACTCGGGGATCGGCAGGGTGTCGGTGACGACGATCTCGCGGGCCCCACAGGTGGACAGCCGGTCCACGGCCGGGCCGGAGAGCACGCCGTGCGTGGCGGCCACGATGACGTCCTTCGCGCCCGCGTCCAGCACCACCTGGACGGCCTTGGCGATCGTGCCGCCGGTGTCGATCATGTCGTCCACCAGCACGCAGGAGCGTCCCTCGACGGCGCCGACGACGCGGTTGGCCACCGACTCGTTGGGCCGGGTGATGTCGCGCGTCTTGTGGACGAAGGCCAGCGGCGTGCCGCCCAGGGCGTTGGCCCAGCGCTCGGCGACACGAATACGGCCGGCGTCCGGGGAGACGACGGCCGCGTTGGAGGTGTCGATGCGACGTCGGATGTAGTCCACCAGCACCGGCTGGGCCCACAGGTGATCCCAGGGCCCGTCGAAGAAGCCCTGCTCCTGGGAGGAGTGCAGGTCGATGCTCATAATGCGGTTCGCGCCCGCCGTCTTGTACAGGTCCGCGACGAGCCGGGCGGAGATGGGCTCGCGCCCCAGGTGCTTCTTGTCCTGGCGGGCGTAGGGGTAGAAGGGCGCGACCACGGTGATGCGCTTGGCGGAGGCCCGCTTGAGGGCGTCGACCATGATGAACTGCTCCATGAGCCAGTCGTTGACGCGGTCGCCGTGGGACTGCACGACGAAGACGTCGCAGCCGCGCACCGACTCGTTGAAGCGCACGTAGGTCTCCCCGTTGGAGAAGTCGTAGGCGGTCGAGGAGAGCACCTGCGTGCCGAGCTCCCTGGCGACGTCCTTGGCGAGCTGGGGATGGGCCCGGCCCGAGACAATGACCAGTCGCTTCTCACCACTGGTGATAATGCCCGTCATGACGTGGTTCCTCTCTGACGGCCGGTAGGGCCCTCGATGGTGGGTGCGGTGGTCTCAGTGCTTGTCGGCGCCCGTCTCAGTGCCTATCTCGGTGCCTGTCCGTGCCCGTCTTGGTGCTCGTCCCGGTGCCGCGTGGGAGTATCGCCGTCGAGCTGGCTGAAGGGCGCGACGACCGCGCCCGCGGGGATCTCGACGTCGGTCAGGATGGCGTAGGCGCCCACGCGGGCGCCCTCGCCGATGCGGGTCGCGCCGCGCAGGAGGACGCCGGGCTCCAGGATCACGTCCCGGGCGAGCTCGACGGACACGTCCACCCAGGTGCCGCCCGGATCGACCACGCCGACCCCGGCCTCCATCCAGCGCGCCAGCGTGCGGCGGTTGAGCTCCGCGCCGAGCTCGGCGAGCTGGGAGCGGTCGTTGCAGCCCTCCACGAGCCAGTGGTCGGCCGCCACCAGGGCGGAGACGGACAGGCCCGCGGCACGGGCGCGCGCGACGACGTCGGTGAGATAGACCTCGCCCTGGTCGTTGTCCGTGCCCAGGGTGGTCAGGGCCCGGCGCAGGTGGGCGGCGTCGAAGACGTAGACGCCGGCGTTGATCTCCGTGATGGCGCGCTGCTCGGGGCTCGCGTCGCGCTGCTCGACAATGGCCGACACGGGGCTGTCGGGGCCGTCGGCCTCGCGCACGACGCGCCCGTATCCGGTGGGGTCCTCCAGGACTGTCGTCAGCAGGGTGACGGCGTCGCCGCGCCTGGCGTGCTGGGCGAGCAGGTCCGCCAGGGTGGCGGTGTCCAGCAGCGGCACGTCCCCGCTGGTCACCACGACCGGGCCGGTGAGGTCGGCCGGCAGCGACGCCAGGCCGCAGGCGACGGCGCGGCCCGTGCCCGGGACCTCGTCCTGGTCGGCGGCCACGGCGTCCGGGGCGACCTCGGCCAGGTGGGCGACGACGGCGTCGCGCTCGTGTCGCACGACGACCACGAGGTGGTCGGGGTGCAGGCCGCGGGCCGCGGTGACGGCGTGATCAAGGAGGCTGCGCCCGCCGATGGCGTGCAGCACCTTGGGTGTGGCCGAGCGCATGCGGGTGCCCTTGCCTGCGGCCATGACAATGACGGCGGCGGGTGCGGTGGAAGCCACAGGTCCTCTTCTCGCTGGTGATTGCCGAGTGCACCCGACACAGGACGACGAGCGCGCCTTCATTCTACGTCGCCCGCGGCACGAGCCGACACAGCGTGTCGTCATGACGCGGCCGCGGTACTGCATCATTGCATCGGATCGGCGCGGCTCCGCCCCCAGGGTTCGAACCCGGGCCTCAAGGCTCCAAAGGCCTGCGTGCTACCACTACACCAGGGCGGACCGCCGCGGTCGGGCGCACCGGTCCCGCGGCCGGGCGCCAGTGTCTCACGGCTGCGTCCCCGCGAGAACCCGACGACGCTCACGCGGCGCCGCAGGGAGGGGCCCGCAAGGCCCCGGCCGCGGTGACGGTACTGGTCCTTCTCGTGCAGGATTGGGCGCGTGCCCAGCTCCCCTCCGCCGTCCCGTCCCGGCCCGTCCGCCCGCCTGATCGAGCTCGACGGGCTCCGGGGCCTGGCCGCCGTCATCGTCGTCATCCACCACTGCCTGCTGACCGTCCCGGCCTTCGCCCGGATCGGGGCGTGGCCGGGGGTCGTGCCGGAGGAGCCCGCTGCGAGGATCCTCACCCAGACGCCGCTGCACCTGCTGTGGGCGGGGCACGAGGCGGTCCTGGTCTTCTTCGTCCTGTCCGGCACGGCGCTGGTCTACCCGGTGGCGCGCCGTCACGCCCAGCGGCGGCGCTTCGACTGGATCGACTACGTGCCGCGCAGGATCGTGCGCCTGTGGCTGCCGGCGGCGGCCTCCACGGCCCTGGCCGTCGCCCTCATGGTGCTCGTGCCCCGCTCCACCGCCGCCTCGCTGGGCCCCTGGATGACGCAGGCGCACCCGGCGGGCCTGTCCGCGCGCCACCTGCTCCTCGAGCTCGCGCTGCAGCCGCGCTACGCGTACCGCAACACGGTGCTGTGGTCGCTGCACGCCGAGGCCGTCTTCTCCTTCCTGCTGCCGCTTGTCGTGCTCGTCGTGGCGCTGGCGGCCCGGGCGCGGGCGTGGTGGCTGCCGGCGGCGGCCTGCCTGGCCGTGCCCGCGGTCACCGGGGACACCCGGACGCTGGTCTACGTGCCCGTCTTCGTGCTCGGGGCGACCGCGGGGTGGCGCTGGGGCCACCTGGGGACCATCGCCCCCGAGCGGCCGGCGCCGTGGGCGACCCCGGCCGCCCTGGCCTGCCTCGTGCTGATCACGATCGGCTGGTGGCCGGGGCTTGAGGGGCCCGTCGCGGGGCGCCTGGCGGCGGCGGTGTCCCTGGCGGCGGTCGCGGCGCTGGTCGCCCTGGCCGTGCGCGCCGGGGCCCTGCGCGGGGTCCTGCGGTCCCGGGCGGTGCAGTACCTCGGCGCCCTGTCCTTCTCCCTCTACCTGGTTCACGAGCCGGTGATCGTCGCCACGCGCCTGCTGATGGCGTCGTGGTCCCCGTGGCTGGTGGCGCCCGTGGCGGTGGCGGTGACGGCGCCGCTGACGTGGCTGTTCCGCCGGTACGTGGAGGCGCCGAGCCACCGCCTGTCGCGGCGGGCCGGCCAGTGGGTCTCCTCACGCGTGCGCCGCACGGCGCGATGAGCCCGAGGAGTCGCGGCATGATTCTCCTATGGCCGGCAAGGGGAGCAAGCGCACCCGCATGAGCGCGGGCGAGCGGCGCAAGCAGCTCATCGAGGTGGCGCGCGGCCTGTTCGCCACCAAGGGCTTCGACGGCACGAGCATCGAGGAGATCGCCTCCCGGGCGAAGGTGTCCAAGCCCGTGGTCTACGAGCACTTCGGCGGCAAGGAGGGGCTGTACGCCGTCATCGTGGACCGCGAGCTCAACACCATCTCGACGACGATCACCCGGGCGCTGAGCTCCTCGTCCTCCGCCTCGGTCACGGTGGAGCGGGCCGCGCTGGCGCTGCTGACCTACATCGAGGACTCCCCCGACGGCTTCCGGATCCTCTCCAGCGGCAACGACCGGGCCTCGGGCACCTACTCCACGTTCCTGGCCGACGTCGCCATCCAGGTCTCGGGCCTGCTGGCCGCGCAGTTCTCCGACCACGGCATCGACCCGCGCCCGGCGCCGCTGTACGCCCAGATGCTGGTGGGGATCGTGGCCATGCCCTCGCAGTGGTGGCTGGAGAACCGGACCATGAGCAAGGAGAAGGTGGCGGCGCACATGGTCAACCTCGCCTGGAACGGCCTGCGGGCCATGGAGCCCACCCCGACGCTGCGCACCGACCAGGACGAGGCCGGCGGCTGACCCCGCCCACCACCCGCCCCACCCCGTCGAGATAGACATTTTCGTACGAGGTCGGCGGTGGCACCGTCTACCTCGTACGAGAATGTCTATCTCGACGCAGGGGACGGCAGAGGCGCTACTCGAGCCGGTCGGAGAGCTCGAGCCAGCGCTCCTCGAGCGAGTCTGACTCGAGCCGCAGCGCCCGCGCCTCCTCGGCGAGCTCCCGCAGGCCCTCGTAGTCGCTCTGGTCGTGGGCCGCCATGCGCTCCTGGAGCGCGGCGATCCGGCTCCCGATCCTGTCCAGGCGCCGCTCGACCGCGGCGACCTCCTTCTGCGCGGCCCGACGCTCGGCGCCGCCCAGCCCCTTCCCGGCCCCGGTCGCCGTCGCCTTAGTCTGTCCGGCCGTCCCGGCCGCCACAGGCCCACCCGAGCCGGACGACGCCGACGGCGCCCCGCCCTGCTCCCGGGCGGCCTCGCGCCGCAGCCGCAGGTACTGCTCCACTCCCCCGGGCAGGTCGCGCAGGGCGCCGTCACCCAGGAGGGCGACCTGGTGGTCGGTGACCCGCTCCAGCAGGTAGCGGTCGTGGGAGACGACGACCAGGGTGCCGGGGAAGGAGTCGAGGATGTCCTCGACGGCGGCCAGAGTGTCGGTGTCCAGGTCGTTGGTGGGCTCGTCCAGGAGCAGCACGTTGGGCTCGGTCATGAGCAGGCGCAGCAGCTGGAGGCGCCGCCGCTCCCCGCCGCTGATCTCCCCCACCCGCGTCCAGGCGCGCTGCCGGGTGAAGCCGAGGCGCTCGACGAGCTGGGCGGCGGTCAGCTCCCTGCCGCCCACGACGACGCGCTCGCCGACCATGGCGACGGCCTCGACCACGCGCTTGTCCGCGAGCGCGTCCAGCTCGCGGGTGGACTGGGACAGGGCGGCCACCTGGACCGTCCTGCCGCGCACGACGCGCCCCCGAGCGGGTGCGAGCGAGCCCTCGAGCAGCCGCAGGAGAGTGGTCTTGCCCGCGCCGTTGACGCCGACGACGCCGACGCGCTCGCCCGGCGCCAGGCGCCAGGTGACGCGGCGCAGCACCTCGGCGCGCCCGCAGTCCCCGCCGCCCGCCGCGCCGGCGGGCCCGGGGTAGCCGGCCGTGACGTCCTCCAGGTCGATGACCCTCTTGCCCAGGCGGGCAGTGGCCATGGCCACGAGCTCGACGGTGTCGCGCGGCGGCGGCACGTCGGCGATGAGGGCCTCCGCGGCGTCGATGCGGAAGCGCGGCTTGGAGGTGCGCGCCGGCGCCCCGCGGCGCAGCCAGGCGAGCTCCTTGCGCAGCAGGTTCTCGCGCTTGGCGGCGGCGACGGCGGCCCGCCTGGCCCGCTCGGCCCGGGCCAGCACGTAGGCGGCGTAACCGCCGTCGTAGGTCTCGACCCTCCCGGCGGCCTGGGGCCGCCCGCCGCCCGGGTCCGCGCCGGGGACGACCTCCCACACGTTGGTGCACACGGCGTCGAGGAACCAGCGGTCGTGGGTGACGGTGACCAGCGCCCCGGTGGAGGCCCGCCGCCCGGCGAAACGCGCACCGAGGTGGCGGGCGAGCCAGTCCACGCCCTCGACATCGAGGTGGTTGGTGGGCTCGTCGAGGATGACGACGTCGGCCGGCGCGGTCAGGACCGCCGCCAGGGCGACCCGGCGGCGCTGGCCGCCCGACAGCGCGGAGACCGGCCTGTCGAGGTCCAGGTCGGCCAGCAGCCCGGCGTGGATGTCCCGCACCTGGGCGCGCGAGGCCCACTCGTGCTCGGGGGCCCGACCGTGGACGGCGGTGCGCACGGTGTCGCCGGGCGCGAAGCCGTCGGACTGGAGCAGCATGGCCACGCGCGTGCCCCCCGAGCGGGTGACGCGGCCGCCGTCGACCTCGCGCGCGCCCGCCAGGGCCGCGAGCAGGGTCGACTTGCCCGCACCGTTGGGGCCCAGGACCCCCACGCGGCTGCCGTCGTCGATGCCGAGGGTGACGTCGTCGAGCAGGAGGCGCGAGCCCACCGAGATGCGGATGGACTCCGCCCCGAGCAGGTGCGCCATCAGCCCACCGCCCGGGCCCCGGCCACGGGGGCGTCCACGCGCGCCGTTCCTCCCACCAGGGCGGACGCCGTCAGGGCGCGGGTCACCCGCGTGGCGCTGGCCGCATCGGGCACGAGGGCCGCCACCGTCGGGCCGGAGCCGGAGACGATGGCACGCAGCGCCCCGGAGGCCTCGGCGATGCCGATGACCTCGGCGAGCTCGGGGCGCAGGGAGACGGCCGCCCCCTGGAGGTCGTTGTGCAGCGCCGCCGCCAGGGCGCGGGCGTTGCCGGCGCGCAGCGCGGCGGTCATCTCCTCGGGCACGTCGGCGGGCGCGGCCCCGCCCCCGGACGAGGCGGCGGCGAGCTCGTCGAAGCGGCTGAAGACGGCGGGGGTGGACAGGCCGCCCCGGGCGGCGAAGGCGAGGACCCACAGGTACCTGCCGCGGGTCATGAGCGGGGTGAGCCGGTCCCCGCGCCCGTGCCCGACGGCGGTGGCCCCCAGGAGGGGGAAGGGGACGTCGGCGCCGAGCCGGGCCGCCAGGTCCCCCAGCTCGTCCGGGCCCAGGTCGGCGCCCCACAGGATGTTGCAGGCCGTCAGTGTCGCCGCGGCGTCGGCGGAGCCCCCCGCCATGCCCCCGGCCACGGGCACGCGCTTGCGGATGGTCAGGTCGACGCCGTCGGTGACGCCGGTGGTCTCGGCCAGCAGGCGTGCGGCGCGCACGGCGAGGTTGGAGGAGTCGGTGGGGACGGCGGCGTCTTCCTGCGGGCCGTTCTCCAGGGTCAGCGTGATGCTGCCGCGGGCCGCGCGGGACTGGCTGCGGGCGGTGACGGTCTCAATGAGCCGCACGGCCTGGAAGACCGTGGTCAGCGGGTGGTAGCCGTCCGCTCCGGGGGCGCCGGCGGACAGGAAGAGGTTGATCTTCCCGGGCGCCTCGACCCGCACGGTCGTCGCTCCGCCGCAGCTGCGCGTGGGGCACGGCCCGCTGCTGTCGGCGCCGGGAACGGCTCGCAGGTGGGTCATCGGTTCTCCTGTGCTGCGGGAGCGGTCGGGGCGCCGTCGGCTGCGAGGGCCTCGGCCAGGGAGGCGAAGGCGGTCACGTCGAGCTTCTCGCCGCGCTCGGCCGGGTCGATGCCCGCGGCGCGGATGGCGGCCTCGGCCCCCTGCGGCCCCCCGGCGAGGGGCGCGAGGGCCCGGCGCAGGGTCTTGCGGCGCTGGGAGAAGGCGGCGTCGACGACGGCGAAGACCCGGCTGCGGCCGGCGGATGTCGCCGGGGGTTCGCGGCGGACGAGCTCGACCAGGGCGGAGTCGACATTGGGAGCCGGCCAGAAGACGGTGCGCCCGATGGTGATGGTGCGGCGCGCGGAGGCGTACCAGGCGACCTTGACACTGGGGACGCCGTAGGTCCTCGACCCGGGAGGCGCGGCGAGGCGGTCGGCGACCTCGGCCTGGACCATGACGGTGATCGTCTTCAGGCTCGGCAGGGAGGCGAGCAGGGTCAGCAGCACCGGCACGGCGACGTTGTAGGGCAGGTTGGCAACCAGCCGGGTGGGGGCGGGGTCGGCGGGCGCCAGGCCCAGCGCGCCGGGGCCGTCGAGGGTCAGGGCGTCGGCCTGGACGACGCGCAGGCGGCCTGCGGCCCCGGGCATGCGATCGGCCACGGTGACGGGCAGGGCACGCGCCAGAACCGGGTCGATCTCGACGGCGATCACGCGCGCGCCCGCTTCCAGGAGCGCCAGGGTGAGGGAGCCGAGTCCCGGGCCGATCTCCAGGACGGTCTCACCGGGGCGCACGCCCGCCCGACGGGCGATGCGCCGCACGGTCCCGGCGTCGTGGACGAAGTTCTGCCCGAGAGTCTTGGTGGGCCGCAGGCCGAGGGCCGTGGTGAGGCCCCGAACCCGGGCAGGGCCGAGCAGGCCGCCCCCGACTGCGCCGGACGGGTCGCCCCCGGGGGCCGACGCGGGCGCATCGGCGCCGCACACGGCCGCGACGGCGCCGGCGGCGCCGAGAGTCTGAGACATGGGGTCCAGAATAACGGGCGGCGCCGACGGACGCGCGAGCGCCCTCACAGAACGCGGGTCGCGCTCGTAGCAGCAGCCGCCGCCCGGTCCGGGCCGCCGCCAGGCCGGACGATCAGTACCAGCCGACGGACTCGGAGTGGGCCCAGGCGCTGCACGGGGTGCCGTAGCGCCCCTGGATGTAGCCCAGGCCCCAGGTGATCTGGGTGGCGGGGTTGGTCGCCCAGTCGCCGGCCACCGAGCTCATCTTGGAGCCGGGCAGCGCCTGGGGGATTCCGTAGGCGCCGGAGGAGGCGTTCTCGGCCTGGTAGTTCCAGCCCGACTCACGGTTCCACAGGCTCTGCAGGCAGGAGAACTCGTCGTCCCCCCAGCCGTAGGAGGCCATCATTCCGCGAGCGATGGCCTGCGCCCCCTCAGGAGTGGTGCCGTCACCCGAGGCGCTGGCCGCAGGCGGCGCGGCCTCGCCGCCACCGCCGCCGGACTCCCCGGAGGCCTGCGCGTCCGAACCGGAGCCGGAGTCGGTGCCCGTGCCGACCAGGACGACCTCGTCGACCTTCTCGGTGACCGTCGTGCTGGACAGGGGCGTGCGCGAGACCTCGGTGCCGCCCTTCGCCTTGACCTCGTAGGTGGTCCGCACGACGCCGTCGACGCCCTCGGTCTCGACCTTGGTCTCGCCCTTGGGCAGGGAGTCGGTCTCCTTCTCGACCCGGCCGTGCGCCTCGGTGGTCTCCTCGGTGACGGTGTAGACGGAGTCGGACTGCCCCTCAATGGTCAGACCGGACGCCTGGCTGGAGACCTGCCCGCTGCCGATGGCGGCGAGGTTGGCCTCGGTCTCGCTGACGGGCCTGCTGTTGTCGCCGCCGACCTGGGTGGCGGCGTACGCGCCGCCCGAGACCGCCAGGGACAGGGCGGCGGCGAGTCCTCCGGCCCGATACATCATGGGGGCCACGGACGTCTTGGCTGCACCCTGAGCACGACGACGGCCACGAGCGCCGGTGTTGTTGGAGCCGGGCAGGCTCTTGGAGGCCAGTGCCCCGAGCTCGACCAGCGTCGTGCTCCACGAGCTGGCCTGCGAGTGTCGACCCACGATAGAACTCCTTGTGGTTGATGACTGTCTGAAACGCTAGCCGACGAACCCCCATTCGAGCAACACCGAAAGGTCACATCCGTATCACGTCCGGCCCGTCGAACGCCCCGTAGACGGATCGGGTGGTATGGGTCAGGAGCGCGCACGCATCCGCCTCGCCCAGCCCCCGCAGCCCGGCGAGGAAGCGCACCGTCTCCCCCATGAGATAGGAGGCATTGGGCCGTCCCCGCCAGGCCCCGGGCGGCAGGTAGGGGGCGTCGGTCTCCACCAGCAGCAGCTCGTCGGGAATGAGCGTCAGCGCCGCCCGGAGCGCGTCATTGGAGGAATACGTCACAGGGCCGGCGACCGAGGCGTACCAGCCGTGCTCGGCGCAGGCCCGGGCCAGCTCCGCCCCGCCGCTGAAGCAGTGGAACACGGTGCGCTCGGGGGCGCCGTCGGCGAGCAGCACCCGCACGCAGTCCTCGTGGGCGTCGCGGTCGTGGATCTGCAGCGGCAGCCCCGTCTCCTTGGCCAGGGCGATGTGGGCCCGGAATGCCTCGCGCTGGGCGGCGGCGCCGCGCTCCCCGGTGCGGAAGAAGTCGAGCCCGGTCTCGCCGATGGCGACGACGGCGCCGCGGTGCGCGCGCACGAGGTCCTCGAGCCGGGCCATGGCCGCATCGACGGGCTCGTCGTGGTGGGGGCGGACGGCCGGGGCGAGACCGTCCGGGCCGACCTCGCGCACCCCGGCGTGCAGGACGGCCTCGTTGGGGTGGAGGGCCAGGGCCACGCGCACGCCCGGCAGGGTGCGGGCGAGCTCGAGGCTGCCCCGCCAGGCGGAGGTCTCGCACGCCGAGGTGATGATGCCGCTCACTCCCGCGGCGGCGGCCCGTGCGACCAGCTCGGCGGCGTCCAGCGGCGCCTCGGAGCCGGGGCCCTCGGCCGGCAGCCCGGGCACGGGCAGGTGGGTGTGGTTGTCGATCACCGGTCCGGCCAGCGGCGCGACGGCGTCGGCGGGAGGCCAGGAGCGGTCGCGGTGCCTGCGGCTCATGCCCCGGTGACGTCGTCGGGCAGGCGGTCCGCGTAGCGCGCGAGCTCCTGGTCCACGATCGCCTCGTCGAGCTTGACGAACACGGGGGCGGGCCTGGCCACGGGCGTGCCGACGACGACGTCGTGGCGGCCCCATGCGGGGGCGGTGGTGTAGTCCCCGGCGATGATCGGGTAGCCGGTGCGGGAGGCGAAGACCTCGGGGAGGACCTGCGGGTCGAGCTCGCGGGCCTCACGGACCTCGGGCATGGGGGCGATGGCGCCCGCTCCCCCCATGGCCCGGTCCACGTCGTTGGCCGCGTGCGGCAGGAAGGGGGAGAGCATAAGGTTCAGGTCGGCCACCGCCTGGGCGAGGGTGTGCAGGATGGTCGCCAGGCGCTCCTGGGTGGCCGGGTCCTGGCCCTTGAGCTTGAAGGGCTCGGTGTCGGCGATGTACTTGTTGGCCTCGCCCACCAGCCGCATGGCCTCCGCCAGCGCGGCCTTCTGCCGGTGGCGGGCGATCAGGCCGCCGACGGCGTCGAAGCCCGCCTCGATCGAGTCCAGCAGCGCGGCGTCGATCGGCTCCAGCCCGCCGGGGGCGGGGACGGCGCCGAAGCGCTTGTGGATCATGGTGGCGGTGCGGTTGACGAGGTTGCCCCAGCCGGCGACGAGCTCGCCGTTGGTGCGGCGCACGAACTCCGCCCAGGTGAAGTCGGCGTCCGCGGTCTCGGGGCCGGCGGCGCAGATGAAGTAGCGCAGGGCGTCGGCCTGGTAGCGCTCCAGGAAGTCGCGCACGTAGATGACGATGCCGTGCGAGGAGGAGAACTTCCTGCCCTCCATGGTCAGGAACTCGCTGGAGACCACCTCGGTGGGCAGGTTCAGGGTGCCGAGCTCGCCGGGCGCACCGCCCCGCTCGCCCCGGCCGTCGTAGCCCAGAAGCTCGGCGGGCCAGATCTGGGAGTGGAAGACGATGTTGTCCTTGCCCATGAAGTAGTAGGACAGGGCGCCGGGATCGTTCCACCAGGCACGCCAGGCCTCGGGGTCCCCGGTGCGCCGGGCCCACTCGATGGAGGCCGACAGGTAGCCGATGACGGCGTCGAACCACACGTAGAGGCGCTTGGTGGGCTGGTCCTCCCAGCCGGGCACGGGGATGCCCCAGTCGATGTCGCGCGTCATGGCTCGGGGGCGGATCTCCTCCAGGATGTTCTGGGAGAAGCGGATGACGTTGGGACGCCAGGTGCCCGAGGCCTCGCGCTCGTCCAGCCAGGCGCCCAGCGCGCCGGCGAGCGCGGGCAGGTCGAGGAACCAGTGGGTGGACTCCACGAACTCGGGGGTCTCCCCGTTGATGCGCGAGCGGGGGTCGATGAGGTCGGTGGGGTCGAGCTGGTTGCCGCAGGTGTCGCACTGGTCGCCGCGCGCCCCGGGGGCGCCGCAGATGGGGCAGGTGCCCTCGATGTAGCGGTCGGGCAGGGTGCGGCCGGTGGACGGGCTGATCGCGGAGCGGGTGATCTCCTGGACCATGTAGCCGTTGTCGCGCACGGTGCGGAACATGTCCTGCACGACGCGGTAGTGGTTGCCGGCCGTGGTGCGGGTGAACAGGTCATAGGACAGACCCAGAGCCACCAGGTCCTCGACGATGAGCCGGTTGTTGCGGTCGGCGAGCTCGCGGGCGGTCACGCCCTCGGCGTCGGCGGCCACCAGGATGGGGGTGCCGTGCTCGTCGGTGCCCGAGACCATCAGGACGTCGTGACCGGCCATGCGCATGTAGCGCGAGAAGACGTCGGAGGGGACGCCGAAGCCGGCGACGTGACCGATGTGGCGGGGGCCGTTGGCGTAGGGCCAGGCGACCGCGGACAGGATGTGGCTCATGGCCCCAACCCTATCCGCTCCCCCGCGCCCCGCGGACCCGGGCGCCGTATGGTGGAGGGGAGCGGAGCGCACCGCTCGCCGTACCTTCTGCGTTAAGGAGATTTCTGCCATGACCTACCCGCCGTCCTCAGGTTCACCGTACTCGACCGACCCGTCCCGGTCGGCGGGTGCGGACGCGGCCCCGCAGTCGGGGGGTTACAGCCCCGGCGCCCCGGCGGGCGCGGATCCTGGTGGCACGGGCCCGGGCGGCTACGGCTCCTACACGGGGCCCGGCAGCACGGGGCCCGGCAGCACGGGGCCCGGCACGGGCCCTGGCGGCGCGGGTCCCGGCGGCTACGGCCCCGGCTTCCAGACCGGCGCGCCCGGACCGTTCCCCGGTCCTCAGCCTCGCGAGGCCAAGAGCCGCAGGGCCCCGGCAATCCTGCTCGGCAGCGGCCTCGTGCTCGGCCTGGTGGCGCTGGTCATCGTGATCGTCTCGGCAGGCCGGTTCGCCACCATCGACTCCTCACTGTCCCCGATCGACGCGACCGGCGCCACGACCAGGACGCTGTCCGCCGGTTCCGCCTACGGGCTGTACAGCAGCTCCTACTCCGCCAGGTGCACCGTGACGGGACCCGACGGCCGGGACGTCCCCGTGACGCGCCCCTCCTCGAATATCACCATTAACAACGAGCACGAGTTCGGCATATTCACCGCGACCGCCTCGGGCAGCTACACGATCTCCTGCACCTCCTCCGACACCTACATCGGCGACGACGCCGAGGCGGGCTCCTTCGTGGGCGCCATCCTCGGCTTCATCGCCGGCATCTTCGGCCTCATCGCCGGCGTGCTCCTGTTCATCATTGGCCTCGTGTGGTTCCTCTCGCGCGGCCCGCGCGGCAAGGTCGCTCTTCGGAAGCGGGTCGTCGTCGAGTACAGCGGAGGCGGGCAGCCATGACGGCCTGGGGCCGGCCGCAGGAGCAGGACCGCGGGGCAGCGCCGGCGGTCCCGGCCGCCGAGCCGCCTCCCAGCGGCCCCGGCGGCCTGACCGCCCCGCTCACCGCCTACCGTCGGGCCAGGCGGCTCCCGTGGAACCTGCTCCGCGCAGGTCTCGGCCTGCTGCTGATCGCCATTGTGACGCTCATCATGGCCGTGCGCCTGACGCCGCCGTCGTCCCCCGTCACCGTCCCCGGCGACGGCAGCACGCGGGGCTTCACTCTCCTGAAGAACACCCCGTACGGCTTCTACTCCGACGACTACAGCCTCACATGCGAGGTGGTGGACCCGGCGGGCGAGTCCCTGGCCCTGTCGAGCACGGTGAAGAGCTCCGCCCACTCCCCCCTCCAGGTCCTCGGCTTCCGCTCCACGCAGGCGGGCCTCTACAGCGTCTCGTGCAGCGGCACCGGCGAGATCATCTTCGACACCGCAACGGTGTCCCCCGAGTCCAGGCGCTCCTTCCACCTTGCCCTGGCCGCGGGCGCCACGGGCATCGTCGCCGTGCTGCTCATTATCGTCGCCTCTCCCTGGCTCCTGGTGCTCAGGCTGCGCAGGCCCCGCCCCGCTCCGAGCGCCCCCGCCGGCGGTCCGGCGCCGGAGGCCCCCCGGCCAGCGGACGCACCGGGCCCCGCCGGCCCGGCGTCGTCTGCCGGCCCCAGCGCCGCCCCTGGAGCGGCAACGACGCCAGGCGCGTACGGCTTGGCGCCCCAGCAGGTCATCTACCGCCCCATGCCGCCGCCCCGCGAGCCCAGTGGCCCCTGAACCCCGGGCATCCGGCCCCCTTCGCCGAGATCGGTCCGCTTCCGCGTCGAGATCGGTCCAGCTCCGGCTCGGGCTCATGGTGTTGTCAGTGCATCTGAGGCAGTGCCCGGCGTGCGGTGCGCCGGCTGCGGGGCGCTGAGAGTTCGGCGGGGCGCGGTCTTCGCCGGTGTTCTTCGGTGTTGCACATGGGAGGGTGGGGCCTTTGCAGGGCGAGGGCCGGTTTTCCGCAGGATTGTGCGCTTTCCTGTTAGTCGTCGTGCTCGGTTGTCTGGCTCCCATGTGCGCTGAGGGGGGTCTGCGCACATGGGAGCGGGATCGTGACCACCGCTGGGACTTCGTTTCCGCATGATTCCGGGGTTTTTGCCAACGCGGGTCGCGCGCGAATGTGCGACACTGTCGCCCCGGCGCCCGCAGGCCCCGGCAGAACCCGCCCCGCAGGGGTGCGACCCGACTCATGCGACCACCCTGCCCCGAGACCACCCCACCGGGTCCCCACATCCGAAGCATTCAAACTGTCGCAGATGGCTGATACATCACACCCCGCACCGAGATCGGTTCGACAGACCGATCTCGGCGTCAGGGGCGGACCAGCTCGACCAGGACCTCGGCGTGGTCGGTGTGGGGGAACATGTCGAACAGCTGGGCCCGGCGGGCCCGCAGGGAGGGCATCGCCTCCAGGTCGGCCGCCAGGCTCGCCGGGTTGCACGAGGAGTACAGCACCCGTGCCACTCCTGCGTCCTCGATCCGTCGCGCCAGCTCGACCCCGATCCCGCGCCGCGGCGGGTTGACCACCAGCAGGTCCGGCACAGTGCCGCCCCCAGGATCCAGGACCCGCGCGTCGCCAACCTCGAAGCGGGCGGCGTCGGGCGCCAGCCCCATGAGCGCCGCCGACTCCCGAGCCCCGCGGATCGCGGGCTCCGACACCTCCACCCCCAGCACCCGGCGGCCCGGACCCGCGAGCGCGAGCGCGAAGCCCCCGACGCCGCAGAACAGGTCCCACACCTCGGCCCGCTCGTCCAGGTCCTCCGCCCAGTGCGCCGCGGTGGCGTAGAGCCGCTCCGCCACGCCCGTGTTCGTCTGGAAGAAGGAGCGGGTCGGCAGGAAGAGCAGAAGCTCGGCACCGGACCGGGCGGCCCCGGCGACCCCCGCGGCCCCGGTGCCCCCGCCGTCATCGGACCCCGGCAGTTGCAGACGCATGAGCAGGCGGTCGCCCCAGGGCTCGTCGCCGGTGAGGACCACCTCCTCCTCGCCCTCGATAACAGCCTGGTGGACGGGCTGGATATTGGCGCTCATGACGGCGAGCGTCGGCAGCTCCTCCCGCAGCCCCGGCAGCGCCTCGCGCAGCCGGCCGACGTGCCGACGTGAGCGCAGGACCCAGCGGACCATGAGGTCGCCGTCGGGGGAGGCGGTCACCAGTAGATGCTTGAGCTCGCCGCGCCGTGCCCCGACGTCGTAGGGCCCGATGCCCAGCCGGCTCACGGCCCGGGCCAGGGCGGGCAGCGCCGCCTCGATCTCGGCCACGTGCAGGGGGCAGTCGCGCAGGTCGATGCCGCCGTCGGGGCCGAGGATGCCGAGGACGGGCGCGGCCACCCGGCCTGAGACGACCATCTTCGCCTTGTTGCGGAATCGGGTCGGGGCGCTCGCCGCCGGAGACAGCCAGGCGCCGTCGGACGCAAGGCGGGCGGCGAGCAGCGCTGCGACGCGCTGCTGCTTGCGGGCGAGCTGAAGGTTCAGCGGCAGGTCCTGGTGTGGGCAGGAGCGGCAGGTGCCGCTGCGGTGCAGCGGGCAGAAGGCGGCCGACGACGGGCGGTGGGTGTCGGCGCGCACGAGTCTCACGGGGAATATTGTGAGCCCCGGGCGGGCGAGGCCCAGGCGGGGCGCGCTGCGGACATGACCTGGCCCGCGGTGCCGGGTTGTCTCTCCCGGCCCGCGGGCCTTCGTCGTTGAGGGGCTCGACTCCCGGGTTCCCAATTCCGGGAGGAGCGCTCCTCCTTCGCCGGAGCGGCGTCCACGGGCTCCCTTAGACCCTTGGTCGCCTCGACTGCGGCCGGTCGTCGGGTTCCCCAACCCTCGCGACCGCCTCCGTCCGACGGCGACCCCTATGTAACCGGACGTACCTGAACGGACACCACTAAAGCGTCTGGGAAAAACCTAGGAAATGTGAAACGGTCGTGCAGCGGCGGGCGGCCCGGGCGCCGCGCGTCGATCTGGGACCCGTCCGTGCTCGGACGACGGCGTCGGGCACACTGGGCCCATGACCGACCCCGCTCCCACCGAGCCGTCCACTGCTGCCCCGGCCGTCGCGCCGACCTCGCCCGCCACGACACCGCCCTTGCCGCGCACCGGCATCGGTACCGACGTCCACGCCTTCCGGGCCGCCGTCCCGGCCTCAGACGCGCTGCACCTGGCCTGCCTGACCTGGCCCGGCGAGAGAGGCCTGGAGGGGCACTCCGACGGCGACGTCGTCGCCCACGCCTGCTGCGACGCCCTCTTCTCCGCCGCGGGGCTGGGGGACCTCGGCTCCAACTTCGGCACCGCCGAGCCGCGGTGGAAGGGCGCGGCCGGCGGTACGCTCCTGGCCGAGGCGGCGCGACGCGTGCGCGCGGCCGGCTACGAGATCGGCAATATCGCCGTCCAGCTCGTCGGGGCGCGCCCCCGCGTCGCGGGCCGGGTCGGCGAGGCGCGCGACGCCCTGTCGGCCGCCGTCGGGGCCGACGTCGCCTTCTCCGCCACCACGACCGACCACCTGGGCTTCCTCGGGCGCGAGGAGGGCCTGCTGGCGATCGCCACGGCCCTGGTCTACCCGGTCGCCCCGGCACCGCCGCCGGCCTCCGTGCCGAGATAGACATTTTCGTATGAGGTAGACGGTGTCGCCGTCTACCTCGTCCGAAAATGTCTATCTCGGCACGGAGGGTAGTCTGAACCGGTGAGCACTGACCTTCCCGCGCGCCCTGCACTGAACCTGTGCCTGTACGACTCCGCCGCCCGCGCCGTCGTCCCCCTGGCACCCACCGTCACGCCCGGGACGGTCACGATCTACCTGTGCGGCGCCACCGTCCAGGGCTCGCCCCACATCGGCCACATGCGCTCCGCCATTGCCTTCGACGTACTGCGCCGCTGGCTGGAGCGCTGCGGCCAGCGGGTCCTGCTCATCCGCAACGTCACCGACATCGACGACAAGATCCTCGCCAAGTCCGCCGCCGCCGTCCCCCCCGTGCCCTGGTGGGCCTGGGCCCAGCGCCACGAGCGCGAGTTCGACGCCGCCTACCGGGCGCTCGGCGTGGCCCCGCCCACCTACGAGCCGCGCGCCACCGGCCACGTCCCCGAGATGATCGACCTGGTCGGCCGGCTGCTCGATGCCGGGCACGCCTACATCGGTGAGCGCGGCAACGTCTACTTCGACGTGGCCTCCCTGCCCGACTACGGGGCGCTGACCAACCAGCGGCCGGAGGACCTGGCCACCACCGAGGACGAGTCCCAGATCGACGACGTCGTCGAGGCCGACAAGCGCGACCCGCGTGACTTCGCCCTGTGGAAGACCGCCAAGCCCTCCGAGCCGGACGACGCCGCCTGGGACGCCCCCTGGGGCCGCGGCCGTCCCGGCTGGCACCTGGAGTGCTCGGCCATGTCCCGGCGTTACCTGGGCGAGGTCTTCGACATCCACGGCGGCGGCATCGACCTGCGCTTCCCCCACCACGAGAACGAGCAGGCCCAGTCCCGCGGCGTCGGCTGGGGGTTCGCCCGCCACTGGGTCCACAATGCCTGGGTCACCGTCAAGGGCGAGAAGATGAGCAAGTCGCTGGGCAACTCCCTGATCGTGGCCGAGCTGCTCCGGACCTACGACCCCGCCGTCCTGCGCCTGGCTCTGGGCACCGTCCACCACCGCTCCACCGTGGAGTTCTCCGAGGAGACCCTCGCCGACGCCTCCGGCCTGTGGGACCGCCTGAGCGGTGCCGTGCTGCGGGCCTGGGAGGTGACCCGCCCCGACGGCGAGGGCGGCGACCCCGACAACGCCGGCTCCGACAGCCCCGGCACCGCGGGCGCCGCCGACCCGGTGGACGCCCCCGCCGAGGAGGTGCGCGTGCGCCCCCTGCCGGACGAGTACGCGGCCGCCATGGACGACGACCTGGGCCTGGCCGGGGCCATGGCCGTCGTCCACGCCACCCTCAAGCGGCTCAACACCGCGCTCGCGGCCCCCGAGCCGGAGCGCGACGCCGTCGTCTCCGCGGCCCTGGACCTGCGCTCCCAGCTCGACGTCCTGGGCCTGGACCCGCTGGCCGAGCCCTGGCGCTCCCGCGTCCTGGGCGGTGCGGGCGCCGGCAGCGACGCCGCCATGGACGCGCTCGACCACCTTGTGACCGCCCTGCTCGACCAGCGCGTCCGGGCTCGCGCCGCCAAGGACTGGGCTCGCGCCGACGCCCTGCGCGACCAGCTGGCCGCGGCCGGCGTCGTCGTCGAGGACTCCGCCGCAGGCGCCCGCTGGCACCTGGCCTGAGCCCGGCTGAAAGGACCATCCATGCCCGGAAACGAGCAGTACCCCGGCGCCCGGCGCCGCTCCCCCAAGAAGGGCCCCACCAAGGGCTCCGGCGGCAAGCGCCGTCGTAGGCTGGAGGGGCGCGGCCCCACGCCCAAGGCGGAGGACCGCGTCGGTCACCCCAGGGCGCGGGCCAAGGCGCGCGCCCAGGCGCGGGCCGCCCAGCCTACGCACGCCAAGCGGCTGAAGCAGGCCAAAGAGCGCTTCGGCGTGCCGACGGACCACGAGATCGTGTGCGGCCGCAACGCGGTCGCCGAGGCCGCCCGCGCCGCCGTCCCGATCGTGCGCGTGTTCATGGCGGTCGCGGCGGCGTCCTCTGAGTCCGACGACCGCCTGGACGCCGTCGTCCGGCGCGCGACCCTCCTGGGCGCGCCGGTGCTGGAGGCCACCAGGCTCGACCTGGAGGCCCTCACCGACGGCGCCGCCCACCAGGGCGTGGCCATCGAGGTGCCCGCCTACGAGTACGCCGACGCCGCCGGCCTGCTGGAGCGCGCCCGCGAGGCCGGCCGCACCCCGCTGCTGGTGGCCCTGGACCAGGTCACCGACCCGCACAACCTCGGGGCGGTCCTGCGCAGCGCGGGGGCCTTCGGGGCCGACGGCGTCATCATCCCCGAGCGGCGCTCGGTCGGGGTCAACGCCACCGTGTGGAAGGTCTCGGCCGGCGCGGCCGCCCGGGTGCCGGTGGCGCGCGAGACGAACCTCGTGCGCGCCCTGACGGCCCTGAAGAGGGAGGGCTGCTTCGTCGTCGGGCTCGACGGCGGCGGGGACACGGCCTTGGAGGGGCTCGCGCTCGCCGACGCCCCGCTCGTCGTGGTCACAGGGGCGGAGGGGGCGGGCCTGTCCCGCCTGGTGCGCGAGACCTGCGACGTCGTCGCCTCCATCCCGATCGCCCGCACCGTCGAGTCGCTCAACGCGGCGGTGGCCACCGGCATCGGCCTGTACGAGATCGACCGGCTGCGCCGCGCCGCCCGTTCCGCCGCTCCCACCCAGCCGGCTCCGCCCGCTCAGGGCTGACCGGCGCGCCTGTTGCTGACACAATAGGCGCCGGACCCGTATCCCCATCAACGGACCGACCGCGCCGCGGCTGGTCCCAGCCGGCTAGGAGGCCTCCATGGCTCAGGACACCGCACAGCGCTGGAACCGCACCGAGGGCGTGCTCATCGCGCCGGGCACCCAGCCGGAGGCGGTCGCCGACCGTCTCGTCGCGGACCGGGTCGTCGCCCGCCTGGAGTGGTACCCGTCCAGCCCGCACCTGCTGTCAATGACGCTCATGACGGACGCGGACGGCCGGGTGGCCGTCACCCCGCCCGCCCGCGGGGGAGTCGTGGCCGGTCTCGGCGTCAGCGAGCTCGCCGAGTCCCTGGCCCGCGAGTTCGGGGCGGACGTGACCATCGGCCCGGCTGCCTTCAATGCGCTGCCCGACGACGTCGCCCTGCCCGAGGTCTCGGGCGCTCCCGGGCCGACGACCCGCACGCTCGTGGTCTCCCCGCTGAGCGCCTACACGGTGCCCCTGCAGGCCACGCTGCTGGAGCGCCCGCTGGCCGTGGCCTCCCTGCCCGGCCTGGACCGCCGGATCGTCATGTACACCGGCGACGGCGCGGGCCTGGGCAGCTTCGGCTGGGACGAGGAGTCCCTGCCCGCCCTGGTCCTGACCGTCGATGAGCGCGACGTCGCCGCCCGCGCCATCCTCACCGGGGAGGGCGACGACGACGCCGTCTTCTCCTGGGGCATGACCTCCCGCTACGTGTGGGGCGGGGTCGGCGAGCCGGGGCCGGCGCTGCGGGCGCTGGTCGATGAGCTCCTCACCGACTCCACCGACGTGTCCGTCATCGCCTCGACCGTGCCGGGGGCCGACGTCGAGGCCGCCGCCAAGGCCTTCGCCACCCCGGGGCTGGAGGGCATGGTCGCCCTGACCCGGGCCCTGGGCCTGCCCGAGTGGGTGGAGTCCGTCCTGGGCGGGCGGCTCGCGCCGGCGGAGGTGCCCGGCGCGGTCGTCCACGAGCCGCGCGGCCTGTCCAACGCGGTGGGGCGCAGCGTCGGCCTCCTGCTGCAGGACCCGTCCACGCCCGGATCAGCCTTCTGGCAGTCCTACGTCCGCACCGTCACCGACATGCCCTGGGCCGTGCGCGGAGCCGCGATTCTCGAGGCCGGCCTGGGCGGGGCGCTGGTGGGCGCCGCGGTGCGCCGCCACCACCGGAGCGGCCGGCTGTCCGGCGGGCTGCTGGGCGTGGGCATTGTGCTCATGGTGGACGCGGTCGCCGAGACCTCGCTGGCGTCCTGGACGCGTCACCGCGAGCTGCGGCGCCGGGCCGACGAGGAGATGGCGCTGGTCGCCGAGGAGCTCGGCGCCTGAGGCGCGCGGGCCGGGGGCGCGGGGCCGCGGCCCGCTACCGGAGCAGGCTGGCGAACCAGGAGAAGAACACGATCACCGCCACGCCCGAGAGCCCTGCCGTGAGCATGAAGACGAGCACGCCTATGACGAGAGCCTTCGCGCCGCTGTCGTGGCTCTTCGTCAGGGTGAAGGACAGCGTTCCTCTCAGCCAGTCGGCGTTGGAGGGGCGGTAGTAGAGGCGCACGGCCTGGCCGGGCGGAAGGTAGAAGTCGATGCGGGCGGGAGTCGCTCCCATATAGCCCAGGCCGCCGGTGATACAGATCGGCCCGGCGGGCGCCACCAGGCGCACGCCGGGGTCGGGCATGTGGAAGGGCAGGCCGTTGATCCTGAATGGGACTCCCCGGAAGAGCAGTCGTGGGAACGACCTGGGGTCCATCACCAGGTCGATGAAGCCGTGGGGGACGCGGTCGGCCCCGGGGAGGACGACGACGTCGGTGCTCACGCGCCCGGCCTCCTCACTCGCCCTTGAGCCTCATGCCGGCGGTGAGGCCCGTGGGGCTGAGGTCGTACTCGCGGTCGACGGCGGGCCTGCCGATCTCCTTGATGATCTGCAGCGACTGGGGCATGGGGCGATTCTTTCAGGAAACGACGACGACGGCGCGCCGGCCGCGCGGGTCGGGTCGGCTCTCTTGATCGTGGCGGGGGAGGCCGGCGGGTGGGCCACCTGGTCAGGGGAGGGAGGCCCGCCGGGTCAGGAGGCGGAGAGGATGCGCGGCGAGGTCGCGGGCGCGGCGATGCCGAGGCTCCGGGCCAGGTCCCGGCCGGCGGAGGCGGTCGCGGCCTCGTCCGCTCCGACCACCTCGACGTCCCGCGAGAACCCGAAGTGCCCGGAGACCGCGGCGCTGCTGTCGCCGTGCCCGGTGAGCACCGCGAGCGCGAGGCAGCCCTCGGGGGCCTCGAGGACGAGCACCGGCTGATCGGCGGCCAGGCGGATCCCGCCGGTGGAACTGAGGGGATAGCCCATCATGTCCCACAGGGACAGGCGGTTCACGATGGTACGGAGCACTCGCCGGCGCTGGAGGCGGCCCGCGGGGCGCATCTGCGCGCCCCGGGCGTCGGCGATAAGAAGATAGGGGGTCCTGCGGCGCACCCTCCTGATACTCCGGTATTCGACGACGGTGACCGCCAGCACCACCGCCTGCCCGCCCGGCCCGTCGGGGCCGCGTCCGGCGCGGCGCAGCTCCCGCTGCCGGGCCCGCTCCAGGCCGCGCCACGAGACACGACGGCCATCCCGCTCGCCGCGTTCGCCGCGGTCCATGCGGCGAAGGAGCAGCTCGGTGAGCGCCCAGGTGACAGGGAGCACGAACGCCCCGGCTGCGAAGTACGCCATGAGGTCCATGTCGCCCGCCCGCGCCGCCAGCCATGCGGCGGCGGACAGCGCCGCCTCGGGCACCGCGAAGAAGAACGCGAACAGCAGGACGGTCGTGCGCGTGCTCTCCACCCACCGCGGGACCAGGATCAAGACGAGCAGATGGATGATGACGAAAAGAGCCATCCCGAACGCCATGAGGTTCTCATTCGCGATCGACCACCCCCAGGCGGCCAGCGCCCAGGGGCTCGCGAGGAGCGCCGTCAGGACCGCGCCGAGGACGAGCCTCCTCCTCCAGCGGCGCGGCGCCGACGGCTCCTGGCCCTCAACGGGGAGGGCGGCGGTAGCCGGGGCGTCGGGCGGGTCCTCCGGCTGAGGCGTGTCGTCGGGCCGGTCCTGCGCCGAGCCGCCGGGCGGATCCTGTACTCCGGCCTCCTCGGCCCACTCCTCCTTCGCGGGTCGCTGAACGCAGCAGTACTCGTCGATTCGGACCCCGCCGATACGGGAAATCAGAGAATCCAGGCCGCTGCGCAATCCCAGAGGGGCCGACGACCAGTGGGACAGCTCCAGGGTGTAGGGGTGGGTGAAGGTCGCCAACACCTCCGGAGCGATCGGAGGCGGAGGAGCGAAGTCGCCGTCGGCCTCTATCTTCTCCCACATCTCCTCATCCCACCACAGCTCCCAGTCCCACTCCTCTGGGGGCCCGGGATGTCGGTAGGGGGCCGGCGGCGGATGCGGATGGAGTGGAATGGGTGGAAGAAGGTGAAGTCGCCGCCGTCGGGGGACTCCCCGAAGACGATGTCGGGGCCGAAGGCGGCGGCGAGATCCGCCCGGGTGATGGGGCGCGCCAGGAGCAGCTCGTGCCTGGTCTCGGCGTCCGAATGGAAGGTCATAACTGTCCTTGATATCTGATTCCGGGGGTGTTCTGTTCCTGCGGGTCCCCCCGTGACCGCAAGTCGGTTCGCGCGGTCGTACGTTAATTAAGGTACGACCGCGAAGAGGATGGTACGACCTCGCGAAGGGCGCAGGCCGCACCGAGCGGGCGGCGCTCCCAACGTCGGCGTCAGCTCAGCGTCAGTGCGTCACGTTCGCGTTCCCGCGCGCTCCACCCCGGCGCCCGGCAGGCACTTCTAACCGATCCCGGTGCGGAAGTGAGCCGATCTCGACGAAAAGGGCTGCCGGGGCTGCCGGGCGCCACCGCGCGACCCGCGCAGCGCCCCGCGACGTTACTCGCCCGGGCCCTCAGAGCTGTTTCAACAGCTTGATGAGCAGGTAGAGGCCAAGCATCGCGACCATGATTCCCATCATGACAAGCCACTGTTTTTCGTAGGGGCTGGGGCCCTTGAGCCTCTGCAGCGTCAGTGTGCCGGGATCCCCCCTGATCCAAGAGCGGCGGTAGAAGACGGGGACGGCCTGCCCTGGCTGGACCACGACATCAATACGCAGAGCGCGCTCGACCGGCTTGAGGACACCAGGACGACCGACTGCGACGCTCACGGGTCCCGCGGGCACAACGACCCGGGCGGCAGCCGAGCTGAAGTGCACCGGACAGCCGTTGATCGTCACCGGGATGTACTTCCAGGTGAGCGCCGTCCCGGACGGGTCCATCACCATGTCGATGCGGCCGTGAGGGACGCGATCGGCTCCGGGGAGGACGACGACGTCGATGCTCACGCGCCCGGCCTCCTCACTCGCCCTTGAACTTCATGCCGGCGGTGAAGCCCATGGGGTTGTGCTCGTAGGCCGCGGCCATCTCCTCGTCTCGGGCGGCGAACTCCTCGTCGTCGGCGACGGGCTCGTCCTCCTCGTCCTCGCCGCCGAAGATCGCCGCCATCTCCTGGGTGTCGCCCAGCGAGAGGTAGGACTCCTCGTCCCAGTGCTGGGGCAGGACGTTGCGGACGTAGTCCTCGGTCGCCTCCTCGGTGGTCACATCGCCCTGCCTGGCCTCGGACATGTACCAGCGGTGCTCGAGCACCTCGTGGAAGATCTCCGCCGGCTCGAGCTTGCGGCGCAGCTCCATGGGCACGGCGGCGATCGTCGGCTCGAAGACGTCGGTGAGCCAGGCGTGGGCCACCTGCTCGATGGGCTCGTCCTGCCGGCCGGTGTAGGCCCGGTAGGCCTCCAGGTCGTTGAGCATGCGCTGGCCCTGGCGCTCCTGGACGTCCAGGCCGGTCAGGCGCATGATCTGGCGGTGGTAGTGACCGGCGTCGACGACCTTGGGCTGAATGACCATGCGCGCGCCCGAGCCGTCGGCCTGCGTCTTCATCATGAGCTCGCCGACGTCGAAGCCCAGCTTGTTGAGCCGCTCGATGCGCTGGCGCACGCGCCACCGCTCACCCATGTCGAAGGTCTCCGCGCCCGTGAGCACCTCCCACAGCTCGGTGTACCGGGTGACGATGCGGTCGCCGACCTCGATGGTGTCGACGCTGGGCTCCAGCAGCGCCCCGGCCTGGAGGTCCATGAGCTCGCCGATAATGTTGGTCCGGGCGATGTCGATGTCGTACAGGCGCTTGCCCTCGGTGAGTCCCTCGGTATGGAGCTCGCCGGTCTCGGCGTCCACCAGGTAGGCGGCGAAGGCGCCGGCGTCGCGCCGGAAGAGCGTGTTGGACAGGGAGACGTCCCCCCAGTAGAAGCCGAGCAGGTGCAGGCGCACGAGCAGGACCGCCAGGGCGTCGATGAGGCGGGTCGCCGTCTCGGGGCGCATGTACTGGCTGAACAGGGCGCGGTAGGGCAGGGAGTAGGACAGGTGCTCGGTGACGAGCACGGAGTTCAGGGCGTTGCCGGACAGGTCCGCGCGCTCGGTGATGACGGCGGTGGGGGTGACGCACGGCGCCCCCAGGCGCACGAGGTTGCGGAGCAGCTCGTACTCGCGGTAGGCGACGGATTCACCGATCTCCTTGACGGCGATGACGCGCTCGGAGAGGTTGACGAAGCGCACAATGTGGCGCGACAGGCCGCGCGGCAGCGCCGCGAGGACCTCGGGCGGCCACGTCTCCAGCGGGATCTCCCAGGGCAGGTCGAGCAGGGCGGGGTCGATCGTCGCCGCGGTGATCTGCATGGACTGGGGCATGGGGCGATTCTCTCAGGAAACGACGACGACGGCGCGCTGACCGGGCGGCCCGGGCCGGCTCACTCGATCGTGGCGGGGGAGCCTGGCGGGTCGGGAGTCGGGAGGCGCAGCAGGGAAGGCCTCCGGGTCAGGAGGCGGAGAGGAGGCGCGGCAGGGGCGCGGGCGGCGATGCCGAGGGACGGGCGCGGAGGCGGGTTGCACATGGGAGAGAGGCGGCCCGACAGATAGAGCGTTGGTTTTTGTTGAAATACTGAGGTTTCACCCAGTCTGTCAAGAGTGATTGCCGTGCTCCCATGTGCGCAGACCCCCTGCGCGCACATGGGAGCACGGCAAGGCGTCTCGACGGACATCCAGAAACCGCAGAATCATGAGGAAAACCAGCGCTCATGCCAACAGGGCCTACCTCTCCCATGTGCAGCCCTTCCCCAGAGCGGCCCGCACCCGCCCTACCGTAGGCGAATCTCCCGGACGGCCGCGAAGACCGGGCACAACCAGCGCCTCCGGAATCACCCGTCTGGATGATCCCAGCAGCCGCGAGCCGGGCCAGACGGGCGCCGCGCCCGCCCGCCGCCCTGGTGGAACCAACCATCGAGGGGTTCGGGAGGCGGGAACGTGCGGGAGCCCCGCCGTGAGGGCGGGGCTCCCGGATGCCGGGCGATACCCGGACTGTGCGCCCGACTGAGAGGCTCAGGCTCAGGCGGGCAGGCGCTTGCCCGTCGAGGCGGAGAAGATGTGCTCCTCGCCGGGCTTGATGCGCACGTAGACGGTCTCGCCCGGCTCCGGAGCGGTGCGCGGGGGAACGCGGACAATGACCTGGCTGGAGTCCTCGCCGGAGCCCAGCTTCTCCTCCGAGTCCTCGGCGCCGACGAGCTCGCCGTAGATGTAGGCGTCGCTCCCCAGCTCCTCCACGAAGGACAGGCGCACCGGGATGGAGTGCTCGTCCTCGGCGGAGACCACCTCAAGGGACTCCGGACGGAAACCGATGGTGACCTTGCCGCCGTCCTCGGGCGTGATGGCGTCCAGAGTGGCCTTGGACAGCTGGATCTTGGCGGCGCCGAGGGTGGCGACGTCGCCGGAGACCGTGAAGCGGCCCAGGTTCATGGCCGGCGAGCCGATGAAGCCCGCCACGAACTCGTTGGCGGGCTTGTCGTACATCTCGCGCGGGGTGCCGACCTGCTGGAGGACGCCGTCCTTGAGGACCGCGATGCGGTCGCCCATGGTCAGGGCCTCGGTCTGGTCGTGGGTGACGTAGACCGTTGTGACGCCCAGCGAGCGCTGGAGGGAGGCGATCTGCGTGCGGGTCTGGACGCGCAGCTTGGCGTCGAGGTTCGACAGCGGCTCGTCCATGAGGAAGACCTTGGGCTTGCGCACAATGGCGCGGCCCATGGCGACGCGCTGGCGCTGGCCGCCGGACAGCGCCTTGGGCTTGCGGTCGAGGTACTCGGTCAGGCCGAGGATCTTGGCGGCCTCGCGGACCCGCTTGTCGATCTCGTCCTTGGGCGTGCCCGCGATCTTGAGGGCGAAGCCCATGTTGTCGTGCACGCTCATGTGCGGGTAGAGCGCGTAGTTCTGGAAGACCATGGCGATGTCACGGTCCTTGGGCTGGACATCGGTGACGTCCTTGTCTCCGATGAGGATGCGGCCCTCGTTGACGTCCTCCAGGCCCGCGAGCATGCGCAGAGAGGTCGACTTCCCGCAGCCGGAGGGGCCGACGAGGACGAGGAACTCGCCGTCGGCGATCTCGAGGTTCAGGGCATCCACGCTCGGGCGGTCATTGCCCGGATAGATGCGGGTGGCGTGGTCAAAGGTCACAGTTGCCATGAGGTGGTATCCCTTCACCGGCAGGTACGTGCCGGACGATCCGTAGTGAAAGGTGCCGAATGCGTGTCCGCACTGACACATGCGCCTGGCCGGACGGCCGGGTGCGGGACATATGTTGTCACATAACCGGGCCGATCAGGTAGATCTATGGCGATCGCAGGGGCCCTCAGGGTCGGTGAAGCCCCTCACATCCCATATTGTGGCGGAGGCGCCCGGTAGTGTGACGCTATGACGCAGAACCCGGATGTGGGGACAGGCACCCCGATCTCCTTGGCGGGGCTCCGTGCCGGCACGGACGTCGGGGGCTACCGGCTGCTCCGGCGGCTGGGCGCCGGCGGCATGGGCGTGGTGTGGGAGGTCGCCGACGGCGAGGGCAACCACGTCGCCATGAAGATCCTCCACCCCCAGATCGCGGCGGACCCCATGGCGCGGCGCCGCCTGGACCGGGAGGCCTCGGTCCTGGCGCGCGTCAAGGACTCCCGCGTCGCCCGCATCCTCGACATCGAGACGGGCGACGGCGCCGACGGCTCGGGCGTCACCTTCGTCATCACCGAGCTCGTGGACGGGCCCACCCTCCAGCACGAGGTCGACTACGAGGGCGCCTACGACCTGTCCACCGACGCGCGCGACCTGTCCGACCTCGCCCACGGGCTGGTGGACTCCCTGTCAGCCGTCCACGCCGCGGGGGTCATCCACCGCGACCTCAAGCCGTCCAACGTCATGCTCGGGGTGCAGGGCCCGGTCCTCATCGACTTCGGCATCGCCCAGGTCGCCGACGACGTCCGCCTGACCCAGACCGGCCAGGTGACGGGCACGCCCGGCTTCATCCCGCCCGAGATGCTCGACGGCGATGAGCCGAGCCCCGGCGTCGACTGGTACGCCTGCGCGGGTGTGCTCCTGTTCGCGGTCACCGGGCGCGCTCCCTTCGGCTCGGGCCCCTGGCAGGCCGTCTTCCGGCGCGTCTACGCCGGCACCCCCGAGCTCGGCGCGCTCGAGGAGGACTGCCCCGCGCTGGCGCGGGCCTTCGTCGCCGCGCTCGCCCCGGAGGCCGCCGACCGGCTCAGCATCGAGGACCTGCTGCGGGTCCTCGATGACATCGCCGACGGCGGGACCGGGCAGGACGTGGTCGACGAGGTCCTCGGGAGCGGCGACGAGGCCTCCGAGGCCGACACGGACACCGGCACGTTCTCGGCCGCCTACGGCATCGTGTCGGGACAGCGGCTGGCGGCCGGGCCAGCCGGGTACGGCAGCGGGCCCAGCCCCTCCTCCGCCAGCACGGGTCCGCGTCCCGGCGCCCCCGCCGGCGGCTACGGGAGTGGCCAGGGCGCCCCATCGGGCGGTTACGGGCCCGCTCCCGGCACGTCTTCCGGCGGCTACAGGCCCGGCCCGG
>NZ_JONS01000034.1 GCF_000711965.1 Actinomyces israelii DSM 43320
CGGCCGGCGGTGCCGCGGCGCGCCCGGCGGCTGGTGCCGGCCGGGTCCAGGGCCGTCAGCGCCCGGTCCACCTCCCGCCCCACCCCGGCGGGGGTGCGGTGCGCGGCGCGGGGGAGCACGCGGTCCTGCACCGCCTGCGCCACGGCCGCGGGCTCGTCGGCCAGGCGGCGCACCAGCACGGAGGTCTTGGAGGAGTCCAGCAGCCCCACCCGGTGCAGGCCGCACGCCGGTGCCAGGCGGGCGTCGAGCAGGCCCGCGCCCCGGTCCACCACCCGGGAGGCCGTCAGGCGCGAGACCCCCAGACGGCACGCCACCTCACCGGAGGCGTTCCACCGCCCCGCCGGACTCACCGCCCCGGCCGCCGGCCCGGACGCCGGCCCGGACGCCGCGCCCGGCCCGTCCAGGGCGTGACGGCGGGACAGGCCCTCGTCCTGGCCGTCGTCCTGGTTGTCGGGCCGGTCGGGCTGGTGGGGCTGGTAGGGCAGGCCGCTCATCTCCGGGCAGCGGGCCATGCAGGCCGCCGCCACCGCCTGGGCCCACTGCGCCCAGGCGGCCAGGCGGCCGCAGGCCGCCACCAGCTCGCTGAGCACCTCCGCACCCAGACCCACCAGGACCTGCGCGCCCCGGCCGTCGACCACCACCGACCCCGCGGCCTCAGCCAGGGCCCGCTCACCAGGACCCGCCGGCCCCCCGACAACCCCACCACCCCCAGCACCAGTACCAGTACCACCAGCACCGTCGGCGGCGCCGTCGTCCCCGGCGGCGGGGGCCAGCAGGGGCGCCACCGCCCGCTCCACCACGCCCGCCAGGGCAGCGCCCGGCACCATCCCCGACAGCACCCCCACCACGGCCTCGACCCCGCCCGCACCGGGCGCGCCGTCGTCCCCGCCCGCACCTCCCGGCGAGGGCGGGGACGACGGCGCGCCCCAGTCTTCGAACATGTGTACAGGATAGCATCCGCCGCCCCTCCACCACAACCCCCAAACCCCGGAATCCCAACACAAAACCGGTCCCCGGCCGACCCGCGCGCGCAGAGCCCGGCAGCGGCCACAGGCAAGCAGACCCCGCCAGAGACCCCGGCCCGCACACGACGCACCAGAACCAATCTCGACGCGGAACTCGACCGATCTCGCGGAGGGGGACCGGCCGAGGACCGATCATCTCGCGGTCAGGCCCGCAGCGCGGCAGTGATGTCGTCGCCGATCTGGCTGGTGGAGCGGACCAGCGGCGCCCCGGCGGCGCTGGCCGCCGCCCGGGCCGCCATGTCGGCGCCCACGGCGGCCTCGACCCGGCGGGCGGCGTCGGCCTGTCCGATGTGCCCCAGCAGCATGGCGACGGCGCTGATGGTGGCGGTCGGGTCGGCCCTGCCCTGACCGGCGATGTCGGGGGCGGAGCCGTGGACGGGCTCGAACATGGAGGGAAAGGCGCCGTCGGGGTTGATATTGCCCGAGGCCGACAGGCCGATGCCGCCGGTGACGGCGCCGGCCTCGTCGGTGAGGATGTCGCCGAAGAGGTTGTCGGTGACGATGACGTCGAAGCGGCCGGGGTCGGTGACCAGGTAGATGGTGGCGGCGTCCACGTGGCTGTAGTCCACGCGCACCTCAGGGTACTCGGCGCCGACGGCGTCGACGGTGCGGCGCCACAGGTGACCGGCGTTGACCAGCACATTGTGCTTGTGGACCAGGGTCAGGTGCCTGGCGGGACGTGCCTGGGCCTGCTCGAAGGCGTAGCGCACGACGCGCTCGACGCCATAGGCGGTGTTGACGCTGACCTCAGTGGCGATCTCCTGGGGGGTGCCCACGCGGACCGCTCCCCCGTTGCCGCAGTACAGGCCCTCGGTGCCCTCTCGCACGACGACGAAGTCGATGTCGCCGGGATCGGCCAGCGGGGTGGGTACGCCCGGGTAGTACCTGGAGGGACGCAGGTTGACGTAGTGGTCCAGGGCGAAGCGCAGACGCAGCAGCAGGCCGCGCTCCAGGACGCCGGAGGGGACGGAGGGGTCGCCGACGGCGCCCAGCAGGATGGCGTCGTGGTCCTTGACGGCCTCCAGGTCGGCGTCGGTGAGGGTCTCGCCGGTGCGGTGCCAGCGGTCGGCTCCCAGGTCGAAGTCGGTGGTGGTGATCTCGACGCCGGCTCCCTCCAGGGCGGCGGCCAGGACCTTGAGCCCCTCGGGCACGACCTCCCTGCCGACGCCGTCCCCGGGGATCACTGCGAGCTTGATGGTCTGCTTCTCCGTCATGCCCCAAGAGTACGGAGACGAACCGGGACGCGAGACGGCGGGTCCGCATACCGGCTGCGCGAGGGCGCGGTCGACGGCGGTCCCTGCCGCCCGGTCGCGCCCGGTCGCGGCCGGTCGAGGCAGGCCTCGACCGGCCTCGGGACCGTGAGGAGCCCCGGTCGCCTCGGACCGCCCTCGGACCACCCTTGGACCATCGTGGTTATGACGCTCCGGCACCATCTTGTTTGTTGCGATTCGGTCTACTCCGCAACTACGGTTGCAGCGATCCGAGAAACCGGAGGCCCACCCCGCGAGCCTTCCGTGCAGCCCGCCAACCAGAGGTTTCCCATGAGCAAGCACGTCATGGTCATCTACGGCACCCGCCCGGAGGCACTCCTCGCACCACTGCCCGTCCAGCGCTGCACGACGGAGGTCGCCTCCGCGGCTGCCGGGCCCTTCGGGAGCGGTCGGCCAGTTGTGGACCTGCCGGCGAAGCCCCTGGTCTAGCCTCCGTGTCGGGTCACCGTGGCACTGCGATCCAGATCTCTCTCGCCCGTCATGCCCGACGAGCTGACCCTGGGCGAGCTCGAGCTCTTCCTTCCCCGTGACAGCCGCGCCCTGCGCGTAGACCTCACCTCATGGACTTTCTGGTTGCTGACAGCAACGGTCGCCCGCACGCTGCTGTCAAGCAGCCATGTCCTGTTCCCCAGGCTCCTCACCGTCGGCATCGTGGCGGCACTGATCGTCCAGACGACTGCCTGGTTGGTGACGCGGCGCTACTACCCGTGGGCCTCGTTGAAAGTCGTGCCCTTCCTGGCCGCCGGCGGTCTTGGCTACGCCGTCGGGATGAGCGTCCTGGACTTTCTGTTCGGGGTGCGGCCGCTGCCCCGATCCGCGGCACTGGTCGGCGCCGTCATCGCGATCACGATGCAGCTGGTGCGCCGCCGTCGGTGGATGAGACGGGCGCTCAAGGTGCACGGCACCGGGGCGGCATCATGACCCCACCCCTCCCCCGGCGGTCATGGCCGGTGGCCGATGTCGGCGGCTCCCGCCTGCACCTGCCCCACGGCACGACGCCCGCCCTGGACTCCGCCATGTGGGTGCTGGCCCTGGCGATCGTCGCGATGCTCAACATCGAGGCCGGCTCGATGCCGGCGACCGGCCCGGCCATCGGTATCGCGTCGCTGCTCGCCGTCGCTCTCCAGGTGATCCTCTACGTCTTCCTCCTTCGGGGCCGGGCACGGTTCGGAACGATCGACGAGATCCCCCAGCTGCTCTTCTCGGACCTGTTCATCGCGGCAGTCCTCACCATGGTGACGGCGCTGGCGGAGTACTACCACTTCCTCCCCCTCATCCCGGTGGGCAGTGCGGTCATCTCCGGCGCGGTGGCGCTCACGCTGCACCTGGGATCGCGCTGGTTCTTCCGCCAGTACATCGCGCTGCGACGTCGCCCCGAGGGGCGTCGGGCGCGGCGCACCATCATCCTGGGAGCGGGCTCCGGCGGCGCCCAGGCGATCGGCCTCATGCAGGACGACCGGGACTCCGCCTTCGAGCCGGTCGCGATCCTCGACGACGACCAGGCCAAGCGCCACCTGCGCATCAGCGGGGTACGGGTCCTCGGCCCATGGCGGGCGCTGGGCCAGATCGCCAAGGAGACCCGTGCCGACCTGGTCCTCCTGGCAGTCCCCTCGGCGACGCCGGAGCGGGTGGACGAGGTCGTCCGCCACGCCCACACCCTGGGACTCGACATCCGGGTCATGCCCTCCACGCGGGAGCTCATGGGCGCGGCGGCCTCCCGCCGCCCCGGAGCCTCCCAGATCCGCGGAACGCAGGTGTTCCGCCCTCTGGAGATCGAGGACCTGCTGGGACGACGGGCCATCGACACGGATGTGGACGCCATCGGCAGGTACCTCATGGGCGAGCGGATCCTGGTCACCGGAGCGGGCGGCTCGATCGGATCCCAGCTGTGCCGTGAGATCTTCAGGTACAGCCCAGAGCGGCTCGTCATGGTGGACCGCGACGAGTCCGCGCTCCACGCGGTCCAGCTGTCCCTGGACGGCAGGGCCATGCTCGACTCCCCGGACCTGATCCTGGGCGACCTGCGGACACCGGGGCTCATCGAGTCCGTCTTCGCCCAGATGCGCCCGACCATCGTCTTTCACGCGGCGGCGCTCAAGCACCTCACCCTGACCGAGCGCTTCCCGGAAGAGGCCTTCCTCACCAATGTCGCCGTCACCCAGGACCTGCTCAGGGCGGCGGCCGCCTCCGAGGTGCGGCGCTTCATCAACATCTCCACGGACAAGGCGGCGGACCCCGAGTGCGTCCTGGGCTACTCCAAGCGGATGGCGGAGCGGCTCACCTCCACGGTGGGTCAGACTCTCGACGGCGACCGTCGCTTCATGTCCGTGCGCTTCGGCAACGTGCTGGGCTCGCGCGGCTCCGCGCTGCTGACCTTCGCCTCCCAGCTGGAGCGCGGACTGCCCATGACCATCACGGATCCCCACATGGAGCGCTTCTTCATGAGCGTGGACGAGGCCTGCCAGCTGGTCCTCCAGGCGGGCGCGCTGGGCCGCTCCGGCGAGGTCCTGGTACTGGACATGGGGCAGCCGCACAATATCGAGGAGATCGCCCGGCGCTTCGCCACCCTTCTGGGCTACACCGACGCGCCCGTGGTCTACACCCACGCACGCCCCGGGGAGAAGCTCAGCGAGCGCCTGTTCGGCGTCGGCGAGGAGGATATCCGGCCGTCCCACCCGCTCGTCTCGCAGGCGCAGGTGCCCCCCGTTCCCATGAGCATGCTGAAGGTGATCGACAACCTCCGCGACCTGACCCGCGCCGGGAAGCACGACGAGCTCGTCCGCCGGTGGCTGGAGGCCTCGTCGCGATCGGGAGTGCAGGCATGAGGGCCGCCCTTGTCATCGGCCTGCTCAACGCCGCCGTCCTGTCCGCGCTGCTGACGGCGTCGGCGATCCCGCTGCTGCGGCGGGCCCATGTCATTGATATCCCCGGGGGCCGCTCCCTGCACGAGCGCCCGATCCCGCGCGGGGGCGGGCTCGCCGTCGTCCTGGCGGCCTCGCTCAGCGTCTGGACCGCGCCCCTGATCGCCTTCAGCCTGGACGGCCTGCCCCACATGTCGGCGCGCTTCGACGTCATCATGCTGGGACTCGGCACGATTCTCGCCTTCGCGCTGGTCGGCCTGGCCGAGGACCTCTACTTCCTCCCCGCCCTGACCCGTTTCGGGCTGCAGCTCGGCCTGGGGCTGCTGCTGGGCCTGGGGGCGTGCCTGGAGTTCGGGGCGTCGGTGTGGCTGGCTCCGGCGGTCGCCGTGTGCTCGGCGGGGCTGGTCAACGTCACGAACTTCATGGACGGGGCCAACGGCCTGGCCGGCGGCCACGCCGTGGTCGCGGCCGCGTGGTTCGTGGCGGTCTCCCTTGTCGTGCCGGTGCCCGGTCTGGGATTCGTCATGGTCGTCGTGGCGGGGGCGTGCCTGGGGTTCCTGCCCTTCAACGCGCCCCGGGCCAGGGTGTTCCTGGGAGACTCGGGCTCCTACGCCCTGGGCGGGGCGTGGTCCTTCGCGGCGACGGTCTGCCTTGCCGGCGGCGCGCCGGCGGACGTCTCCGTGGCACCGCTGCTCGTGCTGGTGGCGGACGCGGGATACACGCTGTGGCTGCGGGTGCACGCCGGGCAGCGCTGGTACGAGCCGCACAAGCTGCACGTCTACCAGCGCATGGTCTCCGCAGGATGGCCGCACTGGGGCTCGGCGCTGCTGGTGAGCGGGACGGCCCTGGCGTGCTGCGCCATGGCCGCAGTCGACCTGCGCTCCCGCCGCATGTCATGGCTGCCGGTGGCCGGGACGGCCCTGATCCTGCTCGCCTACCTGCACATGCCGGTGCTCGTCAGGGCACCGAGCCCCTTCCACCGTCCACGGTCGGGGAGGTGACCCCGTGCGAGTCCTTGTGCTGAGCCACTACTGGGCCCCGGAGATCGGGGCTCCGCAGAGGCGCTGGCGCTGGCTGGCCGAGGGGCTGACGGCACGCGGGCACGAGCTGGCGGTCTTGACCCCCTCCCCCCACTACCCCGCCGGCCGCCTCCTGGAGAGCTCTGCGACGTACGCCCCCGGAACCATCCACCGCGACGCGTCCGGAGCCCTGATACACCGAACGGCCTTCCGCCCCTATGACGCGGGCCTGGGCGGCCGCGGCGCCGACCAGGCCGTTGCGGCCGCGCACGCGCTGCGCCTGGGGCTGCGCCGCTTCGCGGGGGCCAACCGGCCCGACGTCATTGTCGGCTCGGTCCCGGGACTGCCGACGCTGCCGGCGGCCCTCGCCCTGGGGCGAGGCCTGCGGCGGCCCGTCGTGGTCGAGCTGCGCGACGCCTGGCCGGACATCCTCGCCTCGGCCGCCGACTGGGGGTCCTCCCCGGGCCGTGCGGGCAGCCGATGGTCGCGGGTGCGAAGGGCGGCTCTGAGCGGCGTCCGCGGCGCCATCCCACCGGTTGTGACGAGGCTGGAGCGCGAGGCGGCGGCCATCGTGACGACGACGGACTCCTTCGCCCGGGTCCTGCGCGGGCGCGGGATGGGCCGTGTGGTGACCGTGCGCAACACCGCCGTCCCCCGGGACTGGGCCCTGCCAGCGGTGCCGCGCGAGCAGCCGGACGAGGCGCTCCACGTGCTCTACCTGGGAACCGTGGGGCGGGCGCAGGGGCTGCGCAGCGCGGTGCGCGCGGCCGCGCTCGCCCGTGCGCAGGGCACGCGAATGGTCCTGCGGATCGTGGGCGAGGGAGCGGACCTGGCCCCGACGCGCTGCGAGGCGGAGGAGCTGGGAGCCCCCGTGGAGATCCTGCCGATGGTTCCCGCCGATCGGGTGGCGGCTCACTACGCGTGGGCGGACTCCGTCCTCGTGTCCCTGCAGGACTGGCCCTCCATGGAGCTGACGGTCCCCTCCAAGCTCTATGAGGTCATGGCGACCGGGCGGCACGTGAGCGTCGCGGCGGCGGGTGCCGCCGGCCGCATCGTGAAGGCGTCCCGCAGCGGCGACGTCGTGCCACCGCAGGACCCGGCCGCACTGGCCCGTCTGTGGCAGGAGCTCGCAGCGGACCGCGACCGCCTGGTCGTCACGGGCGGCGGGCCGTGGCTGGAGGCGCACGCCTCCTGCTCCGCGCTGCTCGACCGCTACGAGGCCGTTCTGGAGAGGACCGCTCATGCCTGACCTGCAACGCCTCCGGAACGTGTCCCTGCTCGGCGACACGGCCTGGCGGCACCTGGCCGAGGACCCGCTGCTGCTGGCGGTGCAGACCTTCCGACGACTGCCGGCCCCTACCAGGGCGGTGATGTCCCGACTGGTCGGCGCGGGGGCCGGGCCGACCGCCGTGCGCCACGCGCTGGCGGAGTTCGTCGCCGACCGGCCGCGCGCGGCCGCGCAGGCGCTGGCCGCCGCCGCGCCGGGCTCTGCCCTGGGGCGCCGGGTGGCCGCCGAGCTGGCGGTGCAGCTGGGCGATGCCGCCCTGGTCCCCGGGGGCGTGGAGACGGCCGGCCCGTCGGTGCGGGCCCGCGAGCTGTGGTCCCGCGGGCACCTCTCCCGGGCGGTCCGCGTGCTCGACGGCGTGCCCCGGGCCCGGACCCAGCGGGCGCGCCTGCGTTCGGAGATGGCGGCGATGGGGCCGGGCTTCGCGCTTCCCGCCGTCGTCCCCTCCCCCGCCTGGTCGGGGCCGGTGCGGGGAGCGCGCCCGCGGGTGCTTCACGTCCTGACGAACTCGCTGCCGCGCACGCAGTCCGGTTACGCCGTGCGCTCCCACGCGGTCCTGCGCTCGCAGGTCGCGGCCGGGATCGAGGCGAGGGCGGTGACCCGTATCGGGTACCCGGTCACCGTGGGCCTGGTGGGCGCCGCGCGCGAGGACCGGGTGGACGGCGTCGTCTACCGCAGGCTGCTCCCCGCCCGCCTGGCGCCGACGCCCGCCGCCCGCCTGGTGCAGATGACTCGTCTGCTGGCTCGGGAGGTCGAGGAGTTCCGCCCCGACGTGCTGCACACGACGACGAACTACCAGAACGCGCTCGTCACCGGGGCCGTGGCCCGGTCCTACGGCCTGCCGTGGGTCTACGAGATGCGGGGCGTCCTGGAGTGCACCTGGGTGGCGCGGCGCCCCGCCGCGCAGGAGGCCGAGGCCCTCGCCTCGGAGCGCTTCTCCACGCTGCGCGCCAAAGAGACGGAGATGGCCATGGGGGCGGACGCGGTCGTCGTCCTGTCCCGGGTGCAGCGGGAGGACCTCATAGCCCGCGGCATCCCGGCGGAGCGGATCTCCATCGTGCCCAACGCCGTGGAGGCCTCGGTCCTGGAGGCGCCCCGCCTGCTGCCGGCCGACGCCCGGGAGGCGCTGGGCCTGCCCCGGGCCGGCTTCTGGGTGGGCAGCGTGTCCTCGCTCGTTGACTACGAGGGCTTCGAGGTTCTCCTGCGGGCGGTGGCGCGGTGCCGCGAGCAAGGGACGGACGTGCGCTGCGCCCTTGTGGGCGACGGCGTAAGCCGCCCCGGGCTCGCCGCCCTGGCCGCGGATCTGGAGCTGGGGGCGGGCGTCTGCGCCCTGCCCGGACGGGTGGACCGCCGCCTGGCCCTGGACTGGTACCAGGCGCTCGACGTCTTCTGCGTTCCCCGGCTGGACACGCCGGTGTGCCGGATGGTGACGCCGATGAAGCCTCTCACCGCGATGGCGCTGGGCCGCCCGGTGGTCGCCTCCGCCCTCCCGGCCCTGGCAGAGGTGACCGAGCCTGGTTGCGGCCGCTCCTTCCCACCGGGTGACGCCGAGGCGCTCGCCCGGATCCTGACGGCGATGGCGACCGGCGACCCGGACCACGACCCTGCCGCAGGGACCACGCGGACAACCGCTCGGCTGCCCACGTGGGAGAAGAATGGGACCCGTAACGCCGAGATGTACGAGGAGCTGCGATGAGCGAGTCGCCTGATATGGCGGGCATGGCCTGGCTGGACAAGCAGTCGTGGCGCGACGACGACGCCGGCGACTCCGTCAGCGTGCTGGAGCTGGCCGAGCTGCGGCCGGTCGGGAAGCGCCCCTCACTGCCCGTCTACACCCGCAGGCTGTGGCAGCGGCGCCATTTCGTCTGGGCGGATGCCCGCGCCAGGGCGCTGGGCTCGCAGCGCGGGACGTTCCTGGGCAACGCGTGGCTCGTGGCCAAGCCCATGCTGGATGCCTCCGTCTTCTTCGTGGTATTCGGCCTCCTGCTGCAGACGAGCCGGGGAATTGAGAACTTCATCGGCTACCTCATTGTGGGTGTCACGCTGTTCCCGCCGCTGCAGCGGGCCGTCACCGGGGGCGGCCAGGTGATCGTGAGCGGCAAGAACCTCATCCGCGGCTTCTCCTTCCCCCGGGCGGCCCTGCCGGTCTCCTACACGATCCGCTGCGCCATTGACATGCTGCCGCCGCTGACCGCGATCCTCATTCTCGTCGTCGCCCTCCCGCCGCACGCCTACCCGACCTGGCGGTGGGCCCTCATCCTCCCGATCTTCCTCCTCCAGGTCCTGCTGAGCCTGGGACTGACCTTCGTCACCTCGCGGATCACGACGATGATCCCGGACATGCGCAACATCTGGCCCTTCCTCACGCAGTTCTGGTTCTACGGCTCGGGCATCTTCTTCTCCTACGACCGCTTCATCGACCACCCGGCCATCCTGCAGGCCATGGACTTCAACCCCGGGTACCTCACCATTGCCATGTACCGCGATGCCATCCTCTACCAGAGGGTCCCGGATGCCCGCATGTGGGGGATCCTGACAACCTGGGCGGTGGGGCTGAGCGCCATCGGCTACGTGTTCTTCTGGGAGAAGGAGGAGTCCTATGGCGCAGAGCGCTGATACCGCGACTGCGTCCACGCCGGACGAAGCCGCCCGGCCCGAGGCCCCTGTCTCCCCTGTCACCGTGGTCGCCGAGAACGTGCGGGTCCGCTACCGGGCGCCGTCGACAGACATCGCGGACTTCCGCGCCGCCCCCCTGGGGCGGAAGATCTTCCTGCGCCTGACCGGCCAGAAGCCGAAGGTGACGGTGGACGCCCTCAAGGGGATCTCCTTCGTGGCCCGCGCCGGGCAGTCGATCGGGATCCTGGGGCGCAACGGCTCCGGCAAGTCCACTCTCCTGCGGATCATCGCCGGCCTGGAGACGCCGCGCTCCGGCCTCGTCTCCGCCCGCTCCAACCCCGTGCTCCTGGGCGTCAACGCCGCCCTGGTCCCGGACCTGTCCGGCGAGAGGAACGTGCGCCTGGGCTGTCTGGCCATGGGGCTGAGCCGTGCGGAGACGGAGGCGGTCCTGCCCGACATCGTCGAGCTGGCGGGAATCGGCAAGAGCATCTACCGGCCGATGAAGACCTACTCCTCGGGCATGGCCTCCCGTCTGCGCTTCGCGATCGCCGCGGCGTCGAACCCCGACATCCTCCTCATCGACGAGGCCCTGTCCACGGGCGACGCCGCCTTCAAGGAGCGCAGCGAGAACAAGATGACGCAGCTTCGGCAGAACGCCGGGACCGTCTTCATCGTCAACCACGCGGCCCAGGTCATCGAGGAGATGTGCACGCGCGCACTGTGGCTCATGGACGGGGTGCTCATCGGCGACGGCCCGGGTCCGGAGATCGCGCACGACTACCGGTGGTGGTCGTGGAACATCGCCAAGAACGAGCCGGAGAAGGCGGGCAAGATACTCGCCGAGTGCCGGGAGAAGTGGGCTCCGACCCCGCCCCGCATCCAGCGCTCCGACAGCCGCATGCTCCCCATGCGGCACGCGGTGCAGGGCTGAGCCCCCAATGGCCAGGCTCACGGTCTACGGCTCCTGCGTGAGCAGGGACGCAGCCAGCGTGCTCGAGGGCCACGCCTGGAGCGTGGAGCGGTACATCGCACGGCAGTCCCTCATCAGCGCGGGCACCAGCGCGGACGTCAGCCGCATGGACCTGTCCGGTCTCACCTCGGCGTTCGTCCGGCGGTCCTTCCTCAGCGACGCAGCCGGCGACCTGGAGGCGCAGCTGGCCGAGGTCGCCAGGCGCACCGACATCCTCCTGTGGGACCTCACCGACGAGCGCCTGGGGGTCATCGAGACGGCGCCGGGGTGCTTCCTCACCCGTCCCACCGAGGGCATGACCGCCCGCCTTTACGAGTGGGCCGGCGACCGGCTTCTCGAGCTGGGCACCGATGGGCACCTCCACCAGTGGGAGCGGGCGCTCCCCCGCTTCCGAGCCGTTCTGGAGCGCTGCGGGCTGCTGGAGCGGACGGTCCTGCTCAACGCGCCGTGGGCACTGCGGACCGCTGCGGGGGAGCCGACCGTATCGAGCTGGGGCCTGACGGCTCAGGAGGCGAACTGCATGATCGCCGAGTATGTGGAGGAGGTGCGCAAAGAACTCCCCGTCCCGGTGCTGCGCGTCCCCGACGAGCTGGTTGTCGCGGACACGAGGCATCGTTGGGGGGCCGCCCCATTCCACTACGCCCCGGGTCTCTACGAGTGGGTGGCGAATCAGGTAGAGGCTGCGCACAACATCGCAATACCACGCGATGCGCTGGGCTGCCGGGCGTGTCTCGGACAACTCTGAAAGACCGCTTTCAGGGCTGTCCGAGACACGCCCGGCAGCCCAGACGCAGCAGTCGGAGACCGAGCGCGGCCTCACGTGCTTGGCGATGGTCTTGGAGTACTGGGGCTGTGCAACGACTCTCAGGGAGTTGCGCAACGAGCTCACACCGGGCCGTGACGGACTCACGGCGTTGACTATCGTGCGAGCGGCCCGTCGGCGAGGCCTGGACGTAGCGGGCGAGTCGGCCGCTCCTTTCGCGCTTGTGTCATACTCGCATCCTGTCATTCTCCACTGGGAGGAGTCGCATTTCGTTGTCCTGGAAAGATGGGACGGCCGGAGCGGGATGGTGGTTGACCCCGCGTGGGGCCGACGGCGCATCACGGCTGAGGACCTTGACTCGTCCTTCAACGGTTTGGTCCTCAACATCCGGGGGCGTCGACGGCGTCGACGATTCCCTGGTTTGGGGACTGTCCGCGGCCTGCGGTCTCTGCGGCACCTGGCCGATGGTCTTGCCTGGGAGATGGCCCGCGTCATTGTGTACATGGGCCTTCTCCAGCTCGCGCCGCTGCTCAGCGCGGCATTGGTGAAGACGAGTATGGACGTGGTCACCGTGCAGCGCGAGATGCCCTCCATGGCCGTGCTGTGGAGCGCCGCGATCGCGTTCTGTCTGTCTTTCGTCATGATTTCGGCGGCGAGAGCACTGCTCATGGCACGGTTGTCGGCGCAACTCGACTACCGGCTGTCAGACGTCTTCATCTCCCGACTCATGCGCCTGCCGCTCTCTTACTTCCACAGCCGGCACGCGGGCGATGTCATGTTTCGACTGGGCAGCCTGGAGAAGATTCGGGCCATGCTGTCCTCCACGATGGTCAAGGTCGTCTTTGATGTCATTTCGCTGGTCGTGTACTGTGCGTTGGTCGTCGTCAGTCCCTCGATCGGAACTACCCTCCTGGTGACCATCGCGGTTTACGTCGCGCTGATATTCTTGATGTGGAGTGCTGGGTGTTTTTCGGACACTGGGAGAACAAAATCTCCCAGTGTCCGAAAAACGCCACTCACCCCAAACGACGGCTATCTTGGTGTTGTCTGTTTCGCGTGCCAGGCGGCTCATGGCCAGGATGATCTGCTCGGTGTTCTAGCTGCCCTCGATGGGGTAGATGCGCATCTTCTTGGTGGTCAGGCTCAGGGCACCGAAGAAGGGGGTGTCAGACCGCCGGCATGTCTTGGCGGTCTGCCCTTGCCGGCCATCGGCCACGGCCTCTTTGATCTGCGCGCCGGCATGGGCCTTGGCCTGCCGGCGTCGCCACGTGCGCTCACGCATCTCGAAGAGCTGGCAGAACCCCAGGAGTGGAGACACTCTCCTCAACGCGGATCACCCAGCAGGTCCTCGAAGGGCTCTGCCGGCCCTCCGCCCATCTTCTTCCACACCCGGGCTTTCAGATGCGCCTGGCCTAACGCTTGGAGCCGGCTCGGCGACCTCGGCCCCCGAACTGTTCCTCCCTGGTAGATGGTCCGGACCTTCCAGTCGCCAGCACGGTCTTGCCCGCCTTGAGGAAGTCCGCCCTCCACCGTCCGATGGACTGCTCGCTGATCTTCTCCTTGCACGCCGCTTCAGCCATCGAGACCTCCCCAGCCAGCACGCCCAGCACGATCAGGATCTTCTTCCCCCACCGAGATCGATGGTGGTCAGCCCACGCCCGATCCTCCTTCAGGACCTACACAACCGTCCCGCCACCAACTCTGACACGCAACATGCCTACCACCGGAACCAACGAGACAATCAACCCAACGAGCATGCGGGTGTAGCCTATCTTGTAGCGTTCTCTCCAACGCTTCAACAGTTCTATCCCTAAGGAAAGACCCTCATGTCCCACCGTTCATTATTGCGTGCGCGTGCATGTGCTGCGTTCGCTGCTGTACTCGTCGCATTTCCCGTCAGTGGCTGTAGTGATGGCGACCATACTGTTCAGGTGCAGCCGCCGTTCTCTTCGTCGCAGCTTGATGATGCGAACTATCAAGATGTCGTCGCCCAGTTCCAGGAGGCTGGGTTCACCAACGTGACCACCGAGCCGATACCGGACCTGATCATCGGTTGGCTGACCGCCGATGGCGAAGTTGAAGAGATCTCAATTGCCGGCGATACCGAATTCGAAAGTGGCGAGCATTTCGATCCCGCTGTGGCTGTGATCGTGCGCTACCACACTTTCCCCGAAGACGAGTCGCCGTCACCCGCACCTGAACAGTCTGCCACGAGGGCGCCCTCCGGTGAAACCACAACGCAGGCAGCGGCGACTCCATCCAAAGCCGCCGAGACGAGTCCTTCAACACCAACCGCACCAGCCACCCTGACGGTGGAGAACAACGCTGATCTGGCAGCACTGCTTACCTTGAAAGATCCGTTCGACCCCTCGGTCGCTGCCTTCGCCGCCACTTACCAGGGCCAGATCATCGAGTTTGACGGCTGCGTGGTCGGCGTTGCACCGCACGGATCCTACAAGACCCGCTTCGACTACCTACTTTCGGCGGGCGACTACGATCCGGACAGCGCACTAGGTCCGGCATTCCAGCTATCCGACATCAATTACCATGACTTTCACTTTCCGCCCGAGAACGCTCCGAGCAATGTACCCGTCGGAACGAACCTGCACATTATCGCTAAGGTTGGAGAATATGACCCAGTATCAGGTAACTTCCAGCTAAAGCCAGTAGCGACGACTGTCAGATGAATGATGCGTAGACTTCTGCTACCATTTTCCAAATTAGGGGCATTCCGGTGTACGAAAATCCACTCATTGTAAAAGCTCAACTTGATTTGAGCACATTAAGAACGTTAGTATAAAATCGAGAGAGATTTTAAGTTTGGCGAAGCGAAATGGACACAACTGGTGAGACAATATCGATTTAACGAGAGTTATAGCGCCTCCAATTTTGGTATGTATTAAACTGCTCGCTGTCGCTGGCTGGGACTGCACGACAGCCTTTCGGCATACTGGCAGTGGAGTGCTGAATGTTATTCGGACTGTGCTTGTTTTGTGGGTCATGCTGCGATTTCGCAGCTCAGTAGCTCGCGCTCCTACTTCGTTCGGAGTGCGATAACTGAGCCCCGAGTGAAGCCGCTTGTGATTGTTATGTCAGCTCTATCCAGGACGTGACATCCTTGATGGCATGTTCTCGCGTGGGATACACCATGGGGGGTGTACTCGTTCGTTCCCCGGTGTGGGGTTGAATGACTCGGCCCAGGCATTGTCCCAACACACACCGGTCCGGCCCACCGAAGCGCGGATACCATACTTGCGTAGATGTTCGGAGAATTGATCCGACGTATACTGTGGTCCGCGGTCTGAATGAAAGATCGCCGCCACCTGGAGTGTGGGGGCGGTTGCGCACGGCCATGTTGATCGCGTCGCACACCGGACTGGTGCTCATATGGCGGGCGATGCAATAGCCCACCACTTTCTTCGTGCAATAGTCCAGGACGGTTGTCGGGTAGACGAACCCCGGCCCAGGTGCGGATATAGGTGATGTCGCCCACCCGCTTCACGCCAGGGGCAGCGGGTGCTGAAGTCGCGCCCCACCAGGTCCGGTCGGGTGCCGGCGTCGCCGGCGGGCACAGTGGCGCGGACTTTTGGCGTGGCTGGGCGGCAACGAGGCCCAGGTACCGCATGATTGATCGGACCGTGCCCGGGGCAGACGATCGTGCCCTTTCCGACTCAAAATGGCGGCAATTCTCCGATAACCGCACCAGCCGTCTTGGTTCATCGAACTCGGCCTTAATGAGCACGCCAAGCTCTTTTCTCCTTGATTCCGACTGTGAGTCCCCTCGGTCACGCCATGAGTAGTAGCCGGACTTCGATACGCCTACCCACCGGCACATCGAAGCAATCGGATATCTGCCTTCTTCGCGATTGATAAGCTCGTACCGCTGACTCACCGCCGTTCCTTCGCGAAAAAGGCCGCTGCTTTTTAGGAACTCGCATCCCTGACGCAGCCCGCGCACCTCGTTCCCCAGTCTCGCGATCTCAGCTGATTCTAAAACAGCCCTGCTGTCTTCCTCAGTGGCATGTTCCCACCTATACTTGCCGATCCAGTTGCGCACTGTTTACGGCACCAAATCATAAGACGACGCCACCTCTGCCACCCACCAACCCTTCTCCATGACCTCGAGCACAACCTGCTCCTAGCAGCTCACCAGAATACTTCACCCTAGACATGACTCCATCCCATCGGATCAAAGGACAACAAAATCCCCCAGTGTCCGAAAACGCCACTCACTCCGAGTCGGATGGATATGGCATGGCGGGCAGCGCTCAGGCGAGGGCGGTGGAGGGGATGTTCCAGGCGCGGCCGGCGCGGCGGGCGGCCAGGGTGCTAGCGGCGATGCGCTGGCGCACGCCCCGGGAGTGATGCCCAGGCGCTGGGCGGCCTGGGCGACGCTCAGGTGAGGCGGCCGAGGTCAGCTTCGACGTTGATGTGGTAGCGGGCGTCGAACAAGGCGGTGGGCAGGGCGTCGATGCCGTGGACGCGGCCCAGGGCGCTGACGATGGCCAGGGCGGTGGCGATCGCCTGGCGCAGGTCCTCGGCGGGGAAGGTGATGATGGCGTACCAGATGTCGTCGTGCCATGCCTCCTGGCCGACGCTGGGATGGTAGGGGGCCAGGGCATTCATGAGGCGCTCAATGACGTCGTCAAGGTCGGTGTCGGCCGGATCGGGGTCGGGAATGAAGTAAACAGTGGCGTTATAGTCAATGGTGGGCACGGCAAGGCCTTTTCTCACTCGCATTGCGTACAGCAGCACCGTAGCAACTGGTTTGCGTATCGCAACCTTGGGGGTGCGGGCGGGAGGTCCCGCGCCCCGAACAGGGGGCCGTCCCGGCGCACGGCCGATGAGTAGTCATCCAGTGATTGCAGGATGATGTGGTGCCAGAGTGCGTCGGGCCCGTCGCCCAGCGCTAGGAGGCTTGCGCATGGGTCGGTCTGTGGGCAGGACGCCGGCCGCCGGCGCGCCAGTTGGCAACTCCCAGTCCCGAGAGCAGCATCTCGGAGCCGCCCGCACGGTCCAGGTGGTCCGCGCTCCGGCTAATGTCGGTCCTATTGCCTATTAGTGTCCACGCTCCAGGAGCTGCGATGACCCTTGCAGACGCAACATCAACCGACGACCGCCATGACCGTGCCACCGGGGCCCTGGCGGGTCTCGCCCTGGGTGACGCCCTGGGCATGCCCACCCAGGCCCTGAGCCCAGCCAGCATTACTCGCCTCTACGGGGCGGTCACCGGACTCGTGGACGCCTCCCCCGAGCAGCCCTACGCGCCCCTGGCGCCGGCCGGCTCCGTCACCGACGACACCGAGCAGGCCTGGCTTCTGGCCGAGCAACTCCTCGACCCGTCCCCCGACAGCGGCGGGGCCGGTCATATTGAGCCCAGGGCACTAGCTCAAGCCCTCATGAACTGGGAGGAGGACATGATCGACCGCGGCTCCCTGGATCTCCTGGGTCCTTCCACGAAGGCCGCCCTGGAGGAACTGCGCGCGGGCGCCGAACCTGGAACCACCGGCCGCACCGGGACCACCAACGGCGCCGCCATGCGGGTGACCCCGGTCGGGATCGCCTACACCACCGGGGCCCCAGCCGCCTGGGAACCGCTCTTCGGCACCGGCGGGCACGCCTGCCTGACGGCCTTCGGCCAAGCCGTGCGTGAATCCTGCTTGGTCACCCACAACACCATCCAAGGGTTCCAGGCGGCCGGTTTGGTGGCGGCCGCCGTCAGCCACGGCATTGACGGCGCCGACACCCTCACCGCCGTGCACCTGGCCCAGGCAACTGTTGCCTCCCTGCCTGCTCAGGGCACTTGGGCGCCCAATGCCTCAGTCCTGGCGGTTGCCAGCAGCGCCGTCGAGTACGCCGCCGATCATGCGGGTGATGATGCCTCCTTCCTCATGTGGGTACGTGATCATGTGGGTACTTGCGTAGAGTCCACCGAATCTATTCCAACCGCCCTGGCCCTGGCCGTCCGCTACCGCCACCGCCCCTGGGAGGGGCTACTGGCCGCCGCCAACCTCGGCGGGGACACCGACACCATTGGGGCCATTACCGGAGCCATCCTGGGGGCGACCCACGGCGTGCGCGCCTTCCCCGCTCAGGCCCTGGCGCGCGTGCAGGCCGTCTCCGACCTGGACCCCGGTGCTCTTGCAGCGCGACTCCTCCGCCTGCGCCGCCGCAATGACCCGGTCGAGGTTTCACAGAAGGCCGGCGCCGGTCGGCCGGCCCACCCGAGCGGGGCAGCCGACCCCGCAGCCCACCTGAGCGGGGCAGCCGATCCCGCGGCCCACCCGGGCGGGCAGGTCGGTTCCGCCGGCCCGTCAGTCGGCCCCGCCCAGCCGGTTGGACGTGTCCTGCACCTGGGTGAAGTTCTCATCGACCTATCCATGCGGGTACCCAATCTGCCGCCGCGGGGCGGGGATGTCTTCGCCACCAGCCACGACATGAGCCCCGGCGGCGGGTTCAATGTCCTGGCCGCGGTGCGCCAGTGGGGATGCGACGCCGTGTACTGCGGAGCCCTGGGTACCGGCCCCATGGCGCGAATGGCCCGCGCCGCCCTGGACTCCATAGGCGTGCTCCACGCCGGACCGACACTGTCCACGCACGACACCGGCGTAAGCGTGGCCCTGACTGAGGCTGACGGCGAGCGCAGCTTTATCTCCACTGCGGGTGCCGAGACGCTCACCCCACCGGAGTGCTACCAGCACCTGGCGGTGGGGGAGCAGGACCTGGTCTACCTGTCGGGCTACTCCCTGTGCGCGCCCGCCACCCGCGAAGGCCTGCTGCGCTTCGCCTCCAGCCACGCCGGCCTGCCCCCACGGCCCGACGGCGTCCCGCGCGTCCTGGTTGATGCCTCGCCCATGGTGGGGGAATTAGACCTGTCCGACCTCCAGGCGTTGGGGGCCCTGCGACCCCTGTGGTCCCTCAGCGAGCGTGAGGCCCACATTCTCACTGGACGACTGGGCGACCAGGGAGACGCCGGAGCCTCCGGTCCGGATGGCCCGCGGGAGGCGGCCGGTGCGCTCGCGAAGTACCTGGGTTCCCCAGTGCTGGTGCGGGCGGGAGCCCAGGGCGCCTGGTTCGTTGACATGTTGGACGGCGCGCCCCCCGCGGACCCAGTCCATGTGCCCACGGTGCCGGTGACGCCCGTGGACACCAATGGGGCAGGGGACGCGCATGCCGGTGTGCTCGCCGCCGCGCTAGTCCAGGGCGCGCCCCTGCGCCGGGCACTGGTTTTAGCCAATTGCGCTGGCACGTTGTCGACGCTCACCGCCGGTCCGGCCACCTGCCCCGAGCGGCATAGTATTGAGCAGGCGGCCGGCGCTTTGAGCAAGCGAATGAGTGTCATGACACTGCGCTAGGGTGGTATGATGGCGAGCCAATGATGGTTCTTCACCGCCGGCGCCTCCCATCCGAGGGCGCCCCTGGTGGTGTGGGCGCCCTCTTCTCTTACGATGGCTGGAATTAAACAAAATGGCATTCTGGGGCAGTTGCTGCGGGATTCCTGGTTGGCGTTTACGGAGGGTCTGCTATAAGATAGCCTCATGCAGATCGACATGACGAACGAGGAACGGGACATCCTCATCAGGTGGAAGAAGCGTTCGGATACCTACAAGCTGGTGAGAATGAAGGCGAAAGCGATTGTGTACGCTGCCCGCGGCGTTGGCCTGGATATTATCGCGGAGATGGTCGAGCGGGCCGAGGGGACGGTACGCGAGTGGCTGTCGGAATGGCGGAGATACAGGCTGAGCTCCGTGGTAACCGGTCACGCCGGCAACGAGAACGCGGCAAAGCTCAAGAGGGCGCAGAAGGAGGAGCTGGAGGAGATTCTCAGTAGACCGCCGTCGGAGTCGGGAGTCAAGGCCGGCTTCTGGGACGTCCCGGCCCCTTGAGGACGTCGTGCAGATCAAGTTCGGGGTCGAGTACAGGTCTGAGTCCTCCTATCGGCTGCTCATGCACTTTCTGGGCATGAGCCTCTGCTCCCCGACCCGTTCGAGGGGCGCCGCGACGAGAAGGCCATCGTCAAACGGATGGCCGAGATCCGGGACCAGGTCGCCGATCTGCTCCAGGAGGGCTGGGAGGTCTACACCGTCGACGAGGTCCGCGTCGAGCACGAGGCCGAGACCCGGCGCATGTGGCTCCCCAAGGGGAAGAGAACAAGGCTGTACGTGGACCGCAAGAAGGCGAGCCGGTCGTTCTTCGGGGCACTGAGCCTGACGACCAAGAAAATGAGGATCTACCCCATCGAGGGAAACCAGAACGCCGAGCAGATCACCCTCATGATGGATCGCCTGGCGCGCGAGACCGATGAGGGAAAGAAGATCGCTGTCGTCCTGGACAACGCCAGGTTCCACCACGCCAAAGCCTTGAATAATCTTTATGCCCCCGGTCATGCTCTGGAGCGAATCACGCCCATCTACATGCCCCCCTACGCCCCCGACCACAATCCCACAGAACACGTCTGGAACGCCGCCAAGAACAATATCGCCAACCTCCAGCGCGACACCCCGGAGAACACCTTCGCGGCCTTCACCGCCTACATCACCAACCGCACCTTCGACTACGACTTCGAGCACCTCCCAATCACACCACCCCACACCGACCTTGTTTAATTCCAGCCATAGCTGTGCTCCTGGCGGTGAATGGTCTCGTACCTTGCGAGTCACTTCTGCGCCCCCTTCGCGAAGTACGCCGCTACTTTTTTCAGGCAGCTCGCATCACCACTCCTGGCGTTGCACAGCCAGGCGCGCAGCCTCCTGATCTCAACCGACTCGCTGCGAAAACCCTCCTCACCCCTGGGCGGTGGAATGATCCCTGCGGTACCTGCCCACCCAGCCCACCACTCCTCTGGGCCGGCAGATCATAAGAAGCAGCCACCGACGCGATCGTCCGGCCCCTTCACCCGCGATCTCACGCACAACCCCGAGCCCATCCGAGCACCACGCTCTCGACACAGTCCCATCCTATCCCGCCACCAGAACACCGGGTCCCCACTGTCCGAAAAAAACCACTCACTCCAGTGGATCTGGACAACCTCATCGGTTCATCACCCGCCCCCACGCCCACCGTCGTCGTCATTCCCACGGGCATGGTCATGCCCACCCCGGTGCCGACGGAGCAGTCCACGGTCGCCTCCTCCGTCACCGTCGCCTTCCCCGAGATCGCCGACTACACCATCGAGGCCGACCCGTCCCCGGCCGCGACGGACTCGGATGCGACGACGCAGTCGCAGACCTACTCCTCGCGCACCACGATGTGCTCGGTGACCATCACGACGACCACCAGCTCACAGCTCGTCGTCACCGGGGGCGATGACCGGCTGCTCTCCACGAGCTGGGCCGACGAGATGGGCTCGGGCTACCAGTCCTACAAGGAGACGAGCAGGCTCGAGCTCACCGGCGTCAACGGGGAGACCTTCTACGCGGGGGTGGCCACGGCCTTCAGCGCGAGGGTCTCCGGCTCGGACATCACCGGCAAGGCCTTCGTGCGGGCATGGTCCGCCGACGGCGTCGTCCTGTCCGTCACCGAGGTGTGCCAGAAAGGCGCTTTCGACGACGACGCCTGGGAGGCCGTCATGCAGGGCATGACCATCTCGGGGCTCTCGGGCTCGTCGCGCTGGCCCGGTGGTGAGCCGGCCTCGCGTGCCACAAGTGCCGTGCCGTCGGCGACGCCGCAGGGCGCGGTCGCCCCGCCGGTATCGTCCGCGACGTCGCAGCCCACCCGCTGAGGCCGCCCGGTTACTGCTGGTCCGGGTCGGCCGGGGTGACAGGCGAGCCCGTATCGGGGTTGATGGGCTGCTCCGGGTCGGGAGCGGCAGACGGCTCCGGATCGGGGCCGGCGGGCGGCTCCGGGTCGGCGGGGGCCGGCTGCTCCGGGGAGCCGCCGGCCCCAGGGCCTCCCGTGTCGCCGGAGGCGCCCGGACCCGGCGCGGGCCGCGATCCGGTTCCCGGGTCGGCCGGGGCCTCGTCCGCTCCCGCATCCGCCGAGGTCCCCGGATCGGTGCCGCCGGCGTACCCGGTCTCGCCGTCCTGTCCCGCTCGGGTGGCATCGCTCGTCGCAGGGACCTGGTCGTCATCGGAGGCGAGCAGCCGGGAGGCGACGGCGACCTCGGCGGCCTCGACCGCCGAGGTGTAGTCGGCCAGCGCGGTGTAGATGCCGTCAACGCTGCTGCCCCTGAGCGCCTCGTCAAGGGCCTTCCTCTTGGTGCTGATGCTGCTCGTCTCTTCGCCGGTCATCGCCGACGCGATCGCGTCGGTCCTGGTCTTGAGATCGGCCGAGGCGCGCCCGGCCTCGCTCCTGGCCCGATTGAGGGCGGCCGTTCCCGTGATTGCGGCGCGCTGCTCCTGAGCCGCCGTCACGGCCGCCTCGAAGGCGCTGCCGTGAGAAGCAGAGGCGGCATCTGTCGCCTGCGTCAGGAAGGCGGAGACCTCCGAGTCGGTCAGGGGATTGTCCGTGAGACCGGTGCTGCAGCCGGACAGTCCGAGGGTCAGCATGAGAGTGCCGATGCGGGCGACGCGACGAGTACGGCGAGTATGGGGGGTACTCATGACACTAATGTAACGATGCGATAATGGTCCTGCACAGGGCCCCGGCGCGAGATCACTCGCACGACCCCGCGCCGGGGAGACCGCGGAGCTCCGTCCGAGAGGCCCCGGACCTGAAGCGAGAGCGTCAGGGGGGCGTCCCCGGCAGCGGTCGCGCTGCCGGGGACGACGAGGCCCGACGCCATCTGGTCTCAGCGGGCCACGGAGCCCTCGGTGTAGTCCTTGTCGATGTCGGAGCGCCAGGCGAACATGGCGCGGACCTCCCGGCCGGTGGCCTCGATCGGGTGGGCCTCGCCCTCGGCGCGGAGCCTCTTGAACTCCGGCGCACCGGCCGCCTGGTCGTCCATGAAGCGCTTGGCGAAGGAGCCGTTCTGGATGTCCGCCAGGACCTCCTTCATGTGCTCCTTGACGTCGGGGGTGATGACGCGCGGACCGGAGACGTAGTCGCCGTACTCGGCGGTGTCCGAGCAGGACCAGCGCTGCTTGGAGATGCCGCCCTCGTTAATGAGGTCCACAATGAGCTTCATCTCGTGACAGACCTCGAAGTAGGCCATCTCGGGCTGGTAGCCGGCCTCGACGAGCACCTCGTAGCCGTACTGGATCAGCTTGGACAGCCCGCCGCACAGGACGTCCTGCTCGCCAAAGAGGTCGGTCTCGGTCTCTTCGCGGAAGGTGGTCCTGATGGCGCCGGCGCGGGTGCCGCCGATGGCCCTGGCGTAGGACAGGACGAGCGGCCAGGACTCGCCGGAGGCGTCCTGCTCGACGCACACGAGCACGGGAACGCCCCGGCCGGCCTCGAACTCGCGGCGCACCGTGTGCCCGGGACCCTTGGGGGCGACCATAATGACGTCGATGTCCTGCGCGGGCTTGATGTAGCCGAAGTGGATGTTGAAGCCATGGGCGAAGAGCAGCGCGGCACCAGGCTTGAGGTTCGGCTCGATCTCGCTTCGGTACAGCTCGGCCTGGACCTGGTCGGGGGCCAGTACGGTGACGACGTCGGCCCAGGCGACCGCCTCGGCGATCGGCTTGACCGGCAGACCCGCCTCCTCGGCCTTGGCGACGGAGCGCGAGCCCTCACGCAGACCCACGACGACCTCGACTCCCGAGTCGCGCAGGTTCAGCGCGTGGGCGTGGCCCTGGGAGCCGTAGCCGATGACGGCGACCTTCTTGCCCTGGATGACGGACAGGTCGGCATCGTCGTCGTAGAACTTCTCAGCTGCCATGATGGAATCTCACTTCTCCTTGAGTTGATCTGTGATGGACCGCGGCCCGCGCGTAATGGCGACGGCGCCGGACTGGACGATCTCCTTGACCCCGTAGGGCCCCAGAGACTCCAGCAGCGCCCTGACCTTCGACTCCGAGCCGACCGTCTCGATGACCACCGAGGTCGGGGACACATCGACGACGTGGGCGCGGAAGAGGTCGACGATCTGCAGCACCGCGGTGCGGTTGGAGTCGTCGGCGCGGACCTTGATGAGGAAGAGCTCTCGGCCCACGGAGGTGGCCGGGTCGAGCTCGACGATCTTGAGCACGTTGACCAGCTTGTTGAGCTGCTTGGTCACCTGCTCCATGGCCGGCCCCTCGGCGTCGGCGATCACCGTGATGCGCGAGACCTCCTCGTGCTCGGTGGGGCCCACGGCCAGGGAGTGGATGTTGAAGCCGCGGCGGGTGAACAGGGCCGACACGCGCGTGAGCACGCCGGGCTTGTTCTCCACCAGGACGGACAGCGTGTGCTTCTGGCTCACGGTCTCACTCCTCTTCCCACGCCGGGCTCATGCCCCGGGCGTGCTGGATCTCGTCGTTGGACACGCCCGCGGCCACCATCGGCCACACCTGCGCGTCCGCGGAGACGATGAAGTCGATGACGACCGGCCGGTCGTTAACGGCATTGGCCTGGGCGATGACGTCGTCAACGTCCTCCAGCCGCTCGCAGCGCAGGGCGACGGCGCCATAGGCGTCGGCCATCTTCACGAAGTCAGGAATGCGCCTGGTGCCGGCCCCGGTGTGCAGGTCGGTGTTGGAGTAGCGCTGCCCGTAGAACAGGGTCTGCCACTGCCGCACCATGCCGAGCGAGGAGTTGTTGATGATCGCCACCTTGATGGGGATGTTGTTCAGCGTGCAGGTGGCCAGCTCCTGGTTGGTCATCTGGAAGCAGCCGTCGCCGTCGATGAGCCAGACCGGGCGCTCCGGCGCCGCCTCCTTGGCCCCCATGGCCGCCGGCACCCCGTAGCCCATGGTGCCCGCGCCCGCGCTGGTCAGCCAGGAGTGGGGCCGGCGGAAGTGCAGGAAGTGGGCCGCCCACATCTGGTGCTGGCCGACCCCGGTGACCCAGATGGTGTCTTCGCCGGCGGCCCTGTCCAGGTGGGTGATGACCTCCTGGGGCTGGAGGAGGCCATCGTCGGTGTCGGTCCAGTCCGTGGGGTAGGTGGCGCGGATGTGGGCGACCTCGGTGAGCCACTGGTCGATCTCGGTGCGCGGCTCCTCGGCGAACTGCGCGCGGCAGGCCGCGGTCAGCGCCGGGACGACGTCGGTCAGGTCGCCGACGATCGGCACGTCCGCGGTGCGGACCTTGGAGATCTCGGCGGGGTCGATATCGGCGTGGATGACCGTGGCGCGCCGCGCGAAGGTATCGGGCCTGCCGGTGACGCGGTCGTCGAAGCGGGCGCCCAGGGTGACGACGACGTCGGCGCGCTGGAGGGCCCCGACGGCCGCCACGGTGCCGTGCATCCCGGGCATCCCGAGGTTGAGGGGGTGGTCGGTGGGCATGACGTCGAGCGCCGTGAGCGTCGTCGTGAAAGGGGCGCCGATGAGATCGATCAGCTCGGCGAGGCGGTCGGTCGGGACGCCCGCCCGGTTCAGGCCGCCGCCGAGGTAGAGCACGGGCCGCTCGGCGGCGCCGATGACCTCGGCGGCCTGGGCCACACGGCGCTGGTTGGGCCTGCCCGGCAGCGTGTAGCCGCGCAGGTCGAGCCTGGTCGGCCACCGGAACTCGGTCATGCCCTCCTGGGCGTTCTTGGTGACGTCGATCAGGACGGGGCCGGGGCGGCCGGTGGAGGCGATGTGGAAGGCCTCGGCGACGCGAGCGGGAACCTCCTCGGGCGTGGTGACGAGGAAGGAGTGCTTGACGAACGGCATCGTCGCACCAATGACGTCGGCCTCCTGGAAGGCGTCGGTGCCGATCGCCCGGGTGCCGACCTGTCCGGTGATGGCCACCATCGGCACAGAGTCCATATGGGCGTCGGCGATGGCCGTGACCAGGTTGGTGGCGCCGGGCCCGGAGGTGACCACGCACACGCCGGGCCGGCCGGTGACCATGGCGTATCCCTCGGCAGCATGTCCCGCGCCCTGCTCGTGGCGCACGAGCACATGGCGGATCCTGGTGCTGGCGAGCAGCGGGTCGTAGAAAGGCAGGATGGCTCCACCGGGCATGCCGAAGATGTCGGTGACGCCGACCTTCTCCAGCGCGCGTACGAGCGCCTGCGCCCCCGTCATCAGCCGGCGGTTCTGCGGTTCCTGGGCCGAAGGAGCGTTGCGGCGTGGCATCCTCCGCCCTCCTCTCTGTGCGATCTGCGCGATCGGAATCGGCCTTGCGGCCGAGATGAGGCCAACCGTAGGTGGCCTCAGGATGCGAGTCGAATGGTCGAGGCCCTTGTCTCATATGATGGAATCACGGACTGGTCGAGGACGCGTTCTCGAAGTGGGGCCGGCGTCCTTCCCGAGGCAGGGGCATGGTGACGCAGGTCCTCCGGCACGGGAGCTAGACTGGTTCTTTGTCAGCACCTACTCTTCCGCTGCGCACCGACGAGCAGCGGCTCCGGAAGGCTTCTCACCCGTGCTCATCGGTCTCCTTCACCACCTGTCCAAGAACCCGGTTCTTGTCCTGTTCCTGCTCATCGGGCTGGGCATGCTCGTCGGGCACGTCAAGGTCAGGAGCGTGAGCCTGGGCGCCGCCGCCGTGCTGTTCGCCGGTATCGCCCTGGCGGCGGTCGGGGTCTCCAAGGGGGTCGACCTCGAGATTCCCGCGCACCTGGGGACCCTGGGCCTGGCGATCTTCACCTTCGCCATCGGCATCCAGTCCGGCCCCAACTTCTTCCACGTCATCCGCACCGCCGTCGGACCGCTGGCCCTCATGCTCGCCTTCTTCATCCTGGCCGCGGCCGCGGGCGTCGGCGCCGGACGCGCCCTGGGCATGAGCGGCCCCATGATCGCGGGCACCTACGCCGGCGCGCTCACCAACACCCCCGCCCTGGCGGCGGCGGGCAGTGCGGCCACGCTCGCCGGGGATCCCGACGGGGCCGCGATCGCCACCGTTGGCTACGCGGTGGCCTACCTCTACGGCGTCATCGGCATGCTCTTCTTCTGCCTGATGGCCCTGCGCTACCGCCGCAGCGACAAGGACGCCCCCTCCCCCCTGGTCAACCGCACCATTCGGGTGGAGCGCTCCGACGGACCCATGATCGGAGACATCTCCGAAACGATCTCCGGGGAGCTGAAGTTCTCCCGCCTGCGCCGCGGCGAGCAGGGCCCCATTACGCGCCCGGCCCGCGAGGACAAGCTCTTCAAGGAGGACCTGGTCACCGTCGTCGGAACCCAGGAGGCCGTCAACCAGGTCATCACGGCCCTCGGTCACGGCTCCTCCCACTCCCTGATCGAGGACCGCAAGTACCTCGACTTCCGCAGGATCACGGTCTCGGACCCCAAGCTCGCCGGCCACACGGTCGCCGAGCTGGACATCGACCACAAGTTCGGAGCCACCATCTCCCGCGTCCGCCGCGGCGACACCGACATGGTGGGGACCCCCGACCTGGTCCTCCAGCAGGGCGACCGGGTGCGGGTGGTCGCGCCCACGGGGCGCATCGCGGAGATCTCGAAGTTCTTCGGTGACTCCTCCCGCGGCCTGTCCTCGATCAACCCGGTCGCTCTGGGCATCGGCATGGCGGTGGGCGTCGTGATCGGCGAGTGGAAGATCCTGACCCCCACCGGGGCGACCTTCTCCATCGGCTCGGCCGCGGGCACGCTCATCGTCGGCCTGATCTTCGGCAAGATCGGCCGCATCAAGGACTTCGTGACCGCCATGCCCTTCACCGCCACAGCGGTGCTCAGCGAGCTGGGGCTGCTCATCTTCCTGGCCCAGGCGGGCACGAGGGCCGGCGGGCAGATCGCCAACGCCTTCACCGGCGGCGACTGGTGGAAGATCCTCGTCACGGGCTTCGTCATCACCACCATCGTAGGCCTGGGCCTGTACGCCTCCATGCGGTGGATCGTGAAGATGGGCGGCACGCGCCTGTCGGGCCTCCTGGGCGGTGCGCAGACCCAGCCCGCTATTCTCGCCTTCGCCAACGAGCGCACCGGCGCCGACCCGCGCGTGGCCCTGGGCTACGCCATGGTCTACCCGGTCGCCATGATCGTGAAGATCTTCATCGCCCAGGTGCTCGGCGGCCTGTGACTGGCGGCCCGCCGCGCACGACGACGGCGGGCCGGCCTCACCGCGGTGGGCCGTCGGCGGCCCGCGGGGCCGCCTCCCACCGCGGGTCGGCGACGACGCCGCGCTCGACCAGCCCGGGATCTGCCGAGACGGGGGTGCGGGGCTTCGGCCAGCGACGGTCCTCGCTCCCCCACCACGGCATGTGCCCGACGTACCCGTCAACCGGCGGGGTGGGGCGGTCGGGCTCGAACCCGAGGTCGGTCGGCGTGGGCTCGATGCGGTCGGTGAGGAAGTACTTGTCGCGGTCATCGCAGTGCGCGCGCACAATGGTGCGGAACTCGCTCATCTCGAAGTACAGGGCGTTCGTCACCGGGTTGCGCCGGTGGCGGATGATGCGCGAGAGCCACCAGACGAACAGCGCGACATTGGCGGTCAGGGCGATGGCCGCGCAGGCGATGTTCGCCGTGGGGTTCATCGTCGCGAAGTTGAACATCCGCGAGGGCGGGACGAGGACCTCGGGGAGGATGTTGTTCGCCGCGATCCAGAACATGAGGGTGAAGCACCGGAACCAGATCCACTGGCCCTTCGCCCAGGTGAAGGCGGGGATGGTGCATGCCAGCAGCAGGGCCAGGGTGCAGTACCAGGTGTAGTCGGCCAGCGAGTTGTAGAGGAAGGCGTGGTTCCACAGGTCGTAGGCGACGACCCACGGCCACACCATGTCCGCCCAGATCAGGCCGCGGACCTTCTGCCTGCCCGGGGAGGTGACGATGATCTTGCCCAGGCCCGTGATCGTGATGATGTTGAGCAGACCCGCCGCCGCCGACAGCAGGTTCCAGTACCCGCCGATGGTCCTGAACCCGGTCTCGGGGTCGACGCCGATGCCGCGCTCGCGCATGTTCGCCGCGACGCCCTCGTACCACTCCTGGGAGTGGAGCCGGCCCGCGACGTCCCTGGCCTCGGGCAGCCCCGCGATCATGTCGATCGTGTGGGTGTCGTTGACGTGCTTGAGGCACTGCCAGTCGGCCCCGCACGAGTAGTAGGAGTCGGCGTTGAAGAAGATCGTCAGGTCCCGGACGTTGGCCTCCATAATGTTGACGGCGAGACCGATCCACAGGGCGACCCCCAGCCAGATGGCGTAGCGGTGGGCCTCGACCGGGCGACGCTTGGCGTAGACGAGCACCGCGCCCGTCATCGTCGCGGTGAGGACCATGATCGCGTACTTGCCGAACGGGAACCACCCAACCATCGGGGTCCCGTGGATCCATGCGTAGGGCATGAGGGCGATGCCCCCGACCGTCCACAGCGCGAAGACCGTCCAGCTCCATCGACGGTTGACCTCGGCGACGACGACCTGGGCGCCGAAGACGGCCAGCCAGATCAGGTAGACCCCGGGGCTGCCGAGCTCCCACAGGAACAGTGAGTCCATAGAGCACCTTCTTCTTTGAAAGCGGTACGGGATGGGCAGTGGTCGATTATAGTTTTCCCACAAGGATCACACGAGTGATCATGTGCATTGCACGGGCGCAACCTGCGCAAGGAGGCGCAGGTTGCGCCCGTGCGTGATCCGCCGGTCCGTCGGACGCGGCGGGGGGAGGACGAGTCGAGATGGGTTTCGCACGTGGCACGAGGGCCCGCAGGGCCGTTTCGCTCGCGGGCGCTGTCGCCGCCGGTGCGCTGGGGGGCATGTACGCCTTCAGCCAGCTGTCCGGCAAGGCGACCGAGGAGGAGCAGGCGTGGCGCTACCCCGGTGACGACCTCATCGACACCAACTACGCGAACGCCTACTCCTCGACCTACGCCATCGACATCGACGCGCCGGCCTACGCGGTGTGGCGCCTGCTCAAGCAGATCGGCGCCGACAAGAGCGGCTCCTTCAGCTCGGAGTTCCTCGAGCGCACTTTCGCGCGCCTGCCCTTCTTCAACTCCTACGAGATCCAGGAGGAGTTCCAGCAGCGCGACTCGCTCATGGCCGGCGACATCGCGGCCTTCGACTACCACGGCATGTCGATGGAGTGGGCGGACGTGGTGCCGGGCAAGTACCTGGTGCAGTGGGTCGACACGAAGAACCCGCCGCGGGCGCCCGGCTCCTATGCCTTCCGCTTCCCCACCATGACCCACTTCGCGGCGGCGTGGTGCTTCTACATGGTGCCGCTCAAGGACGGCGGGACCCGCCTCATCAACCACTGGCGCATCGGCTATGAGCCCCGCACGGCCCTGCAGAGCGTCCTGAACTGGGTCAATATCGAGTTCATCGGTGGCTGCATGACGCACATGCAGAACATCTACCTCAAGCGCGTCCTGGAGTTCCGCAAGAAGCAGCACCTGACGGGCCGCCTCATGCGCGGCGTCCTGGGCGGCCGCTTCCTGCCGACCTCCACGCCCGCGGGCCGCTACGACGGCACCCCGCTCTTCGAGGACACCTACACCCAGTGGTTCCGCTACGGCCGCCGGAACCCGGCGGTCGCGGAGATCCGCCCGCCGGTGACCGACGACCCGCACTGGCCCCCGCTCGGCCCGTCAACGCCGTGGTCCGGGATTATTGACGAGGACTACTTCGACGGGTGGAGCGAGCCCGAGTTCTCCTGGGAGGAGCAGATCCGTCAGAAGACCGAGCGCACCTACCTGCCCGGCTGGGGCAAGGGGCGCTGACCATGGGGAGAGTCGTGCCCCCCGACTACCCGACGCTCTTCCTCTTCGAGACCGGCCAGTGGTGGGACTACGCAATGCTCGCCCTCGTCATCGCGGCCCTGACGCTCACGGCGTGGCTGGCCCAACGAAGCATGTGGGTGGTGCTCGCCGTCTTCGTCGTCATCCCCGTGGGGCTGACGCTCTTGTGGTGGCCGACATCGACGGCCGGCACGAACTCGGCCGGCTGGTTCCCCGTGGTCAAGCAGTACTCGGCGCTGGCCGGCAGCCTGAGCCTGGTCGCCCTCCAGGTGGTCCCGCGCCTGCGACGCAACCGCTGGTACCTGCTGATACCGCCGCTCATTCTCGCCCTCAATATCGCCGAGGCGGTCGTGCGCGACTTGCAGTGCTACTCGATCCACGGAATGGATCCTTCCCAGGGGATGGTCACCTGGGGAGGGCCGTGGAACATCCTCAACGGCGTCGCCGGCATCCTCAACCTGGCCATGATCTCGGGGTGGATCGGCATCTTCGTGTCGAAGGACCGCAAGCGCGCCATCGTGTGGGGCGACCTGACGATCTGGTGGATTATCGCCTACGACCTGTGGAACTTCGCCTACGTGTACAACTGCCTGGCGGACCGGGCCTGGTACTCCGGGCTGGCGCTGCTCGTCTCGTGCACGATCCCGGCCTTCCTCCGCTTCGGGCGGGGGTCGTGGATCCAGTACCGGGCCTACACGCTCACCTTCTGGAGCGCCGTGGTGCTCACCTTCCCGCACTTCATGCAGGACTCCATGTTCGCCCACCGCAGCTCGCACAACCCGACGGCCCTGCTCACCGTCTCGGCGCTGGCCCTGGCTGTCAACGTCGGCGTCTTCATCCGCCACGTCCACCGCGTTGTGCGCCTGCGGCGCAATCCCCTCACCCAGGAGGTCTACTCGGACACGCCGACCTGCATCCAGTGGGTGCGCGACATGGCCGGGGAGGAGGACAAGGAGCTCATGGCCGCCCGGCTGGGGAAGACCCCGGCCGAGGCGGGGTACCTGTAACCGCCGTCGCGGAGTCCTTCTCCGCCTACACTCGGTGTCATGTGCGACACGACAACTCCTCAGGAGCCCGTGGGCGCCCCCGGGCCGGGAGCACTGAAAGGCTAGCGACATGACTATTGAAGCGGTCCTCGGGGACATTACGCGCGAGCGCACCGACGCGATCGTCAACGCGGCCAATTCCGGCCTGCTCGGCGGGGGCGGCGTCGACGGCGCCATCCACCGGGCGGCGGGTCCGCGCCTGCTCCAGGCCTGCCGGGAGCTGCGCCGCACCAGTCTGCCGAACGGCCTGCCCGTCGGCGAGGCGGTGGCCACGCCCGGCTTCGACCTGCCGTGCCGGTGGGTCATCCACACGGTCGGCCCGAACCGCCGTGCCGGCCAGACGGACCCCGCACTGCTGCGCTCGGCCTTCACCAGCTCACTGCGGGTGGCGGCCGAGCTCGGCTGCGCGAGCATCTCCTTTCCCGCGATCTCAGCCGGTATCTACGGCTGGGACGCCCGTGACGTCGCCCGGATCGGCGTCGCCGCCGCCCGCGACGTCGTCGGGCCCCGGGAGGGCCAGCACTCTGCCGGCACGTCCGTGGAGCTCATTCGATTCGTCCTGTTCGGCGAGCGCCTCCTGAAGGTCTTCGAGGCCGAGCTCTCCTGTGACCCGCTGCTTTAGCACCCGCCCGTCGCCCTGAGCTCCTTCACCGCCCCCGTCAGCGACGTTCTCAGGCCGAGTTCCTCCGTAGTAGGGGAGAAACGGCAGCCGCCCGGGGGCCGCCGGCCCCCGAGGATGATGCGCGCCACCTCCCTGTCCTGTCGAAGACGAAGCGGAGGTGACCAGGCACTCAGCCTCTCGAAGGGCGCGAGGATATCGATCTGCTCATTGAGCACGATCATGGGGACCATCTTCTGTCCCGTTCTCAAGGCTCTTGGGGCTGGAGCCTGAGGTGAACGATGACCGCGCGCCCGTAGGTAGCGGTCCGCGACCGCCATTGCGACGCGGGTGCACAGTGCCAGCCTCCTGCCGAGGAGAGCGCGCCTGGGTGAAGAAGGGCCGCGGAAGTACTGGAAGGGCCCCGAGGCGATCAGCAGTGTCGGGGTTGAGGGGGCCAGATGCTGCATCCAGTCGAGCCCGAGTACGTCGGCGGCGATGAGCGCACCTACCGCCCCGCCCCCGCCCGGGGAGGCGAATGCCCGCCTCATCTGGCCGGGTTGCGGTACCGGGCCACAGAGACCATGTGGCCGTACTCCGACGACGAGTCGTCGAGCAGGCCGGTGGGAATGGCGTCGGTGAGTGAGAGGGCGGCCCCATCGCGGAAGTACTCGGGGAAGCGCCTGAAGACGCAGACCCGAGCCGCCAACGGGATGAACAGGGTGTAATGCGACTCCCCGGAACATCGAATGCGGCCGGCCGCGCCGGGCCTCGGACCCGGCATCGTCGGGCGGCGGCGCGGAGCCGGGTCGAGGATCTCAGCGGTGGTGCAGCTCCGAGGCGCTCCCGTGGGACTCGGGCAGGACGATGTGTCCGGAGGTGGCGACGTCGTGGCGCCAGTTGCGGTCGGTGAGGATGCGCGCGACTGCGAGGCCGACGCCGATCGCCGTGATGACGAAGAAGACCTCGGCCAGGTTCCCGGCTGCCTGCCCGACGGCGATGTTGGCCTCGACGGTCTGGTTGTTGAGCGCCGAGATCGCGCGGTAGAAGGGGACTCCCGGAATCATAATGACCACCGCCGGCACCGACAGGGCGACGCGTGACAGGGAGGCGCGCGAGACGAAGAGCTGGGCGAGCAGACCGATCGTCACAGCGGCGAGACCCACGGCGAGCTGCCATGGCACATGGAAGTCGATGAGCACGAGCCGAGCGGTATTGGCCATGGCGCCGACGATGGCGGCCAGCAGCGACGCCTTTGTTCTGGCATTGAAGAGCATGGCGAAGCCGTAGGCGGCGATGAAGGAGCAGAAGCACCGCAGTGCGTGCAGCAAGAAGCCGGTGGGGACGGCGGTGTCGGTGGCCTCGACCTCCCAGTGGACGAGGAAGGTCACGGTCCATACCGACACGCCTGCCGCAGCCATGACGATGAGGACGTAGGCCGCGCGGGACAGCGCGCTGGAGAAGTCCTGGCGCGCCAGGTCGAGCATGGAGGTCACCATGGGGAATCCGGGGATGAGGAACAGGATCGAGGAGATGATTCCGCCCTGGTGATCGCCCGCGACGGCGCCGGTGACGTGAAGCAGGCTCACAATACTCATATAGACGCCGGAGGCGACAACACCGCACACCATCCAGGTGAAGAAGTGCTGGTACTGGCGCACGAGCATCTGGCGCCGCACGAACTGGCCGAGGAAGGCAGCGATCAGGACCGAGAGGCACTCGACCCATCCTCCCTGGTTGAGGAAGCAGAATCCCGCACAGGCCACGCCGGAGGCAGCCGCATTGGTGAAGGCCCCGTAAACGGCCCGCATGCCCTCGATCTCATCAAGCTTCTTATCGAGGTGCTCCACGGTCTCGTGAGCCCGCAGGTCGTGCACGATCCGCCGGAGGGCCTCAAGGCGGTCCACGTTCACGCCGACGCGACGCACCTCGCAGGTCTCGGTGCGGAATCTCTCGCCGACGAAGGAGGAAGTGACAAGCTCTGTCATCGTCACGGTGGCCTCGTGCCGGTCCAGTCCGACTGCCGAGGCGGCCCTGGCCATCGATGACTTCACGCGGTACGAGCCTGCGCCGCTGGCGAGCATGAGGCTGCCGAGGCGAAGCACGACCGCGGACTGCTGCATGAGCCGATCTGCGCCGAGCTCCGGCTCGGGATGGTTGGGGTCGTATGGGACATCGGAGTTCACGTGGCAATGGTGACGCACTCCGATGGCGCCATGCACGGCCTGAAGGCCCACGGAGCGATCCGCGCACTGTGACGTGCATCCGGGCGCCCTATCAGGTATCCGGTCAGCCATTTGGTCGGCCGTCCGGTCGCCCCGGGGCACCGCACCGCCGAAGATCGGTTCAGCGCCACTTCCGGATGGCTGAGGACGGGAAGAGAAAGATGGCTGGCTCCCCGGATCTGAGTCCGGGGAGCCAGCCATCTCTTGTGTGGTCTCGGCGGTGTCCTGCTCTTCCGCGTCTGGTTGGGCGCAGTACCATTGGCGCTGGGGGTCTTAGCTTCCGGGTTCGGGATGGGTCCGGGCGTGTCCTCCCCGCTGTGGCCGCCGAGGGGTCTGTGGTGGGGTGCGTGTCGTGGTTGTTGTGTGGTGGTTGTTGTTGTTGTGGTGTGGTTGTTGTGGTGTGGTGGTTGTTGTGGTGTTGTGTGGTGGTTGGTGGGTTGTGGTGGGTGGGTTGGTTGTGGGCCGTATAGTGGACGCGGTGTGTTTCCCTGGTGTTTGGTCCCCTCCCTTGTGTTTGTGGGTCTTGGCCCGTGGGTGTGGGGGGGTGTGGGTGTGTTTGTGTTGGCCTGTTAGTACCAGTCGGCTGCGCCCGTTGCCGGGTGTTCACGTCTGGCCTATCGACCCAGTGGTGTTCTGGGGGCCTTCCAGGAGGTGTGCTCCTGTGGAGACCTGGTCTTGAAGGTGGTTTCCCGCTTAGATGCTTTCAGCGGTTATCCTTGTCCGAACGTGGCCAACCAGTGGTGCCCCTGGCGGGACAGCTGGCGCACTAGAGGTTCGTCCGTCCTGGTCCTCTCGTACTGGGGACGGGTCTTCTCAAGTCTCCTGCGCGCGCAGAGGATAGGGACCGAACTGT
>NZ_JONS01000035.1 GCF_000711965.1 Actinomyces israelii DSM 43320
CCACCGTCACGTCCTCGGGGCGGTCCACGATCCCGCGCACCAGGTGCTCCAGCGCCTCGGCCAGCACCTGTCAGGCCCCCTCGGCGCCGTCGGCCCGCCCCGCGCTCCCGGCCTGCTCGACCCGGGCGGCCGAGGCCGCCTTGAGCCTCTCGGCCTCATCGGCCGCCTCGCGCACCGCCGCGTCCCGCGCCGCCGCCACCGCAGCCTCGTCCCTGACCCGCAGCCTGCCCTCGGGAACGGGCAGGCCCTTGAACGCCTGGTAGTCCCCGGTGATCCTCAGCAGGTTGTGCACCGTGTTCGACGGCTGGGCGCCCACACCCAGCCAGTAGCGCACCCGCTCCGAGCTGATGCGGATCAGCGAGGGCTCCTGCACCGGGTCGTACAGGCCGATCTCCTCGATCACCCGCCCGTCGCGCTTCTTGCGCGCATCGACCACCACCACCCGGTAGACGGGCGAGAACTTCTTGCCAATGCGCTTAAGACGAATCTTGACTGCCACTTGAGTACAGCTCCTGACTTCCAGACACGGTTTCCGGACACGGTAGACGACAGCGCGCGCCGACCTACCGGTGGGGTCAAGCAACAGTCCCTCGACGCACGCCTACCAGCACGACCACGCCCGGGAGAGGGACCGCACACGGCCGCACAACCACGCCATCATGCCAGACCAACAACCCTATCTGCCAGCGCGGTCGGCGCCTTCCGCTCAATCGGCAGTGCGAGATCTCCCACGTGCGTGTCGGTGGGGCGGGTGCGGCGCCGTCGTCGGCGAGGAGTCGGAGGGGTCCGACCGGGCGCACCGCGCTTGCTGCGCTGTCGGTTATATGGTTTACTACTTGTGTAACTAACCAACCGACCTTTGGGGAGGTGCGCTCATGAGACGCTTCGACGGCGCGATCCCCATCTACGTCCAGATCGCCGAGGAGATCCGCACCCAGATCCTCGGCGGCGAGCTGGCCGAGGGGGCGCGCCTGACCTCCACCACCGAGTACGCCGCCCGCTACCGCATCAACCCGGCCACCGCGAACAAGGCGGTCGCGCTCCTGGTCGATGAGGGCCTGGTGGTCAAGCGGCGCGGCATCGGCATGTTCGTCGCCGACGGCGCCCTGGCCGCTCTGCGCCGCAGCCGCCGCGCCGCCTACGCCGACGGCGTCCTCCACCCCGCACTCGATACCGGCCTCGCGCTCGGCCTGAGCGATGCCGAGCTGCGCGACGCCGTCATCCAGTACCTCACGACCCGTGCCCGCAAGGAGTCCCGATGACCGCACCTTCCGACACCCCCGATGCTCCCGACGTCGTCCCCGGCGGACCGGCCATCGAGCTGACCGACCTCGGCTACCGCTACGCGGGAGGAGGCGCGGCGGCCCTGAGCGAGCTCACGCTCACGCTGCGACCCGGCACCCTCACCGGCCTGCTGGGCCGCAACGGCTCGGGCAAGACGACCCTGCTGTCGCTCGCTGCCGGTCTGCGCCGCCCCACCTCCGGGAGCCTCACGGTCGCGGGGCGCCCCGCCTTCGACGACGGCGTCACCATGACTGCCGCGGCCCTCCTGGGCGGGCCCCGCTCTCTTCTTGAGGACATCCCCATCCGCCGGTCCCTGGAGCTGTGGGCCGTGACCCGGCCCGGCTGGGACGGCCAGGAGGCCGCCCGTCTCATGGAGGTCTTCGAGGTCCCCCTGCGGACCCGGCCCTCGCGCCTGTCCCTGGGGCAGCGCAGTGCTCTGGACGCCGTCTTCGCCCTGTCGTGCCGCTGCCCCGTCCTGCTTCTGGACGAGATCCACCTGGGCATGGACGTCGTGATGCGGCGCCGCTTCTGGGATGAGCTGCTGGCCCTGTACCTGCGCGAGCGGCCCACCGTCGTCGTCTCCTCCCACCAGGTTGACGAGATCGAGGACCTGCTGGAGGACGTCGTCGTCCTGCACCGGGGGCGCCTGGCCGCGGCGGGCGCCGCCGACGAGCTGCGCGCGGCCCACTCCCGTCCCGGCCAGGGGCTCGCCTCACTGGCCGACGCTCTGATCGACCTCACCAGCGGCACCGCCCTCGCCGACAGCACCGAAGGAGAACTCTCATGAGCGCCGCCATCGTCGCCTCCCTGTCCGAGCGGCCCCACCCGCCGCGCCCCGGTCCCGGTGCGGACCGGGCCGCGGGCTCGCGCACCTGGGCGCTTACCCGTATGGCCTTCCGCGAGCTGGCGCCCGTCCAGGGGGCGATCCAGGCCCTGGGCGTTGTGGTAGTCACCAGCCTTCTCTCCGCGCAGGTCTCCGGTCTGATCGCCGGATCGCTGACCCTCGGTGAAGAACCTGTGGGTGTCTTCAAGCTTGGTGCCTACGGCCTGACCGCATTCGTCGTAGCGCTCTACGCGAGCCTCACCCACGGGATCGTCATGGCCGCGCGCACACCGATGCTGCTGCGCGCCGGCCTGACGCGCGGGGCGGTCATGACGTGGCTGACCTGCACCGGGCTGCTCCTGGGCGCGGCGTCCACGGCCGTCTGCGCCCTGCTGACGATCCCCGACGTCGTGCTCGACGGCCGGATCGAGGGGGTCGACCTGGTCGTGGTCCCGCAGCTCGCCGCGCTGGTCGCGCCGGCGGTCGCGGTGTCCTACCTCGTGGGCGCCTGCATCGCCCTGCACTTCCTGCGCCGGCCCTGGTGGGCGGGTGTGATTGCGGTCCTGGTGGGCCTCAGCGCCGTGGCCGCCTGCGTGGAGCGCATCGTCGCCCAGTGGGGCACGCCCTGGGCGGTCCTGTGGATCGCCCTGGGTGCCGCCCTGGCGGCGGCTGCGGGCCCGGCCGGGGCATGGCTGCTGCTGCGCCGCTACGAGCCGCGGAAGTGAGCCGGCGGCAGCCCGCGCCGCCTCCGAGTTTCGGGCGCCGGCGCCTCCTTCGTCGAGATCGGTTCGCTTCCGGCTCGAGATCGGTCCGGTTCCGCGTCGAGATCGGTTCGCCTCAGGGGCGGCGCACGGAGGTCTCCAGGCCGTCCATGAGAAGCTCGATCACGGAGCGGTAGTACCGGTCTCGAGCAGGTGCGGAGGACTCGGGCGGTCCGAGGAACTGGGCCGCCATGTCGCTGGCGAGCAGTGACATCCCGGGGCTCTTGTCGGCAAGACTCTCGAATCCGCTCATGAGCTCTGCGTGATCGCGGAGGCCGGCGTCCTCGTGGCGGAGCTCGTCATCCGCCGCGGCAATCGTCATCATCGCCGTATTGAACAGAACCGTGTATGCGTATGCGGTCGCGCTCCCGAACCCTCCCCGCTGCAAAGAGGCGATACCGGCGTCGACGACTGGGACCATGCTCGGGAATATCGGCCCGTGCAGCAGGAGCCATCTCGCTGTCCCGGGGTAGGCCGCCAGGGCCGGCCGTGCCGGAAACAGCGCCGCGCGGAACCACTCTCGCCACGGCATCGTCTCCGTGGGGAAGCCGACCGTCTCGAGCACCCGCTCGACCACGCGCTGGCGCAGGAGCTCTTGTCCGCCGACATGATGATAGATGGTCGGGGGCGTGACATGGAGTCGCTTCGCGAGATCGCGAAGCGACCACGACTCGAGCCCCTCCCCTCGGGAGGCCTCGACGGCGGCGTCGATGATCGCCGCGGGTGTCAGCCCGTGGTGGTAGGCCGTGCCGGTCGTGCTCGTGGCTGTTCGCCTCCTCGGCGGTCTGCTGGGGCGGCGCCTGTCGGTGAGGCTCCGGAAGCGTCGCTGCGCCCCTCAAGGGTACCAACGCGGATGACCTCGGCCTCACCTCGCCCGAGCGCCAGGTGATGGCGAATCTTGCTGACGCGCCTACCCGACATGATCTTAACAGTGTTATAGTGCCGGTCATGGCTTCGCTCGCAACCGCCGTCGGCGGGATTCCGCGAATGTCCTCAACGTTGTGAATGATGTGCGCCCAAGACCCCGGGCGCCCTATTGTGAAAGGACTGAAATGACGGAGGAAGACTCTGCCAAGGATTCCGGCGGATCTCGGTTCTCGCTCGCGATGAGCGGTCGAGACCTCATGACGATCGGGATATTCCTCGCCATCTATATCGTACTCTACTTCGCTATCACCATGTTCGGGTTCCTCAACCCGGTCATGATGCTGGTGACGCTCGGCCTGAGCATTGTGGTCGGGGCGATCCCATTCATGCTGTTCCTCACGCGGGTGAAGCACGCCGGGATGGTGGCGCTGTTCGCTATTGTTCTTGGAGTCCTGCTCCTGGTCATCGGATTCCCTCCGCTGTCGATCGGCATTCTGGTCTCCCTGGCGGTCGTCGTCGAGCTCGTTCTCGCGGTGACCGGCTACCGATCCCGCTGGGCCGGGGTCCTGTCCTACACGATATTCTCGGTGTGGAATACCGCCCCGCTCCTTCCGCTGTTCTACGACCGCCAGGGCTATTTCAGCTCTCCTTCCATGTCGCGAATGGGGCCGGAGTACACGGCGAGGCTGGACGCCTTCCTCTCGACCGGGGTCCTGATCGGCTTCGATATCGCCGCAGTGGTCCTCGGCCTCATTGGTGGGGTGATCGCACTGAGGCTGCTGCGCAAGAGCTTCGCCCGTGCAGGACTGGCGTGACCACTCTGCCGGGTCGGGTCCGGGCTGAGACCGCCGCGCCTCACGAGATACCAGGACGGCGGCTCTCGCAGCCCTGGCGGGCCACCGATCCGCGAACAAGCGTTGTCCTCATTATCGCCACCAGTGTCACGGTGATGGCACCAGGAGGAGAGACCTTCGTCCCAGCGGGTCTGGGGCTGGGCCTCCTCCTGGCGATCGCCGACCGGGCATGGCGGCACCTCGGCGCGCTGGCTGCCGCGGCTGCGACACTTGAGCTGCTTGCGCGCGGCCTGCCGCTCCTGGCGCCCTCGACCTTCTCGGTGCTCGTCGGGGTTGTGTCCGCGTTCCTCCTGCGCTTCGTGGTCGTCTACGGCGTGGTTCTGCACTTCTTCCGCACCGGAACGCCCGCTGCTGTCACCGCGGCGCTGCGGGCGGCCCGCATCCCGCGGGCACTGACCGTGCCGATCGCCGTCGTGCTGCGGTTCGCGCCCGTCGTCGCAGCCGAGGCCTCCGCCGTCGTCGACTCGATGCGCCTGCAGGGGCTCACCAGCCGGCGCTCTGTGCTGCGCCACCCCGTGCTGAGCATTGAACGGTTCACGGTCCCGGTGATCGCCTCGACGCTGCGAGTGGGAGACGACCTGACCGCTGCGGCGCTGCTGCGAGGGCTCGGCTCGTATCAACGACCGACCAGCCGTGTGCCTCCGCGGCTGGGGTGGCCCGATCTGCTCTGGGTCGCAGTCACCGGCCTCCTAGCCGCGGCCTGCTGGATGGCGAAGGGCTGCATATGATCACGATCTCTCAGGCGGCCTGGCAGTACGCGACGGCGGAGAAGCCGACGATGGAGGGCGTCGATCTCGTGATCGAACCGGGTGAGACGGTCGTGCTGTGCGGGGCGAGCGGATCGGGGAAGTCCACTCTCCTGCGGATGATGAACGGGCTCATTCCGCATTTCCACGAGGGGACATTGTCCGGGCGAGTGACGGTGTCCGGCCTCGACGTCCGGAAGAGCGCCCTCGACGAGCTCGGGCGGCGGACCGGCACGGTGCTGCAGCACCCGCGGCGCCAGTTCTTCACCGCCACGGTTATTGACGAGCTGTCCTTCGCCCTGGAGAATTTCGGCGCCGAACCCGCAGACATTCGGGCGCGCGTCAATATGCTCATGCGCAGGCTCGCGCTGCAGGCGATTATGGAGCGACCGCTTCCGCAGCTGTCCGGAGGCCAGCAGCAACGCGTCGCCATCGCCGCGGGGCTCGGGCACGAGCCGAGAGCTCTTCTGCTCGACGAGCCCAGCTCGAATCTGTCCGCCGACGCCGTCTCGACTCTGGCGGGCACCCTTGCCGAGCTGCGCGAGCGCGGCATCACTATTGTGATCAGCGAGCACAGGCTGCACTACCTCACCGGAATAGCGGACAGGTTCGTCCTTCTCGAACGCGGACGAATCGCCCACTCGTGGACCGCACAGCAGCTCGCCGCCCTGGAACCCTCCGTCGTCGAACAATATGGCCTGCGGAGCATTGAGCCGCCCCCGCTGCCCGAGCTCTCATCTGTCCCGGCGGCCGGGGCGAGCATTGCGCCGACGTCGGCCGGTGCGGCCGTCCGACCGCCCGCGGAGTCCGGGAGCGGCCGCGGCGGTCTCCAGCTTGAGGACGTGCGCTGCGTGCTTAAAGGACGCACGGTCCTCTCCATTGGCACGGCGTACTTTCCCGCTGGGGCTGTGACCGCGGTCTGTGGACCCAACGGTGCGGGCAAGACCACCCTCGCCCGTGTTGTTGCCGGACTGCAAACACATACCGGCACCATTCGCCTCAACGGGGAGCCCCTCTCGAAGCGGCAGCGGCTCCGCGTAAGCGGAATCGTCATGCAGGACGTGCAGCGCCAGCTCTTCGCCGATAGCGTCCGCGCCGAGATCGAGCTCGCCGCCACCCGTGCGGGGTCGTCGCGCACCGGCCCGACGGACGACGACGTCGACCGGCTGCTCGACGAGCTCGATCTTCTGCCGTTCGCCGATCAGCACCCGCTGGCGCTCTCGGGCGGGCAGCAGCAGCGGCTGGTCATCGCCGGTATCCGGCAGGCCGAGGCGCGGATCGTGATCTACGACGAGCCCAGCTCGGGTGTCGACCGGCGCCACCTCGACTCGATCGCACGCGCCATCAGGCGCAGCGCCCGTGCGGGCGCGGTGGTGCTGCTCATCACCCACGACGACGAGCTTCTGCAGCGCGCCGCCGATGTGCGACTCGACCTGCGGCCGCCGGCGTCGAAGGAGACTTTTGTGCGGGAGCATGAGACGTTGCTTCAAAGGATTACAGGGCGATTGGTTCTGCGTGACCAGCGGTGACGAAGGCCCTGTATTCCGGGCACGATTGCATGAGGGAGGCGTGGGTTGAGGATATGATCGTTCCCGTCCCCGAGACGAACACAACCGTATCGCTGTCACCGATCAGCCACAGGTCATGCGTGAAAATGATGAAGGCTCGAGACCGGTCGTTGCCGATCGTCCGGTTGTAAACTGCTCGAATGGTTTGCTCGTCGAGACCGATGAACGGCTCGTCCAGCAGTACCAGGGAGTCTCCCGCTGCAAGGGCCCTGGCAATGGCGAGCCTTCGCCGCTCCCCATTCGACAGGTTTGCTCCGTCCTCGGAGACATAGGAGTCCAATCCAAGTGGGAACCTTGCCACCCGATCCTTGAGAGCCACTGCATCGAGTGCCGACCAGGCGGCGTCGTCCGTCAGGCCCGCCTTCCGCGGGTCGAGGACCTGGCGGACTGATTCACCGCCCAGGCGCGTCTCCGCGAACTCGGCGCCCAGGAGATCTCTCAAGTCGGGTTGCAACTCGACGACGCCCGAGTGCGGAAGCAGCCCGGCGAGGCCTTTAAGGAGTGTGGACTTTCCGCCTCCCGACGGCCCGACAATGAATGTCCTGGAGGTCGCGGAGATCCTCAGATCGACATCGTTGATGACCTGGTTCCTGCCGAACTTGATGCTCAGCGCACTCGCCTTGATCAGGTCCTGGGCGGCAGCGGTGCGGTCCACGAAGTATTGGGTGTCGCCGACGTCGAATATCTCGGTGTGGCGATCCGCGTTCTGCCGGACCTGGTTCAGTGTCACCACGAGGGTGAGGGTGTCTTTGAGGCCGCCGGAGACCAGGCCGCCCGCAACCTGTATCATGAGCAGAGTCCCCAAGGACATTGCGCCCGCCTGGAATCGGGCGGCGGAGTAGAGAGCCAGGCCCGCGCTGATCAGGAAGGTGAAGATGGTCGACAGCCCTTGCGAGTATCCCGTCGTCTGCACGACTTTGACGTAGGAGCTTGTCAGCTCCCTGTTGGACCTCTTCCAGGCCTCCGCAGTCGAGCCGGTCACACCCAGGGCGACCGTGTCAACAATATTCGCGAGGTCGCGCTGGACGAGCTGCCCGAACTCCTGCTGCTTGAGGATGTACGCGACGTTCGCCGAGTTCTGCTTCTCGATGAGGACCTGATTCACGGCCAGAAACACTCCCGAGCAGACTATGATGCCGCCGGCGATCCAAGGATCGAGGAAGGCGAGGTAGGCGATGATCACAATGGACGTGATTGTGGAGGCGATCTGCGGCACGGCCGACACGGTGATCGCATCGCGGATCGCAAAACGAAGATTAAGCCGCTCCATGAGACCGCCACGGCTGTTCCGCTCGAAGTAGGCCAACGGTTTCTCGAGTAAACTTGTGAAGAGCCGGTCGGAATAGCGGCTATCGAAAGACCTGGCTCCGGCGGCCGTGCCATGGACTCTCGTCACAATGGACAGGACTGACATCAAGAGGACGCCTGCGACCAGGAGGGTGGACACTGCGGGGCCTTGATGCTGATCGACGAGTACACGAAGCGCTGATGAGAGCCCAAGTGCACTGACCTGCGCCAAGAGGTAGGCGAGGAGCATCATGACGTGGCTGTGCCGGCCCAGGGCACCGACAACTCGGCGCATGGTGAACCTGCCGGGGATCCGCGCGGCCTGTTCCGCCAGGAGCGCGGCATCCTGTGCGGAGAATGAGAAGACTGCGCCGCTCGCACGCTCATTGAACTCCGCTTCGCACAGATCGTAGCGACCAATGGCAGGATCGTAGACTCGCAGTCGCCGTCGGTGCCGTGCTGCCCTGGCCACCACGTAGTGGTGGGGCGTGAAGTGCACGATCGCGGTCTCGCGGGACGCCGTGAGCACCCGCCACACCTCCGACGGACTCCCGCGCCTGGCATGCAGCCGAAGGCCGTAGTCTGCAGTGAGAGTTCGCAGCTCGGCGGCAGAGATGCCGTCGGACTCGAAGACGGTGCTTTCCCGAATAAGCTGCCATGGCTGTCTGCTGATGCCGTGCGTGCTGAGCATCATGGCGAAGCAGGCCAGCAGACAGTCGCTTTCAGACTGCTGAAGCACCGTTTTCATGAGGCCATGCTCCTGCGCGTGATGGGGAGCAGTGGCTCCAGGGTGGGGCGGGGACCAATTAGAGTGCGTAGCGCGTGCAGAATGCTCGCGAGTCCGGTCATGAGTGCGTAGGACTGATGGGTGTCGGTCCCACAGCGCCAGTCTCCACCAAGGCCGAAGGCGGCGACCTCGTTGCAGACCTCAGCGATCTGAGCGTGGTAGCCGCTGACGATTGAGGACCTGTCGATATAGTCCAGGGTCAGCAGGCTGCCCGCGGCGCCGTGGCACAGCGAGAAGTTATCGATGCTGTGAATTCCGGCGAGCAGATAATCCGCAATGCGACGGAGATCGTCCATGTACCGGTCACGGATGCCTCTGGGGAGCAGAGTGCGCGCGGTTCGGTTGTCGAGCTCAAGTACGGTGATTCTCGCGACGGCGAGTCCGACAGCCCCGTGGCACCAAAAAGGACTAGGCGTGTGCTTTTCCTGGATCCTGAGGTCTCGCCAGAGCCCGTTCTCCATGCGGAGCCGTTCATCGGTTGCAAGTGCTTCCAGGCCCAGTTCTGTATACTCTTGATGGCCGGTCTTCACCCCGGCGACGAGCAGGGAAGTGCCGATGCCGGCATTGCCGTGAGCAAAGCTGGCATTATTGAGCCGCGACTTCTCGCCCAGCGGCCACTGGAGAACGTCGGCCGCCGTGTTCCGCGAGTTGGCCAGGTGGCGAGCGAGTGCGTCGATCATTTTCACCTCTGCGGGGTCCTGAGCGTGGCGTTTTGAGAGAATAATACCGGCGCTGCCTCCCAGGACATCATACACGGCGTCATTGTCAATACGCTCTTGCAGGTCGACGATAGGGGAATGCTCTGCGAGAAGAGGACTGACGGGGCCGACGTAGGCGGAACACGACGCGTTATCGTTTAGCGAGTTGGCAGTGACCGGCGCGAAAGTCTGCCGCAGGGCGTATTGGACGCCTTGAACGCCGTCATAGATCCCGTCAGAGAGTGGGCGTATGGTAAGATAATCCTTATCGTCCACCGTAAGGCTTTCCCAGCTCACGGACCCATCCTGGCAGGAGACCATGGCTTTCTTGATCTGCTTCGCAAGCCTCTCTACCGCTGCCTCAACCGACGCAGAGCGGGATCGTTGTACCGTATTGATCCGATATGATGTATTGCTCCAGCGGTGGGCCTGCATTTGTTTGATGCCGTCCAGGGCAAAGGTAATGAGATGCACCTGTCGGCCCCGGTCGGCGGCGGACAGATGCTCCATGTGGTTCATCAGCATGCGGTAGGGGGTTGCCTTGAGAGTGGTGACTGTTCGGCCGGACTCGTCTACAACATTCTTCGATGTGAACTCGCAATGGAAGGAGGGAATAAAACCGGCTTGTAGACTTTCGCATTCCGAGTCGACAAGAGGTCTTGGGAGCGACGCCCTGGAACGGCGCATATGCTCGAGCACCGCATTGGTGCGCCCCTTGAAGCGGTGGCTTTCCATGGCCTGCCGGACGGCGGCGTATTCACGAGTGTTCCGTACTAGGACCCGTGTGCTGCTTGTCTCGGCCCATTCGGAGACGGCATTCGCCACCTCGCTGGAGTTTATCAGGTAGGCGTTGTATGCCGCGCTGAAACCATTGATGATGGACGGAGTGTATTGTTCGTAGCGAATAGGGATCTCGTTTCCCTCGGGCTGCGTGCGCACGAAAGGAAGATGATCGGTGATTTGCGTAATGTCGATGTGGCGCTCAAAATGCATAATATCGGTTGCTACGTTACGAAGAACTCTGACTTCATTGCGTAATTCTTCCGCAGCAATGGCGGAGACATCTGTGCCGTCACGGTTGAGCACCCCTAATGGCAGCATTCCGGTGAGAAGCACGCTATTGGCCAGCCGTTCGATAATGAATATGGCAGCTAAAGTTGGGGCTTCGGCGGGCAGAAGCTGTATCGATCCCACAGTCTCGAAATCCACTAGGACAGGATAGCCGCCATGCGGAATAACATTCTCATAGTGGAGATCGCTGATTTGCATCAGGTAGGCTAGAAATAGCAGCTGTCCGATGCGGGTGTAGTATGCCTCGGCCTCATGCGGGCTGCTGAGTGGTTGTCTGCGAACCTCTCTGGACCATGTTCGATCTTTCGTTCTGAATGATTCTTCCCATGTCATGGGGAGGAGTGCTTCGCTCGCGCCTCCTGTGATCGCGTCCCAGACCGCTCTCACCATAGAAGAATTTGAACTCGGGTGCCCCTTGCAGAAGATTGAGGTGCCTGCGATTGTGAGGCGCGCCGCAGGCTCTGAGTTATGCCAGTCTCCAACAGCTGTAATCTCAGTTGGAACAATTGGCTTGGGATCGGAGACAAAACCTTTGGCGAGTAGGGTGGGCCAATCTCGAGACAATGCTGATGCAATGGTTTTTGTAAAGGCTGACAGACGCTCATTGTCTGACGCGATGCGATCAAGAATATCTCTGTTTTCGCACTTGAATTGCTCAAGGAACTCAAGATCTGAGGAGATGCGCTGAAACTCGTCAAACCGTTGCTCCGGAGTGTTTCCCCGCAGTTTGTCGTGCTGGCGATACGCATGCAGTTCCAGGAGTAAAGGAGGGATTACATAATGGAGTATGCGGTCGTTCGGCCAGTCGATGGATTTAAGGCCGAGGTCACTCCGCAGATTGTTGGTGAATTGTGTGAAAATCTCGTTGATGGGGTTATTGAGAGACGACTGGTTCATGATTGGCTTCCGTGTGCTGGATGGCTTTTGATTCTCGAGTTATCTTATTTTTCTGAAGGGATGGTCAGCAGCAGCGGAGGAACCACGTGAAAGAATTGAGGTGGCACTCATGGGTGAGGGTCTTGACGACTCCGTCTCCCGCTCCGAGGATCGCATCGAGCTCGGTGTCGGTCATCTCAACGAGAACATCAGTGTTCATGGCTAGTCCTTTCGTTTTCTAAATGAGATCCGAAAGCCATCCAGCGGCGATCGGAATCGCATTTGTAAGTTTTAATGATCTCGAGCGGACCGGCTAGCGAATCTACCTAGTTGTCCCCCTGGGGTGACAACTAGGTAGATGGGGTTGCAAAAATGTAACAATTGTCGGTCGTGTCTCTGATTGCGGTTGATTGTGTCGTTTAGACCGTGTAGCCGACCAGTTTCTTGGTGTAGCAGTCTGGGGACGGTCACAAGGTACACGAGCCACTCCCATGTGCGGATGTGTGTGGGATCTGCCGCTGGCGCCCTGCTTGTTGGGTGGGGTGGGTTTCCGTTGGCCCGGGGGCCGGGTGCGCCTGTTCCTTGGCATCAGGTTGTTCGCCTGGTTCATACTGACGTGCTTCGGGTCCCCCGTTACCTTGTTGGCGGTCCTGGGATCGGCCCGGGGCTGAGCCAGCCTGGGTCGGCATGATGGTTTGCCCCTGTCCGTAGGTGGCCCTGTGTGGTGTGTCAGGTGGCGGTGGGTAGCTGTGCTGCTGGTTGGGAGTCGTAGAGGGCGCTGTGGCGGATCATGGCGTGCGGGGTCAAGACGTGTCTGTGCGCTAGGGCAATGACGGCCTGGCCCGGGCGCTTGTCCTGGTCTTATTTGCCGTGATCTTGTTTGCGCTGGTAGCAGGCGCGACTGACGGGGTCGGGTCTGAGGGAGGCGGGGGCGGGGCCGAGCATGGCTCTCTTGAGCCGCTTACTGCCTGCGTGGGAGACGCCTCTCGCCCCTGATGGGGGACCCCGACCTCCTGGTCACCGGCGCCAGGCCGGCGTATGAGGCCGGTTGGGCGCCGGTGTCGAAGGTCCTGCCCAGTGTCTCGGCCAGGAGGACGGCCGCGGCCGGGACCCCGATCCCGGGCACGGGTGGTGGGGACTGGGCAGGAGAGGGCGGAGCCGCCCGCCAGGGCCCCGGGCCCGGTCGCGGTGCTCGGCCCTCTGAGAGTGCAGGGAGATGAGCCGGCGAGCCAGGTGGGGCAGCACTGTGCCGGCTGCGTCGGTGCCGGCGACGGTGACGGTCTGCTTCTCCGGGACCGAGACAGTCTCGCTGGCCCGGGCGGCACGGCGCCGGGCTCCGTGCTTCTTCAGCCGGGCACCGATATGTGCCTTGCCGGCTTTCCTCAGTGCGGTGGGGGCGGCGTCGGGTGGCAGTGACTTCCAGCACGGCGTCGCGGGCTGGTCATGGCCCCGTGACCACCTCGAGGGCGGGGCGGGGTCTGGCCTGTCCTGGCGTGCCGGGTCCAGGTCGGGACCGGTGAGCATGCTCAGCGCTGCGGTGTCCTCGTCCGAGATGCTGACGGCTCGCAGGGTGTGGGGCATGGTGCGGGCGGCCTGGGCGGTCACTGCTGCGTCACGCTTGTCGGTCCTGGCAGCCCCGGGCGTCAAGTCCGCGACGCGCCGCACCGACGCCCCCGGGCAGGTGGCCCACCGCGAGGCTCGTGTCCCTGGCGACCGCCACAGCCAAGGCCCCGATAGCGGCGGGCTGGTCCCACGGCCACCAGCAGACGGCTGCGCTCTTCCAGGCGCTCCTACAGGTCCCGCAGCCGGGACTCGTGGCTGGGCAGGACCCTGTGAGCCTGTCATGGATCTTCCTGCCGTCCCGGTCCAGGGCGGTGGCCCAGCGCTCGGCCTTGCCCACGCCGATGCCGATGAAGACATCTGGGCTGCCGGGCGTGTCTTGGACACCGTTTTCAGAGCTGTCCAAGACACGCCCGGCAGCCCAAGACGACGCATGGGCGGTGCGTTTGCTCGTCTTTGGGAGCGAGGGTGCTTGCGTGACCGGCCGACGATCCGCCAGAAGGCTGGAGTGGCGATGCAAGGCGGCGTGCGCTTGGAAGCCTCTCGTGCATGGTGACAGGGCGCACCATTGGCTGATCGCAGGACCGGCTGGCCTGAAGTGGGTCTGGTCTGGGAGTGTGCGGTGCCGTGCTGGGCGAGTGCCCCAGGGTCATGGTCCTTTTGACTCGTGGACAGCGACTTCCTCGATGGGTGTGTGCAGGGCTGGGTTCTGCCGCCGGGTCCCCTTTTCTTCCTTGCGGCGCCGGGGTGCGCCACCGGTGGAAGCCCAAGCCCCTCATCGATGTGGGTCAGACGGGTCTTCTCCTGCCGGCAGGCGCAACCCCATGGGGGAGAGCGCCTATGGCCCCGCACCCACAGCGCCTGGGCATCATCGCCAGGTCCGCGCACGAGGGGTGGCGCAAGCCTTGTCCGCTACGTGGGTAGGCTTTGTCGCCGCCCCCCGGTGCACCGATGCTTGGCGCGCTTCCAGTCCAGTTCCCCCATGGGGGACAGTCGTGGATTTGATGATGCGGGTGAAGGAGGCGACAGGGTTTCATGGATCCCATGAGCACAGCAGTGAACGCACCTACAACCGCATCCGCATCGCCCGCCCCCGTACAGCGGCCCACAGCAGGTTGGCCGCCAGTCCGTCCACTGACACCTGCACCAGGCGCAGGGGTCGCGGCTTCGAATCCTGTGGTCCCGAGCCCGGCAGGTGCCGCCCGGAGCGGGGGCAGCCTGGTGGTTACTACTGAAGGTCTGACAAAGATTTACGGAGACTTTCGGGCCGTCGACAATGTGAGCCTGCGGGTGCCCGCGGGCGGCGTCTACGGCTTCCTGGGGCCCAACGGGGCGGGCAAGTCCACCACCATGAAGCTCCTGCTGGGCCTGACCCGCCCGACCTCGGGCACGATGAGCGTCCTCGGCCACCCGGTGAGCCCGCGATCCCCGGTACCGGCGGGCGCCATTGGCTCCCTCATTGAGGGCCCGTCCTACTATCCGAGGTTGACCGGCCCGGAGAACCTCGCCATGGTCTCCGATTACCTCAGCCTGCCCCGTGGCCGCGTCCAGCACGCCCTGGCCACTGTCTCACTGACCGGGCAGGACAAGAAACTGGTCAAGGACTACTCGCTCGGCATGAAGCAGCGCCTGGGCCTGGCCATGGCGCTCCTGGCGGACCCGCCGCTCATGCTCCTGGACGAGCCCACCAACGGCCTGGACCCGGCCGGCGTCGCCGAGATCCGCGAGCTCATTGTGGCCCTGGCCCGTCAGGAGGGCGTGACCGTCATCGTCTCCTCCCACATCCTGTCCGAGATCGAGCAGATGGCCGACATTGTCGGCATTATCTGCGCCGGGCGGCTGCGCTACCAGGGGCCGCTGTCCGGCCTGCGCGACGAAGGAGTCATCGACTTCGCCGTTTCCGATCCGGCGGCCGTTGCCGCCCTGCTCACCGAGCAGCGGATCGCCCACCAGGTGCGGGGACGCACGGTGCGCATCCCCATGCTGCCAGACGAGGCAGTGGGCGAGCTCGTGACCCGCATTGTGCGCTCCGGTCACACGGTCTTCCGGGTGCAGACGGTCCGCAAGACCCTGGAGCAGGCCTTCCTGGAGCTGACCGATCCATTCGGCCGCCACCCCGTCGTCGGCTCCACGACCGGGCAGGGGGTTCGGCGATGAGCGCCATCGGCATGGAGGTGCACAAGCTTAAAAGGCGCCGCTACTGGCTCATGGCCGCTGGGGCGGTGGGTGTGGAGCTGGCATTCCAGATGAACATGATGCTCGGACGCGTCGGCAAGACGGATGGGGCAAACCTGCTGGTGCTGTCCCTGAACGACCTTTTCCTCATGTGCGTCATGGTGGTGCCTCTCGTCGCAGCATTGCTGGCCTCTCGTCTGACGATGACGGACACCGAGGAACGGATGGGGCAACTGCTCACCGCCCTGGGGCAGCGCGAGGGCACCCGCTTCGCTGCCAAGCTCGTCGTAGGTTCCTTCACCGTGGCGCTCGGGCAGGTTGCGATCGTGGCGTTCACCTCCCTGATCGGGCCCGGCATGGGCCTGAGAGTGACAGCAGCCTACCAGGACACGTTCTGGCCGAGCCTCATCATCATATTGGCCGCTTCGGTTGCGGTGATGGCCGTTCAGCTGGTGCTGGCGATCTGCTTCGAGAAACAGGCGATCGGGTTGTGCGTAGGCGCACTGGGAGGATTTGTCTGTTCAGGGCTGTCGTTCGTGCACCTGGAAGCTTTTGGCTGGCTGCTTCCCTGGGGCTTCGCTGCTGCCGCGACTCCGGTTTCGACGGCGGACTCCTATAAGGCTGGCACTTTCGTTGGCACCGCCCACCCTTGGATTAACGTTCTGCTCGCCATCGTCGCCACCGTCGTCTGGAGCCTCCTCGCCAGGCTCATTATCGCCTATAAGGAGAATCACCGATGAGCACCTCAGCAGCCTCTCTGGTCCCCGCCGCTTCACGACGCACGCCGGCACACGCTGCGCGCCCACCGCGCTCCCGGCTCGCGAAGCCGTCGGTGCGAGCGGCCTGGGCGTGGGAGAATCGCAAGGCCCGCAACTGGTGGTACTGGCCGGCGTTGGCGCTTCTGTGCGCGGGTGGAATGGCGATTGGCCGGGCCACATACCTGGAGTACTCCGACACGTTCAGGGACCAGGGGGCGAGTTGGTTGGCCGTCTGGGGGCAGGGGTCGATCCTGACGTCTATGCTGGCTTTCCCCCTGCTCGTGGAGGCGGTCATCGCTCAGGCCTCCGCTAGTGAGCACCAGGGGCGCAATTGGCGGCGCATGGCTGCCAACCGCCTGCAGAACACCATGCTCATGGGCAAGTTGCTTTACATGACGCAGACCGCGCTGCTCACCGCGCTGGTGTTCGTGGCAGAATTCGCCGTCACCGGGTTGCTCCTCGGATTCGACCCGGCTGGGCTCGGCCCCTATGTCGTGCGCATCATCCCCATAACCCTGGCTATTTTGGCCATTGAACTGTTTGTCGCCTGGCTCGGTGTGGTCATGACATCCTTCGCCTCGATTATGAGCACCGCGCTGATCGCGACCCTTAGCGGCTGTGCCGCGATGTTCGTCATGCCGCCGCTGGCCAGGTTTTACCTGATGTCTCTCATTACCGCGGCCTGCGCCTCCCGCGACCTCGATAGTATTGACTCCATGAGCTCCATTGCACTCATCTCCGTGATCTGCGCAGTCTGGATCCTGGTATGGACCGCGGCGCTGCGGCGCAGCGCCGCCCGAGTCGCATGAGTGTGCTCCCGCAGCCCGCAGCCCCGCGATCCTTCGCCGGTCGGGTCTCCGCCATATGGCGCACCGCGGCAGAGCCGAGGGACCCTGGGCTGTCGGCCTTCTCGGCAACGACTACGGTCCCGCCTGAGCCGTCCGTGCCGGCGTCTCAGGCGGGGCCGAGGGTTCCGCGCACCTTCCTGGACCGGGTCGCCGCCTGGTGGCGCACGAGCGCCGTGGGGCTGTGGGCCGTCGTGGCCGTCATGGGCCTGTTCGAGCTGCTCGTCCTGGGCCGGACCCTGGTCTTCGGCGGTCCTCAGGAGAACGTCCGACCCTGGCTGGCGTTCGGCCTGCTCGCCACCCTGATCCTGCTCGGTCGGCGCCGCCGGCCGCTGGCGGTCGTCATTGCGGTCTCTCTGGCCTCCGCGGCCATGGACCTGTGGGGGCTGCGCGGAGGCCTGGCCGTTCTGACGCTGGTCGCTTTCTACTCCCTCTTCGTCATTGCGGGAACGGCTCAGCGCCTGGTCGGTCTGCTCATGGTCGTCGCCGGCTGGGCCCTTCCCCTGGCCGGGACGTCCTCATCCTTCACTCCGGGAGACATCCTCATTCCGTACCTCATCCTCCTCTCCGCCGTCGTCACCGCGGCAGCGATCTCCCGGTCCCGCAGGGAGGCCCTGGAGCACGGCGACGCCCTGCTCGCGGCTCAGGCCGCCGAGCACCGGCTGCTGGCGCAGCGCGACGCCGCCCGCCGCCAGGCGCGGGTCGCGGCCGAGCTCCACGACTCCGTGGGGCACGACCTCACCGCGATCATCTCCCTGTCCGAGGGGCTGGCGGGCGCCACCGGCGACCCCGACCTCGACGAGGCCATTGGCACCATTAACGCCCTCGCCCGCGAGGGCCTGGCCGACACGCGTCACGCCGTCGACGCCCTGTCCCCCCTCCCATCCGCAGCCGGCGACGCCGTCAGGCCTCGCGGCTGGGACCGCCTGGGCGAGCTGCTCACCACGGTGAGGGCCACCGGCATCGGCGCCGCCCTGACCGAGACCGGGCTCCGCCCCGAGGACCCCGGGGTCGGCGCCCTGGTCTACACCGTCGTGCGAGAGGCCCTCACCAACGTCATGCGGCACGCCGCGGGCGCCACCCGCGCCGTCGTCGCCCTGGACCACGCGTACGGCGCCACCCGGATCACCGTGTCCGACGACGGCCGCGCACAGGGCGCTCTGAGCGCTCAGGAGGATGGGGTCCCGCAGCCGGGGCCTCCTGAAGGGCCCCTCGCCGCGCCGTCGTCCGGGCACGGGCTCATCCACCTGGCCGAGGCGCTCCACGAGGCCGGCGGCACCCTGAGCGCCGGTCCTGTTCCCGGCGGCTGGAGACTGCACGCCGTCGTCCCCCACCAGGCGGGCGCGCGGGCGGCGCCCGGCACGAGCACGATGACGGCCCCGGCCGTCGTCCCTCACCGGACGGAGGCATGACCGTGCCCGGCAGCAGGTCCAGGAGCATTGGGAACGGCGCCGGCCGGGCGCTTGCCGTCATGATCGTCGACGACCAGAAGGCCGCCCGCATGGGCCTGTCCCTGACCATCAACCGGGCCGACGACCTGCGGGTCGTCGCGCAGGCCGACAACGGCCAGGACGCCCTCGACCAGCTCGACGGCCTCGCCCAGCGGCATGAGCGCCTGCCCGACGTCGTGCTCATGGACATCCGCATGCCCGTCCTCAACGGCGTCGACGCCACCGCGCGCATCACCCAGCTGCACCCCACCATCAAGACGCTGGTGCTGACCACCTACGACCAGGACGACTACGCCTTCGGCGCGCTGTCCGCGGGCGCGGCCGGGTTCCTCCTCAAGGACACGCGGAGGGACCAGCTCCACCAGGCGGTCCGGGCGGTCGCCTCCGGGGACGCCATCCTGACCCCGCGCATCACCCGCGAGCTGCTCAACCGCCACATGTTCCGGCCCGTGGCCTCGCCCCAGCAACGCGCCGCCCTGGAGCGGCTCGGCCGGCTGAGCCGGCGCGAGCACGAGGTGGCCGAGCTCGTCGCGCAGGGGCTGACGAACGCCGAGATCGCCCAGCGTCTCACCATCGCCCCCGACTCGGTGAAGAAGAACGTCACCCGCATCCTGGCCAAGCTGGACCTGCGCGACCGGGTGCAGCTCGTCATCCTCATGCGCGACATCCAGTCGTAGCGGGCGGAGGGCCGTCGGGCGGCCGAGGCGGGAGGGCCCAGCCTCAGGACCGGCCGTGCGGGGCCTCGATCGGGCCGGCCGTGCGGGACCCCGATCGGGCCCGACTCCGACAGCGGTCCCTGCGCGGGTGCGCGAGCGCCGCTACGACTCCCCGGGCGGCGGCCCCTCGGCCAGCAGGTCCGGGCCCGGCACCGGGATGCGCTCCATCTCCCCGGGCTCGAACTTCACCAGGCCGCCGGCGTACGTCCGCCCCCGGCTCAGGGCGACCCCCGCGCGCAGGTGGTCCGCGAGGCGGTCCAGGAGCGGGCCAGCCATCGGCTCGCGCGGGTAGAGCCCGTGGGCGATATTGATGTGACGGGCACCGGCGTCGTTGCGCACGAAGGCCGGGGGGCGGCGGGCCATGTAGGTGGCCAGGATGGGGGCGGGCTCGCGCAGGCCCACGCTCCACCAGGCCCTGCGCCGGGAGGCGATGTACCCCTCAGGGACGCCCAGCGCCCTGGCCTCGCGCAGGAACGCGTCGATCTGGCGGCGCTCGTCGTCGTCGAGGACATCGAGGTCCACGGGCAGGTCCACCACCCGGCGCAGGGCGTCCGCGCTCTCCAGGCGGGCACCGGCGTCGAACAGCTCGCGGGCCCGGGTGATGCTCGGGAAGAGCACCCTGGCGGGGAGCGCGAGGCGCCGGTCGCGCCTGACCCACACGGCGTTGGCGCCCGTGACGGCTCCGCGGTGCACCCGGCACAGCTCGCCGAGCTCGACGTAGCCGGTCGGGATCCCGGGGGCCGCGCGCGTCAGGGCCGACCAGCGGGCCGCCTCGGCAAGGCGGTGCCGGGGGATGTCGCGGTCCTGGTCGAGCCGGCCCAGCTTGTGCACCGACGCGACTCGGCGGATTGTGATCGACGGCGGCCTCCGGCCCATGCGGAAGCAGGTGATGGCGCCGGTGGTGGCGGCGTCGGCGAACGGTGCGGCCGCGGGGTCGAGGACGTGGATCGATGCAGCCCCCAGGTCGTCGAGAAGAAGCCGGCGCATGAGCCGGCCGTAGCCGGTGTCCAGCCACTCCGCGGAGGTGATGAACGCGCCGTAGTCGCCGTCGTGCCCGAGCTCGGCGGTGGCGAGGAGGAAGTGGGCGTGGAGCCCGGCCAGCGCGGTGGCGGGCAGGCCGCGGCGTCGGGCCGTCTCAGTGAGCCAGGCCTTCCACTCCGGGGCGATCCGGTGGTGGCGCACGTACGGGGGGTTGCCGAGGAAGAGGGTCGGGCCCGGGGCCTCCGGCAGGCTCAGCGCGCGGTAGTCGGCCAGGTGGATGCGGGCGCGGTGCGCCAGGCCGGCGGCCGCCAGGTTGGCGCGCAGCATGAGCGTGGCCAGCGGGTCGATGTCCACGCCGTGCAGCGAGGCCTGCGGGAACTGGCGGCCCGCGGCCAGCAGGTAGCGGCCCGAGCCGGCTCCGGGGTCGACGACGCGCGCCGGCCGGCCCTGACCGGCTGCCCAGCCGACCATGGAGCCGATGATCTCCGGCGGCGTGTAGGTCTGCCCGAGGCGGCGGCGCTCCTGCGGAGAGCGGATGGCGCAGTAGGCCTCGCCCAGCGGGTCCTCACCATCGCGGATGCGCGCCCGGATCTCGTCCACGACGGCGGGGGCCGGGGCTGGGCGCCCGCCGGGGCCCGGGCGCGAGGCGGAGCTGCTGGGGCCCGGGCGCAAGGCGGGGCCGCCGCGGCGCTCGCCGCCGGGGCCCGGGCGCGAGGCGGGGGCCCGCATGCTGCGGACGAGCCGGGCCTCGGCGGGCGTGAGGTCTCCGGAGTCCGCCGCCCCCAGTGCGACGGCGAGGGCGACCAGGGAGCCGATGGTTGTCGGGGCGCTCATGTCGTGCAGCATTTTAGATGGCCGACGGCAGTGGCGGGATGGGGGCCGGCGGGAGGGGCGAGGCCGGTGGTGGAGCCAGCCGGCACGCCGCGTCGTCTATTCCCCGCGGGCACGGCGCCATCTTGCTCATCTCTATCGCGGGATTGCCTGGGAATCGGGCTTCCCCGACCAGGTCGAGGCCTGTGCCCCCGCGCTTATGGGTCGTTGCGAGAACTTAGTCGGCCTTCCGTGGTTCCGTGGCCGGTCGCGCTCGCGACTTCACGCCTCACCTCTGGTGAGCAGGGAGCGGGACTCGGGTCGCGTGTTCGGCGGCTCGCTCATTCAATGGACATCCTGTGACAGGAGATGACCCTGGAGACCACCGGATGAGTCACTGCGCACAGTGCCGCGATCTGTCGGGACAGGCCAAGCTGTTGCTCCACCTCGTAGAAGAGTCTGTCACGGGCGGGTCCCGGCCCGGGGCTGTTCGGGCGCTGCTTCCCTGGTGACTGAGTGAGTTTGGGGCTGCCGCATGAGCCATAGCCCTACCCGCTGAACTGACCGCGGGACCGGCGATGCGCGCACCAGAATCCAGTTAACGTGAACTGAGTCACATTAGTCGGGGTGGCGGGATTTGAACCCACGACCTCTTCGTCCCGAACGAAGCGCGCTACCAAGCTGCGCCACACCCCGTGTGCAGCAGAAGAAAGCATAGTCGGCTCATGACGGTGGAAGGAAATCCGCCCGAAGAGGCATCGGTCACGCGGATGCGAGGCCCGTACTCGTCATCAAGAGTGCGGCGCAGCCGGGTGATCCACTCCGGTACCGAACCGATCTCGGTGCGGAACTGAACCGATCTCGACGCGGGGAAAAGCGGGCGGGCGGCGCGGTGCGGCGGACTCAGGCGGCGGGCAGCAGCGTGAGCAGCGTGGCCTCCGGGCGGCAGGCCAGGCGCACCGGTGTGTAGGGGCTCGTGCCCAGGCCCGCCGAGACGTGCAGATACATGTCGCCGACCGCCTCGGGGGAGCCGATGCGGCCCGGCCACTGCGACAGGCCCGAGGCCCGCCCGCGGTCGAGGTCGCAGTTGGTCACCAGGGCGCCGACACCGGGAAGGCACAGCTGGCCGCCGTGCGTGTGCCCGGCCAGCGCCAGGCCCACGCCGTCGTCGGCCATGGCGTCCAGCACCCGCCGGTAGGGCGCGTGGAGCACGCCGATCCGCAGCGGGCGGCCGTCGCGCCCGAGCACCGCCGGCCCGCCCCCGTCGTCGTCGTCCCGAGAGACGGGCGCCGGGAAGGCGTCGCGCTCGGCGTGCGGGTCGTCCACCCCGACCAGCTCGATGCGCCGCCCGCCGACGGCGATCGCGCCGCGGGCGTTGGTCAGGTCCGCCCAGCCGCCCGAGGCCTGCAGGTCGCGCACCTCGCCCCAGGGCAGTGCCACCTCCGCCTCGTCGAGGTCGTCGTAGGGCGAGGGCGGGTTCGGGCGCAGGTAGCGTGTGGGCAGCCTGAAGAGCGTCGTGCGGTAGTCGTGGTCGCCCAGGACGAAGGCGCCGGGCCGGCCCAGGAGGGGCTCGAGCGCGCGCCCCAGCGGCTCCAGGCCGTTGGCGAAGGACAGGTTGTCGCCGGTGTTGACGACGACGTCGGGGTGCAGGCGGGCCAGCCCCCGCACCCAGGAGACTCGGGCCTCGGTGCGGCTGGTCAGGTGCAGGTCGCTGAGGTGCAGGACGGTCAGGGGCTCCTCGCCGGCGGCGAGAAGGGGGACGTCGACGCGCCGCAGCACGGGGCGGCGCGCCTCGATGAGCGTGTATCCGAGCAGGCCGACGCCCGCGGCAGTCACGCCGGCAGCGATGCGGGCGAGCGAGCGCGCCGCACTGTGCATGGTCACGGGCACCCTGTCAGTCCCCGTCCTTGCCCTGGGGGCTCCGCTGGCTCGGCGGGGTCATCGGAATGTCCTGGCTGTCCTGGGTGGCGGACTGCCCGGCGCCCTCCTGCGCCCCCGGGCCAGCTGACGGCGGGTGGGACGCCCCCGCCTGGGGCGCCTGGCCCTGGGCCGGCTGCCCCTGTGACGAGGCCTGCTGGGAGGGGGCGGGGCTCTGCACAGGGCTCTGCCCCGCGGCGGGACTCGAGGCCTGGACGTCCTGCCCGCTCTGGCCCTCGGGGCCGGTGGCCGAGGGCGGGGCGGCGCTCGGCGTGACGCCGAGGCCCACCTGTGTGAAGCCGAGGGCGGGCTGGCCCTCCAGCGCCTTGTCCATGTACATCTTCCACAGCGGTACCGGGGCGTCCGAGCCGTACATGGTGGTGTAGTAGCGGCCGCCGATGTACTGGTGGTCCATCGAGGAGTAGCCCTCCGAGTGCCCCAGCCACACGGATGTCGCCAGCTGCGGGGTGAAGCCCGTGAACCAGGCGTTGTCCATGGACTCGGTCGTTCCGGTCTTCCCGGCGGCCTGACGCCCGTTGAGGACCGCGTCCTTACCGGTCCCGTTCTTGTCCAGGACGTGGGTGAGGGTCATCGCCGTCTTGTCCGCGGCGTTGGAGTCCATCGCCTGGGTGCAGTTGGCGGAGGGCACCTCCAGCGAGTTGCCGTCGGCGTCCAGGATGGAGTCGATGGCGATCGGGCGGCAGTAGAGGCCGTGGGCCGCGAAGGCCGCGTAGGCGCTGGCCATCTGCAGCGGCGTGACCTCCTGGGAGCCCAGCGCGATCGACGGCGTGGGGACCAGGGGGCTCCCGGAGTTGGTGGTGACTCCGAGCCGGGCGGCCCGGTCCGTGATGTTGCAGATGTCCATCTGCTGCGTCATCCTGGCGAAGCCGACGTTAATGGACTGGGCGGTGCTCTGAATGACGGTGTGATTGCCGCCCTCGCTCGCGTTGGCGTTGCCGACGGTCCACTTGTCGGCCTTGGAGGGGTCGCAGGAGATCGTCCAGTCCGATGCGCCGAAGGTGGTTGGGCTGGTGTTGAACACGTCGTTGCCCGAGTGACCTTCCTGATACCACTCCGCTAGGACGAAGGCCTTGAACGTCGAGCCCGGCTGGAAGCCGGAGGTGCCGTCGTAATTCTCCAGACCTCCGTGGGAGGCGTCGGCGTTGAGGGATATCTGCGTGGTCGAGGGATCGTCCTCGGTCGCCACCCCGTAATTCGTGTTCTGGCTCAGGGCCACGATGCGGCCGGTTCCCGGTTCGACGGAGGACAGCGCCGCCTTGACGTTGGACGGGTCGCCCGTGGGCACATACTCCTGGACGGCGGCGTCCGCGGCCGCCTGCTTGTTCATGTCCAGCGTCGTGGTGATGGTCAGGCCGCCCCGCAGGAGCCGCTGGCTGCGCTCCTTCGGCGTGGCGCCGAAGAGCTCGGAGTTCTCGATCTCGGACTTCACGTACTCGCAGAAGTAGGCCGCCGTCCCGGCGGTGCCGCACCCGCCCACGGTCTCCGTGACGTGCAGCAGGTCCTCGATCTTGGTGTTCTTGCCCGCCTGCCACTGGTCCTGATCGATGAACTGCTCCTCGAGCATCTTGTCCAGGACCCAGTCCATGCGGTCCTTGGCCTTGTCCGGGTAGGCGATCGGGTCATAGGCGCCGGGCGCGTTGGTCAGGCCCGCCAGGAGCGCCGCCTCGGGGATCGAGAGCTCCTTGGCGGAGTGGGAGAAGTAGTGCCGAGCGGATGCCTCGACCCCGTAGGTGGACGGGCCGAAGGCGGCGATATTGAGGTAGCCCTCGAGGATCCGCTGCTTCGCGTCGGGGTACTTCTGCTCAAGGGTCAGCGCGTACTTGATCTCGCGGATCTTGCGACCTGCCGAGCGCGCGGTCGCGGCGGACTGCGCCGACGGGTCGTCGTTCTGGATGGCCGCCTCCACCAGCACGTTGCGGACGTACTGCTGGGTGAGGGTCGAGGCGCCCTGGGAGCCGCCGTTGGCGTTGGAGACCATGGCGCGGGCGATACCGGTGGGGTCGACGCCCTTGTGCTGGTAGAAGCGCTGGTCCTCCACCGCGATAATGGCGTTCTGCACGTTGGTGGAGATGTCGGCCAGGGGCACGACGATGCGGTTCTCGGCGTAGAACTGCGCGATCTGCGTGCCGTCGGAGGCCTTGATGACCGAGATCTGGCTCGGTTCGAGGAGGTCGAAGTCGTCGGGCAGCTCGTCGAAGAAGTTGGCGGATGCGCTCGTGAAGGCGGCCGCGGCGCCGACGGCGGGCATGGCGAACCCGGCGGCGAGTATGCCGCCGGCGGTCGACAGGAGCACGAAGACCAGGAGCATGGAGACCACCTGGGCGGGCGAGAGCGACCTGCCACGGGGGGAAGACTTCGACATGGAGGCAAGCCTACGGGCAATCGTCCGTTCGCGCTGTGGGCTACGACGCGATCGGTCTGAAAAAGACCTAAGAAATGCGCATGAAGGAGCACGGAGGGCTGGTGCCCGCTCGGCGGGGGGCGGACGGGCGCCGGACGGGCGCAGAAGGGGGCGCGGAGCGCCCCTGCGGAGGGCCGGCGCCTGTGCGAAGGCGGGTGCTGACGGGCGAGCGCCCTGCCGAGGGAGGGGCGTTCGCCCCGTGCGGGTGGTGGGCGGACGCCCCGGGAGGGCGGCCGGCGCGCCCTCCCGGACGCTGCGAATCTGAGCCGGATTTGGCTTAAGGCCAACGTGTGACATACGGTCGTCAGTGTGATGCGGCTGACATCGTCGTCGGCCGACCCGGCTAGGGAGAGAGAGATGACGACGACCGACCAGACCTGGGCTGTTCGAGCGGCGTGCGCCAACGTCGATCCAGATCAGTTGTTCGGTAAGGGCGCCGAGCAGCGGGACATCCGGTCACTGTGCTTCTCGTGCCCGGTCCGCATGGAGTGCCTTGCCGAGGCCCTCGACTCCGCCTCCTCCTTCGGAGTCTGGGGCGGGCTGACCGAGCGGGAGCGTCGTGCACTGCTGCGCCGCTTCCCCGAGGTGACCGACTGGAGCGAGTGGCTGCGCCGGGAGGACGACGAGCTCGTGGCCGAGATCCACGCCCGCCGCGCCCCGCGGATCCTGGCCCGCGTGAGGTGAGGCGGGCGAGCACCCGCCCGCATCGGCGTCGAGGACCGGTCTCGGCGCGGAAGTGAACCGATCTCGAGCCGGAGATCTACCGATCTCGGCGAGGGGGCGGCTCCGGCGTCGGCGCCGCCCGCGTCACTTCCCCGACGCGCGCGGCCGCCCAGGACCGGACTGAGTCGGATCGCCCCCGCACGCGCGAGGTTTACCGTCGTGCGGGGCTGCCCGTAGGCTCGCGCCATGACTACTCACCCGACCGCCTGGGAATACGCCACCGTCCCCCTGCTCACCCACGCCACCAAGCAGATCCTTGACCAGTGGGGCGCCGACGGCTGGGAGCTCGTCCAGGTCATCCCCGGTCCGACCGGCTCGGACAGCCTCGTCGCCTACCTCAAGCGCCCGCGCGCCTGACGCCCCGGCCGCCGGCGGGGCGCGCCCTCGCACGGGCGGCGCCCCGCCGGAGTCGCGGGCGGCCACGGAGGTCCGTCACCGGGCGCGACGGCGCAGGCGATCGACGTCGAGCAGCGTGACCGCGCGGCCCTCCAGGCGGATCCAGCCGCGGGAGACGAACTCCGCCAGGGACTTGTTGACCGTCTCGCGGGAGGCCCCCACGAGCTGGGCCAGCTCCTCCTGGGTCAGGTCGTGCGGGACGTGCACGCCGTCGTCCGTCGTCGAGCCGAAGCGGTCGGCCAGGTCCAGCAGGGCCTTGGCGACGCGCCCGGGGACGTCGGAGAAGACCAGGTCCGCCAGCGCGGTGTTGGTGCGGCGCAGGCGCTGGGCCAGGGCGCGCAGCATGTCCTTGGCCAGGGTCGGGTGCGACTCGACGAAGCCCATGAGCTGCGTGTGCTCGAGAGCCAGCAACTCGGTGGGGGCGACGGCGGTGGCCGTCGTCGAGCGCGGGCCCGGATCGAAGAGGGTGAGCTCGCCGACCACCTCGCCCGGGCCGAGCACGGCCAGCAGGTTCTCGCGGCCGTCCGCCGAGGCGTGGCCGAGCTTCACCTTGCCGGAGAGCAGGATGTAGAGGCGGTCGCCGGCGTCCCCCTCGTTGAAGAGGGTCTCGCCGCGACGCAGAGTCGTCTGCGTCATCATGGCGCGCAGCTCGTCCTGCTCGTCGGGGGTCATTCCCTCGAAAAGCGGGATTCTGGCGATGATGCTGTCTTCCACGAAGGTCCTCCTGTGGGGTTGATCGGCTGGGTCCCGGCCTTCAGCGGGCAGCCCTGTGCTCTATCCTGCCACGGCTTGTGATCTGTGGCACGCGGATAAACATTGTAGTCTCTATTGTGATCCGGTCGGCATCCGAGGGCCGGGGCGCATGACAGTGAGGAAAGCGAATGAGGGGGTACGCGACCGCGCCGGCTGACGCGCTCGGGCGCCCGGGGGCGACGGCCCTGCGCGCCCGCGCCGTCGATGACGAGCTCGCCGCCGCCTACCCCGATGCGCGCTGCACCCTGGACCACGACGGTCCCTTCCAGCTCCTTGTGGCCACGGTCCTGTCCGCTCAGACCACCGACGCCCGCGTCAACACCGTCACCCCGGCGCTCTTCGAGGCCTGTCCCGACGCCGGTGCGCTGGCGGCCGCCGACTCGGGCCGGCTCGAGGCGCTGCTGCGGCCGCTGGGCATGCAGCGCATGCGCGCCGAGCGGCTCATCGGCCTGGGCGACGGGCTGGCCGGGCGCTTCGACGGCGTCGTACCGCGATCGCGCGAGGCGCTCGTGAGCCTGCCCGGCGTCGGGCGCAAGACCGCCAATGTCGTGCTGGGCAACGCCTTCGGGGTGCCAGCGCTCACCGTGGACACCCATGTGGGCCGTCTGTCGCGGCGCCTGGGCTGGACGACGGCGAAGGACCCGCTGCGGGTGGAGCGCGACCTGGCCGCGCTGTGGGAGCCGGAGCGCTGGACCGACGGCTGCCACCGCCTCATTGCGCACGGGCGCGCGGTGTGCGGCGCCCGCGCGCCGCGGTGCGGGGAGTGCGTGCTGGCCGAGGCCGAGCTGTGCCCGCGGGTGGGCGTGTGAGCTGACGTCCTGCGGCCGTCTTCCTCGGGGCTGCGATCGGGTGCCGGGGGCCGTCCCGTCCACCGCCCTATCGCTTCTGGCTGATCTCGGCGAGGAAGGGCAGGAGGGCGTCGACGAACTGCTCGGGAGCCTCCTCGTGGGGGAAGTGCCCGACGCCACGCACCGTCACCTGCCGCAGGTGCTCCGCGACATGGTGGACGTCGCGCGCGTACGCCTGCGCCGGCTGAACCGGGTCCACCTCGCCCTGCACGCTCATGACCGGCACCTCCGCAGGGGCGCTCAGGCACATGATCTCCTCACGGCTGAGGACCGTGCGGCGAACCGTCTCCAGCGCCGAGCGCGCCGCCCCCGGCCGCGCCATGAGGGCGGCGTAGTAGCCGGCAGGCTCCGCCGCGGCCTGCCTGGTGCGGGGGCCCGCCCAGGACCGCAGCAGGCGGTCGACGCCCGGGGCCGTGCGCAGCGCCCGCTCCGGAAGCAGGGGCGTCTTGAGCCACAGGTACTGCAGCGCCGCCCCGGAGACGATCCGGCCGCGCAGCGATCGCAGCGCCAGCGGGTGCGGCGCCCCGACGGGCACGATGGCCGCGGTCATCGTCGGCTCCCGGTTCGCCAGTGCCCACGCGACCTGCCCGCCCAGGCCGGCCCCGACGACAACGGCCCGCTCGTGCCCCAGCGCGTGCACGACGGCGGCCAGGTCGGAGGCCAGCGTCACCAGGTCGTAGCCCGACGGCGGTCGGTCCGAGCCACCGAAACCGCGCAGGTCCGCGGCGGCGACGCGATGGCCGGCCTCCGCCAGGGGCTCGATGACGTGCCGCCACGTCCACCAGCACTCGGGGAAGCCGTGGACGAGCAGTATCAGGGGCTCGGCTGAGCCCGGCGCCGTGAGGGCGCCGGTGCCCGGTGACGAGGGGGGCTCTTCGGGCCCGGCGAGGGCTGCGTGGAACTGGGTCCCGCCCGCGGTGAGGTTGCGGTGGGTCCAGGGTCCGGGGCGGTTGACGATGACGGGCACCAGTGCAGCCTAGATGATTGATTCCGGCGAGACGCAGGCCGGGTCTGGTTGCGGACGGGTGCGCAGGTCGGCGCGCCGGCCGGACGGAGACGAGCGCCCGGGATCGATCAGCCAGGTGATTGACGACAGGGTGCGGGAGGGGGCCGCGCCGGTGGCGGTGTCCCTCTCGTCGAGATCGGTTCACTTCCGCGCCGAGATCGGTCGTACTCCGGCTCGAGATCGGTTCGAGGCGCAGCGGCTCCCGGCGGGTGTCAGGCCGGCGCTGCTGCGCCCCGGACAGCGGCCGCCCTGGGCGTCCTCAGCGTCCCGCGCCGTCCAGCCCGTGCCGCGAAACCGCGGAGCCGCGCCGAGACTCCCTCGGTGCCGTGGCCGTCGGCCGTCCTGGAAGCGCATGGGAGTGGAGGATGCGGCATCCGGTTCGGCCGTCATGTGGAAAGGCCCTCTGCGCGTGCGAAGGACTGCGCCGACTCGTCTTGACGGACTGGGTGGAACCGCGGTGCTTCAACGAGAACAGGCGTTCTCTGTGCCGGGCCGCGCTCTGCCGTGCGCGAATCGCCGCCGCGCCCGTCCCCGGGCGGGGAGCCCGCGGCCCGCGCTTCGATGCGAGCCGGGCGGCGTCGGCACGGGCCCGCAGGGTTGGACAGTGGGCCGGTGACGGTCCGAGCCCTGCACTCTGCGCGTGACTGGGCGAGCGCATGAGGAGGGCTGCCGGCCCTGGTGATGCCTGCGCACGCTGTTCGCCGGCATCCGGGTGCGGACGGGAAGAACCCCTGCCCGGGGGCGGTTCGCACATGGGAGAGAGGCTGCCTAACAGAGAAGCCGCAGGTTTTCGTTGAGATTCTACGGTTCTGCCTGGGCCATCAAAGTTGGTTGACGTGCTCCCATGTGCGTACAGGGGGGTCTGCGCACATGGGAGCGCGTCAGCTCGTCTTGACCGATGCCGAGAGATCGCGGAATCACGCGGAAAATCGGCGCCCATCCCGGTGAGGCCCTCTTCTCCCATGTGCAACCTCTGCCCCACGCGGTCGCAATTCACACTGCGCCGCGGACGGAACGCGCCTCGCTGCGGACGGAACATGAGATTGCGGCGTGCGTGGCCGGCACTCACCCGCGCACTCCGCGCGCCTGGTCGGTGCGAGCCCGTGAGGTGCCGCCCTCAGCCCAGCAGAAGGCTCACAATCACGTAGATCCCGGTCCCGCCGATCAGCGACAGGCCGATCGAGCGGCGCCACAGGTGCAGGCCCGCCGTCGTCCCTATGCCGGCCAGCGCCGGTAGCCAGGTGGCGGGCGCGGGGCCGACGTCGTCGAGCGTGTAGGCCACGAGCACGATCATGACGCCCAGCGGCATGGCCGAGGACAGGAAGTCGAGCAGCGGGCTCCTGCGGCGGCCCCGCAGGAGCGCGAAGGGCGCGATGCGGCAGGCGTAGGTGATGAGAGCGACCATGACGACGGCGACGGCGATCTGAGGGTCGGTCAGCATGAGCGGCTCTCTCCGGGCGTCCGCATCCCGGCGGCGCCCGCGTCGGGACGCATCCTCCGGGTCCGCGCGCCGGCGCGCCGGCGCCAGCCGTAGAGCGCGATCAGCCCCGCCGCCAGCACGCCCAGGGCGCTGAGCAGCGCAGCCGACCCGCCGATCGTCATGCCCACCACCCCAGCGAGCACTCCGACGACCAGGACCGCCCGGTCGGGGTGGTTCTTCCAGTTCTCGATCGCCAGGACGACGAACAGCGCGGTGAGCACGAAGCCCAGCAGCTTGATGTCCTCGCCGACCAGCGCCGCCAGCCCTGTGCCCGCCAGCGCCCCCGCCGTCGTGCCCAGGGTCCACGACGCATGACTGACAACCTCGACTGCGACGATGTAGCGCCCGCTCATCGCGCTGCGGTCCTTGGAGGCGAGCAGCGCGTAGACCTCGTCGGTGATCGCGTGGACGGCGTAGAGCCGGGTCAGCAGGCGCCCGCGCACGCGGTCGAGCGGGAAGCCGAGCCCGTAGAAGACGTGCCGCCCCGAGACGAAGACGGCGGAGGTCGCGATCGCCGCCAACGGCTCGCCCGCCCCGGCCAGGGGCACGAGCAGCATCTGCATGGTCCCGGAGTAGATGACGACGCTCCACAGGGGCGCCCACCACCACGACAGCCCCTCGGCGACCAGCAGCATGCCGGCGGCCAGCCCCAACGTCACGTAGCCGATCACAATGGGCACGACGTCGCGCAGGGCGTCGCGCACGGATGTCATGGACGGGGTGGCAGCGGTGTCGGGCACGTCCCCCAGGCTAGATGAGCGGGGCGGCGGGCGGGCGCCGGCCTCCGCCCCACCCCCGGCGGCTCAGTCCGCACTGCCGGCACGACGGCGATCCCGGTCGATCCTCTCCTGCTCGCGCCGCCCCTCGAGGCGCGCCGTGTACGAGACGACGCCGACCATCACCATGAACAGGCCCAGGGCCAGGAACTTTCCCGTGACCGCGTCGGCCCACAGGTAGGTGCTCATGCTCTGGCCGAGGGCGGACTGGGTGCTCAGGGCGCTGAGGAAGGGCGAGAACGCGTCTGTCATCACGCCGGGGGCGACGAGGAAGGGCAGCCCCAGCAGGATCGAGAGGGTGCCGACCACAATGCTGCCCACGGAGGTGCGCCGTGCTACCCACATGGCGATGATGAGTGCGAGCGCTCCCACGGCCAGCTCGGTCAGGCCGCGGGGCGACATGGTGAAGGCGAATGAGTCCGAGGCGTGGGATGTCGCCATGGAGGCGCCGTCGTGGAGGAAGAACCAGGTCACGGGCAGTGCCACGATCGACACGAGGACTCCGGCCCAGTGGGTGCCGGCCCGCGACCTCGGGCGGCCGATGACGGTGGAGCCGTCCAGCGGGACGTCTTCCTCGTCATTGTCGGCGGGGCGGGAGCGGCGCCTGGTCCTGCGGGTCTCCGGCTGCTCGGGCTCGACGGCGGGGGTGGGGACAGGGTTTGGCCCGGGGCCCGCCCCCGGTGACGCGGCATAGCCTGCGGGCCCGCCCGCACCGGGTGCCGCGTCCGGGAAGGCGGCGGCCTCCGCGGGCGCCGCACCGGTGGCGCTCGGCGTCTCCGCGGGGACGGGCTGGGCGGGGGTGAACAGGGAGCGACGACGGACCGCTGTGTCCTCGACGGGAGGCTTGTCGGTCTTGCCGGGCCGTCCGGCGTCGGGGGCGAAGACCGCCGAGTCGGGCCTCTCCAGGGTGAGAGGGTCTTCGTCGTGCCTTTCGAAGGGGAAGGCGCCCGCTGCGGGCCCGGGGGTGCCGGCCTGCGGGGTCGTGGGCGTGCCGGGGGTTGCGGGCGTGCCGGGGGTCGCGGGCGTGCCGGGGGTGCTGGTCTGCGGGCTGGACGGGCCGACGCCGGCCTGCGGGGTCGTGGGCGTGCCGGCCTGCGGGGGCGCCATCCCGACGCCGGGGCCGAGCGGTCCGGGTCCGCTCAAGGGGGCGGCGTCGAACTGCGCGGCGTCCTCCCGCACAGTGAGAATCTCGCCGTTGGCGCCCACCACTGGCGCAAGGGCGGGGATCTCCAGGGATGGCGTCTCGTCGGCGGGGGTGCCTCCTCCGACAGGATCGTTCGTTGCGTTACGGCCGGGTGCCTCATCCTCAGGACGACCGGGGTTCTCAGTACTCACGGGGCCTCCTTCTGCGCTACCACCGTAGTCGTGAGACGGATTGGTTGGGAGGAGGCGTGCCGGGGCCTCCGTTGTGGGCTGCGGTTCTCCATGGGCTCTCCCGGCTCACGGGCGGGCGGTGCCGTTCGCCGGCGTGGTCGTCTCCATGCTCTTGAGCCCGGCCAGCTCGCCGGCCCGGCCCTGACGCCTGGCCAGATGCACTCCCCAGCCCACGGTCGTCAGCAGCAGGCCGGTTGCGATGAGCCCCACCCCGGTCGGGTCGCTCGGCAGCCACCGCGCGAGCCGTGCGGCTCCCGGCGCCGCGGGCCACACGCCGTAAAGCAGTGCGGGCAGGCCGGCGAGCACGAGCAGCGGTCCGATCGCCCGGGCGCCGAGGGTCGAGCGGCCCGTGAAGAAGGCGCCCGCTGCGAGCAGGACGAGAGCGGCCAGCGCCGTCGGCGCTCCGGAGAGGCCTGAGCGGCCCGGGCCGACCAGCTCGGCGTATCCGTGCTGAAGGAGCAGCAGCGCGCCGGGAACCGTCGTCGCCGTCACTACGAAGGACAGGGCGTGGGCGCGGCGCCTGGACGGCGGGGCGGACGGCGTCACCCCCCGGGCGCGGTCGGCTGCGGCCAGGCGCACGGCCAGGCGGGCGTCGGCTCGCCCGGAGCGACGGGCGTGGCGCATGCCCCACGAGCCGCCCAGGAGCACCCCCGCCGTCACCAGCAGCGCGCCGGTGGGGATGAAGGCGCGCGCCCACGGCATGGGGGAGGACTGGGCGCCCTGCGGGGCCAGGAGCACCACCGCTTGCACGGCCAGTGCCGTCAAGCCCGCCACGAGGCCTCCCAGTGAGGAGCGGGCGGCGAAAAGCCATTGTGACGCAATACATACGAGGAGTGTCAGGGCGAGGAAGAGCACAGCCGGCAGCAGTCGGCCGACGGCGGTGAAGCGGGAGGCGATGCCCAGCGGCGCCATGATCATGGGGGGCAGAACGAGCCCGACGGCGGCGGTCAGCAGGTAGTCGGCGCGCCGGGAGCGCGGGGCGACCGGCACGCCTCCCGATGGCGTGGGGGGCGCGGTGCGGGTGGCGGGGGATTGTGCGGGGGTCACGGCTCGAAGCCTACAATTCTCCGCCGGGCCGGGCATTCCCGGCCTCTCGGGCTGTCTACAGTGGTGCGGTGATCAGCATGTCGGTGAGCATCGGGCCCGGGCCTGGTCCGAGCCCCAGGCGGGGCGAGGGGCCGGACGTCCGGCCACGGGGTCGTTCCAGCGGCCCGACCGGTCCTGACGGCGCGGGCGGCCTCGGCGGCCGGGTCGGCGGCCCAGCCGGCGCCGACCCGGCCGCCGAGGCGCTGCGCTCGATCGCTGCGGACGCCCGGGTCGTGCGCGCCGAGGAGGCCCTGCGCCAGGCCTCGGCCGAGCTGCGGTTCCACGAGGCCCTGCGGCGACGGTGGCGCGAGGCCCGGGCCGAGGCGGCGGTGCGCGGCGCGATCGCCTCCGGCGGCGTGGAGGGCGTGGTCCTGCCCGCCTCCGTCCTGCGCGACGCCGTCGCCTCCGGCGGTCTCACCGAGGCGTCCACGGGTGAGCCGTCGCTGGACGCCGTCGCCGGACTGTGGCGGGCCGGGGTGCGGCTGACGACCTGGATGCCCGACCTGCGCGGCGACGCCCGACCCGCCCAGCCGGGCCCCCGGGCGCTGCTCGCGGCCCTGCACCGGGACGTCGTCGGGCCCATCGCCGTGGCCGGGCGCGTTCCGCTGGATGCCGTGGCCGCTCCCCGGCCGGCCGGGACCGCGCCCGTGGAGGGCGGGCCGGGCACCGCGCCCGATGGCGAGGCACTGACGGCACGCCTGGAGGGCGTGGCCCGTCTTATCGACCTGCCCGGCGCACCGGCGCTCGTGCGGGCCGCCGTCGTGCACGGGGAGATGGTGGCGGTGCGGCCCTTCCTCGTGGGCAACGCGGCCGTCGGCAGGCTTCTGGTCCGCCACCTCATCACTCGCGACGGGCTTGAGCCGACCGGGGTGGCGGTCACCGACCAGTACGCGGGCCGGGTGCCGTTGGCCTACGCGGACGCGGCAGCCGCCTATGCCGGCGGGACCCGCGACGGCGTCGTGGCGTGGGTCGTGTGGCAGGCCGAGGCGATCCTGGTGGGGATCCAGGAGGCGCAGGCGGTCTGCCGCACCGTCCTGGCCGGGACGACAGCGGCCGGCTGAGGCGCTCGGGTCGGTGCCGGCCGGGCCGGCTGGATCCTGGTGCCAAAGTGCGGGGGTGGTCGGTGCGGACCGGGTTTCACGGCTCTTGTATGGCCGGAATTAAACAAAATGGCATTCTGGGGCAACTGCTGCGGGATTCCTGGTTGGCGTCTGCGGAGCACCTCGTATAAGATAATCTCATGCAGATCGACATGACGGACGAGGAACGGGACATCCTCATCAGGTGGAAGAAGCGCTCAGACACCTACAGGCTGGTGAGAATGAAGGCGGAGGCGATTGTGTACGCTGCCCGCGGCGTCGGCCTGGATATTATCGCGGAGATGGTCGAGCGGGCCGAGGGGACGGTACGTGAGTGGCTGTCGGAATGGCGGAGATACAGGATGGGCTCCGTGGTAACCG
>NZ_JONS01000036.1 GCF_000711965.1 Actinomyces israelii DSM 43320
TCGGAGGAGCCGGCCGGATCGCGGCGCGCGGTGCACTCGCTGGGGGTGTCGGGCCTGCTGCGCCGGGCGGGGGCGCGACGCGGGACGCGCCGGGCGGGGGTGCGAGAGCCGGCGCACGCGGCCCGGACCCAACGGGCGGAGCCGGCCCCGCTGCGGCTCGCGGAGCGCTCGGCTCAGGCGCGGCGCGAGACGCTCCGGGCTGAGGCATCGACCCCGCTGCAACATGCGGAGCGTTCGGCCCGGGCGCGACGGGCGGGGCGGGAGCGCGCGGCGCATCCGGCGGGAACATTGAACCCGGCAGGCTCAGCGGGGGCACGGGCTCCGAAGCAGCCGGCCCAGACGAAGGCCCTCGCGACGCCGCACCGCGAGACGCGGAAGTCCGCAGTGCTGCACCATAGGACTGACCTCCCGGCGTCCGGTCCCCCCGACCCGCTCGATGCCGGCCCCTCACCCGGCCGCGCCGGCCCTCATGGCCCGACGCGGCGTCTTGTGAGGACACCGGTGCCGCACCCGGCTCCGGGTCCCCCTCCTCAGGGGGCCGCGGTTCGGGTCGAGAATCTGGAGCCCGTCTGTTGTGATCGTAGGGGACATAACCGTAGGAGCTCATCGCACCCACCTGCGCAGTAGTTCAGGGCGGCCATGGACGCCTGCACGTGCAGGGATAACGACACGGTAACGACCCCCGTGCGCCTCGCGTCAAGGCCTCTGCGCCGAGGAATCGGCCGAGTACAGCAGATCGAGGAGTCCCGACGGCGGCGCACCCTCCCCGCGCACCGTCCGCGAGCCCCGCGAGACCGCGCGAAACCCCGCTGTCGGGAGTGAGATGCGTCCCTTCACGGACTGGGACTTGCGTCCCGCGGCCGCCGACGCCTACTGTGTCACCGGCCATCTAGAGCAGCCGAGAGACCTGGCTCATCGACGTTGCAGCAACCCCCGCGAAGCGGTGCAGGTGCTTCCGCCAGGACCGATGGAGGAACCAGTGAGCGCAGACCCCACAGCCGCCGACCCGGTCGAGGCGGCCGGACCGGTGGACGCCCCGAACCCGGTCGGCGCCGACGCCGAGCCGGGCTCCCCCGACCTGCCCGGCACGGCCGAGCCCATGATCTGCCTGCGCGACGTCCACAAGGTCTACCGCCTGCGCGACGGCTCGCAGGTGCACGCCCTGGACGGGCTCACCCTCGACATCCCCGCCGGCTCCATCCACGGCGTCGTCGGCACCTCCGGCGCGGGCAAGTCCACCCTCGTGCGCTGCCTGACCGCCCTCGAGCGGCCCACCGGCGGCGAGGTGCGCGTCGCCGGCCAGGACCTGACCACTCTCGGCGCCCACGAGCTGCGCGCGGCCCGGCGCGCCATCGGCATGGTCTTCCAGCACGCCAACCTCCTGGAGCAGCGCACCGCCGCCCAGAACATCGCCTACCCCCTCGCCCTTGCCGGGGTGCGCAAGGGGCAGCGGCACGACCGCGTCGCCCGCATGCTCACGCTCGTGGGCCTGGACGGCCGCGGCTCGTCCTACCCCGCCCAGCTCTCCGGCGGCCAGCAGCAGCGCGTCGGCATCGCCCGGGCCCTGGCCGACGAGCCCGCCGTCCTCCTGTGCGACGAACCCACCAGCGCCCTCGACCCCGAGACGACCCGCTCCATCCTCGACCTCATCCGCGACGTCCGCGACCGCCTCGGCGTCACCGTCGTCATCATCACCCACGAGATGAGTGTGGTGCGCCGCATCTGCGACTCCGTCAGCCTCCTGGAGGCCGGGAGGATCATCCAGTCCGGGCCCATCGAGGACGTCGTCTCCGACGTCGACTCCCGCCTGTCCCGCGAGCTCGTCCCGCCCCCGGACGTGCCCGGGGCCCAGCGCGCCGGCGGTACTGATAGCGCCGGCAGCGCCGATAACGCCGTCATCGACGTCGCCCTGACCGCGCACCCGGGCGAGCCCGCCGCCGCCCAGGTGCTCGCCCTGGTGGCCGCGCAGGGCGCCGACGTCGCCGGGGGCGTCTTCGAGACCCTCGGCACCGCCCAGATCGGGCGGCTCGCCCTCACCATCCCCGCCGATCGCGCCGAGGCCGCCGTCGAGGCCCTGCACGACGCCGGTATCACCGCGGAGGTGCGCGCATGACCCCGACCGCCCTCACCGCCGCGGCCGCATCCGCCCTCGCCGTCGGAGCGCCGCGCCTGACCGGCGCCCTGGCGAGCGGCGCGAGCTCGGACGGCACCTGGCTCAACAACTCGATCATCCAGCGCAGGCTGTGGCCCGCCACTCTCGAGACCCTGGAGATGACCGGCGTGTCCGGGGCGCTGACGGTCGTCTTCGGGCTCCTGCTCGGCCTGGCGCTCATCTCCACCGGCAGGCGCGGCCAGCACCCCAACCGCGTCGTCTACGAGATCCTCTCCCAGATCGTCAACATGGGGCGCTCCATGCCCTTCATCATCCTCATGGTCGCGATCATCCCGCTGACCCGCCTGATCGTCGGGACCTCCCTGGGCTGGCAGGCCGCCTGCGTCCCACTCACGGTCGGGGCGATCCCCTTCTACGCGCGCCTGGTCGAGACCGCCATTAACGACGTCGACCACGGCAAGGTCGAGGCCGCCCTCATGATGGGGGCCTCCAGCAATCAGATCACCTGGGGCGTGCTCGTGCGCGAGGCGCTGCCGACTCTCGTCAGCTCGGCCACCGTCACCATTATTACGCTGCTCGGCTACTCCGCCATGGCGGGGACCGTCGGCGGAGGCGGCCTGGGCGACCTCGCCATCCAGTACGGCTACAACGGTTTCGCCGTCGATATCATGGTCATCGTCGTCGTCCTCATTGTGGCCATTGTCGGCGTGATCCAGGTCTGCGGCGACATGCTCAGCCGGCTGGTCGATCACCGCTGAGCCTCGACCAGCCGGAGTAAGAGCTCGCAGGCGCGGCATGCGGCGGCCCCGGGCCGCCCGCCGCCGCGCGCCCGCTCGGGACTCAGCATTGCGACGTATTGCGACGTATTGCGACGTATTACGGCATATTACGACGCCGGTGCTCCCGGCCCGCAGACTCTCAAGAACAGGAACCACCATGACCACCAGCATCTCCCGCCGCACCGCTCTCGCCGGGGGCCTTGTCACCGCCGTCGCCCTCTCCCTGGCCGCCTGCGGCTCCGGCTCCGGCGGCATCAGGGTCAGCGGCGGGACCGCCACCATTACCATTGGCGCCACGCCCAAGCCCCACGTCACCATTCTGCAGTGGGTGCAGGACAATCTCGCCGCCGACGCTGGCCTGAGCCTGGACATCAAGGAGATCAACGACTACCAGACGCCGAACTCCTCGCTGAACGACGGCTCCCTGGCGGCGAACTTCTACCAGACGCCCAATTTCCTGGCGCAGCAGATCCAGGAGAAGGGATACGACTTCGTCTCGCTGGCCGACGTGCACATCGAGCCCATGGGCATCTACACCGCCAAGGGATACACCTCGGTCGATCAGGCGAAGAACGGCGGAAAGGTCGTTCTCAACTCCGACCCCGCCAACCTGGCGCGCGGCCTGAAGCTCCTCGAGACCGCGGGCCTGATCACCCTGGACCCCTCCGTCGAGCTGCCCAAGGACGTCGATATCACCGACAACCCGAAGAGCCTCCAGATCGTTCCGGTCGACGGCGCCCAGGTGGCCAGGTCCATGGAGGACGCAGAGCTCGCCGTCATCAACGGCAACTACGCGCTCGACGCCGGCCTCAAGCCGAGCGAGGACGCGCTGGTGCTCGAGGAGGCCAAGAACAGCCCCTACGCCAACGAGCTCGTCGTGCGCACCAAGGACAAGGACAACGAGCACCTCAAGAAGCTCGCCGCGCTCATGAACTCCGAGGAGCTGCGGACCTACATCGAGCAGACCTGGACCGACGGGTCCGTGCTGCCGGCCTTCTGATCGGCGGTTCGGGCGTGGGCCAGGCCCCGGGCGGGCCGGGCGCCGGGCCCCGGGCGTCGAGATAGACATTTTCGTACGAGGTAGACGGTGTCACCGCCGATCTCGTACGAAAATGTCTATCTCGACAGGGTGGGTGGAAGGGCGGGACGCGGTGAGCGGCGCCGGCCTACTCGTTCGCGAAGGTGTCGACGTTGTCCCTGGTGACCCAGGTGGCCTCGGTGTAGTTGATGGCCTCGACGGTCCCGCCGTCCAGAAGGGTCTTCATGGTGTCCACGGCCATTGCACCCATGCCGGCGGTGTCCTGGGAGACCGTGCCGTCCATGGCGCCGGTGCGGATCGAGTTCAGGCCGTCGTCGGTGGCGTCCACGCCGTAGACGGCGACCGTGCCGTTCATGCCGGCGTTGTCGATCGCCTTCTGGGCGCCGATGCCCATGGAGTCGTTCTGGGAGACGACCGCGTTGATCCGCTGCCCGGTGGACAGCCAGTTCTCGGTGACGGTGAGCGCCTCGGCGGTGTCCCAGTTCGCCGTCTGCTCGAAGACGACGCTGACGCCGGGGTGGTCGGCCAGGGCCTGGTCGTAGCCGTCCTTGCGGAGCAGCTGGCCGTCCGAGCCCATCGGCCCGTACAGGATCGCGACCGTGCCCGCGCCGCCCATCGCCTCAATGGCCTTCTCCATCTCGAGGCGGCCCGCCGCCGTGTCGTTGCCGCCGACGAAGGCGCTGGCCCGCTCCTGCTGGCTGGCCTGCTGGGCGAGGGTGATGGTGGGGATGTCGGCCTCATTGGCCGCCTTGAGCCCGGCGGTGACGCCCTCCTTGGAGACGGGCTCGACCAGGATGCCGTCATAGCCCTGGCTCACCACCGACTCGACCTGACTGATCTGGTTGGAGACGTCCTGCTTGGCGTCGAACACGGTGACCGACAGCCCCAGCTCCTCGCCCCGCGCCCGGGCGGCACCGGCCAGGGTGGTGGTGAAGGAGTTGGTCATGTGGCTCATCATGAGCGCAATACGGGGCCTGCCGTCGGAGCCGCCCGCTGTGCACGCGGTGAGCAGGGCGGAGGCGAGGATGAGGCTGCACAGCGCGGCAATGATCTTCTTCATGTGGCGTTCCTTTCGTGCCGGTGCGGGCGGGCCGGGTGCCGGTGCGGGCTGCGCGCGAGGCGGGCGGAGGGCCGGAGGGGCTCCCGCGGGGCCCGGCTCGACCCGCGGGGTCGGACGACCCGGAGGGCCGGCTCGACCCGCAGGGCCCGGCGCCGGCCGCTACTTGCGACGGCGGGCCTTGACGTCGAGCAGGACGGCCAGGACGATGATCGCGCCCTTGACGACCTTCTGGAAGTTCGCGTCAATGCCCAGAATGTCCAGGCCGTTGCCGATGACGGCGATCATGAGCGCGCCGATAATGACCCCGAGCGCCCGGCCGCGGCCGCCGGTCATGGAGACCCCGCCGATGACGACGGCGGCAATGGCGTCGAGCTCGTAGGACTCGCCGGCCGTGGGCGCGCCGGTAATGGTGCGCGAGGCCAGGAGCACGCCGCAGAACCCGGCGAGCAGGCCGGCGATGACGAAGACGGAGACCCTGTACCGCCTGACGTCGATGCCGGAGATCTCCGCGGCCACGGGGTTGCCGCCCACCGCGTAGACGCGCCGTCCGTAGACGGTCTTGTGGATAATGAATCCGAAGGCCGCGGCGATCACGATGAAGTACAGCGCCATAATGGGGAACCCGGCGAGCCTGATGGAGGCGACCGCCTCGAAGGCGCCCGAGACGTTGAAGACGGGCGCGCCGCCGGAGACCATGAGGGCGATGCCGCGCACGGCGGTCATGGTCCCCAGGGTGATGATGAAGGAGGGGATCGCCCCGTAGGCGACGCCGATCCCGTTGATGAGCCCGACGACGGCGCCCACGAGGATGCCGGCGAGGATCGGCACGATCAGCGCATGCTCCCCGGGATGGGCCAGCATGGCCGCGGTCACGCCCGCCAGGCCGATCGTCGAGCCGACCGACAGGTCGATCTCCCCGGAGACGATGACGTACATCATCCCCATGGCCAGAATGCCGTTGATGGCGGTCTGGATGAGAATGAGCAGGACGTTGTTCACGCTCAGGAAGTGGTGCCCCGGCGAGACTGCCCACAGGGCGACGACGAGCGCCGCGAACACGAGAAGGATGCCGGCGTCCTTCACGGAGGGGACGAGCTTGCGGTTCAGTGCGGTGGCCATTGTCAGCTCCCGAATCGTGAGGCGAGTTCCATAATTGCTTCTTGCGAGAACTCCTCGCGCGTGAGGATCCCCGTGGTGCAGCCCTCGGTGAGAACCATGATCCGGTCGCTGAGCCCCATGAGCTCGCCCATCTCCGAGGAGATGAGAATAACCGACTTGCCGCGCTCGACCAGGGTCCCGATGAGCTCGTAGATGTCCCGCTTGGCGCCGACGTCAATGCCGCGGGTCGGGTCGTCGAGGATAATGAGGTCGGGATCGGTCTCCAGCCACTTGGCCAGGACGACCTTCTGCTGGTTGCCGCCGGACAGGGCCGAGACGATCTGCCCCGACGACGGCGTCTTGATGCGCAGGGAGTCGATGTACTTCTGGGCGATGCGCGACTCGCCACCGGTGAGAAGGCCCCCGCGGAAGATTCGCCCCAGCGAGGGCAGCGTGATGTTGGCGGCCACTGAGCCCTCCAGGTTGAGGCCGGTGCGCTTGCGGTCCTCGGTGATGAGGGCGGCGCCCAGGGCGATGGCGTCGGCTGGCCGGCGGATCGCGACCTCCCTGCCGTTCTTGAGCAGGCGGCCGCCGTCGTGCGGCGCGGCTCCGAACAGCGACTCGACGAGCTCGGAGCGGCCCGCCCCGACCAGTCCGCCGATGCCCAGGATCTCGCCGCGCCGGACGGTGAAGCTGACGTCCTTGACCTTGGGCGGCGCGCTCCAGGAGTCGACCTCCAGGACTGTCTCGCCGAGGGGGACCTCCTGCTTGGGGAAGACGTCGCCGAGCTCGCGGCCCACCATCATGGTGATGAGCCTCTTCTCGCTCAGGGCGGCCGCGTCGTCGGTGCCGATGAGCTTCCCGTCGCGCAGGACGGTGATCCGGTCGGCGATCTCGAAGATCTCGTTCATCTTGTGCGAGATGTAGATAATGCCGACGCCCGCGGCGGTGAGCCGGCGTATCTGCTCGAAGAGGCTGCTGACGTCGTCCTCGGTGATGGCGGAGGTGGGCTCGTCCATCACGATGATGCGGGCGTCCTGTGAGATCGCCTTGGCGATCTCGATCTGCTGCTGCTGGGCCACCGACAGGTCCCGCATGAGCGCGTCAGCGGGCAGGCTCAGGTGCAGGGAGGCCAGCAGCTCCTCGGTCCGACGGCGCATGGCGCGACTGTCGGCGAGGACGGCGCGGGTGCGCAGCTCGCGGCCCAGGAAGATGTTCTCGTAGACGGGGGTGTCCAGGACGGGGTTGAGCTCCTGGTGGATCATGGCGATGCCGTGGTCGATCGCCTGGCGGGGCGAGGCGATGGCAACCGGCTCGCCGTCGATCCTGATGGTGCCGGCGTCGGCGGTGTGGATGCCCATGAGGATCTTCATGAGGGTGGACTTGCCGGCGCCGTTCTCCCCCATGAGGGCGTGGACCTCGCCGGGGCGCAGGTCGAATGAGACGGTGCTCAGGACGCGGACGCCGGGGAACGACTTGTCGATGTCGAGCATCTCGAGGACGGGGGAGGTCATGGGAGGCCTTCTGCGACGGCGTCGTCGCGAGACGGGCCCTCCGGCGGGGAGGGCGGTAGTTCGGGATGGGCACCGGCAAGATAGCAGCGCGGGCGGGTGCCGGGGAAGGGAAGAAGGTCCTTTCAAATGGGGCGCCGGCGAGGTTGGGTGCGGTGTTTGCGCTGTGCCGGTGAGCTCGGGCGCCCCTTGCGCTGTGCCGGCTGGCCCGGGCGTCGAGATAGACATTTTCGTACGAGGTCGGCGGTCACACCGTCTATCTCGTACGAAAATGTCTATCTCGCCGGGGTTGGGCGCGCGCCGGGGTTGGGCGCGCGGTGAGGCGCAGCGCTGCCTGCCGCCTGCGCGTACCGTGGCCCCATGAGGGCTCAGCGCGTCACGGACTCCATCACCTACCACGGGGAGGGGCCCTGCTGGTGGCCTGCCACGGGGCGGCTGCGGCTGGTTGACATGCTCGCCGGCGCCGTCGTCGAGCTGGATGAGGAGGCTGAGGGCGGCCACCGCCGTCTGCCCGTGCCCTCGCCGGTCGCCTCGGTGATCCGGCCGCGCGCGGGCGGAGGGGCGGTGGTCGCCACCGAGCGGGGCATTGCGCTGGGGCGGGCGGAGGACCTGAGCGACCTGGCGGAGGCCGCCGCCCTGTGGGACGACCCGACGATCCGCACGAACGAGGGCGGCTGCGACCCCGACGGCCGGTTCTGGATCGGGTCGATGTCCTACGGCAAGGTGCCGGGCGCCGCTGCCGTCTACCGCTGGGACGGGCCGGGCGCCGAGCCGCGGCGGGCCTGGGGCGGGGCGACGATCTGCAACGGCCTGGGCTTCAGCCCGGACGGGACGCGCGCCTACTGGATCGACACCCCCACGCTCACCGTGACGGTCATGGACTACGACGCCGGTGCCGGGCTGGTGGACCCGCGACCGTTCGTCCGGGTCGAGGAGGGGGCCGGCCACCCGGACGGGCTCGCCGTGGACGCCGACGGCGGGGTGTGGGTCGCCCTCAACGGCGGCGGGGCCGTGCGGGGCTACGACGCCCGGGGGCGGCTGGTCGAGACCGTCGAGGTGCCGGTGCGGCAGGTGACCGCGTGCGCCTTCGGCGGGAGCGGCCTGGACCGGCTGTTCATCACGACCTCGCGCGAGAACCTCCCCGACGACGTCGAGCCGGCCGCCGGGTCCGTGTACGTCGCCGAGGTCGGTGCGCGCGGCATGGAGCCGCTGCCGTTCCGGGGGTAGTTGATTGATTCCAGGTGGGGCGGGGCCATCGGCCTCTGCTGCCTTCGCCTTCGCAGCCCCACGGCTCTCCTTCGCCGAGATCGGTCCGGGGCGGCGGGCGTTCGCAAGGCTCCGCAGACCGATCTTGGTGCGGAAGTACCGATCTTGACGGAGGGGCGGCGGGTTGGCCGGGTGTGCGGGCGCACGGTAGGCCCGACCCGCAGCCTGTCGGAATCTAGCCGTACCGCGCATGTCCGCGGCGGGGCTGTCAGATTGTGCAGAACCACAGGTCCGCGGCGCTGAAGGCCTCCGGGTCGAGGGACTTGGCGCTGATCGCGCGGTCGAAGCAGTCCTCCAGGACTGCCGGCTCGCACCGCATGACGGGCCGATTGAGATCCGGGAGCCCTATGACAACGAGTGGGAACGGCCAGTTCTCCCGCGCCAGGGTCCGCGTGCACATGAGCAGGGGCAGGTCGGCGCCGAGGTGGCCCAGGGGCGTGCGGTCGCGCAGCAGCGTGATCCAGGACTCGCCGGCATCGTGGTCCCGGTCGATGGTGAGGTCCCGGTGCAGGCAGGCCGTCCAGGCGACCACGGAGGCCAGCGAGGCGGACCAGGCCGGCCTGAGCTGCCGAGCGCGCCAGACCTGGTGGATCACATTGATCATCGGCCCGTTGTCGCTGGGCTCCGGGGCGTCCGGCGCTCGTCCCAGCCATTGGCCGGGGCGGTGCTTGGCCTGAGGGGAAGCCGGGACGGTGCTGGGCGCTGTGCAGCGTCGGTCATACTGCAAGCCTATTCAGGGCGAGCGGTTGGGCGTCCGGGCGATCGCCGGGTGAGGCGAGTCCGGCCAGGTGCCCGGGCGGGGCGGCTCCGGGCCAAGGCGGATGCCCACTGAGATGTCCGCGGGGAGGGGCGGCTCCAGACGGGGTGCGGGCTGTCAGCGACAGCAGGAGTGACACCCGCACTGTCAATGACAGTGTCAGTAACAGTGTCAATGACAGTGAGACAGTGCCGGAGCGTCAGTGACGCTGTTAGTCTGACAGTGTGAGCGAGCCTCATGAGGGTCGAGTGGCAGCGTCTCCCGTGATCCGTGCTTCCAGGCAGGTTGCGCCCGGCGTCGTGTGACGACGCCGGGAAGACTCGGACCGAGAGATGGTTCAGGGACTGCCTTTGACGCACGATGCGTAGCGATGTCTACCGAGGTATAGCGTTTCGCTACATGGCCACATATGGGGCTATACGGCGCTATATCCTCATAGATTTTGCTGTGCATCGGTTGGCTGGACGCGCGGGCTGACTCTGCCCCGCGCATTCTCGACGGCGGAGTGCACGGGGGTGGCCCGAAGGATCCGGGCGGCGAGAAGATCAGGTCGAGCCGACGGCTGTGGTGCAGGCGCGCGGTTGGTTGCCTCGGATGCTGCCGAAGGCTCGGCATGGCGTAGTCGCCCCCGCGAGGCTGGGGGCGGCCATGCCGCTGAGGTCGCATCGCACCCGTGTGCCAGCCCGCACGTCTCGCGACGCCGCTGGTCGGCCTCTCTACCTCCCGGGCTGGATCGGGCTCCAGGTGCTCATCTCTCGCGACGGCTCCGAGACGCCGCCCCCTGGCTTCGGCAAGATCGAAGCGTCACGACGATGGCCGAGCTGGTTCCGGCGAGCGGGGCAGGCGGCGTCGACGAATGCGGAACCAGGGAGTGGCGGGAAGCAGCTGCGAGATGCGTTGGTCCTGCGGCGTCGGCGGTGCGCGCCGAGGACGCCATTCATCGCCAGTCTGCTGCCGTGCCAGACCGGACCGGCAGCGCAGCACTTGTGAAGGAGGGGCGCAACGTATATGTTCAACTCGACCAAAACGATCATAACGCGCAGAACGTTCGCGTGATCACATATGGCCGGTGAGGAGAGAATCCGATGACTATGGCAGTCGAGAGCAAGACCTACCTGCCCGAGGAGGAGGTTGCCGGAAGGTTCGGCGAGATCGTGGCTGCGCTGTCCGCCCGGGAGGCGGCTCCGCGTCTGGTGGTCGGTGGCGAGACGGTCGACCTGAGCCCGGCGATGGCGGATGTTCTGGCCCGTGTCGCGCGGGCGATGCAGCAGGGGCTCGCGGTGACGGTCGCACCGCAAGGCACTCGGCTGACCACCCAGGAGGCGGCCGACATGCTCGGCATCTCGCGGTCGACGCTGGTGAGAATGCTGGAGGCCGGGGAGATCCCCTTCGAGAAGATCCGGCGGCACCGGCGTCTCTACCTCGCCGACGTTCTCGAGCTTCAGCGGCACCAGCGGCGCGCTGCGAACGAGGCGCTGTCGGACATGGTGGCCGACGCCCAGGCGATGGGTGCTTACGACGACGATCCCGCCCAGGCGCGCCAGGCCCTCGTCGCCGCGCGCGCAGAAGACTGATGCGCAGTGTTCGCTGTAAACCAGGTTCCTGAGGAGGTCATTGAGACAGCGCGGCAGAAATGCCTGTCCTAAGCGACTGATTCAACAGGGCGCGGTGCGGCTCCGACCGCCGCTGCAGCTTCCTTCCTCTCCTCGAAATCGGTTCAGGACGCTTGGCCAGTGCCCGCCGTGCGCCACCCTTTTTGACCGCGCAGCGTCGCTCAGACCTGGATAAACCGTCTGGGGCGTGGCGAGTCGGACGGGGGCGGTGGTGCGTACCGTTCACGGGTCCGGCAATAGGTCTGGCGAGAGCGTCCCGGCGTCCGGTGTGCGAGGGACTACCCGAGAACGGGCCGCACTGCCCATCCCGTTGGCGCATTCTCTTGCTCACGGGCGTCCCAGGGCGCGAGCGATGGCGGCTGCGGCGTCGTCGGGGGCCTCGTGCTCCCAGATGTGGATGACGGTCCAGCCGAGCGCCTCGAGCTTCTCGTCGGTGTCGCGGTCGCGGGCTTGGTTTTTCGCGATCTTCCACCGCCACCACTCGGAGTTGCGGCCCGGCATCGTGCCGTGCTCGGGGCAGCCGTGCCAGAAGCAGCCGTCGACCTGGACGGCGACCTTCCGGCGGGTGAAGGCGATGTCGACCTTCCGGCGGGGCAGGCCGGGCACCTTGTACTGCACGCGGTACCGCAGGCCCATGCGCCACAGCAGCCGACGGAGCTCGACCTCCGGCGACGTGTCGCGCCGCGCCAGCGTCGAGTAGCGCCTGCTCACCCCGGCGTCGGCCGGCTTGGCCCGCTCGGGCTCGGGCGCGTGAAGCGCGTCGGCACTCTCATCTCCCTTAGCGCTCTCGGTGCTCATGGAACCGGACATGCCGCCTCACCTCGTGAACAGGGCCTGGACGGGACCGTCGGGACTCTCGGGCGCGCCGTCCACGGCCGCGAGAATCCTCCGACCCGAGGCGGTCGACTCAAGAACGCTCCGGTCGCGCTCGCAGTGCATCTTGAGAATATTCCAGACCGCGCCGACGTTGACGCCGTTGCCCAGCTGCTTGTACGTCGTGGCGTCGGACTGCCCGGAGAAGGAGAAGCTGTCTGGAAACCCCTGGAGCCTGGCGGCCTCCCGCGGCGTGATCCGGCGCCTCCTCGGGCCGACGATGCTCGTCTGGGTGATGGCCACGAGCGCAGGCACGTAGGTCGGGGCCTTCGCGCGCAGGCCCGACGGCCGGAAGTGCATGAGGCAGTCCCACAGCGACCCGAGCTCCTGCGCCTGCCACTCCAGCTTGCGGCGGGACGGGGGGAAGTCCTTCACCCCGGATCTCTTCACCCAGGCCCGGCACCAGGACTGGTTCGCCGTGAACAGCTCGGCGTTCTTGCGCAGGAAGCCCATCTTCCAGCGGGGGGTGCCGTCGAGCTCGCCGGAGTCGATCTGGATCTCGAGCTCCTCCACGGTCTGCCAGGCGTCCACCCAGATCGGGAAACCGGGCAGCCTCGCCCCGGGGTTGTACTTCCGGAACCTCTGGACCCAGTCGTCCCAGGCCTCGATCCACCGGGTCTCGTCCGGGGTCAGGCCGTACCCCTCGACGTCGTCGGAGAGAACGCTCCCGATGCTCCAGCCGACGGCGCCCTCGCCGTAGAGCTCCCTGGACCTGGCGACGGGCGCCGGGGCGGGCCCGCCGAGCCCCTCGGGGTCGTGGGTCGCCGTGACGAAGACGCGCTCGCGCACCTGCGGGCGCCCGCCCCGCTCGGGCCCGAGCTGGTGGGGGGAGAGGATCGCCGGCGTGTCCGCCACCCGGTACCCCTCCTCCCGGAGCGTGCGGACGATGACCTCCCACTCGTGCCTGTGGCGCGGGCCGGCGAGGTTCCGGACGTTCTCGAGCAGCAGCACGGTGGGGTGGTGCCTGTGGACGACCTGAAGGATGTTGAAGTACAGGGTGCCGCGGACCTCGTCCATGCCCTTCTGCGCGCCCGACTTCGAGAACGGCTGGCAGGGGAACCCGGCCGCGAGGACGTCGTGGGGCCGCACCGTCGGGGCCACGCCACCCTCCCCGGCGTCGTCCGTGATGTCGCCGAGCGGGTCGATGCCCCAGTTCTGCTCGTAGACGCGGGCGGCGGCCCTGTCGATCTCGACGGCGTACACGCACTCCCCGCCCATCGCGGACAGGGCGGCGTGGAAGCCGCCGATCCCGGCGAAGAGGTCGGAGTAGGTGAACGCTGCGGGCACGGACCAAGCTAAACACATGTTCGAGCCGAAGGGAAGCTCCGCGTGCTGAGCTCTGGGTCACGCCGCGCCGACGGCCCGGGAGGCCATGACGTAGCCGTTCTCGCGGCCGCGCCGCAGGTCGAGCTTGAGCTTGGGCCTTCGTGCGGCCCCGTTGGGCTGGCGCCCCTGCCGGAAGCTGATGAGGACCCTCTGCTCGAGCGCGTCCTCCACGCCCGTCGCCCCCTGGAAGACGTAGGCGTCCACCGTCACCGGGCGGAAGGCCGCCTTGAGCGCCCGGGACCCGGGGCCGCGCTGCCTGGTCGAGCCGCGCATCCTCCTGTGCCACGCGTCGAAGGCGCCGTCGGTGTCCGGCACAAAGGCGCCCGAGAGCACGAGGAAGCCGATCGACTGCGACTCCCGGGCGCACCGGAGGATCGCGTCGCGGTCGTTGAGCGGGGCCTGCCCGACGACGTCGTGGGGTACGGCCAGCCCTTTCTGCGCGTGGGCCTTGAGGTCCCAGACGAAGGAGCGCGCGTAGTCGAACTCGGTCGCGCCGATCCGGCGGGGGCCGCCCCCGTAGGCGTTGACGAGCGCCGGCAGCCCGACGAACTCGAAGTACCAGCCGACCCACTCGGTCTGCCGGGCCCTGCTGTACTCGGCCGTCAGCATCTCCTCGACGCACGGGCGGCCCTCCCAGCGGCGCGGGCACGACTGGGCGAGGGCCGCGACCAGCAGCTCGGCCTCCTGTCGTAGCCGGTCGCCGACGGCGGCGCGCCCGCGGAGCGCGCGCTGCTCGGCGCCCGCCAGGACCGCGTTGAGGCCGTCGAGCGTCACGGTCTGGCCGGAGGACCGGCACGTCGTCGTCCAGGGCATCCCCAGGTGCCTCGCGATCCGCCCGGCGAGCTCGTCCTTCCTCAGAGCCGGGTCGATCGGCAGGCCGAGGTTCTGGACGAGGTCGGTCAGGACCGACTTACGCTCCTTGCTGCCCGGGCCGAGGTCCTGCGGGCGCCCGCCCGTGATGGAGGAGATGCGGCGGACCGCCTCGAGTTTGTCTCGCGCGGGGGCGAACCAGTCCGGCAGCGTCGGGCCGCTCCGGCGCAGCTCGCGGGCCGCCCGGCGTCCGAGCTCGGCCTGTACGGCGGACAGGATGGCGTTCAGGCCGCTCAGGGTGATGGTCTGACCGGTGGAGGCGTAGGCGGGGTCCCACGGCGCGTGGAGGGCCTGGAGGATCTGCCGGGCGAGGACGTCCTTGGGGGCCGCCGCGTCCACGGGGAGCGAGAGCCGGTCCGCCGTCCTGATCAGGACGGACTTCTTCTCCTTGCTGCCGGGGCCGAGGGGCTCGGCGGGCGCCTGCGCCGCGGCGTACAGCCGGGCCACGGCCTCAAGCTTGGACCTGGCGGGGACGAACGGCGTCGGCGTCATGATCGGATGGTACGCGGGGGCCGGGGGCCGGCGCGTAGGCTCGGTGCGGCACCAACTTGGGAGGGGTTCGCGATGGCACGGTTGAGAAGTCTTGAGAAGGGCACACAGAACGTGCGCGTTCATACTAGCGAGGTTGACTGTGCCTACCAGGTCGTTACAGGAAAAAACGGGCGGACCTATCTTCACCTCGCTACCTTTGGCTCTGATTGGCGTCAGAGTGCACCAAAGACAAGTCAGACCATTCAGCTTGATCGAGATATCGCCGCCAAACTTGTTGCGGTGATGCGGGAAACTTTTCCCGGTATCGGTGGCTGACTACTGTGGCGGATGAGCTGATGGTGCGGGACAAGCTTTGCCTCGGGCCGATCTATTCTGCGGCGTACGAGGCGGGGCGGCCCGGCATGGGAGCCGGGCCGCCCCGCGGGCCGCGGGCGAGGGGACTCGGCGGCCCTGGCGGACGCCGTGGAGGCCGCGGAGGTCGCTTCGCCCCGCGGGCCACAGGCAACGGGCCGGGCCGCCCCGCGGCGCCGGGGCCCCTTCAGTCGGCGGCCGGGGCTGCGACGTCGGCCGCGGCCATGTCCGGCGTGCCGGCGACCGGAGACGCCTCGGCCGTGGAACCGGCGGGCTCGAGCCCGGCCCCGCTCTCATCCGCGGTTCCGGCGGCCTCGCCGGAACCGGAGCCGCAGGCCCCGGCCGACGGCTCGAGCTCGGCGCGGGCAGCCTCCGGGTCGCTCGCCGCCAGGCGCGTGATGTAGCGCTGGTACCAGGCCAGCGCCAGGCCGAGGAAGACGACCACGCCGCCCACGTTGTACACGAGCGTGAGCCACAGCGCCTGGTCCACCGGCGTCGTCCCCGCGATGAAGACGAAGCTGAACACGGCCAGCAGGAACACCGAGATCGCCAGGCCCGTCGTCCGCGAGCCCATGCGGAACTCGCGCTTCGCGCCGTCGTAGCGCAGGCGGAGCACCAGGTAGGCCAGCAGGATGAGCAGCGGCGGGATGAGCGCCGTCGCCGCCGTCATGTTGACCACGATCTCCAGCAGGTCATTGATATTGCCCGAGCCCAGCGCCGGGATAATGAGGATCGGCACCACAATGGCGAACTGCAGCCACGCCGCCCGCCACGGAATACCGTGCTCGTTGAGCTCGATGATCCTCTCCCCGAACACGCCGCGCGGGATCTCGGAGAAGAAGATCTTGACCGGCGTCGACGTCCACATGAGCAGCGAGCCCAGCGTCGCCGCGAGCAGGATCAGCCCGACAACCCGGTAGGTGACCAGCGCCGGGATCCCGAAGTGCTCGCCGACCGCGCCCATGACCACGAACAGGCCGTTGGACAGCTCCAGGCCGCCCACCGGCACGAAGACGTTCATGAGCAGCGAGGCCACCGCGTACAGCAGGCCGATCATGAGCCCGGCGACGACGATCGTGCGCACGAAGGCCTTGACGCCGCCGCGCAGGTCGTTGAGGAACACGCCCACGGACTCCGCGCCGCCCACGCCCTGGATGATCCAGGCCAGAGTCCCCAGGAAGGCCCACGTGGTCGAGAACGACGAGGTGTCGGGGGCGAGCGCGCTCACGGTGATCGGGGTGGCGGGCTCCACTCCGCCCGCCAGGGCCGCCAGCGACAAGACGACGAAGACGCCGGTGAGGACGAGCACCGCGGTGGCCCCGACCGATGTGATCGTGCCGATCCACTTCGCGCCCTTCGTGGACACCCAGGTCGCCACGGCGAAGATTCCGATCGACAGCCCCGTGATCACCCACGGCGACATCGTCTGCTCCCCGCCCGTGACCAGGTAGGAGGTGAAGACCAGGACGAGCGGCAGCAGCGAGGCGAAGAAGAACAGGTTCACGAACCAGTAGCAGAAGGCGGCCATGAAGGCCCAGCGGCCGCCCATCGACGTCTTGACCCACTGGTACACGCCGGACTCCGAGCTGCGGTTCATGGCCACGAACTCGGCGATGATCAGGGTGAACGGCACGAAGTACAGGATCGTGGCCAGGAAGAACGCCGGCGCCGACGCCAGGCCGATCGCCACATTGTTATTGATGACGTTCCTGATATTGAAGACGGCGGACACCGTCATGGTGAGCAGCGCGAACTGGCCGATGCGCGCTCGTGTCTCGGAGGACATGGGCAGAATTACCTTTCTGACGGGATAGTGGATGGGGAGAGGTGATCCGGGCGCGTGCGCTACTTGTTGGGGAAGGACGCCCCCTCGACGGTGACGCGGATGATCGCCGCCCGGCCGCCCGTTCCCGGCACCAGCCGGAAGGCCTCGCCGAGCTCGACGACGCCGACGCCCCCGGCGGGAACGACGACGGAGCGGGTCCCCTCGGCGGCCCCCACGACCTCGCGGTCGCTGAGGTCGTCGTAGGGGGCGCGCACGTCCGCCTCCGCGACCGGGACGACCTCGACCGGGAGGTCGGCGTCGACGGCGTGGAGGACATTGAGGTACCGGCGCGAGGCCACGAGCCCGTCGCCCGCCCGCCACGCGGCGAGCAGCTCGCCGGCCGCGCCCTTCCAGTAGGTCAGGGAGTCGCCCACCGAGTGGGCCACGCCGGGCTCGATGCGCCCGAGGGCCTCGATCGCCTGGCGCGTGCGCTGCCACTTCCTGGCGCCGCCGTGCTCGCGGACGAGCGCCTCCGGGTCGGGGAAGATCTTCATGGTGTCAGACTCCTATCGCGGGGCGGTCGGTGGCGGGCCCGTCGGGGAGAGCGCCGTCGAGGGGGATGAGGTCGAATGAGAAGGCGAAGTCCTCGAACCGGGTCCGGTAGGCGTCGAGCACCTCCGAGCCCCAGGAGTTCGAGCCGAGCCCGAGCACGCGGTGGTTGACGTTGACGGTGACGCTCTCCCGCGCGACGAGGTCGGTGCGGTGGCGCGCCGCGTCAATGTCCTCGCACGTCCACGGCCACACGGAGAAGGAGAAGTCGCGCTCCGCCGCCGGTCCGCTCCGGGGGCTCTCTCCCTCCGCCGGCGGCGCGCTCTCCGGCCCGCCCGCCGCGCCGCGCCCCGCGCCGTCGTCCGGCGTCCGCGCCACCGCCAGTCCCGCCCCCCGCGGGTCCGTGAGCGTGAACCAGCGGACCCCGCCGCGGTTGGCGCAGTCCTGCGGGACCACGTACGGCGTCTGCATGTCCTCCACGGTCGAGGTCCACCTGCCGACGACGGCCGCCGCCCGGGAGTCCGGGTAGTTCTCGCCCGGCCCCAGCCCCAGCCACGTGACCTCGCGGCAGGCTCCGGGGGCCTCGAAGGTGATCCCGGTGCGGGGGATGATGTCGCAGTAGTCGCCGTAGGTCCGCCCGACGGCGCTCAGGCTCACGCCGGAGCCCCTCACCGTGTACGTCAGCGTCACCTCCGCCCCGAGGTCGAGGACCGGCGGGGCGATGATCTGGGCGACCTCGACGACGACGCCGTCCCCCTCCTGGCGCCACGCGACCGAGCGGGTGGAGGTCTGCATGATCTGCAGGTGCCGGCTCGTCCAGAGCTCGTCGCTCTCCTGGCGGTGGTTGTCGATCAGCGGCTTCCAGAAGCCGACGGCGGGGGGAGCGGTCAGGACGCGCCGCCCCCGGCGCACCCACGAGCCCAGGGCGCCGGTGACGGTGTCGAAGCGGATCTCCTGGTCCCCGTCCGTCACCACCAGCTCGTCGCGCTCGACGCGCGCCCGACGGGACCGGTCCGCCCGGCAGGGCCGGCTCGCTGACGGCGCGCTCGGCCGCGGTCGGGAGACAGGGGCGGGCTCGGTGTCGGGGTCGGGCTCCACGACGGGGTCGGGCTCGGCGTCGGGTGCCGCCGGGCCCGCGTCCGGCCGCAGCCCGGCGGCGGCGTCGGGGCCGGACTCATCGGCGACGACGAACTGGTAGACGCCCAGCTCGTGCCCCTGCGGCGCCCAGGCGGTCGCCGTCGTCGACCGGACGTGGACGGTCAGGTGGGTGAGGGCCCCCGCGGCCGCCTCGACGGGGCAGGGCAGGACCGTCTGCTGCCCGGGCACGAGCGTGCCGGGCGCCAGCAGCCGGACCGAGTCGGTGACGCCGTCGACGACGCGCTCCAGGTCGAGGACGACGTCCGAGGTGTCGGTGAAGAAGCGGCCGTTGCGCACGTGCAGCAGGCCGTCCATCCAGAAGACGGCGACCGGGCACAGGACCTGCTTGTACTCCGCCAGCCCGGGGCTCGGCTCCTGCCAGGGGAGGACCAGCCCGTCAATGCAGAAGCTCGAGCTGTTCGGGTAGTCGCCGTGGTCGCCGCCGTAGGTGTGGTACTCCCGGCCGTCCTCGGCGGTGGCGGCCAGGCCGTGGTCGCACCACTCCCAGACGAACTGCCCCTGGATGGAGTCCCAGCGGTCGATGACCCGCTGGTACTCGGCCAGGCCGCCGGGGCCGTTGCCCATCGCGTGCCCGTACTCGCACAGGATGCGCGGCTTGGCGTGGGGGTGCTCGCCGAAGTCGTTCATCTGGGACACGCGCGAGTACATGGTCGAGATCACGTCCGCGCACTCGGCGTCGCGGTCCTCCTCGTAGTGCACGGGCCGCGGGTCGAGCGCCTTGCACCGCCCGTACATGGCGCGGATATTGCGGCCGAAGCCCGACTCGTTGCCCAGCGACCACAGGACGACGCAGGCGTGGTTGCGCTCCTGAAGCACGAGCCGCTCAATGCGGTCGACGTAGGCGGTCTCCCAGGCCGGGTCGTCGGTGATGCGGGCGATGTCGCCGACGTTCTCGAAGCCGTGGGTCTCGAGGTCCGTCTCGGCGACCACCATGAGGCCGATCTCGTCGCACATCTCGTAGAAGCGCGGGTCGTTGGGGTAGTGGGAGGTCCGCACGGCGTTGATGTTGTGGAGCTTCATGAGCTCCAGGTCGCGGCGCACGCGCTCCATGTCGACGGCGCGGCCCCGGTGGTCGTCGTGGTCGTGGCGGTTGACGCCGCGCATCTTGACGTACGCGCCGTTGAGCAGGAGGCGGCCGTTCTCAATGGTCACCTCGGCCAGGCCGAGGCGATGCGGCACCGTCTCGGCCACGGCGCCGGCCTCGTCGCGCACCTCCATGAGGAGGTCGTAGAGCGCGGGCGCCTCCGGGTTCCACGTGACGGCGTCGGGGACGTGCACGGTGCACGGCGCGCCGTCGGCGGCGACGCCCTCGACGCGCGAGCCGTCCGGGCCGGTGAGGGACCACCGCACGTCCCGGGCGCCGCGGGTGGTCACCTCCAGGGTGACGTCGGCGCCGCCGCCCGCGGTCAGGCGTGTGGAGGCGCGGAAGTCCTCCAGGCGCGCCGCCGGCCGCGTCATGAGGTAGACGTCGCGGAAGATCCCCGAGGCCCACCACATGTCCTGGTCCTCGACGTAGCTGCCGTCGCAGTACTGCAGGACCTTGATGGCCAGCAGGTTCGTCTCCCGGTCCAGGTGCCCGGTGACGTCGAGCTCGGCGCTGAGCCGGGAGCCCTTGGTCATGCCGACGAAGCCGCCGTTGACGTAGACCTCGGCGTAGGAGTCCGCGCCGTCCAGGCGCAGGACGGCCCGCTCGCCGGAAGCGAGCGCTGGCCGGGGCAGCTCCCGCTGGTAGACGCCGGTGGGGTTGGCGGAGGGGACGAGGGGCTGCCTGACCGGGAAGGGGAAGCCCTCGTCGGTGTACTGCAGCCGGCCGTAGCCGTCGATCTGCCACAGGTGGGGGACCCGGACCTCGTCCCACTCGGGGTGGGGCGCGGCGAGGTCGTCGTCGTGGACCCGGGCGGGGGAGTCGAAGAGGCGGAAGGACCACGGGCCGGACAGGTCGGTGAAGCCCGTGGACAGCGCGCGGTCGCGGGTGGCCGCGGCCTCGGCGGAGGGGTAGCCGAAGAAGTAGGCCCTCGCCGGCAGGCGATGCCGGTGGGGCAGACCGGGATTCTCCCAGTCGTTCAAGTTCGCCATCGATCATGCTCCTAGCGGCCCAGCGGGCCAGGATATGGGGAACCGGTTCCACAGCAGCGTGGAAGCGGTTCCACGAATATAGGCGGCGGCTGCCCGGAGCGCAAGCGGGATGCGGATCCGCGCGCGTTCGAGCAGGATGGGGCCGTGACCACCTCCGGCAAGCGCGTGACCATCGCCGACGTCGCCCGCGCCGCCGGCGTCGCGCCCTCGACCGTCTCCCGGGTGCTCAACGACTCCCCCAAGAGTACGCAGGAGACCCGCGACCGGGTGATGCGCGCCGTCGAGGAGACCGGCTTCGTCGTCAGCCGCCGGGGCCGGGCGCTCGCCGTCGGGAGGTCCGAGGCCATCGCCCTGCTGTTCACCGACCCCCTCGAGGAGCTCTTCACCGACCCCACCTACGCGCGCCTGTGCCACGGGATCGTCTCGCGCCTCGCCGACGGCCCGAACCTGCCCATGATCCTGGAGGCGGCCACCGAGGCCGAGCGGGAGCGCGTCGTCGAGCACGTCGGCAGGGGCGCCGTCGACGCCGTCATCGTCATCACCCCCTACGAGGGGGCCGGGCTCCTGGCCCGGCTCCGGGCGCTCGGCGTCCCCGTCGTCCTGTGCGGCCAGCTCGAGGGCGACCCGTACCGGGGCGTCTTCTCCAGTGTCTACTCCGACGACGTCGACGGGGCGGCCCTGGCGGCGCGGGCGCTCGTGGCCGCGGGCAGGAGCGACGTCGTGTGCGTCATGGGCCCCGCCGAGAACCCGGCGTCGGCGGATCGCATCCGCGGCTACCGGAGCGTGCTCGAGGGGTGCGCGGGGGCCGGCCGGATTGTCCGGACCGTCCATACCGGCTGGGATCAGCTCGGCGGGCACCGTGCCGTGCGCGGGCTCCTGGAGTCCGGCACCCGTTTCGACGCGGTCCTGGCCGGCTCGGACCGCATCGCCGTCGGCGCCATTGAGGCCCTGCGCGAGGCCGGCAGGGACGTGCCGGGCGACGTCTCGGTCGTCGGCTTCGACGACCACGCCCTGGCCTCCCGGTACACCCCGGGCCTCACGACCGTTCACCAGCCGCTGTGCGAGGAGGGCGCGCGCGCGGCCGAGCTCGCGCTGGCCATGATCGACGGCGCGCCCCCCGAGACGGTCGTCATGGACATGCGCCTGGTCGAGCGCGCCTCGGTCTGAGGCGGAGCGGCGGGGCGACCGCCCGCCGCGTCCGGCCGGTGGCATCCGGCTGCGGACATGACTCGGCCCGCGTCCTGGGTTGTCTCTCCCAGCCCGCGGGCCTTCGTCGTCGAGGGGCTCGACCCCGGGTTCCCATATCCGGGGGAGCGCATCCTCCTTCGCCGGAGCGGCCGGCCCGGGCTCCCTAATACCCGTCCCGACCTCGACGGCGGCCCGGTCACCGGGTTCCCCAACCCTCGCGGCCCGCCCCGTCCAGCGGCAATGACCATGTAACCAGCGACTCCTGGAAAACCGCCCCGCTCCGCCTGTGAAACACCTAGGAAATCGCCCCCTTCGTCGAGATCGGTTCAGTTCCGCACCGAGATCGGTCGTATTCCGGCTCGAGATCGGTTCAGGGAGACTCGAGGCGCCCGCCGCCGGGCCTCCATCGGCTCTCCGAGACCCTCGGGAGACCGACCTGGACCGACGCACGGCCCGAACCCCTCACGTGCGACCGCGGGCATCGGGCCGCTCCTCGGAACCAACCATCAGTCCCTGTTGTGACCTGTTGTGACACCGCCGCCCGAAGAGCTGTCGCAACAGGACCCAAGCAGGCCGAACAGGACCGGGCCCGCGGTGCCGGGTTGTCTCTCCCGGCCCGCGGGCCTGCGGCATCGAGGGGCTCGCCCAGGTTCCCTGCTGTCCGGGAGAGCACATCCTCCTTCGCCGGAGCGAGTTGTCGGGGCTCCCTGCGACCCCGACGCATCTCGGCCGGGCCAGTCGCTAGGGAGTCGTCCCTATGCGGCCCGTACCGTCCGACGGCAGTATCTATGTAACCCTCCCGACCTGAATGCACGCCCCCACATAACCTGTGAACGTTCTATGAATGCTGTGCCTTCGTGGCTCCCGTAGCCTGGGCTTATGAACGACGCGCGGGCAGGGCGGCCTCCGCCGCCGGAGTCTCCCACGGCATTGACGTCGGCTCCTCCTGCCGCTGATGCCGACGTCGTCTCTATGCGCGTCGAGCTCGCGCGCGGCTACGGGCGGGTCACCGTCGACGAGTGCCACTACGCTGCCCCTCAGGCGCCCGCGTACTGCGAGGAGCGGTGACTGCGGCGCGACCTCCTGGTGGGCGCGGGCGCGGCTGCGCCGGCGGGCGCGCCCGCCGGCATGGGCCACGACTGCCAGGCGCCGCGCTCGACGTGCACGGCCGCCCAGGTGCGCAGGTACGGGTTCAGTCCCCACGCCTCCAGGAACCGCCAGGGCCCGCCGTCGCGGTGCCGGGTCTTGACCGAGACGCTGAACCTGACGTGCTGGAGCTCGTCGAGGCGTATCGGGCCCTCCATGGAGTCCAGCTCGGCCAGCCCGGGCTGGCGCGCCGGCCGCTGGCGCCCCGGAACGGTCTCCAGGTCCCGGACGTAGGCGTAGGCGTAGGCCACGTGGCGCACCTCCACGTGCCTGCCCCGCCAGATGGCCCGCACGCGCGCCACCGAGAACGTCCCGTCGAGCTGTGAGGTCGCGATCGGCCTGGTCATCCACCACTTGGAGTAGTTCCGGTCGACGCCGAACCCCTGCGGGCGCGGGTAGTAGGGGTCGGCCTTCAGCAGCGTCACCGGCTCGGGGTACACGTGGTCGCGGTCGTGGAACTCGGCCGCCTTGAACGGCACACCGCCGAGCACCGCGAACATCTGCCCCGAGGCCGGGACCGGCCCCACGTACGACGGCGTCCATCCCGCCAGCGGCGCCTCGGGCGCGGAGCCGGAGCCGTCCAGTCCGCTGAAGCCCCGCGGCAGCACCACCCGCCAGTCCATGAAGCGGTCGGGGACCGACGCCGTCAGCTCGCCGTTCGTCGCCGTCAGGGCCCGGGTCTGCTCCACGACCACCCGCGTCAGCCTCGACAGGTCAACCCAGTCGCCGAGCGCATCGCGCTCGTCAGCGCTCACCCGCGCCGTGTCCCCCCACACGTCCAGCAGCCGCACCGGCGTGCGGTCGAGCATCGCCGTCGCCGCGGCCCGGAAGCCGTCGATGGCGGTCTCCGACGGGAGCTGCCGCCCCCAGGCGCCGCGGTCGCTCCAGGCCGAGAAGTCCCTGGGGCAGTCGATGCTCTGCGGGACCAGCAGCGACCACCCCCCGTCGGGGGGAAGCACGTACTGGTCGAACTCGCTGCCCCAGGACTGCCCGGACGACATCCACATCGCCGACGACGTGTCCCACCGCGTCACCGCCCCCTCCGGGAGCAGCGGCCTCTCCGAGCCGTCGTCGGCGATCAGGCAGGCCGAGCGCGCGTAGTCGCCCACCCGGACAGGACCCGACAGTGGCGGCACCACGGCGCCGCTCACGGCCTCACCGGACCGGCGTACCTGTGAGAGTCCTTCCACCTGTTCATCATCCTCACGTGCTCGTGTCTGTCGCGCTCGCCGCGCGGGGCGCTGGAGCGGCTCACTGTGCTGCCGAGTAGCTGTCCGGCTATTGTCGATGCTCTGCGGCGCCCGGGCGCGCGCTGCGTCGGCGGGGAGCTCGGCGCGGTCGTCCCGGCCCCGGTCCGGCACGAGCCGCCGCGCCGCGCCGGCTCATGCCGCGTCCGTTCCCTGACGACGGCTGGCGAGCTCCGCCCCCAGGCTCTGGGCCGGGCCGCCGAGTAGGCCGTCCTGGCTGCAGGCGTCGATGGTGGAGCGGATGGTCTCGATGGTGGAGATGAACCGGCTGTTCCAGGCCTTCCGGTAGGCCCGCGCCGGTGCGCGGTCGGTGTTCGTCGCGTCGGCCTCGTCGTCGGTCCTGTCGTCCTCCTGGGACCTGTGCCGCAGGCTGCCGACGCCCGGGTCCAGGTCGACGGCGGCCCGAACCCGCTCCCAGGCGCCGTCCGGGGCCGTGCGCTCGCTCGCCGCCGCGTCCCGGTAGGCGTCCAGCGCCTCGACGAGCGTGCCGGCGATCGGGTCGGCGCTCAGCCGACACAGCCACTGGTCGGCCGCGGCGCCCGAGCGCTCGGGATGGAGCCCCAGAATGTCGAAGAGCCTGGCGTGCAGGTCCGCCAGGCCGAGGTCGCGGGACGCCGCTGGGGCCGGGCGCTCCGGCATGCGCTCGAGCTCGAGGCGGTGCAGGTCGAGGGCGAGGGCGTAGAGCCGGCCGAGCCCGGTGGCCAGGCTCGCCAGCACCTGATCGCGGTTGGTCGTCGACAGGCGCCCGTCGCGGATGGTCCTCAGCCCGTCGTCGATGAGGTCGCTGGACGAGGACGCCTTGAACTGCAGCTCAAGATGCTGCTGAGGCGTCAGGTCCGTCGCTACCGCATCGTGTGATACCACAACGTGATCATAAGTGGTACGAGCATCCCCCGCTGGCGACTCGCGGTGCCTCCCGGGTGTTGCGGACCGCACCCCGGGCGCACCCCGGGCGGCGGCGCCCGGCAGGCGCCTCGGACCGGTCTCGAGCCGGAAGTGAACCGATCTCGGCGAAGAGACAACGAGATGAGGAGTGAGAGGGGGCTGCCGGGCGCCGCCCTCATCGACGACGCCGATCGGCGGCCCGGGCGACAGGGAGGAACCCGGCGCCGTTGACGGGTTCCCGGAAGGGAAGAATCTCATGGCCGACGCCGCCTTTCTGTGATCAAGGTCACGAATCGGGAGGTGATCGGACATCCCGTCATCTTCGGCGACCGTTTCACCGGTCGTCGCAGGACCGAGGTCCCCTCGTCGGGCCCCGTGGCCGCCCGGTCCGCTGCGGTTTGTCAGGACTACTGCCGGGCGTCCTCCGGCTGCGAACGCCCGTCCCGGCCGCGAGTGCCGCGCACTGCCGCCGATCCTCGCCCGCCCGCCGCCCGTCGCCCGCTCTGCCGGACGGCACGCGTGCGCCGACCGGAACAGCCACAGTTGCCGTCGTGTGGCTACCCTGGCCCTGTGAGTCCGACGCCATCGCATGAGCCACAGCCCGACCGGTGCGCTGAGCAGCGGGTGGCCGTCATCATCCCCGCCAGGGACGAGGCGGAGCGCATCGCGGCCACGGTGCGCGCCTGCCGGTCCATTCCCCGCGTCGATCTCGTCGTCGTCGTCGATGACGGCTCTGCCGACGGCACCCAGGACCACGCCCGCGCCGCCGGAGCGGTGACCGTTCGCCACTCCGTGGGCCGCGGCAAGGCCTCAGCCCTGGAGACCGGCGCCAGCGTGGTGGGGATGCGCGACTATGAGGACGGTCCTGCGCGGCTGCTGCTCTTCGTGGACGCCGACGTGGGGGACACCGCCGCCGCCTGCGCCGAGCTCGTCCCCCCGATCGTCGACGGCGTCGCCGACATGTCGATCGCCGTCCCGCCCAAGCAGGCGGGGGCCGGGGGGCGCGGCCGCGTCGTGCGGCTCGCGCGCTCCGCCATCGCGGTCGCCACCGGCTGGTCGCCCGTCGCGCCCCTGTCGGGGCAGCGCTGCCTGACGCGGCGGGCCTACGAGGCGGCGGAGCCGCTGGCCGAGGGGTGGGGCGTCGAGGTGGGCCTGACCATCGACGTGCTCGTGGCCGGGATGACCGTCATCGAGGTCCCCTGCAGCATCACCCACCGCGTCACCGGCAACGACAGCGCCGGCCGTCTGCACCGCGCCTCCCAGTACAAGGACGTCCTGCGGGCGGTCGCCGGCCGCCGGCTGCGCCGCCGTCGGGTGCCCGCCAAGGCCATGAGCCGGGAGTCCGTGCGCGAGCAGTCGCCCTTCCTCGCCTATCAGGCCTGGGACGGCCCGGCGTCCTGATCGTTCGGCGGGGGCGACGACGGCGAGGGCCCAGCCGGTGCGGGCAGCACGGCTGGCGCGAGCGGCCCAGCCGGTGCCGCAGACGCGGCGGCGAGCCGGGCGGCGAGGACCGCGGTGAGCGCCGGTGCGGCGGCAGCGGCCGAGAAGCACAGCATGGTCAGCCCCGAGTCGTTGACGAGCACCTCGACGACGACCAGCACCGCCAGCGCCCGCCCCAGCGGGCCCAGCCATCCCGGCAGCGCCCCCGGGCGCGCGAGCCACGCGTAGGGCCCCCGACCCCGCCGGGCCTCGTGCACCGCGCGCCTCGCGGCCCGCGCGACGAGCGCCGCCGCGCCCGCCCCGACGACGAGCCCCGCCAGGGCGAGCCTGCTGGTGACGAAGGGGGCGACGAGGGCCGTCGCCTTGCGCGTGAGGGTCGGTCCCGCGGTGCCGGTGAGCAGCTGGCCGAAGAACCGCCCCAGGTGCGTGCTCGAGCCGCCGATGAGGAAGTCGCCCAGCCCGAGCAGGAGCACGACGCCCACGGCGCCCGCCCCGACGCCGGCCCACCGCCACCACCCCAGGCGCACGCCGGCCAGCCCGGCCCCCAGCGCCACCAGGGCCGGCACCAGGGACAGGGCCCCGCCGACGTCGGCGCCCGTGCTCGGCGCCGCGTCCACAGCCAGGGCCGCGGCCCCGAATCCGGCCACGAGCGCCACCGTGAGGGCCCGCTGCCGCTCGCGCGACCCGGACCGCGTCGCCACCAGCGGGCCTGCCCACGCGGCGATCGCCACCAGGAGCGAGGCCGCGGCCAGCGCGAAGGCCGTGTTGGACACGCCGTAGAACCGCCCGGCCACGACGGCGTTCATCCCCAGCGGCCCGTTGAAGGCGAGGGGCGCCCCCTGCGCGGCGTCGATGAGGATCATGCCGGCCGGGAGCACCACCAGCATCTGTACCGAGACCAGCGCCCCGCGGCCCCTCGGCGTCACGGAGCCGGGATCCGCGCCCGCGAGCCCGAGCTCCGCGAGCAGGCGCTGCGCCGCCTGTGGGCGCAGACGCTCCGTGAGCGCCAGCGCCGCCCGGGCCAGCGCCGCCGTGACGACCACGAATCCCGTCGCGAAGACGAGCCCGGTGCCGAGCGTCACCGGCGTCGCAGCGCCTCCGGCCCGCCACCAGGGCACCCCGTTGGCGAGCCAGAGGCCCGCCGGCAGCATGGCCACCAGGCAGGCCGCCCAGGCCAGGGCGCGCAGGCGGGTCGGCGAGGGCCCGGTGCGGGGCGCCTCGGCGAGAGCCGGCTCCGCAATCGGCGGGGCGACCTGGGCGTCCGGCGGGGCGGCGCCCGTGGCCGGCCCTGCAGACGGCTCGGCCTCCGGCGGGGCGGCCTCGTTGACAGGCGGGGCTGCCTCTGTGCCTGCCTCCGTGGCCGGCCGGGCGTCCGGCGCGGCCGGCGCGGCTGGCCCGGTGCCCGGCCGGGGACGCTCGCCGCCCACAGCGTCCTGCGGCCCATCGCTCACCGCGTCCCGCGGGGAGCGCAGCACCCGGGCCGCCGCTAGCCCCAGCGCCAGGGCGGCGCCGATGAGCGCCAGGCCCGTCGGCACGGTGGCGCGCCGGGAGGCGCGGGCGTGGAGGGCGTCGTCGGCCAGCGCCCGTGCGCGCGAGGTCCCGTTCACCGGGTTGCCGTTGCCGAGCACGCTGCGGGCTCCGCCGAGGGAGTCCCGGTACTCGTGCGCCATGTCCAGCGGCTGCGACCAGAACGAGCCCGGCGTCTGGCCGGTGACGGCCAGGGCGAGCGGCGGGGCCAGGTCGGTGAGCTGGATGAGGCCCCGCCGGTGCGTGGAGGCGCCTACCAGGAATAGGTTATTTGTCCCCAGCGGGGAGATCGTCCCCGGGGGCAGGATCGCCAGCTGGGGGCCCGGGTCCGTGGCGTCGGCGACCGAGGCGACGACCACGCGCGTGCCGGCGGGGGCGTCTGCCAGCGGCTCCAGGGCGTCGGCCAGCGCGAGGATCCTCTCGGCGTCGGAGCTCGCCAGGTCGGCGGTGTCCGCCGTGCCGGCCGCCTGCGGGACGGTGTCCGCAATGATCAGGTCGGGCGGGTCCTCCCGGGCCAGGAGCTCGCTCGGGGAGCCGCCGACCGCCGGGCCCGCGCCGTCGTCGGTCAGCGCCAGGGCCCCTCCGCGTCCGACCGCCGCCGTCGTCGCCCCCGCGCGGGCCAGGAACCCGGCGAGGGCGCCGGCCCGCGCGGTCGCCTCGCCCGTGCTCCCCGTGACTCCCGCCGCCTCGGTCCAGTAGGCGGGCCAGCGGCAGCCGGCGGCACCGTCGCCCGAGCGCTCGGCGGCGCGCACGCGCGACCCCGCGCCGAGCGTCAGCCAGCCGTCGGCCGGGCAGGTGCGCTCCCCGACGGTGCGGGTGACGAGGTTGACCGGCTGCCCGCCGTCCGCATAGGCGAGCAGAACCTTGGCCGCCGCGGCCAAGGAGACGTCCGTGGAGTCGGCGGCGGTCAGGAGGTCCGCCCAGGTCAGGTCCACAGTGCCCAGGACGACGACGGGCGCGCGCCTGTGGCCCGGCTCGGCCAGCTGGGCGGGCGCCGCACCCCGAGCAGCCGGCGCCGCGCCCCGGCCCGCCGGGGCCGGGGAGGACGTCGTGACCGCGGCCCCGGCGGCGGACGGGAGCCGGGGGGCGGGCGAGGCCAGGGCCGTGCCCACCATGGTCGCGATCAGCCCGATGACCAGGGCCAGGACGAGGACGTAGACCACCGCGCGCACGAAGCGCTGCTGCCGATTCCTCCGGGGCTTGCTCATGGCGTCAGGGTACGTGCGCCCGCGGGCGGGGTGGAGCGGCTTCGCGCCACCCGTTGCGGCCCCTCACGCGTAGCGGCGGGCCACCGACGCCGTCTCCGCGCCGTAGGAGCCGCCGAAGAGGAAGGCGTGGATGATGAGCATGTGGAGCTGGTGCAGGCCGACGCGCTCCCGCCACCCGTCCGCCAGGGGCGAGATCTCGTGGTAGCCGGCGACGATACTCTCCAGGTGCCGCTGCCCGAACACGCCCAGGGCCGCCAGGTCCGTCTCCGCGTGCGCGCCCTGGGCGAGCGGGTCGATGAGGACGCCGACGACGTCGTCGCGGCTCTGGCGGTCGGCTGCATCGGCTGCGCTGTCGGCGGTGGCCGGTCCCCGCCCTGCTCGGGGCGGCCCCCAGTCGATGGTCCGTCCAGGCACCCACATGACGTTGCCGGTCCACAGGTCGCCGTGGGTGCGGGCGACGGCGACCCGGTCCCCGCGCTCGCGGGCCCCTCGGCGCACGAGCGCGGGCTGGTCGGCGTCGAAGTCCCCGTCGCGCAGGCGCTCGCACACCTTCTCGATGACGGCGACGCCCCGCTCGGTCAGCGACCCCTGCTCGAGGCAGGGCGCCAGGTAGGGGACCAGACGGTCGTCGGCGAAGAACTCGCCCCACCGCCGGGGCGCGGCCGTGGCGGGCTCGCTCCGGTGGGGGCGGATGCGCTCGTTCGAGCGGCCCATCTGCGTACGGCCGTCCCAGCCGGGCGGGGCCGCCCCGAAGGCCGGGGCGCCCGCGGCGTGCGTGACGGCGAGCGCGCGCCCGAAGGCCTCCGCGGCGGAGGCCGTCACGGACCCGGCGGCGAGCCGGGGCTCCTCGATCCACCCCGGGCCGGTGGTCACCGGGACCACGTGGGCGCCGCCGTCGGCCATGGGCTCGGCGAGCCACTCCAGGCCGAGCGCCTCCAGACCGGTAGCACCCGGGAGGTCGTCGTGCTTGCGGATGGTGGGGTGGGCGCTGCTCATCCGCCCAGCCTATGCGCCGCCCCCGCTCGCCCGCCCCCTTCGTCGAGATCGGTTCACTTCCGCGTCGAGATCGGTCCGAGCGAGCTGTCGGACGGGGCCGGGGTGTCCCGAGCGCGTGGGGCGGTCACCCTTGCGCTCGCGGCGCTCGGCCCAGTTGGCGGGGTCTCTCCAGCGCGTGGGGCGGTCACTTCTCGGGCGCCACGGCCGTCTCGCCTCGACGCGCGGGCGCCGTTCGACCGCCGGCCGAGGGATCGTGGCCGCCGGACCGATGGGTTTGCACATTCGTCTGCATTCTGTGTCGTGCATAACCGCGGGATCGTGCGGAAACAAGGCCTCGGGGGCGGACGAAGAGCCTCTCCCATGTGCACTGACCCCCCTCGGCGCACGTGGGAGCACGTCAACCGATTGTGACGATTCTCAGGAAAACGCAGAATATCAACTAAAAGTGTTGCTCGTTCCGCAGAGGGCCTGCTCTCCCATGTGCAGTTCCCGTGGTCGGCCCCGGTCCACCTTGCGCGTAGGCGCGGCGCGACCGGCCTGCCCGGGCTCGCCAGCGCCCACGCGCCTGAGAATCAACCGTTTAGGCTTGGGGCCATGAGTCCCGCCTCCACCTGGTCCTTCCTCGGGCCCTCCGGCACCTTCTGCGAGATGGCGCTGCGGCAGGTCGCCCCCGACGACGTCGTCCTCGACTCCTGCCAGGACGTCCCCAGCGCCCTGGACCGCGTGCGCGAGCGCGCCGCCGCGGCCGCTGTCGTCCCCATTGAGAACTCGGTGGAGGGCGGCGTCAACGCGACCCTCGACAACCTCGTGGCGGGCTCGCCGCTCGTCATCACCGCCGAGATGGCCGTGCCGATCACTTTCGTCCTGGCCGGGCGCCCCGGCACCGCGCTCGACGGCGTCCGCGCCATTTCCACCCACCCCCACGCCTGGGCGCAGTGCCGCGGCTGGGTCCACCAGCACCTGCCCGAGGCGGCCTACGTCGCCGGAACCTCCACCTCCGCCCCGGCGCGCGCCCTGGCCCGGGCCGACGGTGCCGCGGCCCGGGAGGCCCTGGGGTACCAGGCGGTCTTGTGCAACCCGCTGGCCGCCCAGCAGTACGGCCTGGAGGTGCTGGCCGGGGGCGTGGCCGACAACCCCGACGCCGTCACCCGCTTCGTCAGGGTCATGCGGCCCGGGCGGGTCGGCGAGCCCACCGGCGCGGACAAGACCACGCTGCTCGTCCAGCTGCCCCACGACCGCTCGGGCGCCCTGCTGAGCATGCTCGAGCAGTTCAGCGCTCGCGGCGTCAACCTCACCCGCATCGAGTCCCGGCCGGTGGGGGACTCCCTCGGCCGCTACCGCTTCTCCATCGACGCCGAGGGGCACATCCGGGAGGAGCGCCTGCAGGCGGCCTTCATCGGCCTGCACCGCACCTGTCCGGTGGTGCGCTTCCTGGGCTCCTACCCGAGGCTGGACGCCCGCCCTGTGGTGGTGCCCGCCGGGACGAGCGACAAGGACTTCGTCGTCGCCCGCGCCTGGGTGGGCGACGTCCTGGCGGGCCGGACGCTCTGACGCCCTGAGCGGGCCCCGCTCGCCTTGTTCACCCGCCCGCCCTTTGCCGAGATCGGTTCACTTCCGCGCCGAGATCGGTTCGGGGACCTGCCGCGACCCTTGATCTCAGCCTTCTGGCCCGAACGGTGCGGACGCGGACCAACAGGGAAAGGGGGTCGTCATCAAGGGGGCGTGCCACCGGGAAGACGGAGGCGGCTCGGCGGAAGGCGGCATCGGAGCTCCGGCTCGATCTTTCCGTGCCCTGCGCGACCCGCGCCGCTTTCTCGCCTACCTGCGGGCTGTGGCCGCACTCGAGTCGCAGCCCACCTCCTTCTCGGCTCTCACTCGCAGGATGCAGGAGGAGCTCACGGCGGCTGTTGGTGCGGCCGCCGTTCCCGCCCTTCATGACCTGGCCGGGCGGATGTTCCTCGTTGAGGACCAGCCCGCATGGTCCCCGCGCCTGAGGCCCAAGGAGGCGGCCGCCAGGGCCCCGACGCGCCGCCTCGCCGACCCCTCTCTCGCGGCCGGCCTTTTGGGCGCCGGAGCCGACCGGCTGCTCGCAGATCCGGAGACCTTGGGATTCCTCTTCGAGGGACAGGTCGTGCATGACGTCCGTGTTTACGCCCAGGCCGCTGAGGCCCGCGGAGTCTTCCACTACCGGGACTCCAAGGGCGGGGATGAGATCGACATCGTCGTCGAGGGGCACGACGGCGCATGGCTCGGAGTCGAAGTCAATCTCGGCGGCGGTCAGATCAGTGCAGCGGCCGAGAACCTGCGGCGAGTCGCAGCCAAGATTGAATGCACGCCGGTCGGGCTCGTCGTGGTTACTCCTTCCGGCATTGCGCACCGAAGACGACGGCGTCGTCGTGCCCTTGAGCACGCTCGGGCCGTGGGGGCGGCGCCGGCGGGTCCTGTCCGGCTCCCGGGCCACGGGCGTCGAGCCGTTCGGCCGACCGGCCCGTACGGGCCGGACTCGATGAGCGGCGGCCCGGGTGCGACAAGTCGGAGGGGTGGAAGTGTATAAGAAATTGCCGCTTTCGTGCGGGCGCATAGGGCCGGGCCGCGAAATACACTTCGCTCATGGTGAATCCCGATCCCGACCTGCCGCAGAATAGCCCCGGCTCTCCTCCGCCTCCTCCGCCGGGATTCTCGTCTCCGCCGCCGGCGCCTCCTTCTCCGGAGTCGGACGTGACGCCGATGTGCGGAGCGCGCGCCGGGAGCGGGGCCGGGCGTCTGCTCCGGTCGCGCCCCTGGATGCTCCCGACCGTCGTCGTCAGTGTCCTGGCGCTCATCGGGGGGACGGCGCTCGCGTGGACGCAGGGATGGATGGGCGTCCCGGACGTCGGTCGGATCCTCAGCGGGGTGGCGGGCTCCGACGACGGAGGAGAGGGGGCGGGACCGCACCGCTTCACGCCCAGCGACCTGAGCGCGGGCTACCGGAACGGAGCCGACGTGGCCTGGAGGATCGATACCGATAACATCCAGTTCAAGGCCCTGTCCGCGGACCATACGGTCATGTTTGCGGAGGACTATGAGAAGAGCTATGGCCGGAATTAAACAAAATGGCATTCTGGGGCAACTGCTGCGGGATTCCTGGTTGGCGTCTGCGGAGCACCTCGTATAAGATAATCTCATGCAGATCGACATGACGGACGAGGAACGGGACATCCTCATCAGGTGGAAGAAGCGTTCAGACACCTACAGGCTGGTGAGAATGAAGGCGGAGGCGATTGTGTACGCTGCCCGCGGCGTCGGCCTGGATATTATCGCGGAGATGGTCGAGCGGGCCGAGGGGACGGTACGTGAGTGGCTGTCGGAATGGCGGAGATACAGGATGGGCT
>NZ_JONS01000037.1 GCF_000711965.1 Actinomyces israelii DSM 43320
CCGTCTACCTCATCCGAAAATGTCTATCTCGACGCACGGGGCTGGAACGCGCGGGGAGGGACACGATATCCAGCGCGTCCTTCCCAACCCGTTCGGCAACCGACTCCGTGACTCGGGCGGAGGCGTCGAGCCTGACAATGACGCTCGTAGAGGTAGAGATCGACCAGGCCGGGAAAGCGCCCGGGCGAGGAGACCTCTATCCGGTGCGGGAAGATCGAGACCCTGATGTGGTCGCCGGCCATCGAGTAGGAGCGGTGGACGACGGCGTTGACGACCGCCTCCATCCACGCCTCCCTCGGGATGACGTCAACGGGGCCGAGGCGTCCGTCCGCCTTCAGGGCCCGACGACGCGGACCCCACTCGTCGACGAGCGCGAGAGCGGCATCGATGACGTCCGGAATCGCCCCCTCCAGACGCTGGTCGCCGTCCGCGGCCATCGTCTGCCTCGAGCCGACGCCGGTCTCATCGGCCTGGTATCGCAGCACCCGCACCAGGGCGTGGGGGAGGGACAGCGGGGGGTGCTCGCCGAGGGGCAGCAGGCCCGCTGCTGTCAGCCTGTCGTCAACAGTGACGAGGCTCTTGGCGCGCAGCACGTGCAGGTCGTCCCCAGCGGCGTCGATGTCTCGGCGAAGCCGGTCCGCATGCGCGGCGCCGGGGGCCTCCACGCCGACCGGCGCGGACTTGCGCCTCATGGCTGTCCGCCTCCCGGTCGTAGACGAGTTCCTGCCAGGCTGTACGGCTCAATGGAGATCGTCGAGTCGCCCGCGCGAACGAAGGCCTCCTCGTCGGTGCGCTGATGGGCGTGCCGGCTGGGCGCCACGGAGAAGAGGAGCACATGGTCGGCAGCTCCCGTGTCGTTGACGACGTCGACCTCCTCGATGCGAAGCAGCAGCGGGGGGTCGATGAGCTCAAGGGGCGTGCGACGCAGGCGGTTGACCCATTGAGGATCGGCGTCGACGCTCTCGGCGTTCGCCATGCCGATGACCGCGACGGCGAGCTTCCTGGCATTGACGCGGAACGCCTTGCGCTCGAACCACTGGACTCCGGAGCCGCGACGAGTCGCGCGCCCCTGTCATCCGCGTCGAGGCAGACATTGTCGGACGAGACCGGCGGCGACACCGTCTGCCTCGTCCGAGAATGTCTGTTCGGACAGGGAGGGGCGGGTGCGCCTCGGGCCCGCTCAGAAGTGCGAGCTCGACCCTGCGCCGGAGAAGCCTCCGCCCCCGGAGTAGCCCCCGCCCGAGAACCCGCTCGAGCTGGAGGACGAGGAGGACGACGGCGGCTCCCAGCTCGACGCCGAGTCGTACCCGGTGACGAGCTCGGAGATCGGCGTCGAGAACTGGGAGGACGTTCCCGAGCCGGTCCAGCGCACCCCGGAGGCACTGGCGCCCGGGGAGGACGGGTTGATGCGGATGGTCGCGGCCGGGTCGTAGGAGGAGCGGTGCCCGTCCATCGTCCACCAGCCCACATAGACGTCGCCGTTGCGGGACCCCCAGCTGTTCCGCGAGGACTCGTACTGGCGCAGGCGGTTGTCGCGGTAGGAGGACGTGTCGGCCTCCAGCGCCTGCCGGGCCAGGAAGTCGGCGCGGACGCGCACGTCCTGGGCAATGGTGTCCAGCTCGTCGAGCGCCGCCGAGGGCGACAGCGTCCCCGCCTCCAGCTCGTTGGTCATGGCCGCCATCCGGCCCGAGGTCGCCCTCACCCAGGCGTGGTCCTGAGTGGTGTCGATGCGGCCCGCGCCCTGGACCGAGGAGCACAGCCTGTTGAAGGAGGCCAGGTCCTCGTGAACAGGCCCCTGCTCGTTGCGCCAGGCCTCCCGCCAGCCCTCGGACATGGTCAGCAGGGCGGAGGTGTTGGCGATGGCGTCGTCGAGGGAGTCGAGCTCGGCGGCCCGGGCCCGGAGCCTGCGGGCCTCCGGCCTGCGCCCCCAGGCGAACCACTCGGCCCCGCGCGGCTCCCCGAAGTCGCCGAAGGCGCGGGTGAGCTCGGCGTAGCGGTCCTCGAACCAGGCGAAGCGGGCCAGGACCTGGGCGCCGTGGGCGTCGTTGGTGGGGATGAGCCCCGCCCTGATCTGCGTGGCGTCGTAGTCGGTGGTGACCTGTGCGTAGTGGCGCCGGGCCCCGGCGAAGGCCGCCCGGGCCGCAACGTAGGTCCGTATCATCGCACCGGCCAGGATGAGGCCGCCGATCACTCCGACGGCGGAGACGAAGAGCACCGCGAGATCAGAGCCGATCGGGCGCCCCATGACATCGGCGGCGCGAGCGGCCATCTGCTCGACGCCGGGCGCCCACCGCCCCTGGCCGAAGGACTTCTTGCCCGCGTCCTGGATGTCCCGCTGAAGGGCCGAATCGACCTTGACATCCTCGCCGAAGTAGCAGCCGACCCATCTCCCGCTCGGCGAGACCCCCAGAATGACCAGGCCGTCCGCCCAGTAGTTGGGGTCGGAGGCGCTGATCCACTCGGGGTGGTTCTTGCGCGCGTAGGCCAGCACCTCGCTGTTGAAGTTGCTGTTGTAGCCGGCGTCCAGGGTGAGGACGACGAGCGTCACGTCCTCGCGGAAGCGCAGCTTCTCCAGGGCGGAGGTGGTCCCGTCGACCTGGAGGACGCCTGCCTCGTCATGGACCTCCACGCTGGGGGCGTGCGTCCTGCCGAATGGCCAGAGGGCCAGCAGCGGCGCCCCGACCACGAGCAGGAGGACGACGACGATCTTGAGGATCAAGGACGCGACGGCGCGGGAGCCGCCCCAGCGAATCAGCGTGTTGCTCACGACCCGCAACAGTAGTCCTCCGCCGTGGGACGCAGGGGCCCAGCGCCGGGGGGAGAGCTTCCCATGGCGCGGGCGCCCGGCCCCGTCGAGCCGTCACGCCATTGAGGCAGACGTTTTCGGACGAGGCAGACGGTGGTCAGCCTTCGAAGGAGAGCTCTCGCATGACGCGCACGGCGCGTAGCGCAAGGAACATGGAGGCTGTGAGTACGAGGAGGCAGATCAGCGCCGCACTGAGCGCGAAGGCGCCCTGTGCGACACCGCGAACCAATTCGGCCTGGTAGGTCAGGGGATTGACGCGGGCTAGCAGCCGTAGCGCGGTTGGCGCATTGTCGAGGGTGTAGAACACCGGGGCGGCGAAGGTCAGTGGCATAACGGCGACTGCTAGGACGAAGTCGCGCGTCTGGTAGTTGCGGATCGCTGCCGCCACCGCGAAGCTCAGGCATTCCCATGTCAGGACGCACAAGATCGCGACCGCCACCATGGCGATGCTGGACAGCACGCTGTAACGCACACCCAACGCCACAGCGAGGGCGAGCAGAACAAGTGCCTGTGCTGCGAAGACAATCACGCCCGGGAAAAGTATTCCCAGCAGGTAGGCCGATTGAGGCACCCCAGACTGGAGCTTGAATGCTGCCAGTCCCCATCGTCGTTCGGTGACTGTGCGCGCCACCACGCGGTTGAGGCCGCTGAGGGCCTGCATCACGATCGCGCCCGGCACCACGAAACGCAGATAACTTGCGCCGCCGAAGGCCGAGGACAAGCCCACGCCGAGCAAACCGAGATATGTCAGGGGCAGCACGGCCAGAGCCACCCATCTTCGCCACGTGTGCAGCTCGGCTCCCATCCACTCCAGACGCGTCATCATCGCTACTGCCCTCAGCCAGGGCAGTTTCGTGCCGGGACCGGGCCGGTTAACGCCGTCTTGCATGTCTTCACCTGCTTCCATTGTCTTGTTCAATGGCGGCCATGAAGGCTTCACCGAGTGTCACGCCACGGCGAACGACATCCCGTACCACGCCACCGTCGGCTTCAATCACTCGTAGCAACTCACCCAGGGCTGTACCAACAGGTGCAGTGATGGTCAGGTTCCGGCCGCCATCGCCCACCACCACATCGATCTCAGAGGCGAAGGACTGAACCAGCCCACCAGGGAGGGGCTCGGCCAGCTCGATCGAGATCTCTTCTCTTTGCGCAAATCTTGAGACGAAGTCGGCCTTGGGGCCAAGGAATCGCATAGTGCCACGATCAAGAAGAAGGACATCGTCAATGAGCGGTTCGATGGCGGTGAAGTCATGCGAGGAGATCACAACGAGTGCGCCCTCGTCACGGGCGGCGCGTACCGCCCGGGCGAGACGGTCGATGTGCCCCAGGTCTAGCCCGACAGTCGGCTCATCCAACAACATGATCTTGGGATCCATCGCAAGGACGCGGGCAATCATGAGCCGCTGCTGTTGACCACCAGACAAAATCTCAGGGGTTTCCTGGACGCGTTCACCATCAAGCCCGACGCTCTTCAACGCCGCGTCTGCGCGATCCCAGGCCTCTCCTCCTGTCAGACCAGCAAGACACGCCCCCATCCACACATTCGTGCGGATGCTGACGAACCAGTCGATCATGAGCTGCTGCGCGCACCAGCCAACCTGCCCGCCACGGAGCATCACCTTACCGGATGTTGCCGTCCGTACGCCGGCACAAGCATTGATGAAGGTGGTCTTGCCGGCCCCGTTCGCACCGAGCAGGCCAACGATCCGACCACCCTTCAAGGAGACGGTGACATTATCAAGAGCGGGCTTGGCGGCGCCGTAGTCAACCGTGACGCCCTCGAGGGCCAGCCCGACCTGAGATTGCTCCATATAGTCACTCAGCTCCATTCCGTTCCGATACACACGGCAGGGTCCACGTGCTTCCGCTTAAGAAGAGGTCGCGCCCATGCATCCATCAGGTGTCGCGACAATAGATTGTTCTCATCCTTGTCCGTATCGCACGTCCTCAGGTGCGATTCACCACTTTCCAGCAAGGCTGCGAGGCGGAATAGCTGAAGGTAATCACGTCTCGTCGACAGCGGTATGGACGGCGGCGGCCGCATAGGAGAGGTCGCCCTGGGAAAAGCCGCTCGTAAGCGTCAATCCCTTGAACATCGCGTTCGGCGTAGCGGCGACCTTCTTTGATGAAGACAAAGCGTGGCACACGGTCAGCGGTGGACGAGTCAAGATCAAGCGCCTTCAGACGTAGCCCAGCGCCGCGCACAGAAATGCGACCCACAACTACATATCGTTCCGGGAGGGAGACCTTCACTCGCTCAGGGGCCAAGAGATCCGGGAACCGCGAACGTGCTTGGCCGAACTGTTCCGCAGTGGGCGTCTTCCGCGGCCACGTCTCGTTGCGAAGCGACAGACAGGACGAGTCCGAGATCGCGACGTCGGTAATCGCCCGAAGCCCACAGGCATTCTTGGTGAGATGCCGGAGCTCGCCGATCAAGCCTCCCATATCTTCCTCAAGAAGCGGATACACAGTGATCGGTTTTCCAATTTGGAGGACACCCATGCCGCCGCACTGGAGCTGCTCCGCATTGGCAAGAGTGTCGATCATCTTGAAGGCCGTACCCCTCTTAAGGAGGTAATCACTCAGCCTTGGCGTGAGAAAGATGAGGTGGTCGAGGCCGACCGAGATATGAACCTTCCATCGCGAGTACTCACGATCAGAGCGACCGAACCGTTGCCAAATTCCCCAGTGCTCGACGGGAGTCGTGTACGACTCGGCTCGAGAACGAATGCCATCAATAATATTTAAATATTTTCTATCGGCGTCCAACGAAGTAATCAATAAACAATAAGCCTACATTTTAGATAACAGGCAGCTCGCCCGCTGGCGATGCTGTACCGTTCTGAATTAATAGCGCTGCAACACAGTGAGCATATGCAACGGCCCATGTTCCAGGATTCTGGACACTGTGGAACCTCAGGATCAGCGCAAACTCCGAAAGACGAAACCTTTCCGAGACCGAAACTTCCGCCGCGTGAATCGCAAGTCTATAATAGAGAAAGCCACGCATGAGACTGCGCGACTGGCTCCCCGTGCAGCTCTTGAATCAACTCCAAGTCCTCCAGGAATGCGGTCACTGCCATGGGTCTTCTCCTATCTGGTGGGCCGTGGCTCGTGATGACTGAAGAGCCCGTTGACCGCACAGTATTCGCGCGGCGTTAACGGCATGTTTCGCTCGTCACACGACGTTGTAGGGTCTGCCGACCCTGCCACGGGAGCAGTAGGGGCCTGAGGTGTCGTATGCACGAGGAGTCGACTGTGCGGCGCCACGGCGACACCGCTGCGTAACGGAATTGCAATGATCCCGCCCTGGCCTTCTGGTGGAGTTTTCGAGCAGGCTAAAAAGCGTTCCAGTGGGCCGGCCAAAGCCTTCGGGAGCCTGGCGCGCCGTCAGGGCCGGACGGCGATCGCCTCGATCTCGACCCTCGCCCCCAGCGGGAGGGCGGCGACGGCGAAGGCCGCGCGGGCGGGCAGCACGGGCCCGGTGAAGAAGCGGGCGTAGACCTCGTTGACGGCCTTGAAGTCGGCGATGTCGGCCAGCAGCACGGTGGTCTTGACGACGTCGGCGTACCCCAGGCCCGCGGCGCCCAGAATCTCTCCGATATTGGTCAGCACCCGCTCGGCCTGCGCCTGGATGCCGCCGTCGACGAGCGCCCCGGTGGCCGGGTCCAGCGGCACCTGGCCGGAGACGTACACGGTGCCGCCGGCGCCCCCGGTGGACACGGCCTGGGAGTAGGGGCCGACGGCGGCCGGGGCGCTGGTGGTGGACACGACGGTGGACATGGGGACTCCTTACGGGGACGCGGTGCGCCGAAGCGGATAAGGTCAGTTCATTCAGCCTATCGTCGGCCCCGCCCCCGAGCCCGGAAGAACCACCGTGGACGGGCGCGCCGAGACGCCGAGCGGGCCCGGCGCCCGGCCAGCGGGCGCGCGGCGTCGTGGACTGGACCCGCCTGTGCGTGGACACCGACCGGGAGACGGCCTTCGTCCAGCTCGTGGACGACCACCACCTCGGCGTCCTCATCACGGCCGTCGGCCAGGGGCCCTCCGAGAACGCCGCCGACGTCGGACTGGTCCTCCCCGGGCCCCCGCCCCGGGTGGCGGCCGCTCTCACAGCGGACCCGCAGCGCCCCACCGCCCGCCTGCACCTGCTGGGCAAGGGCCGTGTCGCCGTCGACGACGGCGATCACTACCGGCAGCTCCGCGACGTCCCGCACGCCCTGCGGGGCTCACTGGTGGTGACCCGGGGCCGGGTGACCCGCGCTGAGCTGTGGATCGCGGACCGCCGCAATGTCACGGCCGCGATCGCCGGCGCCAGTCGAGATGAGCGGGGCTAGGCGACGGAGCCCTCCGCCACCAGGCGGCGCAGACCGCACCCCGGACGCCGACGCGGACGGCAGCCGGCCGGGACCCCGCCGGCAACCGTGGCTGCGACCGCAGCGGGAGGCGGGAGGGAGAAGAAGATCTCAGGAAATCACCTGTCCGCCTTTCGGGATTTCCAGGACATGTCCAGTGATCAGTGACACACTACCCCCATGCACCCACGCGCAGGACAACCAGCACAGCCCGAAGACCTCGTCAACATCGATGAGGTCGTCTCCGCCTACTACGACCTCGTCCCCGACCCCGCGGTCCCGGCCCAGAAGGTGGTCTTCGGCACCTCCGGCCACCGCGGCGCCTCCCAGGACACCGCCTTCAATGAAGCCCACATCGTGGCGATCACCGCCGCGATCGTGGAGTACCGGCGCTCCCAGGGCACCGACGGCACCCTCTACCTCGGTCGCGACACACACGGGCTGTCCGAGCCCGCCTGGCGCACCGCCATCGAGGTGCTCTCGGGCGCCGGCGTCACGACCGCCGTCGACGCCCGCGGCTCCTACACGCCCACCCCGGCCGTCTCGCACTCCATCCTGCGGGCCAACGGCGCCGGCACCGAGGCCGGCGTACGCACCACCGGCCCGGGCCTGGCCGACGGCATCGTCATCACGCCGTCGCACAACCCGCCGCGCGACGGCGGCTTCAAGTACAATCCGCCGCACGGCGGCCCCGCCGGCTCGGACGCCACCGGGTGGATCGCCGACCGCGCCAACGAGCTGCTGGCCGGCGGCTGGCGCGACGTGCCGCGCGTGCCGATCGCCGAGGCCCTCGACGGCCCCCACGTCATCAAGCACGACTACCTCGAGACCTATGTCGCCGACCTGGAGAACGTCGTCGACATGGACGCCATCCGCGAGGCGGGCGTGCGCATTGGCGCCGACCCGCTGGGCGGCGCCTCCGTGGACTACTGGGGCGCCATCGGCGAGCGCTACGGCCTGAACCTGACGGTGGTCAACCCCGAGGTGGACCCGGCCTGGCACTTCATGACCCTGGACTGGGACGGCAAGATCCGCATGGACTGCTCCTCCCCCAACGCCATGGCCTCCCTGCGCCAGAAGATGACGCCCGACGCCGAGGGCAAGACCCCCTACGACGTCGCCACCGGCAACGACGCCGACTCCGACCGCCACGGCATCGTCACCCCCGACGGCGGGCTGATGAACCCCAACCACTTCCTGGCCGTGGCCATCGAGTACCTGTTCACCCACCGCCCCGGCTGGCCCGAGGGCTGCGCCGTGGGCAAGACCCTGGTCTCCTCCAGCCTCATCGACCGGGTGGTGGCGGCCATGGGCCGCAGGCTCATCGAGGTGCCCGTCGGCTTCAAGCACTTCGTGCCCGGGCTCATTGACGGCTCGGTCGGCTTCGGCGGCGAGGAGAGCGCAGGGGCCTCCTTCCTGCGCAAGGACGGGACCGTGTGGACCACGGACAAGGACGGCCTCATCCTGGCGCTGCTCGCCAGCGAGATCATTGCGGTGACCGGCAAGACCCCCTCGCAGCTGCACGAGGAGCAGGTGGCCCGCTTCGGCGCCAGCGCCTACGCCCGCATTGACGCGCCCGCCACCAAGGCCCAGAAGGCCCGGCTCGCGGCGCTGTCCCCTGAGGACGTCACCGCCACCGAGCTCGACGGCGAGCCGATCGTCGACCGCCTCGTGCGCGCGCCCGGCAACGACGCGCCCATCGGCGGGCTCAAGGTGACCACCAAGGACTCCTGGTTCGCCGCGCGCCCCTCGGGCACGGAGGACGTCTACAAGATCTACGCCGAGTCCTTCAAGGGGGCCGAGCACCTGGCCCAGGTCCAGGAGGAGGCCAAGGAGGTCGTCTCCGCCGCGCTGGGCGACTGACCCCGGCGTCGAGGCAGACATTGTCGGACGAGGCAGACGGCGGCACCGTCGGTCTCGTCCGACAATGTCTGCCTGGAGGGGCTGAGCGCGGGAGCCAACGCGGTGTCACCATGGTCGCTGGCCTCCCCCGTCCGTCCTTAGGCTTACGGGTGTGAGCCAGCCACCACCCACCGACCCCGCCGACGGCGCCGAACAGGCCGACGCCGCGCCCGCCGCGGGCCGCCCGGCCAAGGCCCCCGCGCCCGCATCTTCCAGGAAGAAGAAGCAGAACCGTCGTCGGCGCAGCAGGCGCGGCTGGGTGCCCAACTACCACGGGGCGTGGGGGATGATCCTCCTGCCACCGGTGGTCGGCATCGCCGTCGGCGGCTGGAGCTGGGCCGATGCCGTCGTGCTGCCGGCCTGGTGGTGCGCCTACTTCAGCTACTGGGTGCTGACCCAGTGGATGCGCACGCGCAGCCCCCGCAAGCGCGAGCCGCTGCGGGCCCCGCTGACCGTCTACTCGGTGACGACGGCGGTCCTGGCGGCGATCTCCCTGGTTCTGGCCCCCTACCTGGTGCGCTGGGGGCTCCTCCTCGTCCCGCTCGCCGCGGTGGCGGTCCACCAGGCGTGGCGCGGCAAGGAGCGCTCCCTGCTGTCCGGGGCCGTCACCACGCTGGCGGCCACCCTCATGGCCCCCATCGTCTACGACCTGGCCACCGGGGGCCGCGGGGGCCTGCTCGGGCTGGGCGCGGGGGCGAGCGGGCCGTACGGCGAGAGTCCGGACGGCTCGCTGACCGGATGGCCGTGGATGTGGCTGCTCACCGGGTTCCTCGCCGCCTACTTCGTCGGCGCGGTCCCCTATGTCAAGACAATGGTGCGACGGCGCGGCGACCCGCGAATGCTCGCCGGGTCGATCGGCTTCCACGCCGCGGTGACGGTCGCGGCGCTCGGCTGCGCCGTCGGCGGGCTCGCCTCCTGGGCGCACGCGCTGGTGTGGGTCCTGCTGCTGGCGCGGGCGGTCGTGCTGCCGCTGATCCAGCGCAGGCGCATGGCCGACGGGCAGCCGCTCCTGCGCGTCAAGCTCGTCGGGCGCCTTGAGGTCGTCGCCTCCCTGCTCGTGCTGCTCAGCCTGGTGATGAGCTGAGCCGGGCGGAGATCGGCCGAACCCTTCCCCAGGGTCACGGTTCGGTCACATAATAGGATTGTGACCCCTGATACATTGGACTCCGCTCCTGCGCCCGCCCCCGGAGCCGCCGCGTGAGCGCCCCGAGACCCGGGCCCACCGACGCCGGGTCGGGCGGTGCCGAGACCGTCTCCGCCGTCGAGGTGGAGAGGCGGGATTCCGCGCGCGAGCACCGGTACCACTTCAGTCCGGCTCTCCGCCCGGTCCCCATGGAAGGCCCATGACGCCCCCCACCGGGGGCAGCGCGTGCCCCGGGAGGACGGTTCACTCCTCCCCTGACGACACCCCCGGCAGGCCGCCCCCGCAGGCCCGCCAGACCCGTGAGGACGAGCGCCCGCGGCCGACACCCCACAAGGCACTCACCGCGGCCTCCGGCATCTGCCTGAGCGTGTGGACGGGCCTGACCCTCGTTCCGATCATCGCCCGCCTCATGCCGCTCCCGGGCGCCCGGTTCGTCGCCCTCCTGGGCGGCGACCTCCCCGGCCGGGAGCGAGACTTCTTCTTCAGAGGGCTCGGCATCCTGCTGAGCGGCACGATCATCCTGGTCATGCAGCTGTGGATCCGGCGGGACACTCACACCATGTCCTCGGTGGGCACCGCCGAGCTCGGCATTAATCTCCTGGGCCTCCTCGCCCTGGCCTGCCCCATCCTCACCCTGGTCAAGCTGTATCCCGCATACAGTCCGGGCGCACACCTCCTCATCACCGGCAGCATCCTGATAGCGGCCAGTATTGTGCTCCTCCCGCCGCGGCCCCTGGCGTGGCCACCACCCGACGACGACGGACGCGGCCCGCTGCGCAGGCTCGCCCGCGCCCTGCGCAGCCCCCGGTTCTGGATCCGAGCCGCGGCGGCGATCGGAGTGGTCATCCTCACCATCACCTCCGCCCAGGTCTACTGCGCACTGGCGCCTCCTACGCGAGCATTCAGCGCCTCTCTGTCGCACCCCTCGGGCAGCGGGCCGGACCTGACCGCCCACACCAGTGACTCGGGCGCGTGGGCCACCGAGTTCAAGCACTCGCAATTCATCGACTACATTGTCACCGCAGCCGGACCGATCGCCCTGTCAGTCCCGGAGAAGGACGAGAAGGATGAGAAGAACAGCAGGAAGAGCGTGATACCGGCATACGGACCCGGCCGGCTCACCACCCTGGTCATCACCCTGCTCGACCCGGTCGATGGCGCCCCGCACTGGAGCCTGGAGCTCACCAATCTCGTCGGGCGATCCACCGATCACGCGCGGAGCCCATCCTTTCCCAACAAGAACAATCCCGCCAGCGGGAGCGCGGTCACCGATCCTGACGGGACACTGCTGGCCATCCACCTCGACTCCACCTGGAACGAATCCGCCAACCAGTGGGTCACCCCCATTGCCATCATCAACCTGACGAGCGGCAAGGCGATTGGGAGCGCGGAGATCCAGGGCGAGATACTGGGCACTGTCCTGACGTCGGACACCCTGGCGGTCCAGGTCGCAAATGGTTCCGCCCTGGAGCCCGGCGGAACCATCCTCACCTACTCGAGCGCTCGCGTCGTCGAGCTCGGGGAGTTCGCAGACCCGGATCCCTGGAGCTCGCGCTCCTTCATCGCCCTGCGTCGGGGGTCCGAGGGAGCTGAGCGCGACCGTGAAAGCGGCCGCGAACTGGTGATCGCCGCCCTGTTCGACCCTTCCACAGGCACGGCGCCGATACCCGCTCCAGGCGCGCCACCCTCATCTACGGCCTGCGCTGACCTCCGCCCCGGCGCATGCTGCGCGCGCCCGAGCCGAGCCGCGCCGCCCCGCATGCTCCATCCGCCCGCCCTGAGCCTTCTCGCTGACGGCCTCGCGGATTCAGTAGGCTGCCTGTCGTGACCCAGCAGCGCCCCTCGGATCCTTCCGACCGCCATGTCGAGTACGTCTCCGGCGACCCGGCACCAGAAGACGACGCCTCGGCCAGCGAGGCCGCCGTCGAGCAGGAGCAGGAGGCGCACCACGGCGTCCCTTACCAGCAGTCCCGGCCCGGCCCTGACGACGATATCCTGCTCGCCACCGGCCGGCCCCGCCGCCCCACTAGCACGCGCGAGGACGGGGGCGAGAGCGCAGCGCGGCCGCGCACCAGCATCCCCTACCAGCAGTCCCGGCCCGGCCCTGACGACGACATTCTGCTCGCCACCGGCCGGCCCCGCCGCCCCACCAGCACGCGCGAGGGCGAGACCTTCGTCCAGTCCGAGCGGCGCAAGCAGGAGAACATCCGCCGCCAGCCGGGCCGGCGCGCCTGGGTCCCGGGCCAGCACGGCGCCTGGTCGATGCTGGTCATGCCGGCGATCGTCGGCTGGGTGGTGGGCGGCTTCAGCTGGGTCAACCTGCTGCTCATCCCGTCCTGGTGGGGCGCCTACCTGACTTACTGGGCCTGGTCGCAGTGGCTGCGCACCCGGTCCGCCCGCAAGCGCGCGCTGCTCCTCGTGCCACTGATCGTCTACACCGCCTGGACCGGCGTGCTCGGGCTGACGACCCTGGTGGCCGCGCCCTACCTGTTGCAGTGGCTGGTGCCCATGCTGCCGCTGCTCGCGATCGCGCTGTGGGAGGTGTGGCGCGGGCGCGAGCGCTCGCTGCCCTCCGGGCTGGCGACGACGGCGGCCGCGAGCCTCATCGCCGCGGTCACCTACAGCCTGGCCGTGCAGGGCGCGGGAGGCTTCCTCGGGACCGGCGGGAACGCCGCCGCCCTGCCCGGCGCGAGCCCCAACGGGGAGCTGCACGGCTGGCCGTGGATGTGGCTGGTGACGGCGTCGACGGCAGCGTACTTCTGCGGGACGGTGCCCTACATCAAGTCGATGATCCGGGAGCGCTTCAACAACCGGCTCCTGGGCGGAACAGTCGCGGCGCACGCGGTCGTGGCGGCGGCGGCCGTGTGGCTGGCGGCCGGCGGGTGGCTGCCGTGGCTGCACGCGGTGCTCTGGGTGGTGCTGACGGTGCGGTCCCTCGTCATGCCGCTGTGGCAGTGGAGGCTGGTCAGGAAGCGTCATCGACCGCTGCGCCCCGGGACGATGGGGCTGGTCGAGGTGGTGCTCGAGGTGGTCTTCCTGGTCTCGATCGCCACCGCCTGAGGCGCGTGGGGCACGCGACCCGTGGTCAGTCGCGGCCGCCGTCGGCCACCCCGCCCTAATTCGCCGAGTTGGAAATAGGTACATCAGCCGCGCGGGCCCTCCCAGGCGGCCGCGGCCGCGAGCACCCGGTCGTTCTCCTCGCGCGCGCCCACCGAGACGCGCACACCCTCCCCGGCGAAGGGACGCACAAGCACCCCGGCGGCCGCGAAGTGCTCCGCCAGGCTCGCCGTCGTCTCCCCCACGCCGAGCCAGTAGAAGTTCCCCTGCGTCTCGGGCACGACCCACCCCCGCCCCCGCAGCGCCGCCACCACGCGCTCCCGCTCGCAGGCCACCGCGTCCACCCGCCGCGCCGTCTCGGCCAGCGCCTCGGGCCGGCTCGCGGCAATGGCCGCCGCCTGCGCCGCGACCCCCACCCCGAAGGGCGTCGCCACGGCCCGGACGGCGTCGATGATCGCGGGCGCCGCCACGAGGTAGCCCACCCGCATTCCGGCCAGGGCGTGCGCCTTGGAGAAGGTCCGTGACACGACCAGGTTCGGGTGGCGATCCAGCAGCGTCAGCGCGTCCCCCACGGTGTCGTCGGTGACGAAGTCGAGGTAGGCCTCGTCCACGAGCACGACCGCCCGCTCGGGAACGCCGTCGAGCAGCGCGGCCAGCTCGGCGCCGCTCAGCGCCGGCCCGGTCGGGTTGTTGGGCGTGCAGGCGATGATCGCGCGGGTGCGCGGCGTGACGGCCGCGGCCATGGCGGCGACGTCGTGGCGGCCGTCGGCGGTCAGCGGCACCCTGACGGCCCGCGCCCCGGCGACGGCGATGCAGATCGGGTAGGCCTCGAAGGAGCGCCACGGCACGACGACGTCGTCCCCCTCGTCGCACACGGCGTCGAGCAGGTGCTGGATGAGGGCGACCGACCCGTTGCCGACGACGACCTGCTCGGCATCGACCCCGTGCCGGCGGGCGAGGGCCGCGACGAGGGAGTCCGCCGTCATCTCGGGGTAGCGGTTGGCGCCGGCGGCGGCCGCGGTCAAGGCCTCCAGCACCGCGGGCTGGGGTGGGAAGGGGAGCTCGTTGCTGGAGAGCTTGGCGGTGCGGCCGCCGCCCGGGCGCGCCCCGGGCACGTAGCCGGGCAGGGAGCGGACGGCGTCGCGGATGTGGACGGGCGTGTCAGCGCTGCTCATGGGCGCATCCTCCCACCGGAGCGCGGGGCGGGGTGATGCTGGTCGCCTGGGGAGACCGGGCCCGCGGGGGGGGGCATCCTACTTCTTGTCGCCCTTCACACGCTTGACGGCGGGGAGACCGGGCCCGCGCGGGGGCGCCGGTCGCATGCGGTGGTGCCGTCGCCGCGGAATGCCGGAAGGCCGAGGTCGGCCACCCAGGCGCGCGAGCGGCCTGCGTGCCGCGCACAGCCGCGTCTCAGGCGCGAGTGGAAGAATGAACGCATGGAGCTTCTTGTACGCACGATCGGCAATGCGGCCGGCCTATGGCTGGCGGTCACCCTCATCAAGGGGATGGATGTTCCGGGCACGCCGACGACGCTCATGACCGTCATGAACCTGCTCGTGGTCGGCCTCGTCCTGGCGCTGGTCAACTCGCTGATCAAGCCCGTGGCGAAGCTCGTCGCCTTCCCGCTGTACGTCCTGACGTTCGGGCTGTTCGCCCTGATCGTCAACGGGGCGATGCTGCTGCTGACGAGCGCCATCACGGACAGGCTGGTCGGCGTCGGAGCAGAGGCGGGCCTCACCCTGGGCCTGCACGTGGGCTCGTTCGGAACGGCAATCCTCGCCTCGATCCTGATCTCGATCGTCTCGGCGCTGGTAGTGGGCGTGCTCGGCCCGCGCAGGCAGGACGACTGAAACATTCCGGGGTGCGCGGGGTCCGCCCGGCCGGCCCGGCATCCCGTCCGCCGCCCACCTGGCGCTTACTACGCTCCTTTGTCCCTTACTACGCCCCTTTTCCTCGTACAGTAAGGGACAAAGGAGCGTAGTAAGCGCTCTGGGCCGGTCCACCCGCCTGGGCGGACTCCGCTCAGAAGCGCGAACTGGAGCCGGACTGGCTGGGCGCACCAGTCGTGTGACGGGCGATGTCGAAGACGAACGCGCTCGTCGTCGCCCCCTTCTCGTCCGTGCCGGTGAGCGACTCGAGCCGGTGTGTCCACGCATCGATCGCGGGATCCCCGCTCATGCCCTCGACGGCGTCAGCGTAGACAAGACTCCCGTGCGGGTACCCCTCGAGGTCGGAGTCGGTGGTGTCCAGGGTGACGACGGTGCGCGTGGGCGTGCGCGGGGTGGGCGCACCGTCGAGGGCGGGGACGGCGTCGGCGCCGTTCTCCAGGTGCAGCGCATTGACGTTGTCGGGCAGGTCGGCCCCGGCCGTGGGCCCGCCGGCCGTCAGCAGGGTGGTGACGTTGTACCGCTCGTTGACGGTGGGGTCCGCCGCGATATTGCTGGCAACGATGGCCCCCTGCGAGTGGCCGTAGATCCCCACCGGGTCGTCCGGGCCGATCCCGGCTCGGCGCATGGCGGCGGCCACCAGGCTCTCCATGTCATTGGGCGCACCGGCCACGGCCTGCAGGTTGGTCAGCAGGTCCTGCGGGTTGCTGCCGCCCAGCCCCCAGTCGGTCGTGCCCGGGACGACGACGAGCCACGAGCTCGTGCCGTCGGCGTGCGTGGTGCGCACGATCGAGATGACGCCGCTGGAGGGGTCGTCGTCCTCCGCCTTGAGGGAGTCGCTGTAGCGGATGACGTCCGCAGCCGTGCCCAGCGGCCTGTCCACCTTCACCCCGTCCGCCGCGCGCCCATCGGCCTTCTTGAGAGCGGGCACGTCCGTGCTCCAGGCCATCGGATCGCGCCCGGAGGGCGGGATGGTGAGGGAGGAGCCGCCGTGCACGGTGAGGGTGAGATCGGTCGGGTCGCCGAAGCGCCTGGCGGCCACGTCCGCGGAGAGCACGGACATGTAGTACACGACGCGCTCCATCGGGGTCAGCGACGAGGCGGGAACCTTCTGACCGCCGTCGGTCGTGAGCTCCTCGGGGAGCTTCGCGCTGATCTCGGGGTCGAGGCGCTGCGCGACGCCGGTCAGGTAGGCCTCGATCGCCGCCGTCTCGCGGCCGGTCTTGGCGTTCCTGGCGTAGTCCACCAGCATCGCGATCTTCAGCAGGTCGGTCTGCACCCATTCGGCGAGGTCGTCATCGGACATGACGGCGGTGAGGTCGTCCAGGACGTCAGCGAGGTCGCCATCGGCGTACTTGGTCAGATCGGGGTTGGTGGCGGCGGAGCCGGCACCAAGAAGAAGGAGGAGCCCCGCAGGCGAGCTCGCCATCAGGAGCATTCCCAACACGCCCCAGGTGGCCGCGCCGAAGGCCCCGGCGCCGCTGGGCGCCGCACCGGACTCGGCGCCATTGTAGACATTGACGCAGTCCGTGACGTCGGCGGCGAGAGCGCGCAGCGACTCCGCGACGTCCTGGAGGGAGCCGGCTCCCGTCGTCAGCGCCGCGACGGCGTCGAGCGCCGCGGTGCGCAGAGTCTCGAAGCTCGACGTCGAGTACGACGAAGGACCGCCGCCGCAGGAGGCGATCCCCGTGTTGCCGAATCCAGAGGTGCACATGGGGTCGGACCAGTGGAACCCGCTGAAGAATGACCCGCCGCCCTGGGAGTCCGACGTGTCCTTGTCCGGCTCGGGCCGGGCGACGGCGGCCCGAGCCTCGGCCTCGGCGTCGAGAGCATGCGTACGGGCGTCGTCGAGGTGGCCGGCGGCGTTGGTGAGCGCGGTGGCGAAGCCGCTGAGGGCGTCGGTATCGACCGCATAGGTGCCTCCCGAGACGACGGCGGTGACCCCGGCCGTCATTCCGGGCCAGGCCAGGGAGGCCGACCCGTCGCCGTCGCCCGCGGTCGGCGGGCTGAAGTAGTGGCTCGTCGGAGCCTCATTGCCGCAGGGCACTATCGCGTCGCCCAGGGTCATCTCGGGGAACGGATCCCTGGAGCTCTGAATCGCCTGGTCTGCGTCGAGAAGGGCCTGGCCCGGATCGCAGACGTCTCCCTGCGCAGGCTGGGACAGTGTTGCGGTGCTCACCGACGCCCCCTACCCGGCGCTTGCGTCTTTGAGCGCGGTCATGGCGGTGTCGGCCGTGTCAAGAAGCGAATCGAGTCCGGTGAGCAGGGTGCGGAGTGTGTCGAGCTGCGTCTGACAGGCGGCCGACGCGCCCCCTGTCCAGCTGTCGGGTACGGTGGTGGGAACAAGTCCGACGCCGGTGGCGACGTCGTCCCTGGCCAAGTCGATGTTCAAAGAAGTCATGGCTGGACGGTACGACCGGCCGCCCATTCCCTGCAGACTCCCTGTGAACGGCCCGCCGGAGGGTGCGCACGAGCGGCCCTGTGGGGCCCCGCCCTCCCGCCTCCCACCTTCGCCGAGATCGGTCGATCTCCGCGTCGAGATCGGTCCACTTGTGCACCAAGTGGACCGTGCAGACATGTCCCCGTACCCGCGTCGCGCCGCCCCGCCAGCGACGCACAGGCCTGAGGATCGGAGCCGGACAAAGCGCCGAGCCAGACGGGCACCGGGCCGCTCCGGGGGCGGGGCGCCGAGGGCCGACAAGAGACTCCGGAAAAGCGTCCTAGCCGGGGCCCGCTCCACGGCCCGCCGCCGCCCGCCCCGCTCAGACTGGCCGGCGCAGGCAGACGACGGCGTCGGAGCGCCGCCCCGCCTCGCCGTCGGGACCGATCGTCTCCCGCCACCGCTCCTGACCGGCCTCGACCCGCCAGCCCCGCGTCGCCCCGGCCAGACCCGCGAGCAGCTCGTCGGGGGTGTAGGTGCGCGCGTGGTTGCCGTGCCAGGGCGGATTGGTGCAGTGGACGGCGGTGAGCAGGCGCCCCCCGGGAGCCACGAGCCCGGCCCCCTGGGCCAGGAGCTCGACCAGGTCGAGCGACCCGGGCATGGGACCGCCGTGGACGTAGAAGGCGGCCACGAGGTCGAAGGGGCCGGCGGGCAGCGCCTCGTGCGTCACATCGAGGACGACGCCGTGGACCCGCTCCCCCAGGCCGCGCCCGCGGGCCCCGGCCTCCATGCGGGCAATGGCGGTGGCCGACAGGTCAACGCCGGTGGCGTCCCAGCCGTGCTCGGCGAGCCACACGACGTCGGCGCCCTCCCCGCAGCCCAGGTCGAGGGCGCGCCCCGGCTCCCAGGCGGCGGCGAGCTCGGGCAGCCAGTCGTTGGGCTGCTCGGACCACAGCCGATCGACGGCGGCATAACGCGATTCCCACTGCTCTTGGCGCTCACTCATGGAGGCGAGACTAGATGATCGATTCCGGCGGGGCGCAAACCGGGCCGATGGGCGGCGTCGTCTTCTTCCGTCAAGATCGGCCATATTCCGCACCGAGATCGGCCCGAGGGGTCCGGCGGAGCGCCTGTTGCAGGTGAGCCCCTCCCGCACTGCGGTCAGCACGGCCGGCGGCCCCGAATGCGGAAGCGACGGGCCGTCAGCCGCACCGGATCGCTGCCCGGTCTCTCCACCTCCAGCCCGGCCGCGCGCAGAGCGGCTGTCACCACCGCCAAGCACGCATCCGGATAGCGTGGCCGGATCCCGAACCAGTCGTGAACCTCGGAGACCTCGGTGCCGTCGACCTGCCGGGTGACCAGGATCCCGCCGGACGCCATGACTCGGGCAGCGTCGACGGCGTCGAGCGCCTCCTGCCGGTTCACGACTAAGCGCGCGCCGTCGTCGGGAAGCGGCAGCAGGGCGCTGCACTCCGGATCGTGCTCCTCCACGTGCACGCCCAGAGGCTCCAGGTGCTCGCGGGCCACCGGAGCATTGGGTCTCCAGCCCGCGGTGGCGACGACGTCGAGGCGAGCGCACGCACGGTGGTGAAACGCTCCAGGAGGGAGGTCAGGCGCCCGCCTGTGCCCATGTCGAGCACGGTGCCGCCGCCCGCATCGGCAAGTGGTCGTGACCGGTCCCGCCCCCGGATGATTGATTCCGGGCCTGCGGCTTCTTCTCGTCGGGACTGCTTCGAGGCGCCCGCCTGGCGCTGCGGCCCCTCAAAAGGTGGCTCCTACGCACTTTTAGCACTGGACGGCGCCGCCGCTCCGCCGCAGAACCGCGGAATCACGCCGATCCTCAATGAGCACGACAGCACCGGTCACTTTAAAACTGCGTGAGAGCCACCTTTTCCGGCCGAGACCGCCCCTTCAAGAGCGCAGAGCGTGCCGTCAACGCCGATGGCGGTCCGCAGCCCTCCCGGCGTCCGGGCGTCCGAGTGGAGCACGCCGGAACATGAACGTACCTTCCCAACGTGAACCTCCGTTGACGTTGGGGCCCGCCGCTCACCTGGCCTGGCCCGCGCCCCCGGAGTCGATCATCCAGCGGCTCCGTGCTCATGCCCGCCCGGTCCCCTCTGGGCCCGGGCGGGCATGAGCGGTACGGCTCCAGGCAGCCAATCGGACCCCCGCGGCCGGCCGCCCCAGCGTGCTCCGGCAGGACCCCGCCGCTCCCGGCCGGCACCGATCGGCGCTCAGTGCTCCTCGACGCTCGTGCGCAGCGGAACCTCCCGGATGAAGCACACGACGACGAGGGCCACGAGGGCCAGGGGCACAAGGTGACCGAAGACCGGGGTGAGGGCCTCGGAGTAGGCGGAGGTGACGATCGCGCGCAGCTGCTCGGGCAGGGCGTTGACAACGGCCGGGGTGAGGCCGGAGATCGCGGCGCCGGAGCGGCCCGGATCGATGCCCGCCTCGCTCATGCGCTCGGTGAGGAGCGAGGTGAGGTTGGAGGTGAAGATCGAGCCGACGATCGCCGCACCGAGGGTCGCACCGATCTCGCGGAAGAAGTTGTTCGCGGCGGTGGCGGCGCCGACCTCGCGGTCGGGGAAGGAGTTCTGGACGATGAGGATGAAGATCTGCATGCCCAGGCCGATGCCGGCTCCGAGCACGAAGAGGTAGGTGCACAGCACCTGGACGCTCGTCGTGACCTCGATGGTGGACAGCAGGCCGAGCCCGATGGCGGAGACGACGGCGCAGGCGATCGTCATCCACTTGTAGCGGCCGGTGCGCGAGGCGAGGTTGCCGGTGAGCAGGGCGGCGCCCATGAGCCCGGAGACCATGGAGATGAGGAGCAGCCCGGCCTGGGTGGCGGAGTAGCCGTAGACCATCTGGAAGTAGGTGGGCATGTAGGAGATGGCGCCGAACATGCCGATGGCGATGATCATCCCGGAGATGGTGGCGAGGTTGAAGTTGCGCGAGGCGAACAGGTGCAGGGGGATGATCGGCGCCTCGGCCCTGCGCTCGACGGCGACGAAGGCGATGGCGCCGACGGCGGCGACGGCGGCCAGGCCGAGGATCTGCGCAGAGTCCCAGGCGTAGGTGTGCCCGCCCCAGGCGCAGATGAGGATGATGGCGCTCGTGGCGACGGCCATGGTGGCGATGCCGCGCCAGTCGATGGCGACGGTGAGGCGGCGCCTGGGCAGGTCGAAGAAGATCACGGCCGCGGCGACGGCAACCAGACCGAGGGGCACGTTGATCCAGAAGGCCCAGCGCCAGCTGAGGGACTCGGTGAACCAGCCGCCGAGCAGCGGGCCGATAATGGAGGACAGCCCGAAGACGGCGCCCATGGCCCCCATGTACTTGCCGCGGTCCCGGGCGGGGACGACGTCGGCGATGATCGACTGGGACAGGATCATCAGGCCGCCGCCGCCCAGCCCCTGGATGGCGCGGGCGGCGATGAGGGCGGCCATGGAGGCCGCGGAGCCGCCGACGACGGTGCTGGCGAGAAAGATGCTGATGGCGCCGATGAACAGGTTCTTGCGGCCCAGGAGGTCGCCGAGCTTGCCGTAGACCGGCATCATAATGGTGGCCGTGAGCATGTAGGCGGTGGTGACCCACAGCTGGTGCTCGACGCCGTTGAGCTCGCCGACGATGGTGGGCAGGGCCGTGGAGAAGATGGTCTGGTCGAGGCTGGCGAGCAGCATGGCGACGAGCAGGCCGGAGAAGACCGCGAGGAAGCGCGAGCGGGTGGTGCCGCCGTCGGTCTCCGCGGTGTCGGCGGCAGCGCCGGCCGCCGCGGTGCCAGCAGCAGGGCGTGCCCGTCCGAGCGCCTCCGACGGCTCGGAGCGCGCAGTGCGCGCGAGAGCTGTGCGTGTCATGTGAGATCCCTTCGTTTATTACCGCGGTAAATACATTAGGTGCTTACCTCGGTAACTACAATGGGAGTGCGCGTGACGCTCGGCACGCCAGCGATCTCCGCCAGCCAGCACCCGACGTCCGGCGGCGCCCCGCCCACCGGCCCCGCCCGCTCAATCGTGCCCGGCCGCGCCCATCCGCCCCCGCACCGCCGCCACGAAAGGCAGACTCGCACCATGACCACCACCGCCCGGACCCCGCACGAAGCCCCCCGCACCCCGCCGGAGGAGTACGAGGGCTGGCCCCTGGAGGCGCCCCGCCTCCCCGAGGGCGCTGACCGCGCCGTCGAGCTCAGCCCCCTGCTGGCGGAGGTTGTCGCCGGCGCCCCCTGGACCGACGCGGACTCCATGTCCGACCGGGTCGCGGGCATCATCGCGACGACGACGGTCGGCGCCCTCGGCGGCCTGCTGCGGCGCCTGCGCGACCGCTACGCCGAGAGGGAGTGGGGCATGTCCTCCTCGCGGGTCGAGCTGCTCATGCTCCTCGCCCGCTCCGGCAGCCCGACCATGAGCGAGCTCGCCCGCACCCTCGACGTCACGCCGCGCGCCGTCACCCGTCTCGTCGACGGGCTGGAGGCCGACGGCTACGTCGTGCGCGAGCGGCAGGCCGACGACGCCCGCGTCATCCGCGTGCGCTGCACCCCCGAGGTCCTCGACCGCGTCGCGCGCGCCGCCCAGGCGCACCTGTCCCAGCTGCTCGCCCTGTGCGAGGGCGTCGACGGCGACGACCTGCGCACCACCGTCCGGGTCCTCCAGCGCATCTCCGCCCGGGCCCGCACCGAGCTCGGCCTGACCTGAGACGGCCCCGCCCGCGCCGGCACCATCCGGGCGGTCCCGGGCATCCGGGCCCAATGGCTCCGCCCGCCCCACACGGCCCGAGGCCGCCCGCCTCGCGGTCAGGACGGCCGGCGGGCCCGGATGCAGAAACGGCGGGCCACCAGCAGCACCGGGCCGCCACCCGACTCCTCGCGGATGCGCGCCAGCACCGCGGCGCGGTCGGGCCCGGGGGCGCCGGGGTGGACCGAGCCCCAGTCGGCGGCGAGCTCGTCCGCGCTGTCGACGTCCACGGCCCTCGACCACTGCGAAGTGCTCTCCACAATCAGCCCGGCTTCGCTCAGAGCCACCGTCATCGCCCTCAGGCGCACGCTCGGGCGGGACGCCCGGACGTCGAGCCGGCCACGGGTCCCAGGGGTTCCGGGAACCTCGGAGGCCACGGGGATATCGGGGGTCCCGGGAGCCCCGGCGTCGTCGACCTGCTGGGTGATCAGGAGCCCGCCGGGGGCCAGGACGCGGACGACGTCGGAAACGCTGAGCGCCTTGAGCCGGTTCATGACCAGGCGCGCGCCGCCGTCGGCGAGCGGCAGCCGGGAGCCCGCGTCGGCGCGCTCCTCGACGCGCGCGCCCAGGGGCCCCAGGCGCTCGCGGGCCGACGTCGCAGCGGGCCCCCGCTCCTCGACGGCGACGACGTCGAGGCCGGCGCGGTAGTCGGGGAGAAGGTGCTCCAGGAAGAGAGCCAGGCGCTCGCCGCCCATGCCTATGGCGAGCACGGTGCCGCCGCCCGCCTCGGCGAGGGCATCGAGCGCGCCCCAGCACTCGGTCTCGAAGTCCCGGTCCACGTCCTCGGTCGACACCGCCCCCTCCGGGGCGACCACCTCCACCGCCCCCTCCGGGAGGGCCACCCCCTCCATCGGCTCTTTCAGGGAGGCCAGATCCCTCGCCGCCTCCTTCAGGATGCGCAGGCCCCCGCCGTGCGCGCGGCTGGCGCGGTGGAAGGCCCTCCAGTCACTGAACAACCCCATGGACCCGAGCCTAGATCACCGGGCCCCGAGCCGCCCAGCTCATCCCGGCTCCGGCGGGCGGCGATCGGGGTCGTGCGCCGTCCCCGGTCGAGGCCGCGCGGGAGGGCGCCGTGCGGCCCGGCAGGCGCCACCATCTCATCGGCTCCGGCCTGTCCCGCAAGGCGGTGCAGGTGTAGGCGTACTGGATCCAGGGCCGGGCCATGGGGCCGGCAATGAAGGACGACGGCGCTACCCTCGCGCCATGACCAACCCCCACGCCGTCGACCCCTCCTGGGTCGCCGCCCGCAACGCCGCCCTCCTCGCCGATCCCGCCGCCCGGGTCGCCGGCAACGCCGTCGCCACCACCGACGTCGAGAGGCTCACCCTGGACCGCGCGATCCTCACCTCAATCGACACCTCGGTCTCCGACCTCATCCCCGACGCCGCCGTCACCGACCAGAAGCACTCCGGGCGCTGCTGGGCCTTCGCTGGTCTCAATGTGCTGCGGGCCGCCCTGATGAGAGAGCTGAACCTGGAGTCGGTGGAGCTGAGCCAGAGCTTCGTCTACTTTCACGACAAGCTGGAGAAGGCGGCGGCGTTCCTGGCCCGCGCCGTGGGCGACGCCGAGCGCCCGCTCGACGACCGGGAGGTGGCCGACTCCCTGCGCGACCCGATCGGCGACGGCGGCTGGTGGCCGGAGTTCGCCCGGCTCGTGGCCAAGTACGGGATGGTCCCCCACTACGCCATGCCGGATGCGGACTCGGCGACGAGCTCGGAGGCCATGAACGACCATCTCGCCACGCTGCTGCGCCGCACCGTCCTGCGCCTGCGTGCGGCGGCGGCCGCCGGGGAGGACCTCGAGCCGATCCGGGCGGCGGCGCTGGCGGACGTCCACCGGGTCCTGGTCATCCACCTGGGCGCCCCGCCGGCCGAGTTCGTGTGGCAGTACCGGGACAGGGGCAAGGTCTTCCACCGGGTCGGCGCTCTCACCCCGGTCGAGTTCGCCCGGCGCTACGTCTCCGGGCTGGAGGAGTTCGTCGTCGTGGCCCACGACCCGCGCCCCGAGATCCCTCTCAACACCCGGTTCGGCATCGACCGCACCGACGTCATGGTGGGCGAGCCCACCCAGGAGCACGTCACCGCCGCGCTGGAGGTCCTCAAGGCGGCGGCGGTCGCCGCCATCCAGGACGGGGAGCCGGTGTGGTTCGCCTGCGACGTCGCCAAGCAGCGGGACAAGGAGTCGGGCGTCTGGGACGCGGCCCTGCACGACTACGAGGGGCTGTACGGCGTGAAGCTGTCCATGACGAAGGCGGAGCGGCTGGTGGCGCGCGAGTCGGCGCTCACCCACGCCATGTGCCTGACGGGCGTGGACCTGGTGGACGGCGCGCCGCGGCGCTGGCGGGTGGAGAACTCCTGGGGCGACAAGGTCGGCGAGAAGGGCTTCCACACCATGAACGACTCCTGGTTCGACGAGTACGTCTACCAGGTGGTCGTGCGCGCCCGCCGCCTGCCGCCCGAGGTCCGCGCGGCGCTGGACGCTGGGCCGATCATCCTTCCCAGCTGGGACCCGATGGCCTGAGCCGGGGCGCCAGGGGCGCGGGCGGCCTGTGGGGGCCGAGCGTGGAGCAGCTCGGCACGCGCGACGGCGAGTCCGCCGTCAATGAGCGTCTGTACACCATCTACACCTTCGCCGCGGACCACGAGGGGCACCGGGGCCGGGCAGCGCGCCCCGGCGGGGACTGCTGCCCATCTGAATCCCTCCGCTTCTGTGCCAGACTCAGGGTGCTCCGCAACCGGAGCAGGTCCCTCACCGGGGCCCTCACCGACCCAAGGACCGCCCAATGAGGACTGTCTCCCGAAGGCGCCCAGCACTCCTGGCGCTCCTCTGCGCATTCTCCCTCGCCCTCACCTGCACCGTCAGCGCCTGCTCCTCCAGCGGATCCTCGACGAGCGGGTCCGGGGAGGCGCTCGCCCCCGCGAGCCCCGCCGCCACTGCTGCCGCCGCCTCCTCTGACCACTTCGTCATCACCTGGGCCAAGGGCTCCGAGGCCGCCAGCTTCATCGACTCCGTCGATGCCTACGGCGTCGACATTATCGGCTCCCTGCCCCAGAAGGACCAGGAGGCGCTCAGGGCCGCCGCAGAGCAGGCATCCGTCGTCGTCGAGCAGGCCACTGCCCACGTGGGGGGCTTGACCACCGTGAAGCTGAGCGAGGCGCTCACCCCCGAGAAGTCGCGGACCTTCATCGACGCCCTCACCTCCTCCGACTCCGTCGAGACCGCCGAGCCCGAGCTGCGGGTGACGGCGCTCGACACCAGCGCGGGCACGCCCAACGACGAGTACTTCGGCTACCAGTGGGGGCTCACCGCCGAGCGGCACGGCGTCAACGCGACGAGCGCCTGGTCCCAGTCCACCGGGAGGGGAGCGACCGTCGCCGTCCTCGACACCGGCGTCCTTCCCGACCACCCGGACATCGGCGGGCAGCTCCTGCCCGGCTACGACTTCATCTCCGACTCCTGGACCGCCGGGGACGACGACGGCCGCGACGACGACCCCACCGACACGGGCGACGGCGTCGCCGCCGATGCCTGCGGCAACGGCAACAAGGAGACGAAGTCCACCTGGCACGGCTCGCACGTGGCCGGGATCATCGCCGCCTCGACCAACAACAGCACCGGCGTGGCCGGGGTCGCCCCCGACGCCAAGATCCTGCCTGTGCGCGTGCTCGGCCGCTGCGGCGGCGGGACGGACCTCATTGACGCCCTGACCTGGGCGTCGGGCGGCAGCGTCAAGGGGGCCCCGGACAACGCGAACCCCGCGCAGGTCATCAACCTGAGCCTGGGCGGCTCCGGCACCTGCCCCGCCTACCTCCAGAAGGCCATCGACGACGCCGTGGACCGGGGATCGATCATCGTCGCCTCCGCCGGGAACGAGGACCAGGACGTGAGCGGCGTGAGCCCGGGCGGCTGCGAGAACGTCATCACCGTCGGCGCCTCCAACGGCAACGGCGCCCGCAGCTTCTACTCCAACTACGGCACCGGCGTCGAGGTCTCGGCCCCCGGCGGCGACCCCGACGTGGACAGCGGCATCCTCTCCCTGAGCCAGCAGTCGGCCCCCGACTCCCCTCCCTACGCCTTCATGGCGGGGACCAGCCAGGCCGCCCCGCACGTGGCCGGCACGGTCGCGCTGCTCAAGTCCGTGGATCCCAGTCTCACGACGGCGAAGGCCACCACGGTCCTGCAGGACGCGTCCCAGCCGCTGACCTCCTGCGACCGCGATGCCTGTGGAACTGGCATTGTCGACGCGGCCGCCGCGGTGACCGCACTGTCGTCCGAGCAGAGTCCCGGCGGCGCGCCGACCGAGGACCCGGGCCCGGGCGAGGCCGGCGCGGGCGATGGCCAGGGCGACGGCGACTCCGGCGGCCTGCGAAGGAACCTGGGCGACCTGTGGGACCGCATCAGCGGAAACAGGTAGCGGCCCGTCGGCGCGCGGGCTCGGCGCGCTTTCCGTGGAGGTCCGCCGACGCCGGTCCCCTCGCCGGGCTCGTCGGCGCGCGTCGCGCCCTTCGCCGCGGCGCCCCTCGTCGGGCCCGCCCGCGGAGCGCCGATTCCCCGGCGTTCTCCAGGGTGCCCGAGGCTCGCGCACCCGACGTCGACTGCGGTCTGCAACGTTCCGGTGCGCCCGGCCCCAGCTGACCCTCCCCTCCGCGAGCACCGCCGTCGGCCGGTCACAATGAGCCATCGTGACCAGCGGTACGACCCTCTCACTGAACAGTTCCCGCCCCTGAGCAGGAGGATAACCGCATCTCTGCACCGGGAGGCGAAGGGACGATCGAAGGTAAGGACACGCCCTCCATAGTGGCTAGCCAGGAGTGGCTAGCCAGGGCGGCCAGTTCTTTCACTGTCACCACGCGAAACAGCTCGTTGGTGAGGCCTGGGTCGTTCGTGATGGCCTGGCGGAGCCGTGTGGCTCGGTTCGTGCTGCTCATGGTCCAGATGACTTGCGGGTAGTAGCCGCCGGTGGTGGCCTGTTCGAGGCCGGTGGCGAGGTGGTCCTGGTAGTTGTGGGACTTGGTGAGCAGGCGGGCGGGGTTCTCGGTGCCGAGGTCGATCTCGAGGAGCCAGTGGTCCTCATCGCCCTGTGCTGTGGTGGTGATGGCTTCGAGGTCTGGTTTGAGCCAGCGCCGCGCGCCGTTGGGGAGGGTCCAGGAGCGCCAGCAGGCTGGTTCGGTGCGGATCAGGGTCAGGTGCCCGCTGTTGGCTTGGGCGGCTTCGTGGATGATGACGCGCGCCTCGGTGATGGCCAGGGTGTGGGCCAGGAACGTCGGTGAGGGCTCGGTGAGGCGCCGCCAGGCGGGTGGGTCTAAGTGGTGGGGGCTGTTTGTGGTGGGTGGGGTGGTTGTGGTGGGTGGGGTGGTTGTGGTGGTTTGGCCGGGGGGGGTGTTGTAGTGTCTGGGGGTCTCGTGCCTGGGGGTCTGCTGTGTGTCTGCTTGTGGTTCGTGGGGGGCTTGTTGGGTGTTCGTGCAGCCTGGTTGCGGGTCGGGTGTGGATAGCGTGTGACCTGTGGCTGGTACCGGGCTGACGACCCGGTGTCGTGCGGCGGGGGGCTGGTGACGCGCTGAGGGTGGCCGACAGTGCGGGCAGTGTGGGCAGTGTGGGCGCGGGGGTGGGTGTGCTGCCTGCTGACGCGTTCGGCCTGATGTGCTGGCCGTTGCTCGTGCCGGCGTGTGCGCTGCTGGGCGGGGCGGTGGGCGCTGCGATGACGGCCACGGGAGCGCGCACGCAAGGGGCCGCACTGGCCCTGCGGGAGGCGGCAGACCTGATGGACGAGACCGGCTCCGGCATCGCCGCGGGTGCGCGCGCCCTGGCGGGCGGGCGGTGGAGGCGGTGGAAGCGCTGTGAGCGGGGGCCCTCTGGTGGCCGGCCGGCAGGAGACGACGTCGGGGGTCTCGGGGCTGCGGCTGGTCGAGGACGTCTCGCAGGTCGCCGGCGCGCCGGGAGCCGGTCATGGGTCGATTGATGCCCTGAGGGGCCTGAGCACCGTGGCCGACGCGGTGGCGCTGGCCACGGACCCGCTCGGGAAGGGGCGCTGAGCGCGGGTACCGGCTGGGCGCTGGACCACCTCCAGGCGCTGGGGAAGTGGCTGGGCGAGCTGACCGGTGACGCCGGCGCGGTAGCCGGAGGCGCCCAGACCTGGACAAACATCTCCGAGCACCTGGGCACCTGCAGCCAGGACCTGACGACCTCGCTGACCGTGCGCCTGGGAGAGGCGGTCCTCATGCGGCCCTGACAGCGTATAAGTCCTTCCAGGCCGGTAGTGCGGCGCGCCTGTTGGTGGTGGCGGCCCTGGCAGGCGCGGTGTCCACCGGCCTTGGCGTGGCCTCAGTGGTGGTTCCAGACGGTCCGTAGGCCTGGTGCGCGACGCGATCGCCGACGTACTGGGCAGGCTGGTCCTTCAAGGGCCTGGAGATCATGATGACCGCCGGAGTGGGCACGGCCGCGGCGATCGCCTCCCTGGTGGCCGACGCCGGCCAGTGGACCACCCGCCTGTCACGCGAGGCCAGGAGCGTGGTGACCACATCCTCCAACCTCGGTGACCTGTTCCGGCGGGCCAGGACCGCCATCGACGACCTGGCCACCACCACCGAGCACGGCCCCGGCCTCCCTGGCCGGGCAGCCTGCCCTGGCCACCGCCGCAGCCGGCGGCACCAGAGGCGCCAGAGGCGCCAGCAGGAGCACGCACGGAGCGCGCGGCGGCCGAGGCACAGGAACCGGCCACAACAGCGGCACAGGCGGCGGTAAAGGCACCGGAGGCGGCAAAGGACACGGAGGCGCAGGCGACGGCGGCGCAGGAGGCACCGGACACGGGACCACCGGCGGGGACAGGACCCCCGACCCCGAGATGACCAGACGCTCCCAGGAAGCCCAGCAACGCGCACAAAACACCCACGAAAGAATATCCAATAAGAACCGTGATTACAAGGGTAAGACAATTTCGTCCGACCATGTCCAGACTCTCAGCGGCTGGGGAGGCAAGACGACGAATCGCCCCAGCGAATTCCAGAAGCCCAATGTCGACGCGGTCCTCGCCAAGCAGGAGGAGATCGGCCACCCCATTGAGCCTCATCTATTTGACCAGGGGGTTGACGGGCAGTACTACGCCTCGCATGCGGAAAGGCAGTTGTCGCTCACCGCAAAGGAGCCGATTATCGGTGTGTCGAGGCCAGTTTGCAATGACTGCCAGGGCTACTTCACCAAGCTCGCCCAGCACGAGGGGAGATGCTGGTACGTCACCGACCCGGACGGGACATGGATATTCTACCCCGACGGCACAGTGGTAAAGCCTTGAACAACATCATGACGCAACCGATCGATATTATGCTCGGATCGGATGGCGCTGAAGAACAACGGATGAGGAGGGTGTCATGATTGACATGGACGCAGTGAACCGGGAGATCGAGGCCGGCCGAGCCGAGCTGGCCGCCAGCGATAAGGCGATCCTGTCACTGGCGACCCGCAGGCGGATCTGGAAGACCATGCTGGACCCCCAGGACGACGAGGCATCATACCGCCGCTTTATCGAGTTAGACATGAGGTGTGTCCGCCATGTCCAGGGCTTCTGGGACCGCGCATTCCCGGGAGACCAGCGGGTCGAGGAGATGCTCACCCTCGTACAGGAACTCATCGACCGGCAGACGGACCCGCAACAAGCCGACAGACGTGCAGGCGCCTTCATCGTCCAGATGGACAATGAGGTGAAAAATTTTGATGCTATTAGCCAACCAGCATACCTCGTTGCCAATGGGACGTCGCACGTGGTGATGTCGGCTTGTCATCGCGATCCTATCTACTACGTGTCGGGGGAGGCGGACGCTGATGATGACCTGCTTCCGGACTCGCTTGAGACGAGTTACTGTTGCGCTAGCGCCGCCAGCAACGCCCTGAACTGGCAGCCGATTGAAAAGACCGATGTGCCGGCTCGTCGGGCGTTCTGGACGTGGTACCTGGACGTGGCGATCCCGCAGGTGCTGGCCGGCTGACGCCCACAGGGGGCAGTGCCCGTAGAGGGGTTCGGCCGGGGCGGCAGGGTTCCTGTAAACACGGGCATCTGCCTGGATCCCGAACTACCGCTGTCGGCGCATTGGGCTGGGCTGACCGCCGAGATGAGTACCGTTGGCGGTCGGGCTTCTCCGGGTGCGGCGCACGGAGGAGAATAGGGCGCATGATCGACATGGATGCAGTGGGTCGGGAGATCGAGGCCGGCCGGGCCGAGCTGGCCGCCAGCGACAAGGCGATCCTGACCCTGGCGACCCGCACGCGGATCTGGAGGGCCATGCTGGACCCCCAGGACGACGAGGCCTCATACCGCCGCCTTATCGAGTTAGACATGAGGTGTGTCCGCCATGTCCAGGGCTTCTGGGACCGCGCCTTCCCTGGCGACAGCAGGGTCGAGGAGATGCTCACCCTGGCACAGGAGCTCATCGACCGGCAGACGGACGAACGCCAGGCCGAGAGACAGGCTGAGAGTTTTCTCGTTCGTGTTCTTGATGAGGTGGATGACTTCAACGCTGTTACCGAGCCCGCGACTTTCGTCGCTGATGCCGCGTCCAGCATGGTAGTTTCTGCCTGTAGTCATAACCCGCATTATGATACCGCGGATGATACCGCGGATGATGATGAGTTGCTTCCGGACTCCCTCGAGTCGAGTTATAGTTGCGCCAGTGCGGCCGCCAATGCTCTGAATTGGGTGTCGATTGAGGAGACGGATGTGCCGGCTCGTCGGGCGTTCTGGACGTGGTACCTGGACGTGGCGATCCCGCAGGTGCTGGCCG
>NZ_JONS01000038.1 GCF_000711965.1 Actinomyces israelii DSM 43320
CGTCCTCCTGGCCGAGACCCTGGGCAAGACCCCCGCCACCGGGGCCCAGCTGGCCTCCTACGCCGGCCTGGCACCGGTGACCAGGAGGCCGGGGTCCTCGATCAAGGGCGAGAGGCGTCTCCCACGCCGGAAACAAAAGACTCAAGAGAGCCATGTTCGGCTCCGCCTTCGCCTCCCTCAGATCCGACCCCATCAGCCGCGCCTGCTACCAGCGCAAACGAGACCAAGGCAAACGTCCGGGCCAAGCCGTCCTCGCCCTGGCCCACCGCCGCATCCTGACCCTGAACGCCATGATCCGAGACGGAGCCCTCTACGACCCCCAACCAGCAGCACAGCTACCCACCACCGCTTGACACACCACATAGGAGCACCCCCCGCACGCGGCCCCGGCCCGGGCCACGTGGACGGCCTGGCCGTCCCACCCCGCGGGGACGAGGTCGTCATCCCCGAGTACAAGGGCGGCACCGCCGCCTACGACCCGAGCAAGACCTACGCTCTTGATGAGCTCGATGAGCTCGGAGCCCCGCCCGCGGCCCAGGGCACGTCCGACTATGTCATGGACCGCATGCTGGAGGACGAGCGCGTCCCCGGTACTTCCACGACAACCCCGGCCTGCGGGAGTTCATCAAGGACGGCCGTACCAGCCTGCGCACGGACGTCTTCGAGACCCCCGGCCCAGGGCGGACCACCAGGGTCCGCACCACGGGCTTCTCGCCCTCACCCGGCTTCACTGCCAAGCTCGAGCAGAAGATCGCCGGTCTCTAAGCACTCAACCACACATCAAACACCCAAGAGAAAGGATCATCCCATGACCGACTTCTTCGTCCTGCAGGTCCGGGAGGATGTGGCCTAGATCCGGGCCTGGACGGACCACTCCTGGCCTATGACCCTCCAGGAGGCCTTCGCCGTCCGCGACCGCCTCGGCTGGACACCCGCTCCCGACGACGGCCGCTTCTTCAACCACCAGGCTCTCCACCAACGGCCAGGAAGACGGACACATCGGCATCGTCAACGAAGGCGGAGTCAACGGCGTGAGCCTCCCACTGTCTTCGCGGGCGCTGCCCCCGCAGTGGGCCCAGGCGGCCCCCATCACCCGGGCCGCCTATCCTCAGTACGTCCAGGCCTCGACCGCCCTGTGGGGGCCAAGCCATGACAAGCGCGGGCGAAACGGCTCCCGCATCAACCGCTGGTCAGGTCATGACTCAGGCCGGGGCGGAGAAGGAGCCCAGCAGCCAGGCGAGCGCCCAGAAACAGCCGTCCGGATCCCCCGCTGCGTCCCCCCACCGCCACGCGATCGCTCTACCGTCCGCGAGCATCGTCCGGCCCGAGTCCTTCGGGGCGGTGGGAAGGTTCAGCTCGCCACGGCGAGGCAGACTCTGGGCGAGTCCCACGGCCTTGAGACAGGCCTCGCCGAGCACCCAGTGGGACAACCGCGCCCCGGGCACCCCGCATCTGTCGCCCCATCGGCGCAGAGCCGCCGGTCGAGAACGAGGCTGTTGCACGTCCACGCCGATCGGACCGGGCGCTCGCACGACGGCGATCAACGAGCCCGAATGGCTCGCTGACCAGAAGCTGCCGCAACCGACGCAGCGGCTACGGCCGTCATCCAGGGGCTGCGGTTGGGGATTCTTGCAACAAGGGCGCAGCCTGGCCAGGTGCCGAACCGCCCGCCGCCCCGACCCCGCGGGGGCGGGGCGGTCTGAACGGACACGCCAAGCCCGGACGCCATGAGGCACCGCCGGGACCGCCCATAAGCTAGTGCTCACGTGCGGACCATGATCGACTGATAACTGCCCCCGATCTCGAAGGAGTTGATAAGCGTCAGAATCGAGCCCGATATGTCCAGACCACCAGCCGCGCCACTGAGCAGCGCCGGAACGCGTCCACGCTGACGCATCCACACAGCCTGCAGGACGCCGAGCATTGGCGCCGCACTCAGCGTGTCCCCCTGGACGCCTTTGGGGAAGCTCACACTGGCCCCGGAGGCCAGCCCCAACCTCTCCAGAGCATCCTGCTCCAGCCGATCGGGCAGATCGCGCCCGCACGCGGCGCTCACCACCACGTCCACGGAACCGGGTCCAATGCCTGCGTCATCAAGGGCACCGGTCATCGCCCGCAGGATCCCATCACAATCACGCCGAAGAGTACCCGGCGCCGACCCGTCCCCGGCCATGCCGAATCCGACAATCTCAGCCAACGTCGCCCGGTCGGGGTGAGAATCCGGCCGTTCGAGAAGCACTCCCACTGCGGCCTCACAAAACAGCCGTCCTGTGTTACTGCGCGGATTCAGAGTTCCCGTGGACAGGAACCCGGGCCGGCCGTGGAATCCGCTGAGCAGTACTCTTGTGACCTCGTCGGCCGCGACCAGGATGACCCTTTCACACGCTCCCGAGCGCATGAGCTGTCCGGCGAAGTGCAGAGCCGAGACCGCCGAGGTGCCTCCTGCGCAGAAAGTCGCCGTAGGACCGCGCATCTGCTTCAGAAGAGCAACATGTCCCGCGGCGGCGTTCATCACGGTGTTCGGAAAGATGCGGGAGTCTCCCTCCCCGGAAACGAGCAGACCGCGCTGGAACTCTTCAATCGCCGTCAACGGCCCGTAGCCCGTGGCGAACACCAGCCCAGAGGATTCGAGCGCCTCAGAAGAGAGCCTCGTCCGCACAAGCAACTCGGAGACCGCCTGCGCCGCCAAGCGGCTGAGCCGATCCAGGCGGCGCAACGACCGCGGGTTGATCCCCGCTTTCAGCCTCTTGTCGGGAACCATGCCCACAGGGTACGAGGCGCCTTCGCGCACAGTGGCGACCTCATCGTACAGCCGAGTGCCGTCGAACAACTTGTCTGCGACCTGCAAGGTGTCGACCGCATGACCGGCAATAGCGCCCACACCGGTCACTTCCAAAGTGAAGTCGAGATACTCCGGCCCGGAGTCGTCCGAGTCGGGTGGTGAGAACAGCAGGCTGGCGTTATTCCCGCCAAAGGCGAACGAGTTCGAGGCCACGACGCCGATCGTCCCCTGCCGCGCCCGGTCCGGCACGATATCGATCCCTTCGCCCTCGAGTCTCACGGTTTTGCGCTGCTGGGCGAGACTGTCCTCCGGCACGTGGGTCGGTGGGAGTACCTGCTCCACCAGTGCCTTGATCGAAACCACTGACTCGACGGCGCCAGCGGCCCCGAGGGTGTGCCCGATCATGGACTTCGTGGAGCTGACCGGGGGGTGCGGACTGCCAAGAGAGGAGATCAGCCGCAGCTCGCCGGTGTCGTTGGCGGGAGTCCCCGTTCCGTGTCCGTTGATGTAGTCGATCTCAGTCATCTCAATGCCGGCCATCCGGGTGGCTGCCACCATGGCGCTGCGCGCTCCGCGCCCTCGCGGGTCAGGCGCGGTGGGATGATAGGCGTCGGCTGAGAGTCCGTAGCCGCGCAGTTCGGCCAGGATCCGCGCCCCGCGGTTACGGGCCGCGTTGTCCTCCTCCAAGATCAGAAACGCGGCTCCCTCGCCCAGAGTCAGCCCGTCACTGCGGGTATAGGGCGCGCAGTGCTCCGCCGAGAGCGCGGACAAACTGGAGAACCCGGCGAAGGGAAGATAGGCCAACGGATCAGATCCGCCGACCACCATTACGTCGGCGTGGCCGGAACGCAGGACCTCCATGCCGTTGGCGATCGCGACCGCGCCCGCCGCGCACGCATTCGAGTTGACAGTGCGGGCCCCCAGGAGGGCGAACTCGCTGGCCAACGCGTCGCCGAGCGCATGCAGCGGATACTGCCACAGCAGCCTGTTGTCGGCTGCGTCCAGGCCATCGCTGATCCACTGCCTCTGGAATGCCTCACCCCTTCGGGCACCGCCGATGCAGGTTCCGACGCTCAGGCCCCGACGGTCCTGCGGATAAGGATTGGCCTTCTCGAGGCCGGCATCGCGCAGGGCGTCACCCAGCGCCAGCGCAGCGAGCTGAATCGCACGGTCATCATCTTCGAGGCCGGGTTCCTCGACCGACCGGACCTGGCCGCCCCACCTCGTCGACACACCGACCGTCGGGATCGAGTCGAAGTCACCCAGCCCAGACTGGCCCTGAGCGATGCCGGACCACCCCTCCGCCAGAGTTCGTCCAGCGGCTGTCAGCATGGACATGCCGGTAATGACGACCTTCATGGACGCACCCCGATCGTTTGCACCCAGGACAAAGGGGTCACTGCAGGCCTTGAGACAGTCTCGAGGACCTGTCCGTCGCCCGTCATCAGGCTCAGGCCGGGCACGCAATACGGATTATCCAGCAGCAGGAGCCCGATGCCGTCGCCGCACCCCGCTGCAGGCGCTGCGACCTGCACGGTCCCCACCGCATTATCCTCATCGAACACGCTCGTGCCGCTGGCGGGGAAATCCTGACCGCGGGCGTATGCGGCGACCAGTCGCCGGGTGCCGGCCGGAACACCAAGGGCGGCATCGCCGTAGAATGCATCATCTCTGGTCAGCGACATGAGCCAGGAGACGCCGGACTCAGTGATGCTCAGTCCGCGAGTTTGCTCGGGGATGATGGGATGGTTGGTCTCCACGTGGACGCGGACCAAGGCCTGCGGGTCGATCACCCCTCCCCCGAGTTCCGCGGCCCGGGCGGCAAGCACGCCCATGGCGGCCTCGATGGAACCCGAACCAATAACGACGTAACCGAACTCGGACGTCGTACCAGTCCTTGCGAGCCTGACGGGCCGGCCGCCGACCGTGGTTCCGATCACCTCGTTCAGCAGCAGATCGGAGATCGGCTGGTCGATGAGCGGCTCGACGACCTCCCACGACCGAGGGCCTTCTATCGCGATCGCGAAACCCTCGGCCGGGGTGACTTCCACCCGCTCATGCACCTGCTCCGGAGCGGCCCCGCACGCGGCGTCCAGCCATCCCGCAGCGGCATCAAGCAGGAGCAGGTCCTCCGCCTCTCCGAGCAGGACCAACGCGGTTCCCGCCGGACGGCCGGTCTTGTCGAGGACCAGCGACCACTCACTCGTGTCCGGGTGCGAGTACTCGGTGGTGCGGGCCAACAGCCACGACAGCATTCCTTGACGCTGGGCGCCGGAGAGCCGAAGCAACGAGCCCGTCATCGGATACACTCCCACACTGCCTCTGAGCGCGGCATAGCTGTCGTTCAGATCAAGCATCTCTTTCTCCTTATTGATAAATGAACCCCACAATTACAAGGGACGCAGCCGGTGACGGGGTCACCTGATCCGCTCGCACGACCCGGGCCGGCATCCAAGCACGCTCAGGACCGAGGCAGCCGGGTGAACTTGCAGATCGACGGTGAAAGGCCGGCGGGCCCGCCCCAGGCACGTCAAGAGCACCGGTCCATGACCGAATCGGATAAACACCTCGGTATCGGAGGGCCTCCCTTGCGGCCACGGAGCGACCACCAGATACTGATCAGGTGCGATCATGAGCGCCACAGCGCTGACACCGCCCTCCCAGCTGCGGGCTGCTTCAGACAGCTCCCACAACCTCCCGTTCGCAAGGACCATGAACCGAGATCCTTTCGCCACGGACGGAGTCAGGCAAACGGCGACGTCCCCGTCACCGCCGCTGTCGGCAGTCGCCCGCACGCGCAGCATCCCCTCCTGCCCGAGGCCGACTGACCAGCCGGGTCCGTCCTGCTGGTAAGGCAGTGACCGATCCGGCCCCGCCCAGACGACGCCATGGTCTGGGTCGTTCCGGTCGGGAACTTCGACGACCCACAGTCCCGCGTGCCAGTCGACCAGCGGACCGAGGGAACGAGAGCGCGGCCAGGGCGATGTGAGGATGGAACGACCACCGCAGAGCCACGTAGCCAGCGCAGAGCCGGAAGCCAGCGTGAGGCGGTGCGGCCCGGTCTCGCACACGCGAGCGCCTTGATTATCCGGAGCCGACCAGTCGACGGGCCGCACAACGTCCTGGTCGGGCGGCTGCACACTGTCCTTCAGGCGGATCTCATTCACGCCCGGGGCCGACTCGGCACACGGCTCGGTCGCCAGGTCATGCTCGGACGCACTCACCGTCCATGTCGCCGCCCGGCCTGCGGGAACGAGCAGCTGCGGGAGATGAAGCGCCTCGAACCTGGCGTCGGCCCCGTCCCACCGCGCGACCAGTGTCCGTCCACCGGCACTGACGGCCACGGCATCAATATGCTCGTTCCGCGCGTCGTCAAAGGGCCTGCGAACCGCTGGCTGGAAGTCTGCCGCTGAGGGGGGCCACACTCCCTGACGCGTCGGGCCGCTGTACCAGCGGCCGCCTGAGTGAAGGTGCCATACGGACCCTCGCAGTCGAGTCCACGGGCTGCAGATCACTGCTCTATCGGACGACGTGCGCACCTCCAACTCATTGCCGCGCACCGTGCAGGTGCGCTCAATACCGTCTGCCGTGCCGGCGAGACGCACGCCGTCGAGGCGCTGGTGCGCGATGACACGCGGGGAACCGGGTTGCAACGGTACGGCGTCAGCCTGCCTGGCCGGCGTCGTGTTGCGCCAGCCAGGAGGATCCACATGACGGACCACCGGCCATCGTTCGAGGAGTACCGGCGACCCCCCGTCCTCGATCCGCAGAGTCCCTTCGTCGTCAACGGTGACGGTCCAGGCGCCGTCTTCGAACTCCGCCCGCCACAGCTCCGCGGTCCGGGGCGGCACCACTGCCCCGTTGCCGGGTCTCGGCAGCCGCACGGGCAGCGTCGCCCCGGCCTCAAGGACATCACCGGTATCGAGGTCCACGACGATGTATGAGGGGCTGTCCCCCAGCTGCACCTCATATCGCGCGCTCCACCGGCCGTCGACCCATTCCACGCCGGATGACGCTCCAGCGCCGCGAGTGCCGCGCAATGCGTGCATGCCCGGCGGGGCGTCCCGGTACCGCACGTCCACGGACATCATGTCGAGCACGACACCGGGGAGCCATGAGACCAGATCGACGTAGCCCCGCTGATCGGGCAGAGATCCCGGTTTGCAACGGAATCCGGCGCGGGCGTAGAGCGCGAAGGCCGGGTTCACGGGACTGGCCTCCGTCCTCAGCACCCGCACCCCCATCGCCAGAACCCGGCGGAACGCGATATCGAACAGCTTGCCGCCGACCAGTCCGTTCCGGTGGTGAGGGTCAATCAGGTACAGGTCGGAGTAGAGCTCGTCGGGAGGCGACGACCTCCGCCCGCTGTCACGGAGCATTGCCAGCATGCCGACAATACGGCCGTCTTCCTCCTCGGCCACCAGGACGCACTTGGCACAGCGCTCCATCAGGGTTTCGTGGATGGTCGCCGGGGTCTTAAGCGCATCCGAGGCGTCCGCGCCAAAGCCTGTGCGCACAATAAGATCGCGCACCCGTTCCGCATCCGAACGAATGTAGTCACGGATATGCATGCCGTCCTCACGCCCCTGCCGCGCCCTCGCGGATGGAGACGGCAACGCCTCCCTCTGCCCGCAGCTCGCCGTTGACCTCGATCCTGCAGCTGAACTCTCGCAGGGCCCCCGCAGCAGTCTTCAGCACGCAGTGCGCCTCCACCAGGTCGCCGGGAACGACCGGCTTGCGGAAAGCGAATTTGCGGATGGCGGCCAGCAGCGGGATCCCACCGGCTGAGGACCTGCCCGCTGTCGCAACAACCCCCGCGGTCTGCGCGGCGGTCTCCACCAGGAGCACGCCCGGATAAACCGGGTGGCTTGGGAAGTGTCCCGCGAAGACCGGGTTGGAGATGCTGATGAGCGAGAACCCGACGCCGCAGCGCCCCGGCTCATCGACCGTCACCCGGTCGAGCAGCACGAACGGGTGCCGGTGGGGCAGCCGGTGCAGTATCTGCACGGCCGAGTAGGTGTCGCCCGCCATCGTCATGACCGCCTGTCACACAGCTGGTCAACGATCTTATTGATGGACCCGAACGCCGCCGGGGTGTCCTCCAGCGTGACGCTGTACTCCTCGTCAATGAGGCTGACAATCTCAAGTGTGTCCAGTGAGTCAAGCTCGAGTCCGCGTCCGAAGAGGGGCTGATCAGGGTCGACCCGCGCAGGATCGTCCGGCAGGTCAAGTCCGTCGATGAGCATCTCGGTGACCCGGCCCACCAGGTCGAAACGCTTCTGTGCATGTGCTCGCAGTTCTGACACTTCGGCTTCCTTCATTGTGCTAAACGGCATCAGGCCGTTATCCCTCCGTCAACGGCCAGGATCTGGCCCGTGATGTAGCTGCTGGATTCCCCGATGAGGAACGCTATGGCTGAGGCGACCTCGGCACTCGTCCCGGGCCGCCCCAGCGGAACCGTCTCCATCGCCCTCCTGCGCGCGGACGGATCCATGGCCCGGTACATATCGGTCTGGGTGTACCCGGGAGCCACGGCGTTGACACGGATCCCGAACCGTGCGCTCTCCTTCGCCAGCGACTGGGCCATCGCGTTAATACCGCCCTTGCTGGCGGAGTAGTTCGCCTGTCCGGGCTGACCGGACAGGCCGGCTACTGAGGAGACGAGGACAATTGCCCCACCGCTGCGACGCATCGCCTTGGTGGCCTCCCGGCATACGAGAAAAGAACCGCGCAGGTTGACCCTGACGACCGAGTCGAAGGCTTCGGCAGTCATTATGCCCGCCAGCCCGTCCCGGGTGATCCCCGCTGCGCAGACCAGTGCGCGCAAGGGCGCATCGGCTGTCTTGCGCATCTGCCTGAAGCCGGCCCTGACCGCTGCCTCGTCCGCGACGTCGACCGCCTGGGCGTAGAAGCGCGCGCCGGTCGCCTCAACGGCGCGCGCAGTCTCCCCCGCAGCGTCAGAATTCGACTTGAACCACCCGGCGATGTCATACCCAGCCTCCGCCAGAGCGATCGCGGCGGCACGACCGATTCCGCGTGATGCGCCGGTCACCAGTGCCAGGAACTTGTTCCTCATGACACGTCCACCTGCGTCACCGTCCGCCCGCCCCGATAAGGGCGGACCAGGCGCGCCAGTACCCCACCAGGGCCGAAGACCCGGACCTCGGAGAGCGTCATCGTCGACTCCATGACTCTCGACCAGAGCACGGGCATGGTCAAACTCGCCCGCAGATCTTGACGCACGTCTTCGGCAGTCCGCGCCCTCATGGCGAAGATCGACCCTTGGTAGGACCAGGTCGGCGCAGGCTCCATCTCGACGGCGTCAACCATGGCGCACCACTGCGACTCCACCGGCGCCATCATCCTGGAGTGGAACGCGTGGCTGACCGCGAGCATCTTCGCCCTACCCTCCAGCTGCGCACAGGCCCGCTCGATGAGATCGCGCGGACCGGAGAGCACGACCTGTCTGGGGCCGTTGACAGCACCTACGTCCACGTGGAAACGCGCAGCAAGCTCATGTGCCCGTTCCTCCTGCTCGTCGGCAGTGGGAAGGCCGTTGATCGCCACCGCGAGCATCGAGCCGTGGCCCGCCACCGAGCCCATCAACTCGCCTCGCGAAGCCGCGAGCCTGACTGCGGTGGGCATACTGAGGTAGCCAGCGGCCGCGGCGGCGGAGATGGCCCCAACGCTGTGCCCCGCTGCCACCACCGCAGAGGAACCCATCAGCTCCTCCGATGCCACGGCCCAGCTGGCCAGCGCCGCGATCGTGATAGCCGGCTGAGCGTTCTTGGTCCGCTTCAGCTCAGCATCGGGTGTGCGCCAGCACAGCTCACGCGCATCGATCCTCAGAATGTCGGAGGCCAGGTCGAACACCTGCGCCGCCGCGGCTGAAGCCTCGGCCGCCCTGCGTCCCATGCCGACGGTCTGGGTTCCCTGACCGGGGAAAAGCGCCAATATGCTCGAGGAGCGCAGCGCCGTCGTTCTTTCCCGGATCAATTGATGCTCCTGCGCATCCGAAGTGCCCCCAGGCCTCCGCACACGATCGTCATAGCGATAAGAACAAGAACGGCAATCCCATTCGTGACGCTCATGCTGCCGATCATCAACTTGAAACCGAAGTACTCGGCGATCGTCTCATGCGCGCCCGGCAGCCCCTCCGTGAGATCAGTCAGCGCACCACCGGCCAATGGCTCACGGAGCAGCATCGCCGACTGCGAGAACGGCAAGACGTTGAGCGCGTGCACGACACCTTTCGTCATCGTTCCCTCCGGGATATAGGCCCCGGCCAGGAAGCCGATGATCGTCCCCACGATCACACTCAGCGAGGTGAATGCCCCGGAAGTGCGCACGAAGGTCACCATAAGAGCCGACAAGGACGAGAACCCAAGGCACATCAGCGCGGCGTAACCGACGCTCAGGAAAACATTGCTCCAGCCCGGAAAGCTGTCGTAAGTCATCGATACCACCACCAGGCCGGCAGCGAGGACGATCATGCTCATCACGAAAGCGATGAGACAGGAGGCGACAAGGTAACCGGTGATGAGCTGCACCGAGTTGATCGGAGACACCCGGAAGTCCTTGAACCGTCCGAAGACCCTGTCCTCCACGAATGTGTTCAATGCCGACAGCCCCGTGGTCACCGTCGTGATCATCACCATCCCGGAGAATACCCAGGTGTAGACGAATGCATCAACTTGCTCCGCACTGGCCTCAGGAAGCGAGTCCTCGAGCGTATCCACCTGAAGGTTCCCGAGAAACAGCACGTAGAGCAGCAGAAGGATCAGCGGCGCGATGAGCGAGAGGACAACCTGCCCTCGATCACGGTAATAAACTCGAATATTGCGTCGCACCAGTCCCAGAGTCGTCCTCATGACTTCCTCTCCTGCGTCGTGAGCGCCAGAAATACATCGTCCATCGAGCCCTGCCGAAACTCGAAGTCGACCAGGTGGGGGCGCAGCGCGTCCAGGGCCCTCAGGGCCGCCGCCGAATCGGGTACCGTGAGGTGCACAGCGCCCCCGACCTCCTCCGACTCGGCCTGGACGCCCGGCACGAGGGCGCGCACCCGATCGGCCGCGCCCGGGCTGTCCTCGTCCTCCAGACTGACCGACAGGTGGGGGGTGCTGTACTGCGCCCGCAGCTCGAACGGCGTCCCCTCGGCGATAGAGCGTCCGTGGTCGATAACGAGAACACGGTCCGCGTTCTCCGTCTCGGCCATGTAGTGCGTTGTCAGAAGGACCGTGAGCCCCAGGTCCGTGCGCAGCTGGGAGATGACCGACCAGACCTGCTCGCGACTCTGAGGGTCCAGCCCCGTCGTCGGTTCGTCGAGGAAGAGCATCGAGGGCTTGTTGAGCAGTGCCCGCGCAATGTCCGCGCGTCTCTTCTCGCCGCCCGAGAGCACGCCGTAGCGCCTGCCCTGGAACCCTTGCATGTCAATGAGGTCGATCAGCTCGTTCACGCGACGGCGGCTCACGCCGTAGAACAGCGCCCGGGACTCCAGGTTCTCCCTCACCGTCAGGCGCGGATCGAGCAACGACTGTTGGAACACGATACCTATATCGGAGCGGATCTCGCCGTCCCGGCGCCCCACCTCCTTGTCGTTGATTGTAATTCTTCCTGAATTGAACGCCAACAAGGTCGTCATGCAGGAGATCGTGGTGGACTTTCCCGCTCCGTTGGTGCCGAGGAAAGCGAACAGGATGCCGTTCTCGACCGAGAAGCTCAGATCATCGACGGCGACGTTCTGCCCGTACTTCTTTGTAAGTCCTTCAACACTGATCATTCTTCAACTCCAGGGTTCCTCACACAAACCGGATGGCCTCGCCCAGCACCACGGGATCCGTGCGGACCTGCAAAAAATCGGCAGCCACCCACAAGTCTGGACAGGGCCGACAACAATCCTCCAGGACTCAGCGAGACGCATCGCGGCGGAGGTCGCCTCCCGTCCACGTCGCGAGTCAAACAAAACCGAAGCCGCCCGCACACGGACTGGGCGCCGACCGTATGAGCAGAGAGCAGGGACATGACATTCCTTCAGCAACATCATCACTTGCAGCAGAGCATACTCCGGCCGATAGCCCCCGTCAAGAGATGCGAGACTCACCTGAATCCCGTGCGGGAAGGCTCGTCGCCGGGGAGCGGACCGGAGGCTCGGCAAGTCAGCGCATTCGCTACTGACTTTTGTGGATGCACAGTGGATACGTGCTCGCTAGGTCCTGCTATGAAAATTGTTTGAGTTAGCGGCTATAAGAACTCAGCTTTTTGGAGGAGGTGGGCTTGTCGGTTGTGGCGGTGGTTCCCGAGGCGGGCCAACATCCGCTCCGACGTCGTTCTCCGAGACGGACGCCTCGGGCCGCTCCGGTCCGCCGGGTGGTACACGCGGCACCCCCGCCTGAGATCATGGGCCGCATGAGCCGAGCCACCCTAGCCAAGGAGCCCCGCGAGGTCGCGGGCATGTTCGACGCCGTCGCGCGCCGCTACGACCTGACGAACGACGTCATGAGCCTGTGGCAGGTGCGCGTGTGGCGCGCCGTCACCCGCTCCGCCGTCGCCGCCCGGCCCGGCACCCGGGTGCTCGACCTGGCGGCCGGCACCGGGACCTCCGCCGCCGAGTACGCCGCCGACGGCGCCGACGTCGTCGCCTGCGACTTCTCCACCGGCATGATCGCCGAGGGCCGGCGCCGCCACCCGGGCATCGCCTTCGTCGCCGGGGACGCCACCGCCCTGCCCTTCGCCGACGGCACCTTCGACGCGGTCACCATCTCCTACGGGCTGCGCAACGTGCAGGACACCGTCGGCGCCCTCAAGGAGATGGCGCGCGTGACGCGCCCGGGCGGGCGCCTCGTCGTCGCCGAGTTCTCCACGCCCGCCCTCCGCGCCCTCCGCAGCGTCTACCGCTTCTACCTGGGCACGGCGCTGCCGGCGGCCGCGCGGCTCGTGTCGTCCGACACCGAGGCCTACGACTACCTGGCCGAGTCGATCCTGGCCTGGCCCGACCAGGAGGGGCTGGCCGCGCTCATGCACCAGGCCGGCTGGCGGGGCGTGGGCTACAAGAACCTGTCGGGCGGCATCGTCGCCGTCCACCGCGCCACCAAGCCCTGAAATGGTCGCCGCGCGGCGGGCGAGGGCCCGCGACCTCATCGGCTCCCCACCCCGGCTCTCCGTGTCCACCCGGGCGCTGCCCGCGCAGCAGGCGGCCGACCTGCTCGCCCTGCTGCACGGCCGCCGGGACGTGGTGGCGTGGGTCCGTCACGGCCGCGGCCTGGTCGGCTGGGGCCGGGTCCTGACGCTGGAGGCGGAGGGCGCCGGGCGGATCGAGGAGCTGCGGGCCGCCTGGCGCGCCGTCGTCTACGCCTCCTGGTGGACGGACCCGCTGGTGCGGCCGGGGACCGGGCCGGTGGCCCTGGGGGCCATCGCCTTCTCGGCGTCCTCCCGGGAGCGCTCGGTGCTGGTGGTGCCCGAGGTGATCGTGGGCGCCGACGCCTCCGGCGCCTGGGTCACCACCGCGTCCCTGGCGGACCGGCCGTCCCAGTCGCCCCCGGCCCCAGCCCGCGTCGGGACCGGTCCGTCTCTGCGCCGGGACCGGCCGCAACCCGCGCCGGGACCGGCCCGGCCGCGCGCCGAGGTCTCCCGCGGGGCCCTCGCCGACGACGCCTACCTGGCGGCGGTCGCGGCCACGCAGCGGCGCATGGCGGCGGGCGAGGCCCGCAAGGTCGTGCTCGCCCGCGACGTCATGGTCACGCCCTCGACCCCGATGCCCGCCCCGCGGATCCTGGCGCGGCTCGCCCACGGCTACCCCTCGTGCTGGACCTTCGCCGTCGACGGGATGGTCGGCGCGACCCCCGAGCTGCTGGTGCGCCTGGAGGGACGGCGCCTGACCAGCCGCGTGCTGGCGGGGACGGCCCGCCGCCACGCCGGCCGCGCCCGCGAGGCGGCCGAGCCGGCTGAGTTGAAAGAGCTGGCCGAGCTGACTGAGTGGCTGGAGGCCTCGGGCAAGAACAACCGCGAGCACGAGCTGGCTCGGGCCTCCGCGCTGGCGGCGCTGGAGCCCCTGTGCTCGGTGGTCGAGGCGCCGGAGCGCTTCGTGGTGACCCTGCCCAACGTGCTGCACCTGGCCAGCGACATCACCGGGGTCGTCGCCGGGGACACCGGCGCGCTGTCACTGGTGGGGGCGCTGCACCCCACGGCCGCCGTGTGCGGCACCCCGACGCCGGCGGCGGCCCGGATCATCGAGGAGGTCGAGGGCATGGACCGCGGCCGCTACGCCGGGCCGGTCGGATGGGTCGACTGGCGCGGGGAGGGCGAGTGGTGCATCGCGCTGCGCAGCGCCGCTCTTCCCGACGGCGGCCCCGGGCCGGGCGCGCCGGCGCGGGTGTTCGGCGGGGGCGGTATCATGCCGGACTCCGTGCCCGCCGACGAGCTGGCGGAGACCGAGGCCAAGATGCGCCCCGTGCTGGGAGCGCTGGGCGCGCTGGAGGCGCCCGCCTGAGCGCGCCCGGCGCGGGCCGGGCCGGTGGCGCGCCGCCGCCCTCAGGCTCGCGGCGGCTCGGCCAGGGCCAGGGTGCGCTCGGCCACCGAGACCCGCACCCGCTGGCCCCAGGTTGCCTCGCAGCGGTCGGCCTCGACCCCGTCGCCGAAGACGACGAGCCGCTCGCAGGACACCACGAGCCCCAGCTCCTCGCCCTCGTCCAGCAGCCCCTCGGTCATGGAGGCGCCCGTGACCGGCGAGGGCCAGGCCTCGCGGACGAACCAGGACAGGGTGCGCGCGGCGGGGTCGGGCAGGTCCCGCCCGCCCCGGTCGTGGGCCAGGGAGGCGACCCAGCCGGTGGCGCCGGTCCCGGTCGAGACGATCAGGCCGGAGGAGGACTGGGTCTCCTGGCGGTCCCGCCACTCCAGGCGGTAGCGGGCCGACTGGTGGGAGGCGTGCCCGAGGTAGATCTCGTTGAGGGCGGTGAGCTCCTGGCCGTCGTCGAGCCGGGCGCGCACCATGGTCCGCCGGGAGACGGCCGGGGTCCGGCCGCGGGCGATGAGGCCGATCAGCTCTCCGCCCGCCTTCACGTCGCAGGGCACCAGGGGACCGCGGCCGCCCCCGGGGCGCGGGTCGATGCCGATGACGACCTGGCCGTGCAGGTACTTGGCGGCATTGGCGACCAGCCCGTCGGGGCCGACGACGATGACGACGTCCTCGGGCGCGAAGAGGAAGGACGGCAGGTCGCGGCGCTCGACGCTCGTGCGCGCCCACTCCTCGGGCAGCAGGGCCGCGACGGCGGCCAGGGCCTCCTGCACCTGGTCGTGGGAGCGCTGCACCTCGGCCAGGGAGCGCCCGCGCGTGCGCAGGAAGAACTCGGCCTGCCCGCGCGTGGAGTGCCGGTCGACCAGCTCGTCGAGCTCGGTGCGGCGGTGGACCAGGACCGCCCGGCGCCGCAGGGCGGCCGGTACTGCCGGCGCTGCGGGTGCCGTCGCCGTCATGCACGCCCCTCCCCCGCCCCGGCCCCCGGCAGCAGGCCGGCGAGCAGGCCCTGGAGGATGTCGGGGGCGAGGTTGATCTGGCCGACCTGCGGCAGGTGCTTGGCGGCCTCCTGGAGCGCCATGGCGCGCAGGACCTCGGCGCCTATCCCGGCCAGCGCGCTCAGGCGGGCCGCCTCGACCTCGTTGGCGGCCCGCCCGACACGCTCGGTCTCGGCCGCCTCGGCCTCGGAGCGGATACGACGGCGCTCAGCGGCGGCGCTGGTGTCCACCAGGGCCGCGGCGGCCTTCTCCTCGGCCTCGCGCCTGGCATTGACGCCCTCCTGGGCGACGAGCTCCTCGCGGCGGCGGGCGAGGTCGAGCCTGCTGGCGAGCTCGTTGACGGAGATCTGCTGCTCGCGCTCGACGGCCAGGGCGCGACGCTCGTACAGCGCCCGGTCAGCCTCGGCCTGGAGCTGCTCGCGCAGCGGGGTCTGCAGGGCCTTCTCGATGTCGCTCTGCGGCCGCAGCGACAGGACCCGCACGTCGCAGACCTCGACGCCCGACCCGGTCAGGCGCTCCTGGCCGGGCAGGCCCGAGGCCAGCGCCTCCCCGACGCGCTCCAGGCCGCCCTGCAGCGCGTCGGCCATCGTGAGCCCGCCGACGACCTCGACGGCCAGGGCCCGGGCGATGCCGGCGACCAACTCGCCGACCTCCTCCTCGCCGCGGGGCGGCCCGGCCACGGAGCGGGGGTAGATGTCGAAGTCGAACCGGGAGGCCGCCAGCTCGGGGTCGCCGACACGGTAGGTGAGGGCCGCCTGGACGGTGACGTCCTGCTGGTCGGCGGTCGTCACGTGGAACAGGACGGCGCGCTCGCGGTCGACCACCCGCAGCTCGGACAGCGCCGTGGTCGCGGGGAGGAACCAGAAGGCCTGGCCGACGCCGCTGCGCACGACGCGCCCGCGCCGCAGTCGGACGACGTGCTCGGTCGGCGAGCCCTGGTAGTGGCGGATGAACGGGATGGTGCGGATGATGCCCATGTCGGCTCCTTGCTCACATGTTTCCGTCGTCCTGACGATAATTGGGGCGACCCCTTTTCGTCAACCTGACACGATAGGCTTCGGGCATGCGCCCCCCATCACACTCCGCAGAGTCCCCCGCCCCGGCCCTGCCGCCCACCGCGCTGCTGGTGCCGGTCGCCGTCGACGTCGTCGCCCTGACGATCATCGCCGCCCGGCTCAACGTCCTCCTGGTGGACCGGGCCCTGCCACCCTTCGAGGGCGAGGCGGCCCTGCCGGGCGGCTTCCTGCTGGCCGGCGAGCAGACGATGGACGCCGCCCGGCGCGAGCTGGTCGAGGAGACGGGGATCGACCCGCCGGGCCATCTGGAGCAGATCGCCACCTACGGCCCCCAGGGGCGCGACCCGCGCGGGCCGGTGCTGTCGGTCGCCCACCTGCTCATGGCGCCCCGCTTCGCCGCGCCCCGTGCGGGCGGGGACGCCGGCGGCGTGCGCTGGTGCGAGGTCGGCGGGGTCGCCGCGCGCCTGGCCTTCGACCACGGACGGATCCTCGCCGACGGCGTGGAGCGGGCCCGCTCCAAGATCGAGTACACGCCCCTGGCCACGGCCTTCTGCCCGCCGGAGTTCACGATCTCCCAGCTGCGCGCGGTCTACGAGGCGATCTGGGGGGTGCGGCTCGACCCGCGCAACTTCCACCGCAAGGCCACCCGCACCGAGGGGTTCCTCGAGCCGACCGGGAGGATGTCGCAGGCGGGGGCGGGCCGGCCCGCGGCCCTGTACCGGGCCGCGCCCGGCGTGGACCCCACGGCGACGGTGCTCTCCCCGCCGCTCACCCGCCCGGCCGCGCCGTGAGCGGCCGCGTGCCCGGCGCCTGGCCGCGCATGGCGTCGAAAGGGCGGAAGAGCAGAGCGCCCCTCAGGAGTCCTTGCGCTCGGAGAGCGTCGCCGTCGTCTCGATCTCCTGGCCGTCACGGATCACCGTCAGGGTCACCTGGTCACCGGCGGAGTACTGCCGCACGAAACCGGTAAGCGCGGTCCCCTCGGGCGTCGCCTTGCCGTCGATGGCGGTGATGACGTCGCCCTCCTTCAGCCCCGCCGTCTCCGCGGGCGAGCCGGGCTCGACCGTGCCGACCTCGGCCCCGGCACGGGTCACCCCGTTGGCGGTGCCGCCGCCGTTGCCGATGGTCACGCCCAGGTAGGCGTGGGTCGCCGTACCGGTCGAGATGAGCTGGTCGGCCACCTTCTGGACCAGGTTCGACGGGATCGCGAAGCCGATGCCGATCGAGCCGGCGGGCTGGTCGGAGGAGGACGTGCCCGTCGAGGCGATCGAGCTGGTGATGCCGATGACCATGCCCGTCTCGTCGAAGAGCGGGCCGCCGGAGTTCCCGGGGTTGACCGCAGCATCGATCTGGACGGCGTTGGTCACCACCTGAGAGGCGCTCTTGCCGTTCTGGCCCAGCCGCCCGCCCTGGTCGCGCCGGTTGCCGGACGAGTCGTCGTCGGACGAGCCGCCCTCCTGCTGCGTGGTGATGACAGGGCGGTTGAGGGCCGAGATAATTCCGGTGGTGGCGGTGGAGGACAGGCCCAGCGGGTTTCCGATGGCCATGACGTCCTGCCCCGTGACGAGCTTGCTGGAGTCCCCGATCTGCGCCACCGTCAGGTCCGAGGGCGCGTTCTCCAGCGCGACTACCGCCAGGTCGGTGGCGGGGTCGGTGCCGGTCAACTTCGCCTCGTAGATGCGGCCGTCGGCCAGGGTGACCTGAATCCGGCTGGCCCCGGCGACGACGTGGTTGTTGGTCACGATGTGGCCGGAGGAGTCGTAGATGACTCCCGAGCCGGCCGCCGTGTTCTGCCCCTGCTGCACGGTGATGGACACCACGGCGTTGGAGACCGCGGCCGTGACCGCCTCCCAGTCGGGGGCGGTGCCCGTGGAGGAGACGGTCTGCGTGGTGGAGCCCGTGGCGATCGCCGTCGGGGCCGAGGTCGAGGAGGCGGCGGGGGCGCCCTTGTCGAAGTAGTGGAGGCTCGCGGCCGTGCCGCCGCAGGCGAGCAGCGCCACCACCACGGAGGTGGCGACGACGCCGCCCCAGCCCGGCCCGCGGCGCCCGCCGCCCTCGCCCACCGGGGTCGACGACGACGGCGGCACGGACCCGTAGGAGAGCCGGCCCTCGGCGCCGGCGCCGTACCCGCCCGGGGCGTCCCCGCGCGGCGTGGAGCCCGGCGCGGAGGAGGATCGCGCGAAGCTGTAGCCCGCCGGGGTCCGGGGGGCCGCGGTGTAGGGGGACGCGCTCGCGTCCGCGCGGTACGACGAGTCGGCAGACGGCGGGGCGAACCGCGAGTCGGACGGGCCGGCCCAGTCGGCTGAGGACGAACCGCCCGCGCCCCACTGCTCCGCCCCTCCGGAGCTCGCGGCACCTGGCGCGGAGAAGCGCGCGGTCTGCGCCCCATCCGCTCCGGGCTGAGCCTGCGGGCCGCCGCCCGTCCGCGAGGGCGTGGCGCCGGATTGCTCGTCGTATGTGCTCATAAGGTCCTCCCTGGGCCGCGGCCCCTTCTTCAAACGGGTCTCACCCAACACGGCCGGTCTGGGCCACAACCGACCCTCGTCTGGGACTTTCCTGTGAAATGCGAGTCTATAGTGCGCCAGGCCCGGCGTCTGCACCACCGGTTGCACTCCCCGTCCGCCCCCGCGGCCGCGCCGCGCCCCCGGCAACGGGAGGCGTGTCAACGGTTTGGGCCGCGCAGTCGCGCCCGCGCGCCCGTACGTGCACGACGCTGAGCCCCCGCACCGGCCCGGCCAGCACATGGCGCAATTCACTCATGGTGCGCGGCCGGTGGACCCGCGCGCCCAGGGCCCGGGCGAGCCCCGCGACGTCGGCGCTCTGGGGGGTGGTGAAGTACCTGTCGAAGACCTGGGGCTCGGTGACGGCGGGGTACTCCAGGGTCGAGAAGATCGCCCCACCGGCGTCGTCAATGACGACGACCTGCAGGTCGGGCTCCGCCTCGTGCCGCCCCCGCCCCAGGCTCATGGCGTCGTGGAGGAAGGCGAGGTCGCCGACGACGGCCCGCACGCCCGCTCCCCGCCCCTGCGCCAGGGCCGCCCCCAGGGCCGTGGCCAGGGTCCCGTCGATGCCGGCCAGGCCCCGGTTGGCGATCGGCGCGGGGGCGGGCCCGCGTGCGGGCGGGGCGAGCCGGTCGAGACGGCGGATCGTCATGGACGAGCCGAGCACCAGGTCGGGGGCGCTCCCGGCCCGCGCCGGATCGCAGGAGGCGTAGACCGCCAGGACGGCGCCGTCCGGGGTCAGGGCCTCGCCCTCCTCGGGCAGGCCCGGGAGCCGGTCGACGGCCCGGCGCCAGGCGGCGGTCCACGACGCCGGCGCCGGCTCCAGGCCGAGGGCCGCCGCGATCCCGGGCGCGTCCCGCTCCCCGGGCCCGACGAGGTGGACGGACACGGCCGTGCCGGCGACATCGGTCCAGCGGGCCGTGGTGGTCACCACGTCGATGGGCAGGTCGCCGCGGGCCAGCAGCGCGGCCACGGCGCGGGTGAGGGTGGGGTGCCCCAGGACGAGGACGCGCCGGGCGCGGCCGCTCAGCTCGGCGCCGGCCGGCGTGCTCAGCAGCTCGGCGTAGCGGATGAGGGCCTGGGGGCCGCCGCGCGCCCCGGAGGTGGGCTCGGCCAGCAGCGGCCAGCCCAGGTGCTCGGCGAGCGCACGCCCCAGGCGACCGAGGTCGTCCGTCGTGTCGCCGACGACGACCAGGCCGCGGCCGCCGTCCCGGGAGCGCCGCGGCGCCTGGGCGGGCCCTCCGGCCGGGGGCGCGGGAGCGGGCGGCTCGGGCTCCGCGGCGGGCCGGGCGGAGCCGCACATGGTGCCGCCCCGGGTCACGGCGGGCTCCGCGGCGGGCCGGGCGGGGGGACGGGCCTCGGCGGCCCGCGTGCGCGCCCAGGCCAGCGGCGGGCGGAAGCGGACGTTGACCTGGGCGGGCCCGGGATCCCGGCTGAGCCTGCCGCAGGCGGCCTCGACGGCGCGCCGGACGCGGCCGCCGATGGCCAGGGTCGCGGCCTCCGCCCCGAGGTCGCGCGGCAGGTCGGCGGGCAGGTCGATGACGGCGCGCGCGGCGGCGGTGAACAGGCCCGTCTGCCCGGTAGTCTGGTTGGCGCCGGTGCCGACGAGCTCGTGGGGGCGGTCGGCGGTGACCAGGAGGAGGGGGACGCCGGCCGCGTCGGCCTCGACGACGGCGGGGTGGAGGTTGGCCACGGCCGTGCCGGAGGTCGTGATGACGGCGGCGGGGGCGGTGCGCTGCCGGCGCAGCCCGGCCCGGGCCATTCCCAGGGCGATGAATCCGGCGCTGCGCTCGTCCAGGACGACGCGCACGGAGATGAGGCCGGCGGCCTCGGCGTCGGCGAGGACGGGCACGAAGGGGGCGCTGCGGGAGCCGGGGGCGAGGACGATGCGGCGCACGCCGGCGCCGACCAGCGCCGACAGGACCGCCCGCGCGGTCGTGGCGGCGGGAGGCGCCGTGGGGGCGGGCGCGGCGCCCGCCGGCTCCCGGGCCGGCCCGCTCACAGGGGCAGCCCCGCGATCGCGCAGGAGGGGTCGCGCCGCTCGCGCTCGCGGCGGGAGCGCAGGGCGACCAGGACGTGGCCGAGCCGCACCTGCCAGCGGGAGGTCAGATCGTCGTCGGCGCTGACGCTCGCCAGCAGCCTGCGCGAGACGTGGACGGGCCTGACGGGCAGGCCGCCGGAGGTGGGCACGAAGGAGGGGGCGGCGACGTCGCGGTCCAGCAGCCGGACGGTGCCCAGCCCGCAGGCGCCGGCGAGCTCGGGCAGCGCGGCGGCGAGCGCGACCCCGGTGCTGACCCCCACCGACGTGTCGAGCGCGGAGGAGACGACGGCGGGCAGCCCGAGGCGCTGGGCCAGGGCGAAGGCGCGGCGCACGCCGCCCAGCGGGGCGACCTTGAGGACGGCGACGTCGACGGCGCCGCTGCGGGCCACGGCCAGGGGGTCGGGCGACAGGCGGATGGACTCGTCGGCGGCGATGGGGATGTCGACCAGGCGGCGCAGGGCGACGAGGCCCGCCAGGTCGGGGCAGGGCTGCTCGACGTACTCCAGGCCCCCGGCGGCCTTGTCCAGCAGCGGCAGAAGGCGGGCGGCGGTCGCCGGGTCCCAGGCCCCGTTGGCGTCGACGCGGATCCGGCCCCGGGGGCCGAGGGCGTCGCGGACGGCCGCAAGGCGCTGGATGTCGGCCTCCGGGCCGGAGGAGGCCGCGCGAGCGCCCGCGACCTTCACCTTGGCGGTGCCGGCGCGGGACCGCTTCACCAGGGTGCGGGCCGCCGCCGGGGACACCTCGGGAATGGTGACGTTGACTGGGACCGAGTGCCTGGTCTGGGGCAGGCCCTTCGCGCCCACCAGGGCCCACTCGAGTCCGGAGGCGAGCCAGGGGGCGGAGTCGTCCAGGCCGTAGTTCCAGAAGGGGGCGACCTCTCCCCAGCCGGCCCGGCCGTGAAGCAGGACGCCGTCGCGGCGCGCAATGCCTCGGAAGCGGGTCGTCATCTTGATGTCCCACACGACAGCGCGGTCGATGCCGTCGAGGAGCCCGGAGGAGTCCTGGGCCTTCAGGGCGCGCAGGTCGAGCTCGCCGCGCGCGTGGAGCGGCGAGGCGGACGGCGCGTTCGGGCCGGGGTTGGGCACAACTCAGGATACCCGGTCGCGGCACGCCCCGGCCACCACCGCCCGTCCTCTCGTCGAGATCGGTTCAGCTCCGCCTCGAGATCGGTTCAACTCCGCCTCGAGATCGGTTCAACTCCGCCTCGAGATCGGTTCAACTCCGCCTCGAGATCGGTTCAACTGAAAAAAGTATCGCAGTGAAACAGTTTTATCATGCAGTCCGCTGCACCACGCCCCCCAGCGTCACACGCATGCACATGCAGAGAAAGAGCCCCCACCCCCAAGAAGCCGACTAAGAACAACGACTATCGTCCCTCCCGACAGAACCAGCACCAGCGCCCACCATGCCGCCCTCCTCTTTTTGGACTCTGATTCCGAAAACCACATCACCGCAATAGCTGTCACCACCGCCAGTCCCATCAGCATGGAGGATGCCACCATACCTCCACCTCTCAACAAACATAGAGCGACACGAGGCCCTGCACAGCCGACCAGGAACCAGCCTCACCAGACAACATGTAGAGCATCTCCGACGCAAGAAATGCTCCAGCAATCTCGAGACCTCCAGATACTGCGGCCACGACAAGAGCACCGGCGCCTAAAGCATACACACCAGCAGCCACCACGGACGTGCCCACTCCACCCACAGCATCGACATCACCCTCAGCAGCGTCATCGGCCGCTACAGGTCTGAAACCGCCCTCAACATCTTCCTTCAAATACAAGTCACACCCATTGACTGCGCCGACAAAAACACTTTCCCCCGGAGAGATCGAATCCCGCGCCGCCGCTTCTCGGCAAGATCGGAATCCTCCCGCACGCTCCGCCCGCTCTCCTGAGCCGACGAAAGTGAATCACTTCCCAGATCCTGAGCGCCCGCTGGCGCAGTGAAGCCGTAGAAAGCAAGCGCAGACACCGGAACAGAAGCAGTCGCCATCATGAGCCTCTTCATCGGGATCCTCCATTAATTATGAACGTCAGATCATTGATGCGATTCAGCTCTACGCAGCAGTTTCCGTCGTGCGCAACTGATATTCGTCAGGGTTCGAACGCCGCCCGCACGAGGCTCACCCTCGAAGATCGGCAGCGCCACGAGAGCAGGCAACAATGACGATCTTAAAAAATGGGCTTGCCACACGAACGTTCGTACCCTCCAGCTGAGGGCCACGGCAGCGAACGCCCTTACATCAGGTCCGCTGACCGGCGCGTGGCGAGACGCTTCCGCCGAGAGCGATGCCGCGACGGGACGCCTACGGTTCACATCCCGATACGGGGACGCTTCACTGCTTCATTGAAGAGGGGTGCCCAAGTACACTGACTCCATCCAGGAGCAGGAAAGGGGCGGCGACCGGACATGACATCCGCGAATCCACCTTCGCGCACCGTGACTCCGCCGCGCCACCAGCGACTCATCGCCGGCCCGATGCGCTCTTCTCCTGACAATAAACACGTGCGCCGCCCTGGATGGGAATGCCCGGCGCGCGCCCCTGCTGGATGACGAAGACGCAAGCCCCTGAGAACCCGGGAGAGTATGCATGACTGATGGCACCGTCGTCCCCGTACGAGTCATGATGGTTGACGACGATCCGTTCATCCTCACCGTTTTCGCCGAGCAGCTTGATGCGCAGCCAAGCGTCTCCGTATGTGCCACAGCAGCGGGAGGCGGCCAGGCACTAAAGACGCTGTCGTCAAGAAGCCACCGTATCGACGTCGTCCTTCTCGACATCAGTATGCCCGACCTCGACGGCATCCAGACTGCTCGCGCCATCCACAAGCAGTATCCGGAGATCCCTCTTGTCGTGTTCACAGCATTCAGCCGCGATGACATGCTCGCCGAGGCCCTCGCAGAGGGCGTGAACGGCTTCATCACGAAGGACGAGAGCGCTGAGGACGTTGCCACGGCAATGGTACGCGCGGCAAGGGGAAAGCACGTCATGTCCGTACGCCCCACCGAGCTCCTTGCAAGCGCCTACCAGTCGGAGCAGCGCCGGCGGCACGCCGCGGAACAGACGCGTCGCGCGGTCGAAGAGCTACCACCCAGACTCAAGGACGTGCATGCCTGCCTGCTGGAGGGACTCACCAATCGTCGCATCGCCAAACGGCTCAGTATTTCCGAGAACACTGCTCGAATCTATGTGTCAGACGCCCTGCACCGCCTGGGCTACGCCTCGCGAACAGAGCTCATAGCCGCAGCCCTCGGAAACTGACATACGTGCGAATGCATGCACGGACATTCGTTCTCCACTCGCAAGGACCAGGGAGCGCGCTGCCGAGCCGCGTGTCGTGACCGTGTTGCAAGTCCATAAAGTCCGATAATGACGCCGACGCCAGACAGGGCATACCACCTCCTGGAGAACCTAAGCGAACCACCAGACTTCCCTGTCTCCCGCCACGAGCAAAAGAGAAGCCGCACAGAGAACAGCACAATCACCGCACGCACCGCGCCGAAAGGATCGAATCTCTCAGAGAGCAGCCCCGCGAACCTCATGGGCCGCCACCGAGGCTCCGCCACCCACGAGCGCCCGGGCAATGCTTCTTCTCGAATTCAGTGAATATCTCGACTCCGCCCGGGCCACCCCGCCCTCCTTGCGCTGAGCAGCACTTCAGAAATTTTTACAAGCCGCGTCAGCCTTCCGCCGCACCCATCAATACCGCGCTCCAGAGCGCCACCAGAATAACGGCCATCACTCCGGCCACGATGATCATCCGACGAGAGCGGCCTCGTCGGCCGACATCGTCCGGGCCCTCACCGCGTCGACCGTCAATCACGGCGAAGAGAATCTCAGCCTCCACTGCGAAGAAGATGAAGGCCCCCAACCACGCCGCCCACGGAATACCCGGATGAAATGGCATGGTCACAACAATCGCGATCGCAGACAAAAGGACGCAATAAACATGTCGCCGATACTTCATGTCCACCACCTCCATATCACACCAGACGATCAGCAGGAAATCGCGGTAACAAGAGCTCCGCCAGCCGCAGCGCACGCCATCTCAGTAACCGCACCGGCGATCGGGGTCGCCACCCCGGACGCGCCAGCGGTCGCGGGCATGCAGACAAGCCCGCCCCAAGTAATTCCGAAGAACCACCCCCACCACTTAGGCATACAACCCGCGTACTCATCGTCCTCAAGAGCTCTCGTCGCCTCAGGGCGAAGCAGATGCTTCGTCTCATCATAGGTAAAGGGGACACTCTCGCCCTTCTCCGGCGACAGGTTGATGGTCGCCACGACGCCTCCGGCGCCATCAAGCCATGTCACCGTGTCGCCCTCAACGCGAATCAGGTCACCTGGCTGAGTATTCAGCCTCAGCCCCTCCCCGTCAATGGGTACGGCGGAGCGCTGCGCACCCGTAGCCGGGTCAACTGCAACTTGCTGCTCGAACTCTCCCTCCCCAGAGCCTGCTTCCTCGGACAGAGAACTCGCCTGCGCAGCCCCACCGGCAGACACAGACAGGGCGAGCACACACGCAGCGGCTACTGGCGCATATTTTGAAAGCGATATCATGAAGACCCCCCCTCGGTGCTGAAGTGGATGCGTCTGGTACAGCAGCCGCTCCCCGCCTGCATCCACAGTAGAAGGATTTCCGTCCTCGCCACAGCTGACCTTCGTCAGGGTCCCCGCGCATATTCGCGGACCAGCCGAGAAACGCACGCCCGCCCCGTCCCCTACCCTGACCCCATGAACGAGTCCGCCACCCGCACCGCGTCCGCCGCCCCTGCTCCGCCCACCCCGGCATACCCGCCGCCACCCCGCGTCTCGGAGATCTTCGACCCCGCCCGCTGGCGCGAGATCGCGGGCTTCGCCCACGGCACGGGCGCGCCGGCGGGCCTGACCGACGTCACCTACCACCGCGGCTGCGTCCGCGACGCCGACGGCGCCTGGATCAGCGACCTGCCGGTAGTCCGCGTGGCCTTCAACCGCCCCGAGGTGCGCAACGCCTTCCGCCCCCGCACGGTGGACGAGCTCTACCGCGTCCTGGACCACGCCCGCATGAGCGGCGACGTCGGCGCCGTCGTCCTCACCGGCAACGGCCCCTCCCCGCGCGACGGCGGCTGGGCCTTCTCCTCCGGGGGAGACCAGCGCATCCGCGGCCGCGACGGCTACCGCTACGAGCGCGAGGACGCCGCCGGGCCCCACGGCCCCGACGCGCCCGCCAGCGCCTCCGCCGCCGGGCCCCACGGCGCACCCGGGGCGCCGGCCGCCCACGACCACGAGGCGGACGTGGCGGCGGCCCGCGCGCGCATCGACGCCGCCCGCGCCGGACGCCTGCACGTCCTGGAGGTCCAGCGCCTGATCCGCACCATGCCCAAGGTCGTCATCGCGGCCGTGTCCGGCTGGGCGGCCGGCGGCGGCCACTCCCTCAACGTCGTGTGCGACCTGTCGCTGGCCAGCCTCGAGCACGCCCGCTTCAAGCAGACCGACGCCGACGTCGGCTCCTTCGACGCCGGCTACGGCTCGGCGCTGCTGGCCAGGCAGATCGGCGACAAGCGCGCCCGCGAGATCTTCTTCCTGGGGCGCGCCTACGACGCCGCCACCGCCGAGCGCTGGGGCGTAGTCAACGAGGCGGTCCCGCACGCGCGCCTGGAGGAGCGGGCGCTCGAGCACGCCGCGACCGTCGCCGGCAAGTCCCCCCAGGCCATCCGCATGCTCAAGCTGGCCTTCAACCTGGCCGACGACGGCCTGGCGGGCCAGCAGGTCTTCGCCGGCGAGGTCACGCGCCTGGCCTACATGACCGATGAGGCCGTCGAGGGGCGCGACGCGTTCCTGCAGCGGCGCGCCCCCGACTGGTCGCCCTACCCGTACTACTTCTGAGGAGGCCGGCCGCTCAGGCCGTGGCCTTCCCGGTCGGCTTCGCGGGCTGGTGACCGGACGGCGCAGCCGGAGAGGTGGCCGAGCCGCTGCTGCCCGGCCTGCCGGACGGCGTCGGAGCCGGGTCGGACGGCGTGGACGAGCCGCGGGTGGTCGTGCCGTCGACATTGACGTCGAAGGTGACCAGGGCCTCCCCCGTCGGCCGCTCCGATCCGCCGGCAGGCTCCTGGGTGATGAAGACCTGCTCCCCCTCCTCGGGCATGAGGTCGAGGAAGGCGAAGCCCGCCCCCGACGCCGGGTCGTACAGGCCCAGTGAGCTCACGTCCTCGCCCTTGCGCAGCCAGACCTGGAGGCTGCTGTCCGCGGCCGCCTCGAGCAGCTCGTCCGGCAGGCTCAGCGCCGTCATGCTCATGCCCTGGGACCAGGTGAGGGTCGCGATGTGGCCGTCGGGCATGGTGTCGGTCACGCGCTGAACGTCCTGGGCCTGGTTGAGGTGGGCGTAGTCCTCCATACGGGCGTAGCCGTCGGTGGGGGCCGGGGCCGCCGGGCGGGGCGCGGTCCATCGGCCCACCCCGATGCCGACGGCGAGGAGGACGACGACGGCGGCGACCCGCAGCCCGGCCGTGAGCCACCGGCGTCGGCGCGGGCGCAGGGGGACGACGGCGCCCTGCCGGTCGGCGGCGTGCTCGGCCGGCGCCTCGGCAGCAGCAGGAGCGGACTCCGGCCCGGCCGAGCAGGAGGGCGCCCCTGCCGGGGCGGACCGCGGCCCGGCCGAGCCGGACCTCGGGCCGGCCGAGCGGGGGTCGGGCCCCGCCGTCGCAGACCCGGCCGCCGCGTTTCGCGCCGTCGCCCCAGCAGTGCCCCTCTTCGACGCGCCCCTGTCCCCTGCGCTCTCCGCGCTCTCAGCCGTCCTCTCGCCCGAGGCCGCCGTCCCGTCGGCCGCGGGATCGGCAGCCCCCTCCTTGGGCCTGATGCGCTCGAGCAGCTCGGCGCGCAACGAGGCCGGCGGCTCGACCGGCTCCAAGGACGCGCCGAGCAGGGCGAGGGCCTCATCCGACATGGCGAGCGCGTCCTCGTCCCATCTGCTGCCGGCCGCCCTCGGGTAGGCGGCGAAGGGGTCTCTCGACCGGTGGTGCCTGTTCCGCCCCGTCATGATGCCGCCCCCATCTCCTTGCGAAGTCGTGCAATTCCGTTCCTGATCCTGGTCTTGACCGTGCCGAGCGGCACCCCTGTGCGCCGGGCGATCTCGGTGTGGGTCAGACCGGTGAAGTAGGCCATGACCAGCGTGGACCGCTGCGGCTCGCCGACGGCGTCCAGGGCCCGGCGCACCTCCTCACCGACGAGCCGGTCCTCGACGGCCTGGATCGTGAGGTCGGTATCCGGCATGTAGTCGCGCCACTGATCCTCACGATCACGGGCCGCCTGGGAGGACCTGACCCGGTCGATCGCCCTGCGCCGCGCCATGGTCACCGCCCAGGCTCGAGCGCTGCCCCTGCTCGGCGAGAAGGCGGGAGCGGTGCGCCATATTTCCAGGAAGACCTCCTGGAGCACCTCCTCGCTCTGGGCGCGGTCCACCAGGATCTGGACGATGAGAGCGAGCAGCCGTCCCGACCAGCGGTCGTAGAACTCGGCGAAGGCCTCGTGATCCCCGGCAGCCACCCCCCGGATAAGGGCGTTGTCGAGCTCCAGTTCCTCATCATGCACAGTCGCATGGTACGGGTCCAGACCATCTTTTTGGGCCTCCTGCCGTTATCCGGCTGTGATCATCCGAAGGTGAAGGAGTACAGGGACAGGCCCTGGCCCGCCTCGAGCTCGAGCGTGCCCTCCTGAGTCTCCTCCGTACTCACCAGCTCGATCGAGTTTGGGACCCCCGAGACATGGACCGTGCGCTTCTCACCGCCGGTGGAGTATGTGATGTCCCCCTCGCCGGAGGCGACCAGGTTGACCTGCTTGCCCTGGTAGCGCAACCGGAGGCGGGCGGGGCCGCCGTCGGGCGAGATGGACTGCGCGGACACGTTCCACGTCCCGTCCAGGGAGAAGGTGTCGGCCTTCTGCTTCTCCGGGAAGGTGTACGACGACGTTCCCTCCGTCAGCTGACCGGCGACGTTGCTGGCGCGGGCGGAGCCGAGGTAGGTCTCGGGGGTGCGCGGGCCGCCGGCGGAGGGCTCGTCGTCGGAGAACACGGGGGCGGGCAGCTGCACGTTGGGGTTGGCCTCGCGCAGGAGCTCGCGCACGAGCTTCTCGGTGGTGGCCTCGCCGCCCTCGCCGAACTTGACCTGGCGCAGCTCGCCGGTGGAGTCGGCGAGGTAGTGCGCGGGCCAGTAGTGGTTGTCGAAGTTGCGCCAGGTAGTCAGGTCGGAGTCGACCGCCACCGGGTAGGTGATGCCGAGGTTGGCGGCGCCGCCGCGGACGTTGTCGACCTCCTTCTCGAAGGCGTACTCCGGGGAGTGGACGCCGATGACCTGCAGGCCGAGGGAGCCGTAGGTCTCGTGGAGCTTCTGGATGCCGGGGATGGAGCGCTGGCAGTTGATGCAGGAGTAGGCCCAGAAGTCCAGGAGAGTCACCTTGCCGGCCCGATCGGCGTCGGCGAGGGGCTGCTCGCCGGGGGTGTTGAACCAGGCGCTGATGCCGTCGATGCGGGGCAGCTGCCCGCAGTGGGCGAGGTGGTCGGCGCCGTCGACGCACTTGCCCCCCTCGCCGACGCCCATGCTGCCGTGCAGCACGCTGTCGGTGCCGGCCTGGAGCGAGGCGGTGTAGTCCGGCAGGGCGCGCTGGAGGGCGGCCGGCAGGTTGAGGACGAGCGCCACGGACAGGGCCAGCATGACCGCTCCGGCGGTGACGCGCACGGCCTTCTGACGACGGCGGAAGGCCTGGAGCCGCTCGGTGAGCTTGCGGCCGGCCAGCGCGAAGGCGAGCAGCGGCACGGCGGTGCCCAGGCCGAAGGAGATGGCGAGAGCGACCGTGTCGGCGCCGATCTGGCCGGTGGAGCCGGCGACCGAGACGGCCGCGAGCACCGGGCCGGCGCAGGGCACGTAGGCGGCCCCGAGGACGAGCCCCAGAAGGAAGCCGTTGGACGGGTTGGATGAGCCGGCTCGCTGGAAGCGGGCGAAGGGCCGCTCCATGATCTCCATGACCTTGGGGACGATCATGCCGATGCCGATGAGGGCCAGCAGGACGATTCCGACCCAGCGGATGATGTCCTGCGGCAGGTGCAGGAGGTTGAGGAGCGTGGACCCCAGCAGCGTGAAGGTGGTGAAGCTGAGGACCAGCCCGGCCACCACGAGGTACGGCCGCCACCTGGAGACGGCGGGGGCCCCGTCCTCGCCCTGTGTTCGTGCGCCCTGGGCCCCGCCGGACAGGAAGATGACCGGTAGGACCGGCAGAATGCAGGGGGATATGCCGGTGATGAGGCCACCGAGCAGGCCGATGAGAACAAGACTGACCATTGTTGCTCCTCTTTCGCGATCGTGTCACCGTCTGTTCGGCGCGGACGACCGCCCGGATGCCCCCATTGAGAGTGACGAGGCTCACTCAAACTGCTCGGCCCATCTCCAATCCGCGTCCCCCGCCGCTCCGAACCTGTGATGTCGGCGCGCTCACCGGCGCGCCACTCCACATCATCATTCCTTTCCTCTTTAAGGAGATCCCATGCGTATTCGCACCGCCCTGTCCGCCTCCCTGCTCGTTGCGGCCCTCGCGGCCGGCACCGCGGCCTGCGGCTCGACGGACGCCGGCAAGGACAAGCCGAGCATGCAGCAGACGTCGAGCGACAAGATGGACGACGGCAAGATGTCCGACGGCGACAAGATGGACGACGGCAAGATGTCCGACGGCGACAAGATGCATGACGGCTCGGCGATGCCCGACGACAAGATGAGCGACGGATCGGGCAACAAGTAAGGATCCGTCGAGCCGGCCTGCGGCGGCCCGCCCCGAGACAATCGGGGGCGGGCCGCCCCCTCTTTCGCCGAGATCGGTCGTATTCCGGCTCGAGATCGGTTCACTTCCGCGCCGAGATCGATAGATCTCCGCGTCGAGATCGGTTCACGACGCCGGCCGGGCACCGCCGCCCCCGGCCGAGTGAGGCTCCCACGCACTTTCGGCGCCGAGCCCCGCCCCGCTCGGAGCCGGCCGTCCGGGCCCGGGAACGACGACGGGA
>NZ_JONS01000039.1 GCF_000711965.1 Actinomyces israelii DSM 43320
CGCTTTTTTCAGGAAGTCGATCTCCATCCTGGCCTCCCGCAGCTCGGCACGCAGCCTCCTGTTCTCCGCCGACTGCTCCGCACCGACCTCGGAGTCCACGGACTCCGGGTGGTCCTTCCTCCATTTCTTGACCCAGTTTCCCACCGTCTGAGGAACCAGGCCGTAGAACCTCGCCACCTCGGCTATTGTCCGGTCCTTCTCCACGACCTCAAGGACGACCTGCTCCTTGAGCTCACTACCGAATCTCTGTGCCGACATAATCAGATTATACCTCATCTCTCAAAACAGTACTCTTTCCACCACTGTCCAAGAAACACCAGGCACCTCACTCGAGCTCGTCTTCTTCTCCACCACAGTCCAAGAAACACCAGGCAGCTCAACGAGGGCTTTTGTGCAAGGCGGGTCGGGAAAGGTGGTGAATATTCGACGAATATTGACTGACTGCCGGCGATGGCGCGTGCAAAGGCGATCATGCCACCGGCACCCGGGACAGGCCGGATCATCTGGTCCGGGCGGGCACAGCGCCGTCGTCGCCCGGCAGTCCACAGCCCCGAGAGCCCTGAGCCCCTGTCTGCAGGCGCTTCACCTTGAGGGCTCGCTCTCCTGGAACCATGCGATCTTCAGCAAACCGCGTTATCCCAGGCGGAACGATCACCTTCACCGCAACCCCGCCACCAACGGGCGAATCACCGAAGCTGAGGCCGACGACGCCGGGGCTCGCCTCGGCGGCAGGCCTCCGCCGGGCGGATCAGACGGTGAATATCTCGCCGGGCAGGTCGGCCAGGCCGCGCGAGACCGCGGCGGTGCCGTCGGTGCGCATGAGCGCGAAGTCGTAGCGGAAGCCCGCCCGCGCCAGCGCCTCGGGGGCGGCGACGAACAGGGCCGTGGCCAGGCCGTCGGCCTCGGCGCAGGTCGCCGCCACCGTCCAGGTGGCGAGCACGCCCCGGACCGGCAGGCCGGTGCGGGCGTCGAGCAGGTGATGCAGCCCGCCCGCCCAGGAGCGGCGGCCGGTGGCGGAGGCGCAGACCGCCGCGTCGGTGAGCGAGACCGAGCCGATGACCCGGCCCGGTGCGCGCGGGTCCTCCAGGCCGATGCGCACCGGCTCGGGAGAGGAGACCAGCAGGTCACCCGAGCCGTCGACAACGAAGGCGCCGATCCCGGCTCCGCGCAGCTCGTGGGCGATGAGGTCCGCCAGGAAGCCCTTGCCGGCCGCCCCGACGTCGATGAGGACAGGACGGGCCAGGTGCAGCCGGTCGCCGTCGTGCCGAGCGGTCTGCGCCCAGGCGGGGCGGCCGTGAACCGCCCCGACGCGGGCGGCGGCGCCATGGTGGACAACGAAGGAGTAGTCGGGGTCGTAGCCGAGCTCGACCAGGTCGGCTCCCACCAGCGGGTCGACTCTTCCGCCGGTGGCGCGGTGCAGACGGTCGTACAGGTCGAGCAGGACGGCCGAGCCCGGCGGCAGGTCGAGGCTGAGGGGCCCGGCTCCCAGTTCGCCGTCGGCGGCCCGGCGCACCAGGGAGCCGGGACGGAAGCGGGACCACACCTCCTCGAAGGAGCCGGCGAGCGAGGCGAGGCGGTCGCGCAGCTCCAGGGGCAGGGGTGCGGAGGTGAGGACCTCCCAGCGCGTCCCGGTCGCCTCGAAGCGCCACCGCTGCGTCAGGGGGCCGGGCCCGCGCACCGTGCGCGGCCCGTGCGCGGCTGGAGATGACACGGCGTGCGCCTTCCTGTGGTAGTGATTTGTCGTCGACGAGCAGTGAAACCTAACCTAATATGCAAACATCAGAGTTACCGAACCTGGCTCCGGTACCTGTCAGCGTCGTGTGAAAGACCGCATCAATGCCATACAGCCGTCTCCCCCTCTCCCGCCCGGCCGCGGACGATCCTGCGCATCGTCCGGGGGCGCTGATCGCCCTCGCGGCGGTGCTTCTGCTGCTCCTCGGCGTGCTCTCCCCGCTGGGATCCGCCGGCGGTGCTCGCGCCGATGAGTCGGCGCCGGCCACTCCGAGCGCCAGCGCCTCGCAGGGCGGGGCCACCGACTACGACACCTGGAGCGCGGTCGCCGCGGCGGTCTCCTCCGACCTCGACGAGGCGCTGACGCAGTACCAGTCCGGCAACACCGCCGGCGCCGCCGCGACCTTCCAGAAGGCCTACTCGACGAGCTACGGGGCCTCCAACATGGGAACCGTTGTCAAGGACAACCTTGGTCAGGACACCGCCACCAAGCAGCAGGAGGCCTTTGAGGACCTTCGCACCCAGTCCTACAAGACCGGCAATGACGCCGCGATCACCACCGGCGTCACCTCCCTGAAGACCTCCCTGGCCGGCTCCGGCACCGCGCTCGACGCCATCGGCTCCCTGGCCTCGCCGCGGGACTACGCGACCGCCCAGGCGGACGCCATCGCCACCGAGCGCGCGGAGATCCAGGCCAGTAGGAAGAACGTCAACAAGGGCCGCGAGGGCCGCACGTGGACCGAGGTCGCCGCCGAGATGACCCCGCTGATCGACCAGGCCGTGGACAAGGCGTCCAGCGGCGACGGCCGGGGCGGCGCCGATCTGATCAACAAGGCCTACTACGGCTACTACGAGAAGCTCGGCTTCGAGAAGACCGTTATGGCGGCCATCTCCGGCAACCGCGTCTCCCAGGTGGAGAACCAGTTCAAGGTCGTGCGCCAGGCGATGGTCGACGGCGCGGACATCTCCGAGATCACCGCCGACGCCGAGGACCTGAAGAGCATGCTCACCGAGGACGCCGCCGTCCTCGACGGCGGCGCCGCGGCGAGCGTCAACCCGCTCAAGGCCTTCTTCACCGGCTCCTTCGGGCAGGCCTTCATCATCCTGCTGCGCGAGGGCCTGGAGGCGATCCTCGTCGTGGCCGCCATCATCGCCTACCTGGTCAAGGCGGGCATGAGGGACCGCATCAAGCTCATCTACGCCGGCCTGGTGCTGGGCCTGGTCGGCTCCGGCGTCGTCGCCGTGCTCTTCGCGGTCCTGTACGACTCCGCGGACTCCCACCAGGAGATCCTGGAGGGCGTCGTCGCGCTCGTGGCCATGGCGATGCTGCTGTTCACGAGCAACTGGATGCTGTCGAAGTCCTCCGTGTCGGCATGGAACGCCTACGTCAGGGACAAGACCGAGTCCTCGATCTCGACCGGCGGCTTCTGGGCGCTGGCGTCCCTGTCCTTCCTCGCGGTCTTCCGGGAGGGCGCCGAGACGGTCCTGTTCTACGAGGCCCTGTTCACCATGAACCCCTCCGGAGCCGCCAGCATCTGGCAGGGATTCGCCGCCGCGGCGGTCTGCCTGGTCCTGATCTTCCTGCTCATCCGCTTCACCAGCGTCAAGATCCCGCTGCGCCCCTTCTTCGCCATCACCAGCATCATTATGGCGGTGCTGGTCGTCATCTTCGCGGGCGGCGGCGTCCACGCCCTCATCGAGGGCGACCTCGTGCCCGCCTCCTACCTGCCCGGCTGGCCCACCTACGACTACCTCGGGCTCTACCCGTACAAGCAGACCCTGATCGCCCAGGCGGTCATGACCGCCGTCGTCATCGTCCTGTTCGTCATCTCCGCGGTGCGCAGGCGCCGCGAGGACCGGGTCAGGGCCGCGAAGACGGGCGACTCGGTCGGGGCGGCCGAGAAGAAGGCCGACGACGGCGCCGAGCTCTCCGCCGCATCGGCCGACGCCGCCGCCCCAGAGGACTCCGCCTCCTCCGAGGGCGAAGGCTCCGGCGACCCCGCAGGCTCGCACGGCGCAGAGGACTCCGGGACGCCTGCATCAGCCGACGATCCGCCCGCGGATCTCTCACCGGCGGACAAGTGAGGGCTGAGCCCCGTGCTCCGGCGCTCACTGTCCGCTCCCCGAGCTTCCCGGCCCGGTCCTGGACCCGACCGGAAGACCGACGCCCGTCGCCCGACGTCGCGTTACCCCACCAGCAAGGAATTCTCATGCGTACCAAGCTCAAGGTCATGAGCGCCGTCGGCGCCCTCGTCCTCGCCGGGACTCTTGGCCTGACCGCCTGCAACAACTCCAACAAGGCGGCCGACTCCGCCACCCAGGAGGCCGGGGAGGACTCTGGCGCCGGCTTCCAGGAGTACCCGGTCGGCGACCAGCAGATCGCCCAGGGCAAGGACGGCGTCAACGAGCTCGATGTCTCTGTCGTCTACTTCCAACCCGTCGACATGGAGCCCGCCGGTATGGGTCTGAAGGCCTCCGATGCCTCCTTCCACCTCGAGGCCGACATCACCGGCGACAAGGACAATGACCTCGGCTACGGCGCGGGCGACTTCGTCCCCGGCCTGAAGGTGGACTACACCATTACGGACAAGTCCAGCGGTAAGGTCGCGGCCGAGGGCACCTTCATGTCGATGAACGCCTCCGACGGCCCGCACTACGGAGGCAACATCAAGCTTCCCGGCGCTGGCGAGTACACCCTCACCCTGAAGATCCACTCTCCGGCGGAGAGCGGCTGGATGCTTCACGTCGACCCCGAGACCGGGGTCAAGGGACGCTTCTGGGACGCGCCCATTGAGCTCAGCCGGGACTGGGACTACACGCCGCAGGAGTGGTGATCCTCCGGCCCGCGGGGCGCACGCGCGCCTCGCGAGCCGCTCTCCCCGTCAAGGCCTCCGGGGCTCATGAGGCCTCGTGAGGGTTCGACGCGGTCCGGCTGCGCCGGGGCGGTCGGTACCCGCCGACAACGGGTGCCGACCGCGGCCGGTCGCCGACCACGGACAACTGGATGTGCAACTGGGCAAGACCGGCCCGAACCTGAAGGGACTGATTGGACATGCTGGCACGCTTTGTCTCCGTCGTGGGCGGGATGACGCTGCCGTTCCTGCTCTATGCCGCTCTCGCCGTCGTGCTCGGGCCGCCTCGGCCCGAGGGGTGGCCACGCGCGAGCCGCTGGCGCCTGGGAGCCTCCGTCGCGGGGCTCACCGCGGGGGTCGTCTTCGCCGCGCTGCGCGCGGCGGCCGTCATCATCTCCCGCACGGAGGTCAACATCCCGACGCTCGCGGCCTGCGTCCTGGCTGACCTTGCCCTGCTGGTCGTGCTGGTCGTGCTTGTCGCCCGGCCGTCCTGGGGCTGGCAGGGGCGCCTCGCCCCGCTGGCCAACGCGGTCGCTTGCATCGCCCTGGCACTGGCCTTCTTCCGGGCCGTGCCGGAGATGATCCTCCAGCTGACGGCCTTCATCGAGCCGGGAGAGGCTACCTTCACCTCGGACATGCTTCTGCGGGTCCTCGGCTTCCTGTGCGCGTGGGCGGCCGTGGCCGTCCTCGCCTTCATGTACTACCGGACCTGCCGGCGCTCGCCGGTCCGCCTGACCCGCGCCGGCGTCGTCGTCCTCGGCCTGCTGGTCGTGCTGACGCACCTCACCGCCCTGGCCGCCCTCCTCCACGGCTCGCACATCGTGCTTCTTCACGGGCAGGCCTTCCGTGCAACGGTCTGGCTGACCAACAACACTGCGGGCATCGTCCTGCTGGCGGCGGCGGGAGTCCTCCTCATCCCCATGGCCGTCGCCTTCGCCGCGACGCTGCGCCGCGTGCCCGAGCAGCCCAACCCCGCCCGCCGGCGCCACGAGATCGCCGAGCGCCGCCGCTCCCGCCGCTGGGTGCTGGCCTCCGCCCTGGGCTTCGGCGCCCTGGTTGCCACCCGGACCGTCGCTGTCGCCAAGGTCAACGAGGTGCCGACCCTCTCTCCGCCCGAGCCCTACGAGATCAGGGACGGCAACGCCGTCGTCGCCCTGGCGGACATCAGCGACGGGCACCTGCACCGCTTCGCCTACGACGCGAGCGGCACAGAGGTCCGCTTCATCACGATCCTGAAGAATGGAGGCGCCTACGGCGTCGGCCTGGATGCCTGCGAGAACTGCGGCCCCGCCGGCTACTACGAGAAGAACGGCAAGATCATCTGCAAGCGCTGCGACGTCGCCATCAACCCGGCCACCATCGGCTTCAAGGGCGGGTGCAACCCGATCCCGATCGACTTCACGGTCGACGGCGGGAGCCTCATGGTCCCCACCTCGGCCCTGGACGACTCCGCGAAGATCTTCGCATGACCCGCCGCCCCACCCGTGCGCAGGAGGAGCACTGATGTTCTTCGCCCGGCTCGTGTCCCGCTCCTTCACCCGCCAGCCCCGGCGCCGCGGACTCATCGCCCTGACCGTCGCCCTGTCCACCGCGATCTCGGTGGCGATGCTCGGCGTCGTCCTCGACGTGGGCGACAAGCTCAACGCCGAGCTGACCACCTACGGCTCCAACATCGTCGTCCAGCCCAAGACCGACGCCGTCGTCTCCGGCCTGTACGAGACCGGCGACACTCCCGACCCGACCTCCTTCCTCAAGGAGGACGAGGTCGGCAACATCAAGACGATCTTCTGGGCCTACAACATCGTCGACTTCGCCCCCTCGCTGACCGCGCACCTGGACGTCTCCTCGGGCTCGGCCGACGGCGGCCCGGTGCGCGTGCGCGGCACCTGGTTCAACAAGGACCTGGCGCTGTCCACCGGCGAGAGCGTGACCGCGGGGGTGACCACCATGCGCTCGTGGTGGAGGCTCGACGGCGCGTGGCCCTCCGACGACGCCGACGAGGCGGTCGTGGGCTCCGCGCTCGCCTCGAAGCTGGGCGTCCACGCGGGCGACACCATCACCCTGGCCGGCGCGAGCGGCACGAAGGAGCTCGCCGTCACCGGCGTCTACGCCTCCGGCGACGACGACGACAAGACCCTCTACGCGCCCCTGGCCGACGTGCAGGACCTCACCGGTCACGCCGGGCAGGTCGAGCGCATCGAGGTCAAGGCCCTGACGACCCCGGAGAACGAGTTGTCCCGCAAGGCCGCCGCGAACCCCGAGCTCCTGTCCCGGGCGGACTGGGAGACCTGGTACTGCACCGCCTACCCGTCCTCGATCGCCTACCAGATCGAGGAGGTCGTCACCGGCTCGGTCGCCAAGCAGGTCCGCCAGGTGGCCGCCGTCGAGGGCAATGTCCTGGAGAAGACCCAGGCCCTCATGATCCTCATGACCGGCCTGTCCCTCGTGGCCGCGGCCCTGGCCGTCGCCTCGCTGACGACCGCCTCCCTGGTGGAGCGCACGGGCGAGTTCGCGCTCATGAAGGCCATCGGCGCCGACTCGGTCTCCGTCATCAGGCTGATTCTGGGGGAGACCGCCGTGATCGGGGTGATCGGCCTGGCGGTCGGCTCCGCGGTCGGCTCCGGCCTGGCGCAGGTGATCGGCAAGGTCGTCTTCAGCTCGACGATCACCATGCGCCCGATGGTGTTCGTCCTGGTCGCCCTGCTCATCGCCGCCGTCCTGCTGCTGGCGACAGCCTCCTCCATGAGATCCATTCTGCGCATCCAACCGGCCACGGCCCTGCACAGGAGGTGAGACGCGTGTCCCGCAAGAACCGTCCCATGACCAACCGCCGCATGTTCGCCACCATGCTCCTGGGGTCCGTGTTCCGGCGCCGCGGCCGGGTCCTGGTGGCCGTCTTGTCCTCCGCGGTCGGCGCGGCTACGCTGTTCTGCCTCGCCGCGGTCTGCCTGGCCGTGCCCGCGCAGATGAGCGCCCAGATGCGCCAGTTCGGCGCGAACCTCATCGTCGTGCCCGTCTCGGCCGACGGCAGCGCCACGCGGGTCAGCCAGGCCGCCGTCGACGCCGCCACCGGCGCCGTCGCCTCCGCCACCGGCACCGCCGTGAACGAGGTGAGCACCGCCTCGTACCGCTACGAGACGGTGCGCGTCAACAAGAGCCCCTACATGGTCGCCGGCATCGATACGGACAGGGTCAGCGCGCTCAACGGGCACTGGGAGGTCCGGGGCTCCTGGCCCGGCCAGGGCGAGGTGCTCATCGGCCTGGACGTCGCCAACGCCGCCGGCCTGACGGTCGGCTCCACCGTGACGGCCGAGTACCTCTCCAGCGACAACCTGAAGCTCGTCTCCGACGGCGACACCGCGGCCGCCGCGGCGACCCCGACGGCGGGCCCCACCGCGGGCCCCTCCGCGGGCCCCACCGCGGGCCCCTCCGCCTCCTCGACAGCGGCCCCGGGCCGCCCGGGGGCGGGAACGGCCGGCTCGTCCGGCTGGGACGGATCGACCGCCGCCAACCAGGCGGAGTGGCGGGTCGCCGGCGTCGTCGACACCGGCGGCGACGAGGATGACATCATCTACGCCAACGAGGCGGACGTGGACGCCCTGACGGGCGTGGCGGGCCCCGGCTACGACGTCGTCGAGTACTCGGTCAACACCTCCCAGGTCCCGATGTCCTCCGTCGTCCAGGCGGTGGACGCCTCCCACGACGGCATCCAGGCGGAGCCGGTCTCCAAGATCACCTCCGGCGACACGCGCATTATCACCATGCTCAACACCCTGTTCTGGGTGGTCTCGCTCGTCGTCCTCGCCCTCACCCTGGTCGGGGTGTCCACCACCATGACCGTCATCGTCTCCGAGCGGCGCAACGAGATCGGCCTGCGCAAGGCCCTGGGCGCCTCCGGGCGCGCCATCAGCCTCGAGTTCTACTCCCAGGCGGCCGCCCTAGGTCTGATCGGCGGAGTGATTGGCACGGCGGTCGGGTACGGTCTGGCCGTGGCCGTGTCCGTCGGGGTCTTCGAGCAGGCCGTCGGCTTCACCTGGTGGCTGGCGGTGGTCGCGGTCCTCATGACGGCGGTCGTCGCCGTCATCGCCTCGTACTCTCCGGTGCGCAGCGCCTCGCGCATCGACCCCGCGCTCGTCCTGAGGGAGGAATGACATGCTGCTCCGGCTGTCCCACGTCTACAAGATCTACGGCGAGCTCCACGCGGTGGATGACCTCAGCCTCGACGTCGAGCGGGGCGAGTGGCTGGCCGTCGTCGGCTCATCGGGGTCGGGCAAGACCACCCTGATGAATATCATCGGCTGCATGGACACGCCCACGAGGGGCACGGTCACCCTCGACGGGCGCGAGCTCGGGCGCCTCAACGCCTCCCAGCTCACCGACATCCGCAAGAACGTGATCGGCCTGGTCTTCCAGCAGTTCCACCTCATCCCGCACCTGACGGCCGTGGAGAACGTCATGGTCGCCCAGTACTACCACTCGATGACCGATGAGAGGGAGGCCATGGAGGCCCTGGGGAGCGTGGGCCTGGCCGACCGCGCCCGCCACCTGCCCTCCCAGCTCTCCGGCGGCGAGCAGCAGCGGGTGTGCATCGCCCGCGCCCTGATCAACCACCCCGAGATCATTCTTGCCGACGAGCCCACCGGCAACCTCGACGAGGCCAACGAGCAGCTCGTCCTGGACATCTTCCACCGCCTCCACGCCCAGGGCACCACCCTCATCGTGGTCACCCACGACGCCCACGTCGCCTCCAACGCACAGCGCGAGATCCTCCTCAACCACGGCAGGCTCGTGGGGGAGAGGACCAACGAGACCGCCGAGACCCGGCGCGGGCGCAGTATGCTCGACTTCGGCAAGGGGACCCGCGCGGACCAGGAAGGCGCGGCGCCGGAGGATCCGTCCGCGACGGCCGAGGCCGCGGAGTCCTCCGAGGGGCCCGACGCCGCCCTGGCGACGGCCTCCGGGTCCGGCGACGAGCCCGGCCGGGGGGAGGAGAACGAGTGAGTGCGCACAGTGGGAGCGGCGCCCGGGCGCCCGTGGCGCGCCGGTCCGTCGCTGCGGCCGGCGCCGTCCTGGCCGTGGCCAGCATGACCGCATGCGGCAGCGGCGACGCCAGGCCCGGCAACGACGAGTACGCGGGCAGGGCGCAGAGCGCCAACCCCGCCCACTCCGCCACGGCGGCCGGCGGCGCGACCGCGGCGGCGAGCCCCACGGGCGGGCCCTACGCCGACGGCACCTATACGGCCACCCAGTCCTACGGCGTGCTCGACGACGTCATCGAGGAGGACTCCATCGACGTCGCCCTCACCCTGGAGTCCGGTTACATCACCGGGGTGACCATTACCGGGCACCCCTTCGCCTCCAGGTCCCGGGAGTACATTGACGGCTTCTCCCAGGAGATCAGCGGCGCCGTGGTCGGCCACAGCGTGGAGGACGCCCACGTCACCGCGCTCGCGGGCGCCTCCAAGACCTCTGCCGCCTTCAACGAGGCCGTTGACGCCATCGCGACGCAGGCGCGGTCCGCGGCCGCGACCGCCCAGGCCACCGACCAGTGACCCCGGGACGACCGGCGAGCCGGCCCCGCGTCCCCGTCATCGCCCTCACCGGCTACCTGGGGGCCGGCAAGACGACACTCCTCAACCACCTCCTGCGCACCCCGGGCGCCCGCCTGGGGTGCGTCATCAACGACTTCGGCGACATCAACGTCGACGCCGCCCTCGTGAGCGGCGAGGTCGACGAGCCCGCCTCCGTCGCGGGCGGCTGCCTGTGCTGCATGCCCGACGCCGGCGGGCTGGAGACCGCCCTGGAACGGCTGACCGCGGCCCGGACGGACCTGGACGCCATCCTCATCGAGGCCTCCGGGCTGGCCGAGCCGCCCAACCTGGTCAGGCTCCTTCGCTCCGCGGCGTCGCGCCGCGTGCGCTACGCCGGCCTCATCGACGTCGTCGACGCCATCAACGACGCCCGTACCATCGGCGGCGCCCCGCCGGCACGGTACGGAGCCGCGACCCTCGTCGTCGTGGCCAAGACCGACCTGCTGGATGCCGGGGAGCGCCGCCGGGCCCTGGCACGCGTGGCCGGCCGCGCCCGCGCGCGCAACCCGCGGGCGCTGGTCGTCGAGGCCGACCACGGCCGCATCGACCCGCTCCTGGTCATGGACGTCGCCCAGGAGGCCACGCCCCCGGGCGAGCTGCCCCTGGCCGAGCTCACCCGCACTGCGCGCACCGAGGCGCACGGCGGCCACCGGCACGCCCACGCGGACTGCCTCACCGTTCCCGCCGCCCTGCCCGTCTCGCCGGGCGCCCTGGCCGACCTGCTGGAGCGCCCGCCCGCCGACGCCTACCGGCTCAAGGGCGTCCTCGACGTCGCCGGCTCCGCCGGGCGCCCGGGATCCCCTCGACCCTCGGACGGGGCGCGGCGGGTGGTCGTCAACGCGGTCGCCGGGCAGGTGCACCTGGAGACCGCGCGGCCCGCGCGCCCCGCCGAACCGGGGCTGGTCGCCATCGGCACCCGCCTCGGCGACGACGTGCGCGCCGCTCTGGAGGAGGCCCTGCGCCCCGCCCGGGAGCCGCCCTCCCCGTCGGACCTCGCCCGCCTGGACCGCATCCGCCGACGCAGCCGGGGGATATGAGCGGGGCGTGAGACGGCGTAGAGGCCCAAGGCGGCATGGGACGGCGGCGCCGGGGCCGGGCGCAGGACCGCTCACCGGGCCCGATCCCGGCTCCGCCCGCGGCAAGAGTGGCCCCTACCATGGCCCGCGACCCCTGTTGTCGCTGGCCAGGGCCGTTAGGCTGGCCGTATGACTCGGTCCAAGTCCATGAGCGCCGCCGACGCACCCGCCCCCGCCGTCCCGGCGCCGGTGGATGTCGACCGTATTATGGCCTGCGTGCGCGAGCTGGGCCTGCGCTTCTTCCTGGACGACGAGGGCGACATCGGCATCCCCTGGCGCTACGTCACCGTCCACGCCATCTTCCAGGACACCCGGGCCCTCCAGCTGCGCGGCGTGTGGCACCGCATCGCCGACACCGAGCACCTGGCCGCCCTGCGCCGCCTGGTCGAGGAGTGGAACGCCACCCGCATCGGCCCCAAGGCCTACCTGACCATAGCCGACGGCGGTATCGTCCGGCTCCACGGCGAGGTCACCTATCCCCTCGAGGCCGGGATGACCGACGCCCAGCTCGGGGACTTCGTCCTGACCGGGTGCAGGCTGATCGTCGCTCTCATGAGAGAGGCGGAGGACCTCTTCCCGGACCCGCTGCGCGGCAGGCTGGACCCATGAGCCGCCTGAGCGATCTTCTCGCCCGGCTTCTGGGGCAGCCGCAGGGCCAGTCCGAGCCCGCCGAGCGATCGCGTCCGGCGCGCGGGTCCTCCTCCGCCCGCCCGCCCGGTCGCCGCGCTGAGCGCGGCTCCCGGGCGCTCGCGGGCCCGGCGGCCGCGCGCGCGAGCGGGCCTGGGGGCGACGCCGCGCCCGTCGCCCAGGAGCCCCGCGCCCCCCACCCGGATGAGGACGCGGAGACCACCAGCGGGCTCACGCTGGACCGCATGGAGACGATGATCACGGACACCATGGGCTACGGGGTGCAGCGTCACGCCGAGTCCGGGCACCCCTGCCTGCTGGGCACATGGGACTCCTACCCGTTCGTCATCGAGATCCCGGAGGGGCACGAGGGCTGGCTCCTGGTCTCCGGGGACTGGGATGAGCCGGTGGGCGAGGGCATGCGCGACGAGCTGGCCTCCAGCGTCAATGACTGGAACCGCGACAAGTTCTTCCCGACGGTCTCGATCATCGACTCCCCGTCGGGCTCGCTGGTGCGCGCCACCTACCTGATCGACCTCAGCTCGGGGGTCACCGACACCCAGCTGCGCCTCCATCTGGAGACGGCCCTGTCCTCGTGCACGCAGGCCCTGAGCCTGGTGCGCCCCCTGCTGCCCGAGCTGTGAGGGCGCGGTGAGCCCGTCCGCCGTCCGCATCGCCGTCGTCGGCCCCACCGCCACCGGCAAGTCCGAGCTGGCACTCGACCTGGCCGACGCGCTCACCCGGGACGCGGGCGGCGTGGAGATCCTCAACGCCGACGCCTCCCAGCTCTACCGCGGCATGGACATCGGCACCGCCAAGCTGCCGCCCGGGCGACGGCGCGGCCATCCCCACCACCAGATCGACGTCCTGGACGTGCGCGAGGACGCCAGCGTCGCCGCCTATCAGCGTCATGCGCGCGCCGACCTGGAGGGCGCCGAGGCGCGCGGCGCCCGCACCATGATCGTCGGCGGCTCCGGGCTGTACGCGCGTGCGGTCACCGACGCCCTGGACTTCCCCGGCACCGACCCGGCGGTGCGCACGGCCCTTCAGGAGCGCGCCCGCCGCGAGGGCGCACGGCGCCTGTGGGAAGAGCTGAGCGAGGCGGACCCCACCTCCGCCCGGCGCATCGAGCCGTCCGACACGCGCCGGATCGTGCGCGCCCTGGAGGTCCTGGCCGTCACCGGCAGGCCGTTCTCCGCGACCCTGCCCCGCTACGAGGACCTCGTGCCGACGCTCCACCTGGCCCTGCGGGTCGACCGCGCCGTCCTGAACGCGCGCATCGACGCGCGCGCCGCCGCCATGTTCGACGCCGGGCTGGTCGGCGAGACCGAGGCGCTCATGTCGGCGGGCCTGGGGCAGGGGCGGACCGCCTCTCGGGCCATCGGCTATGCCCAGGCCATCGACGTGCTCCGAGGACGGCTCACCGAGGCCGACGCGGCTCAGGCCACGGCCCGGGCGACCCGTCGTCTCGCCTCCCGGCAGATCAAGTGGTTCCGCCGCGACCCGCGCATCCACTGGCTCGATGCGGCCCTCGACGACGCCGGGACGTGGAGGCCCGGCGAGCGCCGGCGCGTGAGGCAGCAGGCCCTCCGCCTGGTCGCCGAGGCGGACGGGGCGCGCTCGGCGCCTCCCGGAGCCACTCGTCTAGGCTGGAGGCCATGACTGCTGCCTCAGGCCTCGCGGGCCACGAGCTCATCAAGGGCCACGGCACGGAGAACGACTTCCTCCTGCTCATCGACCCCGAGCGGGACGTGCCGGTGAGCGCCGCCGACATCGCCGCCGTGTGCGACCGGCGCGCCGGGTTCGGCGCCGACGGCTTCGTGAGGGTCGTGCGCACCCGGTTCCTGCCTGGCGCCCGGGCCTTCCGCGAGGCCGTGCCCGAGGCCGAGTGGTTCATGGACTACTACAACGCCGACGGCTCCGTGGCGGAGATGTGCGGCAACGCCTCCCGCCTGTTCGCCGCCGTCCTGGACGCCGAGGGGCTGTGCCCGGTGGCCGACGGCGGCTCCATCACCATCGGCACCCGCGGGGGCGCGCGCACCATCACCCGCATGGGCGACCTGTGGACGGTCGACATGGGGCAGGCCCGCCTGACGCGACCCGACGGCGCCCGGGCCGACATTGAGGCCGACGGCTGGGACACGGCCGTCGTCGTCCCCGGCCTGGAGGGCGAGCGCGCGGCCCTGTCCGTCTCCGTGCCCAACCCGCACACCGTAGTCGCCCTGGGCGGCGACAAGGAGCTCGACGCCGCCTCCTTCGCGGGCCTGACCGGCTCGGGGGCCCCGGTCGTCTACGAGCCGGCGCCCCCGGCCGGCACCAACCTCGAGCTCGTGGTGCCGCTGGGCCAGGACGCCGACGCCGCCACCGGCGAGCGGGTGGGCCGGGCGCGCCTGCGCGTGCTGGAGCGCGGCGTGGGGGAGACCCGCTCGTGCGGAACCGGCTGCTGCGCCGCGGCCGTGGCCCTGCACGTGTGGGAGGGCGAGGGGGCGCCCAAGGACTACCGGCTGCTCGTGCCCGGCGGCGAGATCGGGGTGCACGTGGGCGCCGACCCTCTCGCCGAGGGCTCCACCGTGCTGCTGACCGGGCCCGCCGAGATCACCGGGCGGGCCCGCCCCGGGCGGCCCCGGTCATGACCTGCCGTGACGCGGCGTGGGGCTGTTCCCACTGACGCCGAGCGTTTTCTCACGGCTCACAGGGAGACATACTGACGGCACACCGAGTAAAGAGACAGGCACTATGACCTCCACAACCGATCAGCACCCCGGCCCCGGTCCCGTCACCAGCATCGTGACCACGGGCCTGATGCTCTTCGCCCTCTTCTTCGGGGCGGGCAACCTCATCTTCCCGCCCCTGCTGGGCGCGGCCTCGGGCCGCAGCCTGGCCGCGGTCATGGTCGGGTTCCTCATCACCGGCGTCCTGCTGCCGCTGGCCACGATCGTGGCCGTGTCCACCTCCGGAGAGGGCATCCTCGGCCTGGCCCGTCGCGTCGGACCGCGCTTCGGAGTCGCCATGCCCCTGGCGGTCTACCTGTCGATCGGCCCGTTCTACGCCGTGCCGCGGGTCACCACGGTCGCCTATGAGCTGGCGACCCGTCCGGTCCTCGATCTCATGGACGTCGGCGACTCGCGCCTGACCCTGGCCGTCCACGTCGTGGTCTTCCTCGGTGCCTCCGTCCTCATCGCGCTGCGCCCCAGCAGGCTGGCCGACCGCATCGGCCACTGGCTGACCCCAGCCCTCCTCGCTCTGCTGGCGGTGCTGTGCGGGGCGACGATCCTGAGCGCCCGGGGACTCGGCCGGCCGGCCATCGAACCCTATGCGAGCGCCCCGATGGCGACCGGGCTCACCCAGGGCTACCTGACCATGGACGTCCTGTCGGCGAGCGTCTTCGGCATCGTCGTCATCACCTCCCTGCGGGAGCGCGGCTTCGCCGCCCCCGGCAGGCTCGTGCGCGGCACCACCATCGCCGGGGGCATCGCCGCCGTCCTCCTGGGTGCGGTGTACATCGGCCTGGCCCTCATCGGGGCGCGCGCCCCCGGCGACGTCACCACCGAGACCACGGAGGGGACCGAGCTGCTGCGCACGGCCGCCTCCCTGACGCTGGGAAGGGGCGGGGTGATCGTCTTCGCCGGCATCGTCATGCTGGCCTGCCTGACGACGGCGGTGGGGCTGCTGGCCTCCTGGGCCGGCTACGCCTACACCGCCTGGCCGGCCGTCTCCTTCAACCGCCAGCTCCTGGCGGGAACGGCCGTCTCCATCGTCCTGGCGAACCTGGGCCTGAGCGCGATCCTGAAGATCACGGCCCCGCTGCTCTTCCTGCTCTACCCGCTGGCGATCTGCCTGGTCGTCGTCACGCTGATCGACGCGCTGGCGCCGGGGCACCTGCGCTCGGCCTACCTGTGGTCCGTGAGCGTCGCCGGCGTGCTCGGCGCCGTCTCCGCACTGGCCGAGGCCGGTTGGACCGCCCCCAGCGACCTGCTGGCGCGCACAGGGCTGTGGGACAGCTCCACCGGCTGGATCGTGCCCGCCCTGGTCGCGCTGGGCGTCGGACTGGTCCTGGACGTGCGGGCGGGACGCTGGTCCACGCCCGCCGGCGACGTCAGCAGCGCCTCCCTGAAGGTGGAGCAGGCGGCCGCGTCCCAGCGCTGAGGACACGCAGGCCCCGGTGCCCGGGCTCCGCCGGCCGGTCTCGCGGGAGACGTCCTGAGGAGCGGGCGGCTCTTCGCCGGCCGACAGCGCCCTGGAGCACGCGGGATCTGCCGGGGCGCTCTGCGGACCGGTCGGCGCGTCGGCGCCTCCATCGGCATCGCCGCGCGCCGGGACGCGGCCGCGGGTCAGTGCGCGGCCGAGACGTGGAGCACCTCGTAGCCGGTCAGCCGCGGGTCGGTCTGCTCGGCGGGCCGGCAGGAGAGCTCGACCAGCACGACCGTCCAGGTGGTGATGTCGACAGCGGCCAGACGGGTGACGCTCTGACTGTCGGTTCGCGTCAGGAACGGCCGGGTGACCGCGTCCAGGCACCGGGAGGGGGCCTCCCCCTCAGGCAGCTGCACGGTGGACATGGTCAGGCTCCTGGCGTCGGCGTAGGGGGCGGGGCCCGGCACGAGCCGCGCGACGGTCCAGTCCTGGATGGGCTGGCGGCCGAAGTCGCGCACGATCGAGGAGTAGCCGGACTCGCCCCAGCAGAAGGATCGCATCCCATCAATGTCGCGCCACACGTAGAAGGGCGCGTAGGCGTTGCGCGTGGCGCCCCTGGCCTTCTCCCGGATCAGGCAGGCCCTGAATTCGAGTCCCGCGAAGTCGTCCATGAGGCGGCCGGTTGCGGCCACGCGGTCGCGGATGATCCGCATGTCGTAGTCGGCGGGCAGGTTGATGGCGTACTGCATGGCGTACACGGGTCGCTCCTGAACGGCTCGTCGGGATGTGACTCTGGACTCTGCGGCGCTCAGTGGCGCACGCGCAGGACGCGGAAGCCCTTGGAGGAGGCCGTGCGCACCGTCTCGTAGGCCTCGCCCGCCAGCGACGCCGCCAGGGAGTCCGCACCCAGGTTCTTGGCGACGACGAGCCACGCCTCGCCGTCGGGGGCCAGCAGCTCCAGCCAGGAGGCCAGCAGCGCGTGCAGGGCCCTCTTGCCGATGCGCACCGGCGGGTTGGACCAGATGAGATCCAGCCGGGTGGCGTCGCGCTCGAGCTGCGCCCGCAGCGCGGAGGCCTCGAGCACGCGCACGCCCGCGTGCCCGGCCGCCGCGGCATTGCGGGCCGTCAGCTCCAGGGCCCGCTCGTTGACGTCGGTGGCGAGCACGCGGGCGTGCGGGGCGGCGTCGGCCAGCGCCAGCGCGATCGGGCCCCAGCCGCAGCCCAGGTCGAGGAAGGCGCCGGTGGCGGGCGGGTCCGGGACGTGGTCGAGCAGGACCCGCGTGCCCCTGTCGAGGCGGTCGGGGCAGAACACGCCCGACGCCGTCGTCACCATGTGCTCGTGGCCGCGGATGACGAAGGAGCGGGTGCGCTCCCGGGCGGCGGCCGTGGGGGAGGGGGTGAAGTAGTGCTCGCTCACGCCCCGAGGCTACCGCCTGGCCCGCCGGGGCCTCAGGCGGCGCGGCGGGCCAGGAGCGGCGTGAGGCCCAGCATGATCGTGAGCACCACGACGACGGGGACCACGAGCCGCTCCTCGACCCCGGCCGACGTCGGCGCCACCAGGGTCGTCGCCAGCGTGCCCAGGGCGGCCGCGCCGACGTTTCCGGCCACCGTCACAGCGGTGGCCGACCGGGCCTCCGAGATCCCGTCCGCCGCCCTGCCCAGCTCGACCGGGTCGGTCACGCAGCGGATGAGCGTGTCCTGGTGGGTCAGACCCATGCCCAGGCCCGCGATCCCCCAGCCCGCGTGCAGTCCCCACCACGGCGCCGCCCCGGCGAGGGCTGCGGCCAGGAGCGCGCCGCCGAGGGCGAGGAGCAGCCCGCCCGCACCCGTGCGCACCAGGTAGGCGCGCCGTCGCCGTGCCGGATGCGCGCCGCACCACACGGCCACTGTGCTCCACAGGACCCCGGCCGTGGTCAGCGCCCAGCCGACCGCGCCCGGGCCCAGGCCGAGGACGTCGTGGCCGGCGGGGGAGACGAGGAAGTCGAGGGCGAAGTAGCAGGCGCACACCCACGTCAGGGTCGCCAGCGCCGCCCGGCGCCCAGACGCCAGCCGCAGCACGCCGGCGGGGAAGACGCGCGAGCAGGCCCACCCCACGCCGCCCAGGCCGAGGGCCGAGACCGGCCAGAACCAGGGCGCCGACGCCGGCACCGCCCCGATGAGGGCCACCCCGCCGGCCATGACGAGGGCCGCCGCGAGCGGGGCGCCGTCGTCGTCGTCGCGCACCCGCAGGCCCCGGATCTGCCGCGCCATGACCAGCCGGGCGGCCACGAGCACGGGGATGTAGGCCACCAGCGCCCAGCGCCATCCCCACCCCGAGCTGATGGCGGCGGCATAGGCGGGCCCGGCCAGCGAGGAGACCACCCACATGGCCGAGCTCGCCGCCAGGAAGGCGCGACGCCACGCCTCGGGCAGCCCCGCGACCATCGCCCCCATGGTGACCGTGGACAGAGCCCCCGCGGCCATCCCGCGCACGACCTCCCCCAGGACGTACACGCCCACGTCGGGCGCCAGCGCCCCCGCGGCGGCACCGGCGACGAGCAGCCCGGTCAGGACGGTCATGAGGCGGTCGGCGCGCCACCTGGTCAGCATCGCCCCGCCCAGCGGCATGGTGAGGAAGGTCGGCACCGTCGCCGCGGCCGTCACCAGGCCGTAGTGCGCCCGGGCGCTCAGGTCTGATGCGACCAGCGGCAGCACCGTCTGGTTGATGTAGACCTGCATGCCGGCGAGGAGCTCGACCACCAGCATTGCCAGGGTCAGGCGGCCCACGGGCGTCGCGATCACGCCCCGCACCGACACGGGCGGGGCGCCGGGCTGCCCCTGGCCGCGCCGGTCCCGTCGGCCCTGAGGGGCGGGCGGGTCCGGGGAGGCCGTCGTGCTCACGCCGTGAGCGTACCGGCGGGACGTGGCCGGGAGGCCTCATTGGCCCGGGACCTCGTGTGGCGCTACGATGCGGCCATGTGGAGTTCTCGTATGCGCTGAGCCGGTGACGGCTCGCCGCTGTCGCCCCGATCCCTCACCCGCGTCCGGCAGGCCGGGCAGTTCCGCCGAGCCGGGCTCCGGGCTGCTGCATGCATACGGACATACGAATTAGGACTCTCTTGTGACTCACCGCTCGAATAGCCGCTCGATTCACGACTCGGACCGCGGCGGCGCCCCCGGCCCCGATGACGCGCCCGACACGGGCGCCGCGCACCCCGCGGACGCGGCGGAGCGCCCGCACGCCGCCGGCCCGGGCCGGCCGCCCACGCCCGAGGACATTGTCAGCCGCGTCCTGTCCCGCGCCGGGACGGCCCTGGCCTCCACCGCCGGCGAGCACGCCGGCCGCGAGACCGATGACGACGGCCTCCTGGAGCGCGAGGCGCGCGCCGGCACCCGCCGCGTCGCCGGCCTGAGCACCGAGCTCGAGGATGTCAGCGAGGTCGAGTACCGCCGGATCCGCCTGGAGAGGGTCGTGCTCGTCGGCCTGGACCTGTCGCGCCCCGCCGCGTCCGCGGCCCAGTCGCCCGGGGCGGCCCAGGACGCCGAGACCTCGCTCGCCGAGCTCGCCGCCCTGGCCTCCACCGCCGGCTCCCAGGTCCTGGACGCCCTCATCCAGAGGCGCGACCACCCCGACCCCGCCACCTACCTCGGGTCCGGCAAGGCCAGGGAGCTCGCCGAGATGGTCGTCGACGCCGGAGCCGACACGGTCATCGTCGACGGCGAGCTCGCCCCCTCCCAGCGCCGCGCCCTGGAGGACGTCGTGGGAGTCAAGGTCGTGGACCGCACCGCCGTCATCCTCGACATCTTCGCCCAGCACGCCAAGTCGCGCGAGGGCAAGGCCCAGGTCGAGCTCGCCCAGCTGGAGTACCTCCTGCCGCGCCTGCGCGGCTGGGGGGAGTCCATGTCGCGCCAGGCCGGAGGGCGCGTCGTCGGCGGCCAGGGCATCGGGTCGCGCGGCCCCGGCGAGACCAAGATCGAGCTCGACCGGCGCCGCATCCGCCGCCGGATGGCCAGGCTCCGCCGCGAGATCAGGGCCATGGCGCCCTCCCGTGAGGTCAAGCGCGGCTCGCGCCGACGCGGCCCCATCGCCTCGGTCGCGATCGCCGGGTACACCAACGCCGGCAAGTCCTCCCTGATGAACCGGCTCACCGGCGCCGGCCTCATGGTCCAGGACGCCCTGTTCGCCACCCTGGACCCGACCGTGCGCCGGGCGGAGACCGCCGACGGGCGCGTCTACACCCTCACCGACACGGTCGGGTTCGTCCGCAACCTGCCCCACGAGCTCATCGAGGCCTTCCGCTCCACCCTGGAGGAGGTGGCCGGGGCGGACATCCTCCTCCACGTCGTCGACGCCGCCCACCCCGACCCTCTGGGCCAGGTGGCGGCCGTGCGGGCAGTGCTCGCGGACATCCCCGGGGCGCTCGACGTCCCCGAGCTCATCGTCCTCAACAAGGTCGACCTGGTCGACGCCGTCGCCCTGGCGGCCCTGCGCACCCGCCTGCCCGGGGCGATCGAGGTCTCGGCCCGCAGCGGCGAGGGGATCGAGGAGATGCGCTCGCGCATCGAGGCCATGCTGCCGCGCCCGGACAGGCCAGTGGACGTTGTCGTGCCCTATTCCCGGGGCGACCTGGTCTCCCGCGTCCACGCCGACGGCGAGATCGACGCCGTGGAGTACGTCGAGGCCGGCACCCGGGTCGTGGCCCGGGTGGATCCCGCCCTGGCCGCCGAACTGGAGGCCGCCTCGGAGCCGGCGCCGTAGCCCCTCCCGGGCACGCGCCGCCCTATATGCGCGCCCCGGACTCCGAGGACGACGACGGGGGTGCGCTCGTGCGCCGCCGGTGCGCTCGTGACAGCCGGGCGCCCGTGAGCGCGGCGGCGGCGAGCGCGACGCACCCGGCCGCCGTCAGGACGACGGCGTCGCCGCGCCCCGTGACGAGCACCCAGGGGCGCTTGCTGGCGGCCTGGCCTCCAGGAAGAGCATGACGACGACCACCGCGTTGCGCACGACGAGCATCCGGCTGACCCTGGTCCTGGTCAGGGAGCCGAAGCAGCCGCACTCGGTGACGATCCCCCTCAGGAGCGCCTGCGCCATGGCCGCCGCGAAGCAGACGAACAGCAGGCCCCCGGCGATGCAGGTGACGACCCGGTGCGCTCCCGCAATGAGAGCGGCGCCGAGCAGGATCTTCGCCCCCGCCAGGACCGCCAGGCAGGCCGGCTGGAGCGGACGCGGGACCATCCTGTAGCGGTCGATGGCGTCGAGCCTCCTGCCGGGCGGGTCGCGGTGCTGCGCGGCCGCGGCGACCAGCAGCACGACGCCCACGAGGACTCTGAATACGGAGGAGAAAGCCGGCATAGTCCTGTGTCACTTCGCTCACGGTGTGGGGGAGCAGAGATAGGTTCAGCTGGTGCAGTTGCGCACGATCGGGTTGCCGGACGAATCGTGTCCTTGCGCGGTGCACGATACGGGATTGTTGTCCTCGTTGACCGTGGTCTCGACGACCTCCAGGTCGTCGAGGGGCTCTTCGTACCAGGGGGTGGCTGGTGCCGCCTGGGCCGGAGCCAGTTCGGGTACGATTCTATAAAGGGCTGCGCCCAGGCCTGCTGAGACCGATCCGGCAATAAGCGAACGGCGTCTCATGGTGTCTCCTCCTGTTGCTGAGCCGCGTTCGGTGCGGTGAGTGCGATCTGAGTGGTCGGATACGAATGAACATGCTGCTTGCCCGGAACCGCCTTAAGCGCAACACATCTCTGTGCGACGTGGCTCTCGGTTCCTGGGCTCCCTGTCGGCAACTTCCTTCCTAATTTTCCTCCTTCCTGTGTCATCGATCATGGTAACGTGTGCTCCTTCGCGTTGCTGTGGTCTCGACTACATCAAGGAGGGGGTATTTATTCGGCTTTCTTAACGGGGTTGTTGCTAGCTTCCTCTACTTCTGCATGTTGTTAGCTGTTGGGCGGCCGAGCCTTCTGGCGGCGCAGCGGGACGCGAATCGTCCTGCCGCGGGCCCCAGCCCGCCTGTTGCGCGGGCCTGCCGCCCGGTGTCCTCACGTATCCTCACGGCCGTGCCGCCGACATCAGCCGCCCCGCCGCCCTCGCCCCCGGACGGGTGCGGCCGGCGCACCCGGGCGGCCCTCGACGAGGCCGTGCGCCGCCTCGGCGGCGCCCCGCGCGCCGGGCAGGTCGAGATGGCCGATCGCGTGGCCGGCGCGCTGGAGACCGGCGACCACCTGCTGGTGCAGGCCGGCACCGGCACCGGCAAGTCGCTCGGCTACCTCGTCCCCGTCATGGTCCACGTCCTCGACGCCGGGGAGCGCGCCGTCGTCTCCACGGCGACGCTCGCCCTCCAGCGCCAGGTGCTGACCAAGGACGCGCCCCTGGCCGCCGACGCCGTCGAGGCCGTCACCGGGCTGCGGCCCGGCGTCGCCCTGCTCAAGGGCTGGCAGAACTACCTGTGCCGCCACCGCCTTCAGGGCGGCTACCCCGACGACGACGGCGCCCTGTTCTCCGCCGGGGAGGCGGCTGCCGCGGGGCGGGTCGGCGAGGCGAGCCGGCGCTCAACCGGGGAGCAGGTCGTCCGGCTGCGCGAGTGGGCTGCGCAGACCGCCACCGGCGACCGCGACGACCTCGTCCCGGGCGTCTCCGACCGCGCCTGGGCGCAGGTGTCGGTGACCAGGGCCGAGTGCCTGGGACCGACCTGCCCGCTGCGCGAGGAGTGCTTCCCCGAGCTCGCCCGCGCCGCCGCCACCGAGGCCGACGTCGTCGTGACCAACCACGCCATGCTCGGCATCGCCGCGGCGGGCAACACCGGCGTGCTGCCCGAGCACCGGGTCCTGGTGGTCGATGAGGCCCACGAGCTCGCCGACCGGGTCCGCTCCCAGGGCACCGCGAGCCTGTCCGCGGCCGCCGTCGCGCGGGTGGCCGCCACCGCCAGGCGGGGCGCCTCGATCGTCGTCACCGAGCTGGAGTCCGCCGGCCAGCAGCTCCAGCTCGCCCTGGCCGACCTGCCCGACGGGCGCCTGCGCGACGGCCTGCCCGCCGCCCTGCACGAGGCGCTCGTCGTCCTGGACGGCGCGGCCCGCCAGGCGCTCGCCGACGTGCGCGAGGCCGCCAGGGCCGGCAGGAGGGGCGCCGACGCCGACGGGGCCGGGGGAGCGGCGCTAGCCCGCACCGCTCTGACCGACCTGGTGGAGGCCGTCGAGCGCATGACCTCGGACTCGGTGCGGGAGCGCCGCGACGTCGCCTGGATCGAGCGGCCCCGCATGGGCGCCGAGCCCCCCAGGCTCACGCTGGCGCCCGTCGACGTCGCCGGATCCGTGGCCGACTCCCTGCTGGCCGACCGCGCCACCGTCCTGACCTCGGCCACCCTGGCCCTGGGCGGCAGCTTCGAGCCGATGGCCCACACCCTGGGGCTCGCCCTGGCCGCCGGCCGGTGGGACGGCGTGGACGTGGGCACCCCCTTCGACTACGCCCGCCAGGGCATCCTCTACACCCCCACCCACCTGCCCCGACCCGGCAGGGGCATCTCCGAGGCGGCGCTCGACGAGGTCCTCGCCCTGACCGAGGCCAGCGGCGGCGGCATGCTGGGCCTGTTCTCCTCGCGCCGAGCCGCCGAGGAGGCCGCCGAGGTCCTGCGCGGCGCTACGGACCTGACCGTCTACGCTCAGGGCGAAGACCAGCTGCCGTCCTTGGTGGAGGCCTTCGCCGCCGACGAGGACGCCTGCCTGGTGGGGACCCTGTCCCTGTGGCAGGGAGTGGACGTGCCCGGACGCACCTGCCGGCTGGTCGTCATCGACCGCATCCCCTTCCCGCGCCCGGACGACCCCGTCGCCCAGGCCCGCAGTGAGGCCGTCGCGGCCGCCGGCGGCAACGGCTTCATGAGCGTGTCCGCCACCCACGCCGCCCTTCTGCTCGCCCAGGGGGCGGGGCGGCTCATCCGGCGGGCCGACGACCGCGGCGTCGTCGCCGTGCTCGACCCGCGCCTGCGCACCGCCCGCTATGGCGCCTTCCTGGCGCGCTCCATGCCGCCTCTGTGGCCCACCCGGGAGCGCGACGTCGTCCTGGGGGCGCTCGCGCGCCTGGCCGCCGCGACACGACCGGGGTAGTCCCTTCGAAGGGGCCGCGGCACCAGGGCGTCCGGCCCTTTCAGGCCCGGATAGTGACGAACCTCGCCCCCGCCGGCGGAAACCGCGTATTCTGGCCCTGGCCGGCGCGCCTGCCGTGCCATCACCCTATTCGGAGGAAAACCGTGTCCGAGGCCACCATCACCAACAGTGCACAAGGTTCCTACCCGACGGCTCCGGGGGGCCGCCCGTCCAAGGTCGCGATCATCGGCGCGGGTGCCGTGGGCTCCACGCTCGCCTACGCCTGCGTGACCAAGGGGGTCGCCCGCGAGGTCGTGCTGCAGGACATCGTCAAGGAGAAGGTCGAGGCCGAGGCCCTCGACATCGCCCAGGGGATCCAGTTCACCTCCGCAGGCTCCGTCTCGGGCTCCGACGACCCCGAGATCTGCCGCGACGCCGACGTCATCGCCATCACCGCCGGGGCCAAGCAGAAGCCGGGCCAGTCCCGCCTCGAGCTCGCCGGCGCCACCGTGGGCATTATGGAGAAGATCCTGCCCAAGCTTGTGGAGGTCGCGCCCAACGCGATCTTCCTGCCGGTAGCCAACCCGGTGGACGTCGTGACCTACTGCGCCAAGAAGATCACCGGCCTGCCGGAGAACCAGATCTTCGGCTCCGGCACCGTCCTGGACACCGCCCGCATGCGCTACCTGGTCTCCCTGGAGACCGGGACCGCGACGCAGAACATTCACGGCTACATCACCGGTGAGCACGGCGACTCCGAGGTCCCCCTGTGGTCCTCCTGCGAGATCGGCGGCGTGCCCGTCACCCAGTGGGGCAAGACCCTGGACGGCGGGGTCTTCGACCAGGCCAAGCGCGAGCGCATCGCCCACGACGTCGTCCGCTCCGCCTACCGCATCATCGAGGGCAAGGGCGTGACGAACTACGCCGTGGGCCTGGCCGTTCAGCGGATCATCAGCGCCGTCCTCAACGACGAGCAGCGCGTCCTGACCATTTCGCCGCTGCTGGAGAACTGGCACGGCATCTCCGACGTGTGCATGGCTGTGCCCACCATTGTGGGCCGTGAGGGCGCCGGGCGCCGTCTCGAGCTGCCGCTGACCCTGGACGAGCGCGACCGCCTCACCTCCTCGGCCGAGCGCCTGCGCGAGGTCGCCCGCGGCCTGGGCTACTGACTAGCGCGCCGTGTGACCGCGCCCGCGGCGCGGACTCGGTCCGGCACACGGCCGGCACAGGGTCGGCATGGAGTCGCACGGAGCCGACGGCCGGTGAGATGAGTGCGGCACCGGGGGCTGAGGCCTCGCCCTGGTTGACGGGGCGGGGCCTCAGTTGCGCGTGCGAGAGGGTGGGGCTCTTCTCGCCCGACCCGCCGGCCGGCACTCGTTGGGGCCGCATCTGGATGACCGGGTCCGGGGCTCGTCTCTGTACGACCGCGAGGGCGGCGAGGGGCCCGTACAGCCTGGGACGCGCGCGGCGCGCGGAAGTGATGCAGAGCATACAGCCACCTGCGATATGTGCTTGACGATGTCTGAAGGGTACCTGTAGTTTTTTGGTCGTCAGAGATCAGCAGGCACCTGCTGGACAGGTGCTCGATACGATGCAGGAGATCGTCATGGACACCACCACACGCACAGGGCTGCACGAGCGGCTCCGCCGCCTTCACCGGCTCATGCGCCGCCGCCACGTCGAGGCCCGCACTCACGCCGGTCCCCTGGCTGACACCACCCGCGGGCGCGGGCGGGTCCTCGCCGCCCTGAAGATGCAGAGCCCCATCCCCACCCGCGAGCTCGCCTACCTGCTCGACATCCGCCAGCAGTCCCTCAACGAGCTGCTCAAGAAGCTCCAGGCGGACGGGCTCGTCGAGCGCACCCCCTCCGAGACCGACGGGCGCGTCATGATGGTCGCCCTGACCGAGGCGGGCCGGGATGTCGAGGTCGGCCGGGAGGACGACGACTACCTCGACGCCCTGACCGACGAGGAGGCCGCCGCCCTGGTCGGGCTCCTCGACAAGCTCATCGACGCGCTCGAGACCGAGCTCGGGGCCGATGACGACGACGACCCGTCCGACTGGATGGCCGAGGCCCGGCGCCGCATGGGCGACGGGCCCTTCGAGGCCATGATGCGCATGCGCGAGCAGGGCTTCGGGCCGGGCCCCTTCGGCGGCCGGGGTCGCGGCGGGCACGGGGGCCGTGGCCGGGGTCCGCACCACGGTGAGCACGGTCACTGCTTCCCGGGCGAGGGCGGCTCGGAGGACGGGGGGCGCCGGCTCCGGCGTCGTCGCGGCGGGCCCCTCCCGGCCTGGGCCGGCGGATTTGCGGATCCTCGCCGCGGCTTCTAGCGCGGTCGGGCTGTACGGCGCGCCAGACGCGCCGACGCCGAGGAAGAATACGATCGGGAACGAGCACGGGCAGGCTGTACGGCGCGCCAGACGCGCCGGGCGGGTCGCGTGGGCGTCCCGGGAGCCGCCCCTGCCACCCTGAGACCAGCCATTCAGGCGGTTTGCACATGGGAGGGAGGCGATCCAACAGGGCAAATACCAGTTTTCGTTGGGATTCTGCGCTTCCACTTCGATCGTCAGGACTGGTTGACATGCTCCCACGTGCGCAGACCCCCCTCAACGCACATGGGAGCACCTCAACTCATTCTGCCGGATGCCGGAGAACCCCGGAATCACAAGGAAAGCCGGCGCACGCTCCGGTAAGGTCCTCCTCTCCCACGTGCAGCCCCGCCCCAGAACGACCTCGAAGCGGCCACAGCCCCGCCCCGCCGCGGGCGACGACGAGACCGTCGCCGCACCCATGGGCATATATCCGGCACAGCCGGGAGATCACTCGTTGAGATGGTCGGCCCCCGGGCCCGACCGGGTCAGATCCAGTCGTTCTTGCGCATGATGACGTACACCACGACCGAGGGGACGACCACCATGACCACTGCGGAGATCAGCCCGGAGCGCTCCCCGGCGCCCGGGTAGGGCACATTGATGCCGAACCACCCGGTCACGAGCGTGGGCACGGAGATGACCGCCGCCCAGCCCGCCAGCTTCTTCATCACGTTGTTGAGCCGCTGGTCCTGCAGGGACAGGTGGGTCTCGAAGACGCTGGCGATCATGTCGCGCAGGGACTCCGTCCACTCCGTCGCCCGCAGGACGTGGTCATTGAGGTCGGCGTAGAAGGGGTCCAGCTCGCGCTGCGAGTCCTCGCGGTGGCGCCACAGCACGTTGACCACCTCCCGCATGGGCAGGACCACGTGGCGCAGGGTGACGAGCTTGGTGCGCACGTCGTAGGCGGTGCGCTGGAACTCCGTGGAGTGGGAGTCCGGGGAGAACAGGTCGTCCTCCAGGTCCTCGATGGCGTCGTCGAGCTCCTGCACGGTCTCGAAGTAGCCGTCGACGATGAGGTCCAGCAGGGCGTGCACGAGGGCGGGGGAGCCCAGGTGCAGGAACTCCCGGTTGGAGTTGATGCGCTCCACGAGCGTGCCGGCGTCGATGCGCTCGGAGGTCCGGATGGTCACCAGGCCCCCGGGGAAGGAGAAGCCCGCGATCTTGCTCAGCTGGTCCTCCTCGTCCCCCTCGGTGGAGGCGAAGTCGGGCAGCGTCGCGTAGGTGACGAAGAAGGCGTAGCCGTCGTGCTGGGAGGCCTTGGGGCGCTCGTGCGGCGCGATCGCGTCCTCCACGGCGTTCGGGTCGAGATCCAGCTCGGTGGCCAAGAGGGCCAGGTCCTCACGCGCGGGGCGCACCAGGTCCGCCCACACGAGCAGCCCCGGCTCGGCGAGGGACTTCCTGAGGCCGTGCAGCTCAGAGGGGGCCTCGTCGGTGGGGCGGCCGTCGCGCCATGCCAGGGCTCGGAAGGTCATGCACTGATCCTGCCACTTCCTGCTACTGCGCGGGCAGGACCGCAGCGGATCGGCCGTTCTGGGCGACGGCGGTGGGCGCGGGCCCCGAGCAGGTCGTGGCCTCCACCGATTGCGGTCTGGGCGGCGCGTCCACGACCGCGGGACGCCACGTGTGATGACGGCGCGGATGTCGCAGGGGCGTCGTACGATGGCCGCGAGGGGGGAGAGTCCCTGATCGCGGCTGCCGATGAGGGAGGTGCCGGCCATGGTGGTCCGAGTCGAGGTGGAGCCCGCGCTGCTGAGGTGGGCTGTGGACCGGGCGGGCTGGGATGAGAAGACCGCCGAGAGCCGTGCGCCTCACCTGGATGAGTGGATCAGGGGCACGCGCAGGCCGACGCTGAAGCAGATCGAGGACTTCTCCAGGGCGACGCACGCGCCGTTCGGGCAGCTGTTCCTGCCGGAGCCCCCCGACGAGCCCTTGCCGATCCCCGATATGCGGACCGTCGGGGGCGACGGCGTCTCGAAGCCGTCGGGGGATCTGCTCGACACGATCTACCTGTGCCAGAACCGGCAGGAGTGGTACCGGGAGTACCTCCTGGAGGAGGGTGCGCCAGCTGTCGAGATTGTGGGATCCGCAGTCCGCGAGGAGGATCCCGCTGCCGTCGCCGAGCGGGTCCGGACGGCGCTTCGTCTCCATGACGACACCGCTTCGCACCGCTCGCGCAGGGAGGGTATGCGGCGGGAGCTCATTGACCGGATCGAGGAGCTCGGGGTGCTCGTCATGGTCAGCGGCATCGTCGGGAGTAATACTCGCCGGCGGCTTGACCCTCGGGAGTTCCGGGGCTTCGCTCTGGTTGACTCGATGGCGCCGCTGATCTTCGTCAACGGCAGGGATACGCGGGCTGCCCAGGTTTTCACGCTTGTCCACGAGCTGGCCCACCTCTGCCTGGGAGGCAGTGCACTATCGGATCCCAGCGACGTCGTGCGCCCGGGTGTCGGCGAGGAGCGCTGGTGCAACGCGGTTGCGGCCGCGGCCCTCGTCCCGAAGGCAGTTTTGAGAGCGGAGTACCGGGGCGATGTCGGGGTTGAGGCCCTGGAGGGTCTCGCCGGCTGCTTCGGCGTGAGCACACTGGTCGTGCTCAATCGTCTCTACGATCTCCGGCTCATCTCCTGGGATGTGTTCCGTCGCACGTACGGTGCCGAGCGCGAGCGGCTGATGAGCCTCATGACGGAACGAAGGCCGAGCGACGGCGGCAGTTACTACAATACGGTTCCCCTGCGACTGGGGCGTCGGTTCGCCCAGGCGGTGCTCCTGTCTACTTTCAGGGGGCGGACCCCGTACCGGGAGGCTTACGAGCTCTTGCAGGTGAGGAAGCACGCTACATTCAAGGAGCTGGCCGCTAACATGGAGGTGGCCTGATGTACGTGGTCGACGCGAACGTTCTCATCGAGGCCAAGAACCGTTACTACGCCTTCGATCTCGCCCCAGGTTTTTGGGAATGGTTGAGTCGAGCGTGTGCAGCAGGTGATGTTTTCAGTGTAGAGCCGGTCTACGATGGTGGCTGGAATTAAACAAAATGGCGTTCTGGGGCAGCTGCTGCGGGATTCCTGGTTGGTGTTTGCGGGGGGGATCTCGCATGAGGGTTGTCTCGTGCGGGTCGACATGACGGGGGCGGGATGTCCTCATCGGGTGGGGGAGGTGTTCGGGCGCTCTGCAAGCCGGCGGGGACTAAGGGCGGGGGCGGTTGTGTGCGCTGTCCGTGGTGTCGGCCTGGGTGCTGTCGCGGAGACGGTCGGGCGGGTCGGGGGAGGCGGTGCGTGAGTGGTTGTCGCGGTGGCGGCAGGGGCGGGCCCTCGTGGTGACCGGTCACGCCGTGGGCGAGAGTGCGGCGAGGCTCAATGAGGGCGCAGAAGGAGGAGGTGGAGGAGGTTCTTGGTGAGCCGCCATCGGACCTGACTCCTGACATTTGGACTGCCGGGCGTGTCTCGGACAGCCCTGAAAGCGGTCTTTCAGGCTGCTCGTCTTGCTGCTCGGTGCTCCTGGTCGGCCTCGCCCTGCGTCCTGTACCCCAGGGCAGAGCAGAGTTGTTTCTGATCGTGTGTACCGGGCTCGACCTGGGAGGCAGTATCCCGGATGGCCTTGCTTCTTGTGGGATACACCATCTGATAGACCCTCTCGTTCCTTGAGGGTCGCACCCGCCGACTTCCGCCCAGGCACCCGCCCAGCACACCCCGGTCCTGCCCGTGGAAGCGTTGATCTCATATCTCCCCAGATGCTGGGAGAGCTGCTCGGAGGTGTACTGGCACCCCCGGCCGGAGTGGAATCGAGTGGAATACCGTCTCCTCCTGTCGTGTGCGGGCACCTGCGGGCCGCCATATCGATCGCCTCGCACA
>NZ_JONS01000040.1 GCF_000711965.1 Actinomyces israelii DSM 43320
AACTCGCGCGAGAGGGGCCCGCCCTCGCGCAAGACACGCACCCACAGCCGCGAACCAGGGCCGCGAGCCTGCTGACCGGGCACCGAACATCGAACATCACGGCCGCACCGTCGGCCGGCGCGCATCTGCCCCCGGGTGCGAAAAAGTCGGCCGAGGGGCGGTGACGGCCTTCTCCGTTCTCGACGACGTCAACGACTACGAGGTCGAGCCGAGTGCCGTCATCCACCAGACCCGCGAGCCCTACTCCGTGACCGCGGGCGCAAACGGTCCCGGTGTGGGGATTTAGCCGACATAACCGGTATGACGGCTCAGCGGATCAGCGTGTAGCCGCCCATGTCCAGCGGCGGGTCGTAGGCGGCGTGCCAGCCGATGAGGGCACGGTCGAAGGAGTCGGCGTAGTAGCACCGCCCGGCCAGGATGACGGCCCGCCCGCCGCCGTAGGCGATAACCATGTCCTCGCGCGCGGTGCACTCGCGCGCCTCGCCCCACAGGTGGCTGCTCGGCAGGAGCGCGGGGTCCTCGGGGGCCGCCCAGATCGAATCGGCGCCCTCGACCGCGTGCTCCAGCAGGTCCGCAATGCAGGCGTGCCCGCGCCGCCGGGCGGCCTGGGCGGAGGTGGCGCCGTCCGCCCCGACGGCGGTGGTCGAGGCGCCGACGACGATGAGCATCCGGATCGCCGGCTCCTGCCCGAAGTGACCGGCCTGGTGGAGGAAGGTCCACAGCGAGCCCGGCCTGCGGTAGCGGGAGCAGGCGACGAGCAGCGCCCGGTCCCGGAGCCAGGAATCGACGATGGCGTCCCAGGAGCCGCGGCGGGCCAGGGCGTAGGCGTTCTCGACGGCGGGGGTCGGCGCCCTGCGGCCAGCGGGATGGTTCGAGGCGCTCATCGTCCGCGATTGTCCGGAACCTGCGGCTGGGGCGCAAAGGCCGTCTCCGGATGGTCGATCCCAACGGGACGCGGGCCGGGCGGCGCGGCGAGCCCCAACGTCAACGGAGGTTCGTCGCGTGAACGTGCCTTTCTCCCGTCCTTCTGGGGGTAGACCTCAGAAGGACGGGAGAAAGGTACGTTGGTGTTGGGAAGGTACGTTGACGTTTAGGCTCGACACCGGTCCGCACGGCGCGGCGCCCGCTCCCGCAGACCGGAGCCGAACGCTCCGACGACCGACTCCGGGGCGGGAGAAGTGATCATCCCACGCACTTTTAAGCCGCTCGGCAGTCTCAGACACCGTGAGAATCGGCGAGTTTCCGCGGTTTGGCGGCGCGGACCGGACGACGCGGGAGGTTAAAAGTGCGTGGGATGATCATTTTTCGAGGCACAGCGGCACCCCGGCCGGGGCCCAGACCAGTCGACGCCGCTCTGCACTCGGCCAAGACGTTCGAGGGGAGACCGTAAGGGGCTGTAGGGTGCGCGGAGCACGGCTCCTGCCCCGGAGCCGGGAAAGGAGAGAGCTTGACCGGACCGAGACCCAGATCAGGACTCAGCCGCAGAGCCGTCGTCGGAGCCCTGGGGATTGCCGGAGCGGGGGTGGTCCTGAGCGCCGCCTGCGGGACCGGCACCTCCGGCCACGAGTCCGCTCCCGCCGAGCTTACGGCCAGCGGGACCGCCCAGGCCTCCGCCGCGCCCGACGTCGTCGATCTGGCCAGCCTGCCGTCCTACGACTACGAGGTGCGCGACCTGAGCGTGACCAGCCAGGGGGAGAACATGGCGGGGCGCCTCTACGTGCCCGCCGCCGAGGGCCCGGTCCCGCTGGTCGTCTGCTCCCACGGACTCCTCGGCTCCGTCGGCGACCTCGACCCCACGGCCCGGGCCCTTGCCGGGGTGGGGCTGGCCTCCTACTGCGTCGCCTTCCGCGGTGGCGGCCCGGAGGCCGGGGACCCCACGCGCATGTCGGTCATGACCGAGGTCGACGACCTGGAGGCCGTCCTGGCCGCCGCACGGTCCAGCGCCGGCGGCTGGGAGGCCATCGATCCCCGGCGGATCGTCCTGCACGGCGTCAGCCAGGGCGGCGCGGTCAGCACCATCACCGCCGCCCGCCACCCGCAGGAGGTCGCTGGGCTGGCCCTGTGGTACCCGGCCTTCTCCATCACCGACGACCTCCATCAGGCCTTCGGCTCCCTGGACAAGGTCCCCGAGACACTCACGGCCGGGCAGTACAGCCTGGGGCGCGTCTACGTCGAGGACATGTGGGACTACGACGTCTACGCCGACATGCCCCGCTACACCTCGCCGGTCCTCATCGTCCACGGCACCGCCGACGCCACCTCGCCCATCAGCTACTCCGAGCGGGCGGTGCAGACCTTCCCCGACGCCGAACTCGTCACCATCGACGGCGCCGGCCACGGCTTCTCCGGGTCGGCCTGGGATCGGGCCATGGGGAGCACGGCCGCCTACCTGCAGCGGATCGGCGTGCTCGGCGGCTGAGCTCTCAGTGACCGGGGTCCCGACGGCGAGTGCCGAGGGGCGGACGGCGGCGCGCGGCAGGTACCGACGGCGGGGAGCCGCCCGGTACCCGCCGGACGGCTCCCAGGGCGTGCGACTCGGCGCCCTCTGGCGTTGATAGAGCTGCGAGGGCCCAGATCAACGGCAAAGAGATCTCCAATACCGTCCGCCAGATCTAGCTCTTTGCGCGCCCGTCGCCCCTCGACGCGGCGCCGCCCGGACCGCTCATGCGCGGGCGCTCACCCGCCCCCGCTCACTCCTCGCGCTGGAAGGACATGGTGGCGGCGTAGGTCTTCTCCGAGGGCCAGCGGCTGGTGACCGCCTTGGCCCGGGTGTAGAACTTGACGCCCTCGGGGCCGTGGATGTGGGTGTCGCCCAGGAGCGACTCCTTCCACCCGCCGAAGGAGTAGTAGGCCACCGGCGTCGGGATGGGCACGTTGATGCCCACCATGCCGGCCTCGACGTCGAGCTCGAAGCGCCGCGCGACCCCGCCGTCGTTGGTGAAGATGGCCGAGCCGTTGCCGAACGGCGAGGAGTTGACCTGGGCGATGGCCTCCTCGTAGGTGTCGGCGTGCACGATCGCCAGCACCGGCCCGAAGACCTCCTCGGTGTACAGGGAGGACTCCAGCGGCACGTTGTCCACGATCGTGGGGCCGAGGAAGTGCCCGTTCTCGTGGCCGGGGATCACCAGGGGGCGCCCGTCCAGGACGACCTCGGCACCCTTGGCCTCGGCGTCGTCGATGAGCCCGGTGATGAACTCCTTGGACTTGGCGTCGATGACGGGCCCCATCTCCACGCCCTCGTCCATGCCATAGCCGACCTTGATCCTCTCGGCGTGGGCCTTGACGCGGCGCGCCAGGTCCGGGCCGCAGCCGCCGACGGCGACCACCACGGGCAGGGCCATGCAGCGCTCGCCGGCCGCGCCGAAGGCGGCGGCGGAGATGTGCTGGGCGGCGAAGTCCAGGTCGGAGTCGGGCATGACGATGGCGTGGTTGTTGGCCCCGCCGAGCGCCTGGACCCGCTTGCCGTGGGAGACGCCGGTGTTCTGGACGATGTGCGCCACCGGGGTGGAGCCCACGAAGGAGATGGCGTCAATGCCGGGGTGCTCGAGCACCTTGGTGACCATCTTGCGGTTGCCGGCCACGACGTTGAAGACGCCGTCGGGCAGCCCGGCCTCCTTGTAGAGCTCGGCGGTCAGCAGGCCCGCCGACGGCGTCATGGACGCGGGCTTGAGGATGAACGCGTTGCCGGTGGCGATGGCGATGGGGTGCATCCACATGGGCACCATGGCAGGGAAGTTGAAGGGGCAGATGCCGGCGACGACGCCGACCGGCTGGCGCAGGGTATGGATGTCCACGCCCGTGGAGATGTTGAAGGAGTACTCGCCCTTGAGGGCCAGGTTGATCGCGGTGGCGAAGTCGAGGGTCTCGCGGCCGCGCTGGATCTCGCCGACGGCGTCGGAGTAGTTCTTGCCGTGCTCGGCCACGATCATGCGGGCCATCTCGTCCTGGTGGTCCAGCACCAGCTGGCGCATGCGGAACATGATCGCGGTGCGCTTGGCCAGCGACACCTTGGCCCATTCCCTCTGAGCGCGGCGGGCCACCTCGATGGCGTGGTCGAGGTCGGCGTCGGAGGCCTGCAGGAGCTCCCCCTCGATCTCCCCCGTGCCCGGGTTCTCCACCGGGAAGCGCCCGATGGGGGTGCCCTCGTAGTACTGGCCGTCGATCCAGTGCCGAATCGTCTTCATTCGCCTCTCCTCACACCGCTCGGGTGTTTCTGCGTGTCTTCATCGACCGCCGCGCGCGGGGATGCGCCCGCGGCCCATGGTGAGCATATGGCGTTTCTGCCACTTTGTCAGCACATAGTGACGAAGGTCCGCTGGGAGGTCGCACAGTGGGACGATGTCGGCTCCGCACGCCCGCCCTCGGGCTCCGTACGCCCGCCCTCGGGCTCCGCACGCCCGCCGTCAGGCTCCGCACGCCCGCCCTCGGGCTCCGCATGTCGCCGGCAGACGTCCTCGGGCCCCTCCCGGCCTCATGCCCACCCTCGAACTTCGTACACGCCGCCCGGTCGCACCGGCCGCGAGCGGAAGGTACGTTCACGTTCCGGCCCAAGGCCGGTCCGCAGAGCCAGGCGGCGCCCCTGCAGGGCCGGAGCCGAACACCTCGACGACCGGCTCTAGAAAGAAAAGGTGGCTCCCACGCACTTTTAAGGCGCTTGCCGCCCCCGAACGCAGAGAGAATCGGCATGATTCCGCGGTTTCATGACGCAGGCAGAGCGGTACCGGCAGGTAAAAGTGCGTGGGAGCCACCTTTTTCCACCAGTCTCCACCAGGGCCGGCCTCCAGGAGACCGCGGGGAGCCGACTGGGCGCTCCTGTCCGGCCCCGTGATCCGATCTCGACGCGGAATACGACTGATCTCGGCGAGGGGGACCACCCGCTCAGGCCGGCTCGTCGCCGGCCCTCCCACCGCCGGCCCTCCCGGTCTCGCCGGAGTCCCTGCCGCCTTTGATGACGGGTCGGTCGTGCTGCGGGTCCTCCTCGCCGATGCCGTCGCCGTCCAGGTCGAGCGTCTCGACCGTGCGGGGATCGAGCTCGTCGGGCCGCAGCACCGGGTTGTCGCCGGCCGACAGGAAGATGCCCACCCAGCGCGAGCGGCTGTCGGAGTCGATGAGCACGCACTTGACGAAGAGCGTGAGCGGCACGGCGAGGATCGTGCCGAGCGCCCCGATGACCTGGCTCCAGAACAGCAGGGACAGGAAGGTCGTCGTCGTGTTGAGGCCGACGGCGTCCCCGGTGAACTTCGGCTGGATAAGACTCTGGATGACGAAGTTGAGCACCGCGTACGCCACCAGCACCCACAGCGCCGTCCACGGCCCGGAGTCCACCAGCGCCAGCAGGGCCGGTGGAATGACACCGAGGAAGAAGCCGATATTGGGGATGTAGTTCGTGATGAAGGACAGCACGCCCCAGGTCACCGCCATCGGCACCCCGAGGAACCCCAGGGCGATGACGTCGAAGACCGCGACAATCAGGCCGAAGACGGTCGACACCAGCCAGTAGGAGCGCACCGCCCCGGCGAAGTCCGCGAGCGCACGGGCGATTCCGGGCTTGAGGACCGTCAGCGCCTGAGCCCGCACCTCGATACGGGACATGTCGAACATGAGGAAGAGGACCGTCAGCCCCATAATGCTCAGAATCGAGCCGAAGCTCGTGATCTGCGCGAGGAGCCCCTGGGCCACCGTGACGACCTTGTTGGTGTCCATGGACCGCGAGACCTGGTCGAGCAGCGCGGACTGATCTACGCCGAATCGCGCCAGCAGGTCCTGGATACTCCCCCAGATCGCCTGGAACTTGGCCGTGTAGGCGGGCAGGGTGTCGACGAGCTGGACAATGGCCACGCCCAGCGCCGCGAACATCATGGCCACGAAGGCGTAGATGATAATGATCGCGCAGATGGCGGACACGGAGCGGGGCACGTGATGGCGGCTGGCCCAGCTCACCAGGGGCCGCACGGTGATGACGAGCGTGAGGGCGAAGAAGGCCGGGCCGACCAGGGCCTGTGCGAAGTAGATCCCGGCGCAGCTCACGGCCAGGGCGGCGACAGTGATCGCGATGGCCTCGCCCTGGAGCCGATCCTCGGAAGCGGCCTGGCTCCCGGTCGCCGGCGTCGCCCGTCCTCCGATCGCGGGCGCGGCCCGCTCCCCGGCGGAGGCGACCTTGTTTCCAGCGGTGGGCGCAGGGGTAGCAGGGGTAGCAGTCATACGCGCATCCTTTCACGGTCGCTCCCCTCAATGTCTCAGGAGATCGCGAACCGCTCACCCGGGCCGGGGCCGGCCGCGGGCGCGCCGGGCCTCGGGAGGCCCCCTGCGAGACCGCCCCGTGAAGAAGCTGAGATCCGGGGGCACTGGGCCCGCGGCCGCGCCGCTCAGCGCAGCGCCTCCATGGCCCGCGCGCCGTCCAGGGCCCGCAGGTGCGGCAGCGGGTCGAGCCCGGTGTCGAGCACGAAGTCGGTCAGCTGGGCGCGCACGGTGGCCTGCAGGTGCGCGGGGTCCCAGGGCTTGGCGATGTAGTGGTCGAGGCCGGCCTCGTTGACGGCGCGAATCGTGTCGTCCTGGTCGGCCTGCCCGGTGACCAGGACCTTGCGGGCGGCGGCGGTGCGCTCGTCGTCGGTCATGGCCACGAGCATGTCGACGCCGCTGCGGCCAGGCAGGCGGTGGTCGGCCAGGACCAGGGCCACCAGGTCGCCGTCGGCGTCCGCCTCATCGACCACCTCCCACGCGTCCTCGACGTCCTCGGCGGGCTCGATGCGCACGACGCCGTCGAAGGGGGCGAGGTCGCCGACGACGGCGTCGCGGACCTCGGGCTCGTCCTCGACGACGAGGATGACCAGCTTCATGGTGCCTCCTGGGTGTGGTCGGTGGGCAGGGTGACGCGCACGAGCGTGCGTCCGGGCCGGGACTCGACGACGATGGTGCCGCCGTGGGCGTCCACGACGGACTTGGCCAGGCCCATACCCAGGCCCAGGCCGAAGCGGACCTGGCCGTGCTTGGTGGTGAAGCGCGGCTCGAAGATACGCGGCAGGACCTCGGGCGCGATGCCCGGCCCATTGTCCTCGACCTCGACGCGCACGGCGCCGGGCTCCTGCGCGACCCGCAGAATGAGGCGGCCCGCACCCGCCTCACGGCCGGCTCCGGCAACCCCCTCGCCCCGGACGGCAAGGGCGGCCAGGGCGTCGGCGGCGTTGGTCAGCAGGTTGGTCCACACCTGGGCGAGCTCGCCGGGGTGCGCGGGCACGACCGGGGCCGGGTCCGCCTCGCCGGGGTACTCCCGCTCGATCTGGACGCCGTGCAGACGGTGCGCGGTCAGGCGCAGCGCGTCCTCAAGGACCTCGCGCACATCGACGTCCTGGAACGCCTCCCCCTGGGGACGCACGTAGGTCGACAGGCTGGCCACCAGGCCGCTGATGCGCCCGGTCGCCACACGCATATTGCGCTCGGCCCGCCCGATCGACGCGGCGGCCTCCAGGGTGGCCAGGCGCTCGGGGTCGGCGGCCAGGGCCCTGATATCGGCCGGCTCCCTGCCGGCGGCCAGGCCCGCAGCGACGATCCTGCGGGACAGCTCGCGGTCGCCCAGGACCCGCTCCAGGGCGCGGCGCTCGCCCCGCTCGGCGCGCGTGGAGGCGGGCGGCCGGGTGCGCGCCGCCTCGGCGGTGCGCGCAATGGCCTCGCCCTCGGGGTGCGAGGCCAGGACGGAGTCGAGGCCCGTCTCCAGGTGCGCGCCGGCCCGCTCGAGGGCCGCGACGGGGTTGTTGAGCTCGTGGGCGATCCCCGCGGCCAGCTCGCCGAGCGTGGCGAAGCGCTCCTGGGCGAGCAGCTCCATGCGGGCCTGCTCGAGCGCGGCCAGCGCCTCGGTCGCCTGGGCCTTCTCGGCGGCGACGGCGGCCGCCAGCTCGATCTTCTCGACCTGCAGGATCTCCGAGCGCGACAGGCGCTTGGTCAGCGACCCGATGAGCAGAGCCGCCAGGGCCTGCTCGGTGGCGGGGTTCTCCCGCAGCGCCCGGTCGAGCTGCTCGATGGACAGCAGGATGAGCTCGACGTCGGTGGTGGTCGTGGAGGTGACGTAGGCCAGGCCCTGGCCGGCCAGGGAGACCAGCCCGATAATGCGTCCGGTGGTGGCGTGGTGGAGGGTGACCTCGCCGACGCGCGTGTGGCGGGTCAGCGCCACCGCCCCCGACACCACGATGTAGACGCCGTCGACGACCTGCCCCTGGTGGGTCAGCCGCACCCCGGGCGGCAGCCGCAGGCGCGGCCGGGGCCCCAGGACCGTCTCGCAGGCGGCGATGAGCTCGGCGGTCAGCGCGTCCGTCCCGTGGGCGAGGGCCTCCAGCAGGGGCGAGCGGGCGGACTCCGCAGTATCGACGTCGGTGGCCAGCAGGGCGCGGCGGGAGTCGTCGGGCAGGTGGTCGCGCAGCCAGCGGCCGGTCTGGGCGGCGGCGCGGTGGGCGATGGCGCCCGGCGTCCAGGGCACCGCGACGACCTCGCGGACCAGGTCCTCGTCGATGGCGCGCCCCAGGTCGTGCAGCTCGGTGCGCTCGGTCAGCAGGACCAGGCGCGCCGCGGCCAGGGCCGGGTGGTGGTCGACGGCGGCGGCGACGTCGTCGAGGCTGCCGACCTCATCGGTGGCGATGATCAGGGGCACCGTCGCAGCGGGGGCGTCCGTCTCGCTGCGCCGGGCCCAGGCGAACAGCTCGGCCAGGGAACGGGTGCGCATGACTCGGGCGACGCAGCCCACCGCGGACTCGACCTCGTGCGCCGCCTGGGAGCCGAGCGAGGCCGGGGAGACGACGGCGACGACGAGCGGGGGCGCGCCCGGCGGGGCGGGCGCATCCGGTGCACCGGGCGGGGCGGCGGCCATCAGATCAGCCCCAGCGCGGACCACAGCGACGGCATGAGGAGGACGAGGAGCGCCGCGCCCGCCACTCCGACGACGACGCCGACCCTGACCATGTCCGCCGTCGTCACCTCGCCGGTGGCGTAGGCGATGGCGTTGGGCGGCGTCGAGATGGGCAGGCTCATGCCCAGCGAGCAGGCCAGCGCCAGCACGACCGCGATGGTCACCGGCTCCAGGCCGTCGATGCCGGTCGCCAGGCCCATGGCCAGCGGGATGAGGAGGTTGGAGGCCGCCGAGTGGCTGATGACGTTGGACATGGCCAGCCCCAGCATCCCCATGACGACGACGACGGCGAAGGCCGGCATGGCGTCCCACCCGAACAGCCCGAGGATCCAGGCGTCCAGGCCGGTGGCGGCCACGCCGTCACCCAGCGCGATGCCCCCGGCGACGAGCCACAGCACGGGCCAGGACAGGCGCCCCAGGTCCTCGGCGCCCATGACCTGGGTCACCAGCAGCGCCGCGACCGCCAGGAACCCGACGACGTTCGCGCTCACGCCGTGGAGGGACTCGGTCATCCACGCCAGGATCGTGGCGGCGGCGATGACGTAGAAGGTGACGGCCCTGCGGTCGGTGTGCCACTGGGCCCGCATGTCCAGCTCCACCGTCAGCCCGCCGGGCAGGAGCAGGGCGCAGATGAGCAGCCAGGCGCCCACGAGGATTAGGACCATGAGCGGCACCGCCATGATCATCCAGTCCAGGAAGCTGATGCGGTAGCCGGCCTCCTCCAGCGCCCCCAGGGCGATGGCGTTGGGGGGCGTGCCCACGGGCGTGCCGATGCCGCCGACGTTGGCCGCCACCGGGATCGACAGGGCCAGCCCGGCGCGCGCCCTGCCGGCGGGCAGGGCGCCCAGGATCGGGATGATGACGGCGAACATGGTGGCGGTGGTGGCCGTGTTGGACATGAACATGCTCAGCATGGCGGTGATGACCATGAGACCCAGGACGGTCGTGCGCGCCGAGCCGGTGAAGGGCCTGATGAGGACCGCGGCGAGGTTCTTGTCCAGGCGGTACTTCTCTGCGCCGTCGGCGATGAGGAACCCGCCCAGGAACAGGATGATGACCGGGTTGGCCAGGGCGCCCAGGAAGGTGGAGTACTTGGTGGCGTCCCCGGGCACGGGCAGGAGCGCCTGGTTGGAGATCAGCAGGATCTCCAGGGCGATCACCAGCACGGCGGTGGCCACCAGCGGGATCGCCTCGGTGACCCACAGGACGATCGCCAGCCCGAAGACGGCGAGCATGCGCTCGCCCATGTCCTCCAGGCTGGGGACGTCCACGAGGAGAGGGATGAGGAACACGACGGCGCCCAGGACCAGGCCGACTGCCTGCCTGCGGGTCAGAGCGGGCCCGCGCCCGGAGCGGTCGGCGGAGCGCCCGACGGCGGGACGGGGGCGGCGCAGCGACGGCGTCGGCACGGGCTCCTCCTTGAGCATCGGGCCCGGCACGCCGATGGTGCCGGACAAGAGCTGGCAGCCCGGCGCCTTTGCCGAGCCGGGCTCAGCCTACAGGATTTCGCCCCGGCGGCCGGGAGTTCCGGCCACCGCTCCCCTCCTTGTCGTCGAGATCGGTCGAGTTCCGCACCGAGATCGGTTCGCTTCCGCCTCGAGATCGGTCCCCGCGGCGGCCGGGGAACTACCATCGGAGACGGCGGCCCGCCCGCCGCCGCGAGCACTCGGAAGGCGGCGGGCGGGCCGCCCGCACACCAGGCAGGACGACGACGCACCGGGAGGCGCCGATGGGCGGGGCACGGGTGACGCTGCGCGACATCGCACAGGCGCTGGGGGTGTCGACGAGCACGGTCTCGCTGGCCCTGCGCGACAGCCCGAGGATCAGCACCCCCGTCCGCGAGCAGGTCAAGACCGAGGCCGAGCGCATGGGCTACAGCACCGACCTGGCGGGCACCCTGCTGAGAACCTCGCGTCCCAGGATCATCGGGCTCCTGTGCCGCCTGGACCAGGACCTGCACTTCACCTACCACGAGCACATCCTCGCCGCGGCCGCCGCCCGCGGCTATCGCACGGTGGTCGCGGGCATCTCCAGGAGCACCTCGACCGCGGAGGCCCTCGTGTCCCTCCGCGAGCTGCGCTGCCAGGCCCTCATCGCCATCGACCCGGGCTCCCTGGGCGGCCTCGACCCCCGCAGGACGGCCGTCCCGACGGTGGCCATCGGCCAGGAGCGCCCCTTCGCCTCCTGCGACCTGGTGACCAGCAACAACCTCGGGGGCACCGCCGAGATCACCGCCCACCTGATCGCCGTCGGGCACCGGGAGGTGGTCTACCTCGAGGGCCCCGCGGGGGCATCCGCCGACATAAGACGGCGCACCCTGCTGGAGACGGCCCAGGGGACCTCCCTGTCGGTGCGGACCGTGCCCGGCGGAGCAACTGTTGACGCCGGTTTCGCCTCGGCCCTGGCCCTCGTCGAACGCGGCGAGCTCGTCGGCGCCGTCGAGGCGGGCACGGCCGCCGGGTCCCGGGGGGCGGGTGGGGACGATGACGGCCCGCGACAGGCGACGGCGGTCCTGTGCTACAACGACCAGTGCGCGCAGGGCGCCCTCCTCGCCCTGGCCCGGCGGGGCCTGTCAGTGCCCGACGACGTCTCCGTGGTCGGCTTCGACAACACCCGCGGAGCGGCCTCCCGGGCCTTCGACCTGACCTCCGTGGACCGCGACCCCGCCGCGGTCGCGGCGCTGGCGGTGGACATGGCGATCTCCCGGTGCGAGGGCGGGGACGGCCCGCCCCGCAGCGAGTCGGTACGCACCCGGATGGTGGCCCGCTCCTCCTCCGGCCCCGCACCGGGCACGCGGTAGCGGCCGGCCCGGCCGGACCGCACCAGCGTGCGACCAGGTGCTGACGGGCGGGATGGGACCCCGCGCCCAGCCGGACCGCGCCCTCGTCGGCGGACCCGTGCTCGCCTGCGGCGGGACCCGGCCGCGCCCGGCCGCGCCCGGCCGCACTGTGCGGGCCCGCGGCGGCCCCGCACGCGCTCACGCGTTCCGGACCCCGCCCCGGACCGTCCGAAGCGGGGGTGCCGAGACCTCGCGCGCTCACGCGCTCTCCAGGCGCCCGGCACCGCCGTCGTCGCACCCCTCAGCAGGGATGCGTCACCCGGCGGGCGGCCCGCGGATCCCCTCACCGGCCAGGCCTCGTCATGAGGCGCCGATCTCCTCCCGCTCGGCGCCCTGCCGGGCGGCGCGCGCGTCCCAGCGCCTCCTGAGCACCAGGGCGAAGACGACGCCGAGCACGGCGTAGGCGCCCAAGATCATGAAGACGATGTTGTAGCCCCGCACGATGTCGCCGGCGGCCTCGTTGCGGTCGATGATCGAGCCGAACCAGTAGGTCCCGTACAGGGCGGGGGTGTAGCCGATCGTGGTCGCGGCGGACATGGCTGAGGCGCGCACGCGGGTGGGGATCCCGGCCTCGCCGATCGGCGAGTAGTAGATGCCGCGGATCATGTAGCAGCAGAACGCGGCTGTGAAGATGACGGCGAAGGCGGGGACCAGCAGGCCGAGATTGGTGGGGGTGGGCGAGCTCGGCTTCGGCAGGACCACCTCGAGGAACAGCATGGCCGCCATAATGGCGAACAGGATCCAGAACAGGTGGGCGCTGGAGCGGAAACGGCGGTCGGCGAGCTGGCCGGCCGCGCCCGGGGCGACAATGCGGGCCGCGGAGATGATCAGGCCCATGGAGCCGGCCACGACGGCGGGCAGGCCGTAGACGTCGACGAGGTAGGTGTTCAGAAGCGTGGCGCACATGACGAACACGCCGTAGGCGCAGGAGGCCGCCAGGCCGGTGATCCACACGTCGGGGATCCTCAGGGCGCTCAGGAGGTCCTTGACGGTGAAGGACTCCTGCTTGTCGCCCGCGGTGCGGGCCCTGATGCGGGCGGACCGGGGGAAGGCGAAGAAGACGAGCAGGGCGGACAGCAGGGTGATGCCGGCGGAGATGATCATCGTCCAGCGCATGGCGGCGACCTCGTGGCCCGCCATGGCGCCGCCCATCCACTGGAAGATGGCCAGGGACAGGGCGCCCTCGATGAAGGTGATAATGCCGCGCCCCATCTCGAACAACCCGAAGACGGCCGCCTGGTGGGTGTCGTCGGTGGTCATGGAGATGGCCTTGAAGTTGGTCGTCTTGTAGATCGCCTCGGTGAACACCAGCATGAGGCCGTACCCGCCGACGACGATCCAGAACCCGGATGGCGAGACCGGAACCATGAGGGCCAGGGCGATGGCGACCGCCCCGGAGACCACCGAGCTGACGATCATGACGTGGTGGGTCTTGAACCTGTCCCCGGCCCAGCCCAGCGGGATGGTCAGGAACAGCATGATGAAGCCCTGGAGGCCGGCGATGACGCCCAGCTGGGACTTGTCAATGCCGAAGGCCGCCATGAGCGGCGTCGTCAGCGACGTCCGCAGGTTCCAGAACATGTAGATGAGCTCGGCGTTCGCGGTGATGAACACGAACCGCAGCAGGGAGGCACGGGTGAAGCCGTACCGATTCATGAATGCACTCATGAGTGTCCTTTGAATGTCATGTGAATGTCGTGCGTCCGGCCCGCGGCCGGGCGCCGCCCCTCCCGCTCCTTTGCGGGAGGGCTGTCGGCGGTTGCGGTCGGTGGCTAGTCGGTGGCTAGTCGGCGGTTAGTCAGTGATCAGTCGGCGGTTATTGGGGGTGGTTGCCGAAGCGGTTGAGGGCGATGGTCCTGGCCGCCAGGTCGGCGGTGACGAAGTCGTAGATGAGGACCCCGGGGATCGGCCTCTGGGGGCGCGCGCCCCAGGAGCCGAGCACGCCGGCCACCCGCGGGTTGAGGGCGTGCGCCCACCGGAGCGGGTTGCCGGGCGCCCCGTTGGTCGCGCTGACGTGGTTGAGCCTGAGCCGGTGGTCCCGCTCGTCGACGGGCCTGATGAGCGCAGTGATCGCCTCGAGCTTGTCCTCGACCGCGGGCCCGTCCCACATGTCCTGCAGCTCGATCGCCGGGTTGTCGTGCCAGCGATAGGCCCACCTGACGCCGTCCACCGCGCTCGCGTCGAACTCCGCCGGGTTGCACTCCAGGGCCACGATCCCGCCGCGGACCCGCCCCAGGGTCGGCCAGCGGACGGGGTCGTCGGGGAGGTGGAAGAGGTCGCGGTACTCGCGGACCGCGCCCGCCAGGGCCTCGGTGTACTCGGGGAAGTCGTCCTTGTCCTCGTTGGCGTTCTGGAGCCTCATAAGGACCGTCTCGCCGGGGTGCGCCTCCAGGAAGTCGGCGACTGCACCCAGGACGTCGTCGATGTCGTATCCGGTCGGGGAGTAGCGGTGGGCGATCGTCCCGTCCCGCCGCAGCCGGATGTCGACGAAGCGCACACCGCAGTCCAGCTGCTCGACCAGGGACAGGCTCTGAGTCGTGGTGTAGCCGTCACAGCGGTGGGTCATGGTGTCGTGCGTCCCGGGCACCGCGAGGCGGTCGAGAGCGACCTCGTCGTCGATCCGGGACATCCAGTCGGTCGGCGCGCCGCCCACCGGGACTTCCCCGGCCCGCTCCGCGCCGCTCGCGCCATCGGCTTCCCTGTCCTTCATTGCCAAAGCGACCTCCTTGTCGTGGAAACGAGCGGCGGAGATGGGGTGGCCTCCGCCCACGAACAAGATAATCACTGAATTCAATCGATTGCACAAGACAGAGAGCAGAGTCTTCGACATGACGTAGATCACATCAATTTGAGGGTGCGGGGAGCCGGTCCGCCGCTCCGGCGCGGCCCCGGGCGGCGTCAGGAGAACCGGCTCGCCAGCCAGGGGTCGACGGCGTCGTAGAAGCCCTCGGGGCGGGTGCGCCGCACGTTGTGGGCGCCCCCCGGCACGAGCGCCGTCGTCACGAGCGGGTTCGCGAGCCGCTCGACGACCTCCAGCCCCTCGCGCCCCACCCGCGCCGCGCCGGGCCGGTCCCCGGTGACCAGGAGCGCGGGGACCGCGAGCGCCGCCATCGCCTCGACCCACTCGGTCTCCGGGGCGACGACGCCGGTGCGCAGCAGCGCGGGATCCGTGCGCCGGCTCGCCCACACCCCCGCCACGGCCTCGCAGTCGGGCACCTCGGGGTCGGCCAGGGCGCGCGCCACGGCGGCCGCCGGGTCGGCGACCTCGGCCGCGCGGGCGCGCTCGCGCCCGGCGCCGCGGGCGAGCAGCTCGGCCGGGCTGCGCGAGCCGAAGCGGGCTGGGTCGTGCAGGACGACGCCGGTGACCAGCTCGGGGCGGCGCCCGCCCACGACCATGGCGGTGGCGGCCCCCATGGAGTGGCCGACGACGACGGGCGGGGGCGCGGCGGGCAGCCCCAGGGCGCGCCGGCCGCGGGCCTGGACGTCCAGGTCCTCCAGGACGGCGACGGCGTCGTCGACGAGGACCTCGCCGGCGCGCTCCAGCTCGGCGGGCTCCCAGCGCGGGGACAGGCCGTGGCCGCGGGCGTCGGCGGCGACCACCCGGTAGCCCAGGGCCCGCCAGTGGTCGATGGCGTCGGTCTGGGAGACGGCCGAGGCGGTGATTCCGTGCAGGAGCACCAGGGTGGGGGCGTCGTCGGGCCCGACGACAATGCGTGCGAGAGGATGGCTCATGCCCCCCATTGTCCCCCTGTCCCCCGACGGCGGGGCTCCAGGTCGACGAGGCTGCCCCGCCCACAGGATTCTCCGGGGTGCGGACCTCGCGCAGCGGCGCCCGCCCGCGCAGCGGCCCCGCCCGGGCGGATGCGGCGCTTACTCGCACGGTCCCCTCCACGGGGCTCCGCTGCGCGGATAGCCTGGGGTCATGAGCGAGTACACGCAGACCTCGGGACCGCGCATGAACGTCGAGTCCTTCAACCTCGACCACACGCGGGTGGTCGCACCCTTCGTGCGGATCGCGGACCGCAAGCGCCTGCCGGGCGGCGACGAGCTGGTCAAGTACGACGTGCGCTTCACCCAGCCCAACCGCGAGCACCTGGAGATGAGGGCGGTGCACTCCATCGAGCACCTGACCGCCGAGCTCATGCGCAACCACACCGACCGGCTCATCGACTGGGGGCCGATGGGCTGCCAGACCGGCTTCTACGCCCTGACCCTGGGCCTGGAGCCGGCCGAGTTCCTGCCGCTGCTGGAGGCGACCTTCCGCGACATCCTGGAGGCCACCGAGGTGCCCGCCGCCAACGAGGTGCAGTGCGGCTGGGGTGCGAACCACTCCCTGGAGGCGGCGCAGGAGGCCGTGCGCGGCTTCCTCGCGGCGCGCCCGCAGTGGGAGGTCGTCGTCCCCGCGGCGGCGGGCCCTGCCGCTCCGGCCCCCGCCGGGGTTGCGGATTCGGACGCCCCCGCCAAGCCCGGGACCGCTGCCGCGACCCCCGCCGCCTCCGAGCAGAGCGCCGACGCGTGACGCCCCTGGAGTCGACCACCCACGACGTCATCGTCGTCCCGCAGAGCCCGATCCTGCTGCTGACCGTCCTCCTGCAGCCGGGGATGATGCTGCTGGCCTACCTCGTGGGCAGCCTCACCCGCCGCATCCTGCGCCGCCGGGGCACGAGCCTGTCCTCCTCCGCGGCCACGCTCACGGCCCTGCTGGGCCTGTGGGGCGGCCTGGCGCTGGGGGCCTGGTTCCTCGAGGAGGACTACCTGTGGGCGCCGCGCCTGCTGGTGTGCGCCGTCGCCACCGCCGTCGGGGTCATTGTGCTGACCTCCGCCGCGGCCGCATGGCTGCAGCACGAGCCCGAGCTCGAGCCGATCGCCGACGTCGCGCGCCACGGCGAGTCCGAGCGCCTGGAGTTCAAGTCCTCCGCGCGCGTCAACCTGCGCACCGGCAAGCGCGACGACGCCATGGAGACCGTCGCCGCCAAGACGGTGGCGGCCTTCCTGAACTCCCGCGGCGGCACGCTGCTGCTCGGCGTTGACGATGACGGCCGACTCATCGGCCTGGGTCCGGACTACACGACCCTGCGCCACGAGAACGCCGACCGCTACGAGCTCTTCCTGCGCGACCTGTGGCGCGTCCGCCTGGGGGCGAATGCCGCGACTCTGCCGCGCCTGGACTTCGCCCCCGCCGATAACGGCGATGGCGCCGAGGTCTGCCGGGTCACCGTGCCGCCCTCGCCGGTGCCCGTCTACCTGTCCGGCCCCAAGGGCCGGGGCGGGCGAGAGCTGTGGGTGCGGGCGGGCAACTCCACCCAGCGCCTCGAGGTCGATGACGCCATCACCTACGTGGCCCAGCGCTGGCCGCACGCGGTGCGCCCCTCCTGGCGCAGCCGGATCGGCGCCTACCTGCTCTACCACCGCCGCCCTGCCGGGGCGCCGGCCGATGGCGGCCAGACTCCCGGCGGCCTCGTCGGCTAGGACGTGTCCTGCGGGTCATCGGAGCCAGAGCCGTACGGCAGGCCGAAGGCCGGTCCCGTCGAGATCGGTGAAGGGGCGGGCGGCGCACCGTGCTGACCGGCGCGTCCCGTCAGGCGGCGCACCCTGCCGAGCGCTTGACCGGACCCCGCATGCACCCGGCAGTCCCATCGAGCGCCTTTGCGCTCAAAAAGGTGGCTCCTACGCACTTTTACGGTGCACGGCACCGTCGCTGGTTGCGAAGTTTGGCGTAATTCCGCGGTTCTGCAGCAGGCGGAGATGAGACACGAACGTTAAAAGTGCGTAGGAGCCACCTTTTTCGACGCGGAAACACAGCCGGAAGCGCCCGAACGCACCTGTGCAGACGTCTGTGACGCCTCGGACCCCTCAGACGGGCAGCTGCGGGCCCCGCAGACGGGTGCGGAAGCGCGCGTGGAGTCATGGGCGCCTGCCGGCGGCCGGCCACGTTATCCACAGGGTGGCGCAAACCTTGTCACCGGCGGCCCCGCCGGTCGATGCTCGTTTCATGCGGTACACCGAACGGCGGGACGCCATGCTGCGAGCGCTGGCAGCCGCGCACGGGGCGGCCAAACAGCGATTCCTGGCCGCCTCAGAACACTGCCGTCGCACTCTGGGCCGCATGGTGGCCGACGGAATCGTCGTCCGCCACCCGCAGCACGTCATCGCCCTGCCGGGAACGGACCGGCCCACCATTATCGCCCGGCGCCTGGGCGGCCTCATCGCCTGCGCGCACGCAATGGAGCACTACGGCATCGCCCTTCAGGAGAGCCCCGGAAGCCAGCTCCACATTATCGCCCCCTACGACCAGCACCCCGTAGACGGCATCGGGCGCGTCATCATCCACAGGAACGCCGGCGCTCCCATCGACCCGCTGGGCTCGCCGTTCGCCGACCAGGAGACCTCCATCCTCACCTTCATGCGCTGCGCATCGGAGCTGGACGCGCTCATCGCCCTGGACTGCGCCCTGCGCGGCGGCCTGGTCACCCGCGCCCAGCTTCTCGCCAGACTGCGCGGGCCGAGGAACGGCCCCATGCGCGCGCTGCTCGCCCGCGCCGACCCGAAGGCGCGCTCCATCCTGGAGACTATCGCCCGATACGAGCTGGAGGAGGCCGGCGCTCCGCCGGAGGTCGCCGTTGAGACGCCCACCGGCGAGCTCGACCTCGTCCTGGGACAGCGTCTTGCGATCGAGACCGACGGTCACGCCTTCCACTCGTCCCTGGCCGACTGGACGCAGGACCGCCGCCGCGACCAGTGGCTCCTGCGGCACGGCATGACGCCGCTTCGCCTGACCGCCCAGCAGGTCCTGGCGCACCGGACGGTGGAGATCGTCCGTCCCATTGCCGGGCGCCTCGGCTGCTGGCCCGGGAGGGCGACATAAGACTCGCACGCGCTTTCTTCTCGTCGAGATCGGTAGATCTCCGCACCGGGATCGGTTCGCTTCCGGCTCGAGATCGGTTCGAGGCGCCCGCCCGGCCCGCGCCCCCGGAATCAACCATCTGCACCCTGAGGGCCCGCGGAAACTCGTCCGCGGGCCCTCAGCAGATAGCCGCTCTTACACTCACTTCTTGCGGTGGAGCTTCTCGCGCAGGGAGTCGACGCGATCCTCCCACTTCTGCTTGCGCTCCTGCCGGCGCTCCTGGTGCAGCACCCGGGCGGCCTCCCTGTCAGCGGCGATGGCGGCGGCCTCGGCGGCCTCCAGCTCGCCGAGGACCTGGTCGGCCTCGAGCCGCAGGACCTGGCCGCCCAGCGGGGAGACGACGCCGTCGAGCACCTCGGTGGCGTACTCCTCGACCTCGGCGAGGATGGCGGTGGTGCCCGCGGGCAGCCGTCTGCTGAGCTCGCCGATGGCGGTCTCGGAGCGATCCACGCGGTCGGCGTCGGCGAAACCGCCGATCAGGGAGCCGGCACCCCATCCCAGCAGCATGCCCAGTGGGCCCCCCAGAATGCCGACGGCCATGCCGATCAGGCCCCCGCCGACGGTCGCGCCCCCGATCACGGCATCCTCACCCTCGGCCAGGCGCAGGCTGCCGTCGGCGCCGCGCTCCCCGATGACGGCCGCGGCGATAGTGATCCGCCCCTCGGCGGCCGCCCCGCGCAGGACGCTCAGCGCCTTGTAGGCGTTTGCAGATTCCTCGAAGCCGACGATGACGAAATTGTGTGCAGTCATAAAACCGTCCCATCATGTCCTTACTGCGTACTGACGCCATAGCGGTAGGCGCCGCGGCTGACAGAGAACTGAATATATAAGCAGAAGTGTCCATGAGTGCGCTCCGAGGCCCCGGAGCAGCATGCGTCGCATTCGGACAGACCGGCCTTTCGGCGGGTAGGAGAAACCCCGGTCACGTCGCGCCCGCCGGACCCCTGGCGAGGGCCGGGCGGCCGCCCCCGGTCCCGCCGGGTGCGCTCGCCCGCTGGGCGGCCGCTCCTGCCGGCCCCGGTAAACTCCGGGCGTGACCGAGCCGACCGACTCTTCCGCGTCCGCCTCCGCCCCTGCTCCTCTCGCCCGCCGCCTGGCCGGCCCCCTGGTCGACGGCGCCGCCCCGGTCCTGGTCCTGTGCCACGGCATCGGCGACTCGGCGGCCTGCTGGGTCGAGGCCGTCGAGCGCTGGACGGCGGCCGGCTACCGTGTCGTGGCGCTCGACGCCCGCGGTCACGGTGATTCCCCGCGCTGGGACGACGCCGACCTCGCCTCCCAGGCGACCGCCGGTGCCCGCCTGGCCGCCGACCTGGAGGCCGCCCTGGCCGACCTGCGCGCCCGCGGCCTGAGGCTGTCGGCCGGGGCCGCCGACGCCGGGCCCCTGACCGCCCCGCTCATTGTCGTCGGGCACTCCATGGGCGGGGTGACCGCCCTGGACGTCGCCGCCCGCCGACCCGACCTGGTCGATGCCGTCGTCGCCGAGGACCCCGCCTTCGTCACCCCGGTCTGGCGCCGGATCCTGGCCCTGAGGGCCTCCGGCAAGGTCCAGGAGATGAGGGGCGTCGCCGCCGACCCCCAGGCGCGCCTCGCCCAGGAGGCAGCCGACCACCCCGCCTGGTCGCGCCGGGAGGTGCGCGCCTGCGTCGAGGCCTCCTGCGCGGTCGATCTGCGCTTTATCGCCTTGGGCTGCGTGGGGCCGCCCGCCCCCTGGCGGAGGGTTGTGGACTCGCTGGCCGTTCCGACCCTTATCGTCACCGGCACCGACAACGTGGTTCTGCGCGGGGACTACTACTTCGCCCTGACCCGCCGCGCGAACCCTCACGTGTCGACGGCGGTCATCGAGGGCGCGCCCCACAGCGTGCGACGGACCGTCCCCGAGCAGTTCCACGCGGTCGTCGACCCATGGATGACCCTCCGCGCCGCCCGCCCGGCGGCCCGCCGCCCGGGCTCCCGACGCGCGTGACCGGCGTCCCGGGCGAGCCGGACACGTCCCGGGCGTCCCGGACGCGGCCCGCCCAGGACGTCCGGACCCCCGCCGCCCGCAGCGCTCACCGCCCCTTACGCGGCGGCGAGCTCGCGCCGCAGCACTGCCAGGGACGTGGCCCGGCGCCGGCGCACCGCCAGCGTCATGACCAGGGTGCTCGCCGCCGCCCACAGGCACAGGACGACGGCCGCGGACCATCCGCCGCCCCCCGCCGTCCCCAGCATGATGCCGCCCAGGGCCGAGTCGAGCACCGTGACCGGCAGAGCGCCCGCCATCCCACCGGGAGCGTTCACCGACAGGACCCACGCCGCCTGAGCCACCAGGGCCAGGAGCGAGACGGCGCTGGTCCCGCGCGCGCCGAACGCGGCCATGAGGGCGGCGTGAAGCACTGTCATCGCCACCGCTCCCAGCAGGACCAGCCCGCCCACGGCCCACATGTTGCCGAACCGGGCGCCCGCGAGCGCCAGCGCCCCGGTCAGCAGCGTCGCCTGCACCACGGCCAGCCCGAGGGCGGGCCTCAGCGAGGTGATGGCCAGTCGGGCCGGCGTCATGGCCGCCTCCACGTGGCGCCGGCTCATGATCCCCAGCCCCGAGACGACGACCAGCGCCCCGATCCACAGGGCCAGGCTCAGCGCCTGCGGACTCATGCGCGTGGCCGCCGCGGCGTCGGAGTCCGCGCGCGCGCTCACGGACACGGGCTGGGCCAGCGAGTCGGCGAGCTCCTCGACCTCCTGCTCGCTGTAGGACGGCACGGCCCCGGACGCGGTGCTCAGCCCGTCGTTGAGGGCGCCGGCGCCGCTGGACACCCGAGAGGCCCCGGTGGCCGCGGAGGAGGCCGCGCCGGTCAGGGCCCCGGAGCCGGCCGAGACCTGCCGCAGGGAGGCGCACAGCTGCGCCGATCCCCCCATGGCCTCGCAGTTGGCCGCCAGCTGGTCGACCGCGCCCGTGTAGCTGTTGACGGCGCCGTTCAGGGTGCCGCTGGCCGCCGTGTCCCCGCTGGAGCCGATCCCGGCGGCGAGCTGCTCGGCGCCCGAGGAGAGGGTCTCGGCCGCGGTGGAGGCCTGCCCGAGCCGATCGGACAGTGTGGTCAGCGAGGACAGGGAGCCGTTGAGGTAGGAGGTGGAGATGGTGGTTCCCAGCGAGTCGACGGCCGCGGAGACCGCCTCCTGGCTGACCGCGCCCGCGGCGGAGGCGGACGACTGGGAGGTCTCCACCTCGACGGCGGCCTGCTCCGGGGTGCCGCCGAGCGTGCTGGCGATGGCCTGGGAGAAGCCGGCCGGGATGGTGATGACCGCCTCGTAGGTCCCGTCGGTCAGGCCCTCGGCCGCCGTGTCCTGGGTGACCACGGAGTAGTCCAGGCGCTCGGTGGTGGCGCCGGTGGCGGACTTGGCGGTCAGGGCGGTGCCGGGGTCGGTGAGGCGGCCCACCAGGAGGCGGCCCGCGGGCAGCGTGCTCCCGTCGGGCGCGGTGGCCGGGGTGTCGAGATTGACGACGGCGGCGGGGATGGTCGCGGCCGAGGCCGCCGGGGTGGTCGCGGCGCGCACCACCACCAGGCCTGCAAGCGCGGGCACGAGGGCGATGAGGACGGTCAGGATGAGGGAACGGCGTGTCATGCGATGGCCTCGCTCGTCTTGTCGGAGGTGTCGGAGGTGCTGGAGGTGCCCGGGGAGCCCGGACCGTCGGGGCCCTCGGGGCCGCGCTGGCCGGAGGCGGGAGCGGGGCCGCGGCCGCGCCGAACGTGCGCGGCGCCGTCGGCGTCGATGTCGATGACGGCGTCGACAGCGACCTCGGGGCGCTCCTCAGCGGCGTCGACATCGGCGGTCACGACGACGGCCACGCCCCGGGAGGCCAGCTCGGCCACGCGCTTCCACCGCCTGTGCCCGGGGTCGTCGACGACGACGATCCTCACGTGGGAGGGCACCGGGTCGTCGTAGGCGTGGATGGCGGTGGTGACGGACTGGATGGCGGCCGTGCCGTCGGGCAGGACGTGGTCGGCCACGGCGAGGATGCCGCCGGCCGGCTGCAGCCGCCCGCCGATGGCAGCGGCCAGGGCGCGCCGCGTCAGGGGCTCGGCGGCGCGCACGAGGGCGACCTGCCCGCCGCCCAGGGCGAGGGTGAGGCCGCGCAGGGCGGTGCCCTCGTCGTCAGCGAGCACGAGGTCCTGGGCGCGCAGGACGGCGGGGCCGTGCGCGGCGGTCCAGGCCTCGTGCTCCAGGGTGCGCTCCAGGCCCTCGCCCTCGACGTCGATGACGGGCAGCTGCCGCTCCAGGAACGGGGGCAGCCACCAGGCCCGCTCCCCCAGGGCCGCCATGAGGGCGGGGACGAGGGTCATGCGCACGACGAAGGCGTCGGCGAGGATGCCGACGGTCAGCCCCACGGCGATGGGCTTGATGTAGACGTTCTCGGTGTGGATGAAGGCCGCGAAGACGCCGGCCATAATGACGGCGGCGGCGCCCACCACCTTGGCGCTGCCCACGAACCCGGCCTCGACGGCCTCAACGGCGGCCCTGCGGCGCATGGCGGGGTCAGTCGGGGTATCGGCTGAGCCCGCCGGCCCGCCGGCGGGGCGGCGCCGGATCCACTCCTCGCGCATGCGCGAGACGAGGAAGACCTCGTAGTCCATGGCGAGCCCGAACAGGACGCCCATGACGATGACAGGCAGGAAGGAGATAACGGCCCCGACCTTGGAGACCTGGAGCAGGTCGGCAGCCCAGCCCCAGCCGAAGACGGCTCCGACGGCGCCCATGCCCGCCGCGAGCGAGAGCAGGTATCCCAGGGTGGCGGTCAGCGGCACCGCTACGGAGCGGAAGACCACCGTGAGCAGGATGAGGGACAGGCCCACCACCACGATCCCGAAGGGCAGCAGGGAGGCGTTGAGGGACTCGGCGACGTCGATGGCGACGGCCGCCTGCCCGGTGACCATGACGTCGCTGATGCCGTAGTCGTGCTCGTAGCCGTCGGCGCGAGCGCGGATGTCGCGCACCAGGTCCATGGTGGCCGGGTCGGCCTGGGACCTCTCGGGGCGGATCTGGATGAAGGCGAGGGTGCCGTCCTGGTTGGGCGTGGCCAGGGCGACGGCGGAGACCCCGTCGAGGCCGGCGATGTCCTGGGAGAGCCGGTTCACGGTGCCGACCGGGTCGGTGGTGTTGGCGATGTCGGCGATGACGATAATGGGCGAGTTGTAGCCCTCGCCGTAGGCCTCGGCGATGGCGTCGTAGGTCTGGCGCTGCTGGGTGCCCTTGACGGCGAAGCCGTTGTCGGTCAGGGCCAGGTGCAGCCCGCTGATAGGGATGGCGGTGATCCCCAGGAGGAGGACGACGGCGCCGATGGTGAGCCAGGGCCGGCGGGTGACGGCGCGCACCCAGCGGGTGGCCGGACCGGCCTTCACCGGCGCGCCCGGCTTCACCGTCCCGGCCGATGCGGCCTCCCCGGCCCCCTCGACCGCGTGCGCGGCGCTGCCGGAGCCCGCTGCGGCCCCGGCGCCCACGGAGCCCGCTGCGGCGTCGGCCCTGGAGGCCTGGCGGCCCCGGCGGCTGGAGCCGCGGGGCGCCAGCCGCTTCCCAATGAGGCCGATGAGGGCGGGCACGGCGGTCATGGCCACCAGCACGGCTACGGCGACGACCGCCGCGGAGGCGACCCCCATGGTGGTCAGGAACCCGATCCCGGCCACGCTCAGGCCGCACAGGGCGACGACGACGGTGGTGCCGGCGAAGACGACGGCGCTCCCGGCCGTGGCCACGGCGCGCCCTGCGGCCTCGGCGGGGGCGACGCCGTCGGCGAGGTACTCCCGGGCCCGGGAGATGATGAACAGGGCGTAGTCGATGCCCACGGCCAGCCCGATCATGACGGCCAGCACCGGGGTGGTGGAGTTGATGTCGGTGGCGGCCGCGGCCAGGAGGATGCCGAGCATGCCGGTGCCGACCCCCAGGGAGGCCGCCACGAGCGGGGCGCCGGCGGCCAGGACGGAGCCGAAGGTCACCAGCAGGACGACGGCGGCGATGACGACGCCGACCAGCTCGGTGCCGGAGATGCCGATGCCCACCTTCTGGCCGATGTTGCCGCCGAGCTGGACGTCGACGGCAGGGTCGTCGGCGTGGGCCTGATCGGCCAGGTCCTCCAGGTCCCGGGCGACCTCGGCGGCCCGGGGGGTGTTGCCGGTCAGCACCGAGCTCACGGAGGTGTCGGCCTGGACCTGGACCAGGGCGTGGGCGCCGTCGGCCGACACGGTGGAGGACGTGCCTGTCTGCGCGTCCCCGAAGGGGGCAGAGACCATGGCGACGCCGTCGATGTCGGCGGCCCTGCTCGCGAAGGTGTTGACGGCGTCGGCGTGGCCGCCGATATCGCCGTCGGAGGCGGTGAAGAGGACCTGCTCGCTGGTTCCGGCCGCCTGCGGGAGGCGCTCGTCGAGGACCTCCAGGCCCTTCATGGACTCGGTCCCGGAGATGGTGAAGGTGTCGGTCAGGCGCATGCCGACGGCGCTGACGGCGCCGCCGAGGATGGCGATGAGGAGGAGCCAGGCTGCCAGGACGCGCGGGGCGCGCCGGGCGCACCAGCGGCCCAGGGAGTGCAGATAGGCGGACACGGCGGTCCTTTCAGGGTTGGTGGTCGGCAAGTTCGATACAGGAATGTACTCGGTACATTTCTGTATCGAAACTTGGCGTCCTGTGATTCCCGGCACCCCGATGCCAGCGCGCCGCCGCACCCCTGAGGTACGGTGATGCGCAGCATGAGCTCCCGCACCGCCCCGAAGAAGCCCGCCCGCGCCGCGGGCAAGCGCCCGCGCAAGCGGGAGAACACGCGTGCGCGCCTGGTCGAGGCTGCCGCGGACGTCATAGCGACCAAGGGCATCGCCGCCACCCGCATCGACGACGTCGTCGGCGAGGCGGGCTTCACCCGGGGGGCCTTCTACTCCAACTACTCCTCGCTGCAGGAGGTGCTCACCGAGGCGATCGTCGCCCGCGCCAACGCACTGATGGAGCGGGTCACGGCCGCCGTGGAGGCGATGGAGGCCCCGACCATGGAGTCGCTCATGGAGATGCTCGACTCCATACGCCCCGAGGCCCGCGCCATCCACCTGCTGACCAGCGAGTACACGCTCTACCGGCTGCGCCACCCCGACAGCCCCCAGATGGCGGCGGGCCGCGAGGAGCTGATCGCCCGGTTCTCCGAGATCATCGAGAAGGTGCTCGCGCGCATGGGGCGGCGCCCCGCGGTCTCCACGACGAGCCTGGCCGACGTCATCTGCCTGCTCTACCTGGACTCCGTCGTGAACCAGCCGGCCAGGTCGGCCGGCTCGGCAGCCGCCCCGCCCGCGCAGGCGCCGCCGTCGGGCGCCGGCACCTCCACCTACGAGGTCATCGAGGCGGTTCTGCTCGGACTGAGCGAGCCGGTCGAGGCTCCCCCCGGCGTAGGCTCGCCGGCATGAGCTCTGCGAGTCCCGCCCGCCACGTCGCCGCCGTCGTCTCCTGCGCCATGGCCGAGGAGGCCCGACCCTTCCTGGACGCCCTGCCCGAGCGGGCCGACGCCGAGCCCGTCGCGCTGCTCGGGGGCGCCCGGGCCTGGTTCCTGCGACTGCCGGGCGATGGCGGGCGCGAGCTGGTCCTGGTGCGCAGCGGCATCGGGCTGGTCGCGGCGGCCGGCGCGCTCGCCACGGTCCTGGCCCGGGTGGAGCCCGACGCCGTGGTCTCCGCGGGCACCACCGGGGGGCTGGGGCGGGAGGTCGAGGTCGGGGACGTGTGCGTCTCGGCCGCTCTGGCCTACACCGACGCCGACGCCACCGCCTTCGGCTACGCCTACGGCCAGACGCCCGGTCAGCCCGCCCTCTTCGAGGGGGACGCGGGGCTGCTCGCCCGCGCGGCCGAGGTCGGCCCGGCGGCCCTGGCGGGGGCGACGCCGTCGTCGGGCTCGGCGCGCCTGCGCACCGGGCAGATGCTCGCGGGGAACTCCTTCGTCACGGCCGCCAACGTGGGGCGCACGCGCGACCTCTTCCCCGAGGCCGTGAGCACAGACATGGAGTCCACCGCGCTGGCGCAGGTGGCTGCGGGCGCCGGCGTCCCATTCGTCTCCGTGCGCGGCGTGTCCGACCTGTGCGGGCCCGAGGCGGGGCAGGACTTCCACATCGGCGCCGACGAGGCGGCCGCCCGCAGCGCCGCCGTCGTGCTGGCGCTCCTGGGCTGAGGCGGAGCCGGCGGGGCCCGCGCGGCGCCGGTCGAGGCCCGCCCCCTGGGGGAATCGGAGAGCCCCGGAGGGCTGATGGAGGCCCGGCGACGGCGTCCGGCCTGCTCACGGTCACGCCGCCCCTGCTCGCCGAGATCGGTCGTATTCCGCGTCGAGATCGGTTCACTTCCGGCTCGAGACCGGTTCGCGGGGTCGGGCGGCCTCCGGGCGGCCTCCCAGCCGCTCCTCCACGATCCCCTGGAGACGGGCCCCGGCAGCACCCAACGCACAGCCCGACATCCTCGCTGTGGCGCAGAGCATGGCACCGCCCAGAACCGATCCGGACGGCAGACAGAGGGGCGCCGGACGACGCGCCTGCGCCGTGCGCCCACAAGGACCAGGCGGAACGGCCTCTCCCCGAATCGATCATCTAGGATGGCGGCATGGCTGCTGAGCTCGGACGCCTCGTTGTGGAGGGTTTCAGGTCGATCCGCCGCGTCGAGCTGGACCTGACCACCGACGTCACGGTGCTCATCGGCGCCAACGGGTCGGGCAAGTCGAACCTCGTCAGCGCCCTGGAGCTGGTCTCGCGCATCTGGGACGACTCCTTCCAGGACTACCTGCGCAGGCGCGGCGGGGTGGACAACCTCCTGTTCGAGGACGACGAGGGGGCTGCCGAGCACGTCCTGGTCGAGATGATGTCGGAGTTCGACGAGAAGGACTGCCGCAACGGCTACCGCGTGGACCTGCACCCGGACGACTGGAACGAGTCGGGGCAGGCCGAGCTTCACGAGTGGCTTCTGTTCCAGGCCGGCCGGAACCGGAACAGGCCTTATGACGAGAATCTTGGTTTCGGCTCCCACAGCCGCGTCCCCCGGATCGCACAGGCGGACAAACCGGGGAAGCTCCATAAATTCGCCGCCTACGTGCGCCCCATCCTGGAGGGCTGCCGTGTCTTCCACTTCGACGACGTCTCGAGCAATTCCCCGGTTAAGGGACGCTCGACCGTGGGCGATGACATCACCCTGCGATCGGACGCGGAGAATATCGCCGCCTACCTGCTGCGCGTCCGCGAGGAGCACCCCGAGCACTATCGGCGCATTGTCTCAGCCATACGTCATGTCACCCCGTTCTTCGACGATTTCGTGCTGGTGCCGGATGCCTCGGAGCGGATCCGGCTGCGCTGGAAGCAGCGCGGGCTGGATCGGACGTTCCTGGCTCACGAGGCCAGCGATGGAACCCTGCGCTTCATGTGCCTGGCCACCCTGCTGCTGGGGCCTGATCTTCCTGCCACTGTGGTCCTGGACGAGCCGGAGCTCGGGCTCCACCCGGCGGCGATCGGTCTGCTCGCGGAAATGGCTCATATCGCCGGGAGGAATGGACACAAGGTGATTCTGGCGACCCAGTCCGTGCCGCTGGTCTCCCACTTCGACCTGAGCGAGATCGTGGTCCTGGACCGGGTGGACGGAGCCACGGTGGCGAGCCGCCCTGACTCGAAGGAGCTCGAGGCCTTCCTGGACGACTACTCCACCGGCACCCTGTGGGAGATGAACCTCCTGGGCGGGCGCCCGGCACGCGAAGGAGCAGGCTCATGAGGCAGGTCGCCGTACTCGTCGAGGGGCCGACGGAAGAGGCGATTGTCAGAGACGTACTGGTGCCCGCCGCTTTGAGGCGGGCGGTCTGCCTTGTCCCGATCATCGTCATCACCTCCGCGACACCCGCGGGCGCACGTCGCGGAGGCGGGCACTGGAGGCACTACAACAAGCAGCTCCATGCACTTCTGCACGGCAGCCACTGGCACCGCGTGGGTCTTCTCATCGATTACTACCAGTACCCCAAGGGCGCACCCGGCCGGGATGCCGAGTGCCGGAACCACGGGGAGCATCAGCGCGCCATCACTAAGGCCCTGCACGCGGCCCATCCTGATCCGCGCTTTCGTCCGCTCGTGGTTCTTCACGAGATCGAGTCGCTGGTCCTCGCGGCGGTCGACGCCGGGCAGGGGGACGGAGTCATCCCAGATCACGCTCTGGCGGATCTGCGGCGCGCCATCACCCGGGCGGGAGGCCCCGAGAAGGTCAACAACGGGCCGAGCACCAGCCCGTCCAAACGCCTCGCACGGGCAAGTCGTCACTACGACAAGGTGATGACGGGGCCCGGCCTCATCGCCGACGCCGGTCTCTCCGCGATCCTCGAGCGCTGTCCCGTCTTCGCGGCCTGGTGGGAGGACCTCCTGGCCTGACGGAACCAATCGGTGTCAATCGGCTCCTTCTCGCGGCCCCGTCCGCCGGATCGCCCAAGATCAGTCGCCGAGCTCGGAGACAATGGTGTAGAGGCCGGGGCCGGGCGCCGCATGGGCATCCGACCTGACTCATGACGCTTAGTGTGCCGGGGGTGGGGTGCTCAGGGCGGTGAGGATGTCGTTAGCGGCGTCGGTCAGACGCGGTGCGGCTGCGAGGT
>NZ_JONS01000041.1 GCF_000711965.1 Actinomyces israelii DSM 43320
CCGCCGATCTCGTACGAAAATGTCTATCTCGACGCAGGTGGGGCGGCGACGGCGAGTGCGCCGCCCGGTAGTCTGGCCGGCATGTCGAAGAAGAACCGTCAGAGGCGCCGGGCCGACGCCGCGACCAAGGCCCCCAAGAAGAAGCAGATCCCGTTCGTGGCCCGCCCCTTCGAGGGGCTCGCGGGCGAGCGGGAGCTGGTCGCCATGATGCAGATCCTGCCCGCCGCCGCCATGACCGTGCGGCTGAACGCCGAGCACGGCGGGGGCGACGTCAGGCTCGTCACCCTGCTGCCCGAGCTCGCCCAGGCCCTCAAGCGCGCCGACGGCGAGGTCCTAGTCGCCATGCAGACCAGCATGCACTCCGGGGACGCCAGCCGCGACATCGCCGCTGCCCTGCTGGACGCCCTCGACCTGGACGCCGGCGCCGCGCTGGCGGTCAGCGGCCTGCCTGAGCCCGGCGAGCGGCTCCAGGACATCCTCGACCCCGCAGCCGCCCCGCAGCTCGACGTGCGCGAGACCTTCGACTTCTGGCTCGACGACGAGACCGCGGACAACCCGGAGGTGCTGCGCTCCCTGGAGGACGCCAAGGCCGAGATCGCCCCGACCGCGCCCGTGCCGGGCGTCGAGCAGGCCTACTGGTGCCGCATGAACGGCAAGGAGTTCGTGCGCTGGGTGCGCGGCGAGGACGAGGACGTCTTCTTCAACGCCTTCGCGCGCGTGCACGCGGCCCGCGAGTCGGACCTGGAGGAGGGGGCCCGCTTCGTGGGCGCCTTCCGCGCCTGCGGCCTGGCCATCCCCGTGTGGGAGCTGGTCCCCGGCACCGAGGCCGACGAGCTCACCGAGCCCATGCGGGCCATGGCCGAGCGCCTGGAGGCCACCCTGGCCGACGACGCCCCGCTGGATGCCGCCGCCCGCCGCGCCAAGGCCGGCATTATCTCCCGGCAGGTCAACCTGTGACGACGCCGGCGCCGGCCCGCTGAGCCGGGTCGGCGCCGCCGGGTCCCGGCAGGGCTCCGGCCCCGCTGGTGTCGTCCGGGCAGTGGCGTGTCCGACGGCGGGCGTGCCCGTCCCCAAGAGGAAGAGTGAGGCGAGTCACGATGAATTCTTGACCTTCGAGTTTCCCGCTTATAAGGAACTTTATGAGACGGGGTTCTGCTTGTGTTGTTTGATGGGGCTGATCATTAGTTTGGTGGGTTATTCGCTACACTCCATGAATAACTCTCCAGTTCTCCGGAAGGTAGAGTGCATGGGCTGCCAGGCGTGTCTCGGACAGCCTTGAAAGTTGTGTCTCAGGCTGCTTGTCTTGTTGCTCGGTGCTCCTGGTTGACCTCGCCCTGCGTCCTGCGCCCCAGGTCGGAGTGGAATATCGTCTCTTCTCGTCGGGCGCCTGCGGGCCGCCGTGTCGATCGCCTCGCACACCAGGGCTGGTGCCGCGTGCCCCGATCGCGTACCCGACTGCTTTCTTCGTGCAGCAGCCCGGGAGCGGTCGCCAGGCGGATCGGGTCCCTCCCCGGGTGCGGATGCAGGTGGATGTCGCCCACCCACCTGTTCTCCCGGCTGGCCGGCGGCGGGAGCCCGCGCCCGGACCGGGCCGGGGCGTGAGACTCCGGGCCCGGCGGCCCAGGGGGGGCGGTGGCGCTGGGTCCTCTCGGCGGGGCCGCGGCCTGGCGGGCCCGAGCGCAGGGCGGGTGCGCACCGCCCCCCCCGGGGGGGCGTCTCAACAGCTTCTGCGAACCCCGGCGGCACGGGATACGGCGCCAGCCCACAGGGCGGCGCGGGAGCCGTTGAGGACCGACCCACTCGACCAGGGCGCCAAGCCCCCTTACCCGCCTCGTGCGGACCCTGACGGCCGCCTCCCCGCCCAGGCGCAGCACCCCGACCCGGACCTGGATACTCTCAGACAGCGGCACACCGATAGTGACCCGCCAGCCGCCTGCCCACCGCGGTGGACACAGGTACGCGTACCGGGCGCCCACCGGGACCCTCCAGGCGAAGGAAGGAAACCACTTCCCCCCAGGAGCCCGCCCCCCATCCTGGTCTCCCGCAGCCAGGCGCACAGCCACCTGCTCCCAACCGACCGCCCCGCGCTCACCCCTGCTCCAGCGGACTCCGGGCGGACCCTTGCCGCCACCTCATGACCCAGCCCCCCACCGCCCCAAGGAACCAGCCCACAGGGCTCCGCCACCCCCACGACAGTCCGGTCCTTCTCCAGGACCTCAAGGACGACCCGCCGCCTCGAGCCCACCGCCGAGCCTGTCAAGGCTGTCGAGTCTGTCGAGTCCCTGTGCTGCCACAAGCCGATTCAACCTCGCTTCTCGAGTTCGTCTTCTTTTCCACCACTGTCCAAGAAACACCAGGCACCTCAGTCTGTGGGTCGCGTCGGGCTGTGCTGTGTGCTGTTCCCGAGACGCGTGATTTCATTGCTCAGTCGGCCGCCAGGGCGGTCACCGGGGCTACGGCGGCGGCGCGTCCTGCGGGTCGTAGTGAGGCGAGTACGCCAATGCCTCCGGCGGCCAGGAGTATTCCTGCCAGGGCCGGCCAGGGGATGCTGATGACTGCGAAGTTTCCGGAGTCGGTGTTGAGCAGCGCCTCGCTGCTCGCTATGCCCAGGGCGCAGCCGAGGGCGATACCGATGAGGCCGCCGAGTACCGCGGTGAAGAGGGCCTCGGCGATGACGAGGCGCCTGATCTCTCGGCGCTGAGCGCCGGTGGCGCGCAGGACGCCGATCTCGCGGGTTCGTTCCAGGACGTTGATGTCGGTGGTGTTGGCCAGGCCGGACAGGGTGATGAGCATTGTCAGCCCGAGGACCGTGCCGATCACCGTGATGACACGATTGACGACCTGGGTGAAGGCTGTTCGGCCGTCGCTGGAGGAGCTGACGATGAGGCCTGAGCCTCGCAAGGACTCGCGGACGCCGGCGGCCGGAGCGGGGCCGGAGCCGTCGCCGCTGACGCGCACCCACATCCCGGTGTCGGTCGGGGCGTCGCCGTTCAGCTGCCGGGCCGTGGCCGGGGTGATAACCGGTCCGAATCCGCCTTCTTGGACGTGGGCGGTCAGGGCGGTGGTGCCGGCGGGGCCGGTGAGGGTGACCATGGTGCCGTCGGGAATGTCGTAGAGGCCGCCGATGATGAGGGTGCTGTCATCGAGTCCCTCCAGACCCACCCGGGAGCGGATGACGGGGGAGACCGCTTGCTCGTCGACGACGTTGACTGTGAGCTCCTGGGAGTCTGCGCCGTCGGGGGCGGCTTGGACGGTGAGCTCGGGGACGAGCGTGGTGGTCTGGATGCCGTTGATTCCTTGGATCTGTGCGGTGAGCGAGGCGGTGTCGTAGCCCGCGGTCATGCCCTCGATGCGGATGTCGATGGGGGCTCTGGAGTTGAGGTAGGCGTCCATGGAGGCGTTGATGCTCGCCACGCCGACGACCATGGTGGTGGCCACGCCGACGGATACGAGGAGGGCAGCGGTGATGGCGGCGGCGCGTCCAGGGCTGCGGGCGAGATTGCGGGCCGCGAGATGGAGGATGGGGGCGCGTTCGGCGCCGGCGAGGCGCCCGAGGAGCCGCGCGGCGCCGACCACAATGAGCGGCAGGGCGGCCAGGACGCCGAGGAGGAGGATGACGGCCCCGGCTACCGTGTACTGCAGGATCCTGAGGTTCATCGCGAGGATGAGAATCGAGGCGCCCCCGGCGGCGATGACGGCTCCCCCGATGACGGCGGCCAGACGGCGCCTGCCCAGGGCCCGGTCGTCGGCGACCTGGCCGGTCAGGGCGATCAGCGGTGAGACACGGGCCGCCTGGCGGGCGGGGCGCAGGACGGCGACGAGGGTGACCAGGACGGATATCCCGACAGCCAGGGCCAGGGCGGTCCAGGTGATAGTCAGATGCCGCGGCTCGAGACCGTTGATGGTCCCGGAGCGGATGAGGAGCGCGGCTGCGCCGGTTCCCGCCGCGGCCCCGATGACGGAGCCGAGCAGGCCGGTGAGTGCGGCGGTGCGCAGGACGGCGCCCATGACCTGGGCTCGGGAGGCGCCCACGCAGCGCAGCAGGCCGGTGGTGCGGGTCTGGCGGGCCACCAGGGTGGTGAAGGTGCTGGCGATAATGATTGCGGCCACGATCGCGCAGACGGGGCCGAGGATCACGAGCAGCTGCAGCGTGGTGGACGCGCTGCTGCCGCCGTTGCTTTCGGCGCGTATCGCGACGATCTCGTCGGCTGTGTAGACCTGGGCGTTGCCGGCGGCCTTCGTCACCGAGTCCAGCAGGTCGTCGGTGGAGGTTCCCTCGCGTCCGGTGACGTAGAGGACGGCGGGTGCCTCGCTGACCCCCAGGGCGCTGCGCTCGTCCGCGGTGGCGAAGACGAAGGAGTCCTCCGGGTTGCGCCGAGTCAGCTCGGCTGCCGGCTTGATAATGCCGACAATGGTCGCCGTCGAGCGCGATCCGGTGGTGGTCTCGCCGTCCGTGAAGGCGACGGCGCTGCCGACCTCGACACTCTGGCTCTGGACGAAGGAGGGGGAGACGGCGATCTCGCCGCCGGTCGCGGGCAGGCGACCGGCTTCCAGGCGCGTATCACCCGTCAGCTCGGGGACGTCCAGGACGAAGGTGTGGGAGTCATTGGCGGTGCCGGGATTGTCGATGTAGGTGAGTCCCTCGATATACGGTCGCACCTTCTCGATCTCGGGAGCCGCGGTGATCTTCTGCGCGGTGTCTTCGGACAGATGCTCCTCATGCCGCCCGGGCAGGACGACGACGTCGGCGTTGCCGACGGAGGCGCGGGCGCCGGCCTGCAGCTGGGTGCGCAGGGTGTCGGAGGTGATGAGGGCGAAGGCGATGAGGGCGGCGCTCATGGCCACGGCCACCAGGGCGGCGGTGATGCGGCGCGTATCGAGCAGGGCGGGCATCAGCGGGCCTCCGTCCCGCTGGTGCGCCCGGTCCTCGGGCGGGTGCCCGCGGCGTGGGCGCCGGCCGCGTGGTGCACAGGGCCGTCGCCGACGACGTGCCCGTCGCGCAGGTGGATGGTGCGGTTGGTGGTGGCTGCAGCGTTGTGGTCGTGGGTGACCATGACGACAGTCTGGCCGAGCTCGGCGCACATGCGGGCCAGGGTCTCCAGCAGGGAGGCGGCTGAGGCGGTGTCCAGGGCGCCGGTGGGCTCGTCGGCGAAGACGACCTGGGGCTGGCCGATGAGGGCGCGGGCGACGGCGACGCGCTGTTGTTGTCCGCCGGAGAGCTCGGTGGGGCGGTGGGTCAGGCGGTCGGCGATGCCCAGGGTGGTGATGACGGTGTGGTGCCAGGCAGGGTCGGGTTTGCGGTGGGCCAGGCGGGTGGGTAGGAGGATGTTCTCCTCAGCGGTGAGGGTGGGCAGGAGGTTGAAGGACTGGAAGATGAAGCCGAGGTGGTCGCGGCGCAGGCTGGTGAGCTGCCTGTCGTTCATGGTGGACAGGGGGCGGCCGGCGATGAGGACGTCGCCGGTGGTGGGGGTGTCCAGGCCGGCCAGGCAGTGCAGGAGGGTGGACTTGCCGCTGCCGGAGGGGCCCATGACGGCGGCGAACTGGCCGCGGGTGATGGTCAGGCTCACGTTGTTCAGGGCGGCGACCCGGGCCGGGCCGGTGCCGTAGACCTTGGTGAGGTTGCGCGCCTGGACAACCGCGTCGGCCGGCGGGGCCGCGGCCAGTGGGGGCGCGGCCGGCGGGGCTGTCTGGTGGGCCTGGTGCGGGTGGCTGGCAGGGTGGTGGGGCACTGCTGTCTCCTTACGGGGCGACCGGGCGGGTCCCGGAACGACGGTCCAAGGCTAGGAATCGGCACAACGACACCGGAACACGTCGAAAGAGCCGATTCGTGCGGGGCCTCCACCGAAAGGAGGAGGCGCCCCGCGCCGTCGGCCCGAACCGATCTCGGTGCGGAATACGGCCGATCTCGAGCCGGAGGTGAACCGATCTCGATGTGGCGGTGCGGTGCGGTGCGCGGTCAGTGCCGCCGGCGGCGACGGTGGATCTCCGGGACGTCGAGCACGGGGACGGCGCGCAGCATGAAGGTGTCGAAGTCGGGGGCTGTGAAGGCCGCGTAGCCGTGCTGGGGCGTGTAGAGCAGGCCCATGTCGATGAGCTGGGAGCGGATCGGGGCGCCCTGGGGCGACTCGCGGCCCATGAGGGCGGCGACGTCGGCCGCCCTCTGGGGCTCGGGCCCCAGCTGGGCCATGGCCCGCAGGGGGTGGGGCGGCGCCAGAAAGCTCGTCAACGAGCGGCCCTTGGTCGTCGATAAATGTAAGGATCCTTCTGGCGGAGCTCTAGATAGACGACGCTGGTCATTGTGGGGTCACCTCAATAATGCCGCACCAAGGCAGGTCCGTGCGGCTCAGGGGAGGAAACTCAGGAAGTGAGCGACCTGCAATGCAGAAAGTTCATGCAGGGCACTCCAAATCATCAATGGGTCTTTATGCCCAATGTTGCTCAAGCGGATGGGGCGGTATTGAGCCGCCGAGCGGCGCATGAGATTGCGGTGGTCTGAGCGGCGACCGCCCGCCCCGACGGGAGCGGGCGGCTTGCGGGACGATGGGGCGTGGCTTGTGGCTTCGCGCGTGTCGGGTCCGACGCGCTCCGGGTGCCGGTCGCCATCTGTCCGCTCGACGACGTCCGGCACCCGGGGCTGTTCTGCGCGGCCTCTCGGCACTGCCGCGCCACAGCCTCCGTCCGGCACGACCGCGCTACTCCGGACGGAGACGGAGTCTCAGCCTGCGCTGTTGCTGCCATCTCCGACGTCCGCGCGGTCCGCGGCGCCTCCGCCGGCCCCGCGTCGGCGGCGCAGCCTCACTCCGGGTCGGCTGCGCGGTCTGCGCCGGCTGCCTCGGATGCGCCTCCTGTACCGGCCGCCCTGGCCGGGTCGGCCGACCCGGTCGCGTCGCCGGCGCCATTGGCGCTGCTCGCGCCCTCCGCGGCCTCAGCCCCCTCGGCGGCGAGCTCGGCGCGCAGGCGGTCGTTGGCCTTCTCCACATCGAGGCGCCACAGCAGCAGAAGGATGATCCCGTTGGCGATCGCGGGGATCCACAGGTACATGAAGTAGAGCATGGAGATGGTCGAGGCAGGCTGCGTCTCGGCGTTGGCGACGTACCCGCTGGAGGCCAGCAGCCAGCCGGCCATGGCCGTGCCCACGCCGCCGCCGACCTTCACGCCCAGCGACGTGCAGGAGAACATGATCCCGTCAATGCGCTTGCCGCTGCGCAGATAGGTGTACTCCGAGGCCTCGGCGATGAGCGCGTTGAGCGTGCCCTGCAGCGGACTCATGCCGATGGAGGCCACGGCGGTGAAGACGAGCATGAGCGGGACGCTGCCCAGGTACCCGGCGACCACCACGCCCAGGCGCCCGATGACGGCGATCGCGTACCCGGTGGTCGTCACCCCCTGCATCCGGCCGAACCGGGAGACGATCGCAGGGGTGAGCACCAGGCCCGCGATGAGCGGGATATTGATCGCCCAGGCGAAGGCGCCCAGCAGGTTGGCGTCCTTCAGGATGTAGGTCATGAAGTAGATGCCCATATTGAGGGTCGCGGTGAACACCTGGGTGAGGACGAAGACGACCAGGATAATGAGGTAGTACCGGTTCCCCAGGAGCAGGCGGGCGGACTCCCGGGCGGTGGGCTTGTCGGCCGCAGCACTGGGCTCTGCGTCGGACGCGCCGGCCTCTGCCCCGGCCCCGGCGCGGTCCTCCAGCTCCTCGTCGGGCAGCTCGCGCACGGACATGACGGAGATGGTGTTGGCCGCCAGCCCGATGAGCGCGTAGATGATCGCGATCGTGCGCCACCCCTGCTCGCCGCCCCCGAGGATCTCGACGCCCTTGACGGTCACGGTCTGAATGAGCAGGCTCGTGCTGAAGGCGAAGATGAACCGGATCGATCCCATCTGGACGCGCTCGGCGCTGTTCTTGGTGATCAGCGCGGTCAGCGTCGAGTAGGCGATATTGTTCGCCGTGTAGAAGCCCGCGTTGAGCAGGGTGTAGGCGATGAAGAACCAGGCGTACTTCGCATTGTCCCCCAGACCGGCCGGAATCGCGAAGATCGCCACGATCAGGGCGGCGCACCCGAAGAACGCCCACAGCATCCACGGCCGGGCCCTGCCCATGCGCGTGCGCGTCTTGTCGATAATGGCGCCGAAGAAGATGTCGGAGACCCCGTCGAAGATGCGCGCGAGCATCATGAGGGTGCCGATCACGCCCGCATTGAGCCCGGCCGTGTCCGTCAGGTAGATCATGACGAAGGCCGACAGGAGCGCGTACACCACGTTCCCGGCGATATCGCCGGAGCCGTAACCGACCTTGTTGTACCACTTCAGGTACTTCTTCTCGTTCATCAGTTCACCTCATTGTGCTGAGCGGGGATGGGGGAGGAGAGGAGGGGCAGGAGCACCAGGTCGAGGCCGAGCGCCCCGCCGTCGACCCGGTACTCGGGCCGCAGCTCGGGACCGCAGCTGGCCGACCCGATGCCGGCCATGGCGCCGTCGAGGCACAGGACGGTGCTCCCGCACTGCGCGAGCTCGACGTTGTGGGCGGTGCGGGTCAGCTCCTCCTGGGTGTAGGGCGAGGCGTTGAAGGAGAAAGGTCGCAGCCCCACGGCGGTCAGCTCCAGGGCGCCGTCGGAGAGGGTGACGTACTCGCAGTCGGCGCGGCTGCCGCTCTCCTGGGGGCGGATGCAGCTCCGGTGGAGCTCGGCCGCCAGCTCGGCGACCGTCGTCGTGAACTCGCCGTGACGGCAGGAGCGGCGCTTGTCGACATAGCTCTCTCCCGGCCCCAGGCCGTAGTAGGCGACCTTCTGCATGGCCTCGGGCAGGAAGAGCCGCAGCCCGAACCGCGGCAGGCCGGGGAAGCCCGCGGACGTGTGCGCGCGCAGTCTCACGGCGAGCTCCCCCGTCCTGGTGACCGTCCACACCGCGCGGACGCCCAGCGCCGGCTGGAGGGCGTCGGCGGCCACCGAGATGTCGGCGTGGAGGGAGACCGTGCCCTCCTGGCCGGCGCTCCGTGCCGAGTAGACCCGGGTGGCCCGCGCGGCGGCGCGGTCGTAGCCGGCCCGCTCCCACTGCTCGCGGACGTGACGGTCGTTGTCCGTGGGGGCGCGCCAGATGTTGAGCTCCATCGGGCGCTCCAGCAGCTCCCGGCCGTCCACGCGCAGGGATTGCGGCAGGCCGGTGCGGGTGTCGAGCACGACGGCGAGGTCGCCGCCGGCCAGGGTCACCTCGCACCCGTCCTGCTCGACGGCGGTCGAGCCCGAGCACTCGACGGTGGCGGCCGCGCCCGCGCAGCCTGCGACCGGCCCCAGGGCGGCCACGGCGCGGTGCCGGGGGTCGGCGTTGGCCAGGGGGATCTCGTCGAAGCCGAGCTCGTGGCCGGCCTCAAGCAGCGGGGCCGGGCGGCGCAGGCGGGAGGTGACGACCAGGTGGCAGCGGCCGGCGTCGGGCACCTCCGGCGCGCAGGGCAGCGTCACGGCCGTGTGGGGCGGGATGGGGCCGGGCGGCTCCAGGGGCCCGCTCTCCACGACGTCGCCGTCGCAGCGCAGCTCGTAGGACAGGGTCGCGTACTGGTCGAGGTCGGTGAAGTCGAGGTCGTTGCGGACGGTCACCAGCCCGCGCTCCTGGTCGTAGCCGACCACGCGCGCGGGGCGCTGGACGTTCTTGAGCTCCAGGAGCCCCGCGTGCGGCACCCGGTCGGGCGAGACGAGCCCGTCGACGCAGAAGTTGGAGTCGTGGACGGCCTCGCCGTGGTCGCCCCCGTAGAGGTAGACGGGCCGGCCGGACTCGTCGTGCCCGGCCAGCACGGCGTGGTCGCACCACTCCCACACGAAGCCCCCGCAGGCGCGCTCGTCGTCGAGGATGATCTGCCAGTAGTCCTCCAGGTCGCCCGGGCCGTTGCCCATGGCGTGGCAGTACTCCACCAGGATGAAGGGCTTGTCCGGGTCGGAGCCGAGGTAGTCGCGGACCTCCTCCAGGGACGGGTACATCCGGGAGTACAGGTCGATATTGGAGTAGTCGTAGGCGCGCTTGGAGTCGCGGTAGTAGGCGCTCTCGTAGTGCGTGACCCGGGTGGGGTCGGTCCGCTTCATCCAGGCCAGCGCCGCCTCGAAGGTGCACCCGTAGCCGCACTCGTTGCCGGCCGACCAGGAGATGATGCAGGGGCGGTTGCGCTCCCGGACCACGCAGCTGCGCACCCGGTCAAGAGTGGCCTCCGTCCAGGCCGGGTTGTCGGCGATCGGCTCGTTCCAGTGCTCGACCTGGCTGGCCCAGGAGGGGTCGGCCAGCATGCGGGCCTGGGTGCCGTGGCTCTCGTTGTCGGCCTCGGACATGACGACGAACCCGTACTCGTCGCACAGCTGGTAGAAGCGGGGGTCGTTGGGGTAGTGGGAGCTGCGCACCGCGTTGATGTTGTGCCGCTTCATGAGGGCCAGGTCGCGCTCCATGTGCTCCAGGCCGATCGCGGGCCCGGTGACCGGGTCGGAGTCGTGGCGGTTGACGCCGCGCAGGGTCAGAGGCCGTCCGTTCAGGCGCAGGACGGCGTCGACGACGTCGACCTCCCGCAGACCCACCCGGTCGGTGATCGCCTCGTGGTCCGTGGCCATGGTCAGGGTGTAGAGATAGGGGTCCTCGGGGGTCCACGGGTGCGGGTCGGGCACGTGCAGCACGGCGCAGTGGGTGAGCTCGGAGCCGTCCGCGGCCGGCGCGAGGGCGCCGTCGGCCACGAGTGCGCCATCGGCGTCGTGCAGCCTCAGCGAGGTGGGGGCGAACCCGCCGCGGAAGGAGGCGCGCACGGTGACGGCGGCGGCCCCGGGCGACAGGGAGGTGGTGGTGGCGTAGTCGGCGAGAGCCGCGCGGGGGCGGGACAGGAGGTAGACGTCGCGGAAGATGCCGGAGGTGCGGAACTTGTCCTGGTCCTCCAGGTAGGTCCCGTCGCACCACTTGAGCACGAGCACGGCCAGGCGGTTGGTGCCCGGCTCGACGACGTCGGTCACGTCGAACTCGCTCGTGGCGTGGGAGACCTGGCTGTAGCCCACGTAGACGCCGTTGAGCCACACGTAGAAGCAGGAGTCCACACCCTCGAAGACCAGGTGGGTCCGCGGGGCCTCCAGGACCGCCGTGTGCTCGAAGTCGCGCAGGTAGACCCCGCAGGGGTTGTCCTGGGGCACGCGGGGCGGGTCGAGGGGGATCGGGTAGCGGACGTTGGTGTACTGGTGGCGGTCGTAGCCCAGGTGCTGCCAGCTGCTGGGCACGGGCACGGACTCCATGCCCTCCAGCGGGATGTCGCGCCCCCAGAAGGGCTCGGTCAGCTCGTGGATGCTCGGGTGGTAGGCGAAGGACCACCGGCCGCTCAGCAGGTGGACGCGGTCGGAGCGCTCGCGGGCGCGCGGGCCGGGGGTGATGGGCGCGGACGCGGGCAGGTAGTAGGCGCGCGGCGGCAGGGTGTTCTCGTGGAGGACCCCGAGGTCCTCGTAGTGCCTGGGAACGATCGTCATTGGTGCTCCTGGGTGCGGTTGGGACGATGGCGTCGGGCCCGGCGGGCACGGCGCGCCTCAGCTCGCGTCCCCCGCATGTCCGGGCCGGCGGCGCCGGCGGCGCTGCGCTGCCGCCGTCGGAAGCGCAGCGCCGCCGGCGCCGCCGTGCCCGCATGGGAGTGCGAACCTGGATGTCGACGTTAACATATCTGCTAGAGTCAAGTACATGCGCAGAAGCGATTGCTATGCCAGCAATTTACTTGCCCGTAGGCGATGGTGGACGTCCATGATCAATATCGTTAACATAGATGGCTTGCCGAGCGCGGCCGGAGCGCTTGGTAGCCTCGGCCTCATGGGTGAGGCCGGAGGATCGCGACGGCGCCGGTCCGGCGCCCCGTCGGTCGCGGACGTGGCCCGGCTGGCCGGCGTGTCGACCCAGACGGTCTCCCGGGTCTCGAGCGGCGCCGCGAACGTGCGCCCCGGCACGCGGGACAAGGTGCTGCGGGCGATGGAGCAGCTGGGCTACTCGCCCAACCTCGCCGCCCAGGCGCTGCGCAGGGGCTCGTTCCGGACGATCGGGGTGGTCACCCAGCACATCCAGCGCACCGGCGAGGCGCTGACCACCGAGGGCGTGCTCGCGGCGGCCTGGGAGGCCGGCTACACCGTCTCCATGGTGCAGGTGGAGCGCCCGGCCTCCGAGGACATGCGCACCGCCGTGCTGCGCCTGGCCCATCAGACCGTCGACGGGCTGGTCGTGGTCCAGGCGGGTCGCGCCGGTCGCGAGCACCTGTCCCTGCCTGCGGGCGTACCGGTGGCCGTGTCGGACTCCGCGCTCGTGGGCTACTACCCCTCCGCCTCGGCCGATCAGGTGCAGGGGGTGCGCGACGCCGTCGGCCACCTCCTGGCGCTCGGGCACCGCACGGTCCACCACGTCACCGGGCCGGAGGACTCCCAGTCCGCCCTCATCCGCTCGGCCGCCTGGGCCGCCCGCCTCAAGGAGGCCGGTGCGGCGGTGCCGGCCCCGGTGCCGGGGGACTGGACCGCGGCCTCCGGGTACGCGGCCGGGGAGCGCCTGGCGGCCGAGCCCGGGGCGACGGCGGTCTTCTGCGCCAACGACGAGGTGGCGATCGGCCTCATCCGGGCCATGCACGAGTGCGGGCGGCGCGTGCCGCAGGACGTCTCGGTGGTCGGCTTCGACGGCCTGTCGCTGGGGGAGTACAGCTTCCCGCCCCTGACGACGGTGAAGCAGGACTTCCGGCGGGCCGGGGTCGAGATGGTCGGGCTGGTCCTGGAGCAGGTGGCCTCCGGCCGGCGGGACGGTGGTCGGCAGATCCTCATCCCCACCGAGCTGGTGGTTCGCGGAAGCACGGCGCCGCCCGGCCGCCCCTGACGCCCGACCTCGGCAAAAGGGGCGAGGCGGCGCGCCCCTGGGGTGCACATGAGAATCGATCTCATGTAAGGTGGTGGTCGCAGGGCCGGTCCGGCCCGACCGCGGAAGCGCCGCGGCAGCCGCAAGCACAGGAGAGACCGTGAACGATCAGCAGGCCGAGCAGATGCGACACGGAGCGGGCTTCATCGCCGCGCTCGATCAATCCGGGGGCTCCACGCCCAAGGCGCTGGCCGGCTACGGCGTCGGCCCGGAGCGCTACTCCAACGACGCCGAGATGTTCGAGCTGGTCCACGCCATGCGCACCCGCGTCATCACCTCCAAGTCCTTCACCTCCGACCGCATTATCGGCGCCATCCTCTTCGAGCGGACCATGGACGGGCAGATCGAGGGCCGCCCCACCGCCGAGTACCTATGGGAGGTCAAGCACGTCGTCCCCTTCCTCAAGGTCGACAAGGGCCTGGCCGACGAGGAGCACCACGCCAAGGTCATGAAGCCGATCCCCGGCCTGGACGAGCTGCTCGCCCGCGCGGTGGCGGCCGGCATCTTCGGCACCAAGATGCGCTCGGTCATCCTGGCCGCCGACCCCGAGGGCGTGCGCGCCGTCGTCGACCAGCAGTTCGAGATCGCCAGGCAGATCATCGCCGCCGGGCTGGTGCCGATCATCGAGCCCGAGGTCGACATCCACGCCGCCGACAAGGCCGAGGCCGAGAAGCTCCTGGTGGCGGCGCTGACCGAGCACCTCGACGCCCTGCCCGAGGGCAGCGACGTCATGCTCAAGGTGAGCATCCCGACCGTGGACGGCCTGTACTCCGGACTCATGAAGCACCCCCGTGTCATGCGCGTGGTGGCGCTGTCCGGCGGCTACGAGCGCGAGGACGCCAACGCCCGCCTGGCCCGCAACCCCGGCCTCATCGCGAGCTTCTCGCGTGCCCTGCTGGAGGGCCTGAGCGACGGCCAGAGCCAGGAGGCCTTCGACGCCACGCTCGCGGCCACCGCCGAGAGCGTCTACGAGGCGAGCGTCGCCTGACGCGATCAAGCCCGGGCCGGCCGGTGGGGCCGGTCCGCTGAGCCCGGCTGGGCGCTCCGGGCAGTGGTGCAGCGCCTGATGGCGGCCGTCGTCGGTTGGGGTTCCGACGACGGCCGCCGTGCCGCCCGGCTGCCCGGTCTGTGCCGCTCCCGTGCTGCTCTCCGGCGCCGCGACGTCGAGTGGTGCGGCGCACATGCGTGGCCGTCGCCCCCGTGGTCCGGGCGATGCGGGTGCGACTCGAGTCCTCCGGACCTGGCGGGAGACGACCCGACGTGCAAGGCTGTGCCTGTCATCAGGAAGGTGGTGCCCCATGACTGTCGACCCCAGACCCGGCGCGGAGAGTCCGGACGGCGCAGTGCCGGCCGACTGGCCGACCGACCCGGGTCCGTACCGTCACCATGACGCCCCGGTGCGGCGGAGTATCCCCGGAATCGGCCAGACCCGGGCCTACTGGGTCGACGAGACGACCCTGGCCTGGCCCGTCGACCTGCTTCCCCACGGGGTGACGCCCTCCATGTGCGTGGGCCCCGGCGGCGGCCCCCCTCGCAGCGCCCCGCCGGTCAGCTTCGGGCTGGTCGTCTCCCCCGACGGGCAGGTCCGAGTCGAGAACGGGATGCTCCACCGCGGGTCCCGGGGATTCGAGCTCTCGCTCGTCCTGACCGGCGAGGTCGCCCCCGAGGTCGTGGCCGCTCACCCTCAGCTGGCCGGCTACCTGGCCCTGACCACCGCCGACGAATTCGGCGCCCCCCGCCTGGGGCGCGAGGACGTCGAGGCGCTTCTGACCGGGCAGCTCGCCGTCGTCCAGCGCACCACCGTGGCCAGCGGCGGCTGGCTCACCGCGTTCACGGGGGTCCAGATCTGGCCGGTGATCGACCGCTTCTGGGGGCGTGCCGCCTCGGCGAGGGACGGCTCGGCGCCCCTGGGGGTCCGCTTCGTCGAGGTCGCGGGTGCCGAGCCCGGGGACGCGGGGGGCGCTGCCGGCGCCGGCTCCGACGTCGGGGCCCCCGGCTCGCAGGCGGCCTCCGGTCCCGGCTCCGGCGATGGGCGCACGGTCCCCGCCGGAGACGCGCTCCCGGCCTTCGCCCTGTGGGCGCCCACCGCCCTGGCCGTCACGCTGCTGGCCTGGGAGACCGGCGACGCGACCGGCTCGGCGCCCCTGGTTGACGGCCCGCCCGCGCGTCTGCCCGCCTGCCGGTGCGACGACGGCCGGTGGGAGGTGGGCGCGGGCCGTGTCGGCGCCGGCGCCCAGTACCTGTGGGAGGTCGAGGTCTTCGTCCCCTCGACCGGCCGGATCGAGCTCAACCTGGTCACCGACCCCTACAGCACGGCCCTGACCCTGGACTCGCGCCGCTCGGTCGCCGTCGACCTGAACCAGCGCGCCCTCAAGCCCTCCTCCTGGTGCGAGAACCTCAACCCCGTTGTCGACTCCGACGCCGCCCGCGTCATCTACGAGCTGCACATGCGGGACTTCTCTGCCATCGACGCCTCCGTGCCGCCCGAGCTGCGCGGCACCTACGCGGCCTTCACCGTTGACTCGGTCGGCACCCGCCACCTGGGCGCGCTGGTGAGCGCGGGCATCGACACCCTGCACCTGCTGCCGATCTTCGACATCGCCTCCGTCCCCGAGAACCGGGCCGACCAGCAGGTCCCCGAGATCCCGGCCGACGCCTCCGCGGCCTCGCGCCGCCCCCAGGCGGCCGTGACCGCCGTCGCCGACCAGGACGCCTACAGCTGGGGCTACGACCCGTACCACTGGATGGCCCCGGAGGGCTCCTACGCCCGGGAGGGCCGCCAGGACGGCGGCGCCCGCACCCGCGAGGTGCGCGAGATGGTGGGGGCGCTGCACGGCATGGGCCTGCAGGTGGTCCTCGACCAGGTGTACAACCACACCGCGGCGGCGGGACAGGACCGGTACTCCGTGCTGGACCGGATCGTGCCCGGCTACTACCACCGCCTCGACGCCGACGGCGCCGTCGAGATGAGCACCTGCCACAACAACGTCGCCACCGAGCGCGCCATGGCCGAGCGGCTCATGATCGACGCCTGCGTGGCGTGGGTGCGCCACTACCGGGTGGACGGCTTCCGCTTCGGCCTCATGGGCTACCACAGCGTCGGGACGATGGCGCGCTTGCGCGAGGCGCTGGAGGAGGTCGCCGAGGACGCCGTCGGCCACCCGATCTACCTCTACGGCGAGGGCTGGCACATGGGGGAGGTGGACGACAACGTCCTGTTCCGCCAGGCGTCCCAGGGTCAGCTCGGCGAGCTGGGCATCGGCACCTTCAACGACCGCGTCCGTGACGCCGTCCACGGCGGCAGCGTCGAGCAGCCCGACCCGCGGACGGACCAGGGCCTGGGAAGCGGGGAGGTGACCGACCCCAACGCCCTGGAGAGCCGCAGGGAGGACGCCTCGCGCAGGGACCTCGCCTGGCGCAGCGACCTGATGCGGCTGTCGCTGGCGGGCAACCTGCGCGAGTTCACGCTGCTGACCTCCGACGGGCACTGGCGCCGCGGCGAGGAGATCGGGTACGGGGACTCCCCGGCGGCCTACGGCGTCCAGCCCGCCGACTCCATCGCCTACGTGTCGTCCCACAACGACGAGACCCTCTTCGACCGCCTCGCCTACAAGCTGCCTCTGACCACCTCCATGGCGGACCGGGTGCGCATGAACACCCTGTGCCTGGCCGCCGTCACCCTGGGTCAGTCGCCGGCCTTCTGGGCGGCTGGGTGCGAGATGCTGCGCAGCAAGTCCCTCGACGCCGACTCCCGCGACTCCGGCGACCACTTCAACGCCATCGACTGGACCGGGCGGGACAACGGCTGGGGGCGCGGACTGCCGCCGGCGGACCGCAACTTCGAGTCCTGGATCATTCAGGCCGATCTCCTCGCCCGCGACGAGCTGCGCCCCACCACCCACGACATCGCCGTCGCCCAGGCGCAGGCCCTCGACCTGCTGCGCCTGCGGCGCAGCACGCCGCTGTTCTCCCTGGGGTCGGCCGAGCTCATACGCGAGCGCGTGAGCTTCCCGGTCTGCGGGCCGCAGGCGCAGCCCGGCGTCATCGTCATGGTGATCGATGACGGCGCCGGCGAGGCGGACGTGGACCCCGCGCTGGATGGGGTCGTGGTGGTGCTCAACGCGACGCCCCATGAGATCAGTCAGCGGGTCGACACCCTTGTGGGGCGCTTCCTGGTGCTCTCCGATGTCCAGGCCGGCGGGGCGGACCCGGTGGTGCGCGAGACGCGCTTCGACCCCGCCACCGGCACGGTGACGGTGCCCGCGCGCACGGTCGCGGTGCTCGTCGAGCCCTAACGGGCCGGTTGCGGGGCCGCCCGCCTGCTTTCGCCGCGATCGGTCGTATTCCGGCTCGAGATCGGTTCAAGGGGGTTTGCGGGGCCCGTCGCCGGGCCTCCATCAGCTCTCCGGGATTCCTCAGGAGGCCCCGGGAGGCCGACATCGACCGGGAAAAGGTGGTTCCTACGCACTTTTAGCACCGGCTTCCGCCCCGCCCTCGTCGTAGAATCGCGGAATCACGCCGATCCCCACCGTGCCCAGGAGGGGTGATCGCTTTAAAAGTGCGTGGGAGCCACCTTTTTGAGGGGGCGCAGCTCGCGGCGGCAGCCTGTGGCGGGCGTCAGGCGGGTGGTGCGGCGTCGTGCTTCTCCTGTCCGCGTCCGCCTGGGGATAGAGTGGGGGTATGAGCCCTGATCGGATCGATCTTCCTGCCGCCTCCGCCGTCGTGATCAAGGGGGTGCGGGACGAGCCCTCGCCCGACGACGGCCGGCGCGTCCTGGCCGACCGCCTGTGGCCGCGCGGGGTGAGCAAGGAGCGCGCCGCGCTGGACGAGTGGGCCAAGGACGCCACGCCGTCGACGGCGCTGCGCCGGGCATTCCACTCCGGAGACCTCGCCTGGGAGCAGTTCGTCCCCGCCTACCGCGCCGAGCTGGAGGAGGAGCCGGCCGCCCGCGAGGCGGTCGACGGGCTGCGCGCCGAGGCGCTGAGCGGCCGGGTGACCCTGCTGATCGCCGGGCACGACCGGAACCACACCCACGCCCGGGTGCTGCGCGAGGCCATCCTGGGCGTGGACGACCCGGACCTGCCCCGCTGAGTCGGGATGCCCGCCCCCTGTTCGGGCGCCGCGCCGGCCACTATGCTTTTTCTTGAGGCGCCGGGGGGGGATCGGGTGCGGGGTGACGCGTGCCACGGGGCTGCCTCCCGGCCCGGGGTCGCGCGGGCTCGTTGGGACGTGCCCGCCCCCGCTCGTGCGCTCTGGACGAGGAAAGAGAGCTGAGACTGAGATGAGGAATGAGACCGGCGCCGTCGTCGGGCGGCGCGCCCTGATCGGCGGCGCCGCGGCCCTGTCCGCCCTCGCGGCGAGCGCCCTGGCCGCCTGCGGGAAGAAGAAGCAGGAGGCCGACGGCCCGGTGGAGGTGGAGCCCGGCGACACGTGCGCGCGCTGCGGGATGCACATCACGGATATGCGGCACGTCGGGGAGATCATCGGCGTCGAGGACGTCTGGAAGTTCGACGACGTCGGCGAGCTCTTCGTCTACCACCAGGAGCAGGGCCTGAAGGACGGCGACGTCCAGGCGATCTACGTCAAGGGCTATGACACGGGCAGGTGGATCGAGGCGGGCTCGGCCGGCTACGTCGTCGCCCCCGACGTCGAGACCCCGATGGCCACGCACGTGCTGGCACTGGGCAAGGAGGACTCCGTCAGTAAGTACACCGCCTCCGCCGGCGCCCGGGAGACGACCTACGACGATCTCCTCGCCAGCCCGCCCGAGGCCACCATGGACACCATGGACATGGGCTCCGGCGGCATGGGCGGCACGGAGTCCCCGTCGAGATAGACATTTTCGTATGAGGTAGACGGTGACACCGTCTACCTCATACGAAAATGTCTATCTCGACGCCGGGGAGCGGCGCCGAGCGGGCCCTCGAGCAGGGGTCCCGGCCCTCGTGCGCCGAATTTAAGAGCGGGTGTTGGGCATGAGGTAGTGGGGGCCGATGAAGCCGATGTGCACCTTGCCCGTGCGACCGTCGGTGTCGTCGTGGAAGTAGACGCGCGGGGCGAGGTCCTTGCCGCCCTCGGCGATCTTGAGGTGGCTGTACATATAGGTCCTGCCGCTGGGATGGACCTCCTTCGCCACCGGCAGGAGCCTGCGGTCGTTGAACTTGGGGGCGTTGCGGACGGTCTCGCTCTCGGTCATCGACAGCTTCTTGTCGGTGGCGGGCCAGCTCTCGGGGAAGCCCAGGTGGCACCACTCCCAGAACCCGCCGGAGAAGTGCTCCTCCCGGCAGTGCCTGGCGTAGGCGGCCAGCGCCCGCAGCCCCCGCCAGGTGGTGTCCCCCCAGACGGTCGCCTGGGGGATCGCGACGAGGCGGTCGAGATCGTGCTTGGCGGTGTCGGGCAGGCACAGGTCGTCCACGAGGTAGGTCTGTGCGGCCAGAACGGCCTCCTCGATGTCCTGGACGGTGTCGGGCACGTCGGTGCCGGGGTCGTCCTTGGCCCCCCAGTAGATCTCCGGCCGGCCGATCTCGTCGAGCCGGGAGCGCAGGCGCGCAAGGTGGCCGCGGAGCCGGTTCACCTCGCCGTCACGCTCCTCAAGGTCCTCGCGCAGGGCGTCGGCCTGGGACAGCGCGTCCGCCAGCTCGCCCTCCAGGAGCGACACCTGGTCGGGCGATGCCACGCCATCGCCGTCGGACCCGCTTGAGGGGGAGAACACGGCGAGCGTCGGCGGTGCGGGCAGCCGTGCCGACAGCGCGGCGGCCGTCTCGATGACACGGTCGACGCCGGGCCCCCACGAGGGCTGGAAGCGGTTGAGGAGGAAGTACCGGTGGCGTCGCCCGTCGCCGTCCTGGTCCAGGGGCGCCGGCGAGTAGACGCGGACGCTGCCGTCCCATGCCGCGAGGCTCCCCAGGCGCTCCCGGAAGACCCGGGCCGCGGCGCGGTCCAGGGTGAAGACGGTGGCGAGCCCCCGGGCGCGCTCGGCGATCACCCGGGCGCGCATGAGCCAGGCGTCCTCGTCGTCGTGGTTCGGCTGGGTGCAGACGATCGCCGGCAGCCGGCGGCCCGACGAGCGCAGCACCTTGTCGACCAGGAGCGGGATGCCGATGGCGGGTATGGCCTCGGGCGCGGACAGGAGCCGCGACATCCCCAGGCTCGGCGCCCCCGGGATCGCGAGCAGGTCGTCGACGACACGCGGCCGCTCGATGGGCGGCCGCCGGGTGGGGTCGGAGGTTTCCATCCGGTTCTCCACGACGACGTCGACGCGCTCGTCGTTCCCGACGGCCCGTACGACGACCTCCCAGCGCGTCGTCGTACCCACGGCGCCGGCCATCGTGTCCCAGACGATCCCCTCGAAGCTGGTGAGGTCGGCATCGTCCCCGGGGACGCTGCCGTGCGGGCTGCGGATTCTCACCGTGCGCTGCCGGTCGGTCAGTGCAACGGTGTGCTCGCCGTCGGGCAGCTCGGCCTGGGCGCCGTCTGTCGCCCAGGCAGCGAACGATGCCCGGGCATCGGAGAGGTAGTGGGCGATGCCGTCATACGGGCGGTCGTGCCACTGGATGCGGGCGAGGATACTCATAGTGCTTCTTCGGATTGACTTCGAGTTTGAGGCGAATTACATGCGCGGGCAAATTATATGGACGGCTCCCGACGACGGCGCGACGGCACGACGAGTCCCGACCGCAGCGCGTCGGTGCTCTGCCAACGGCGTACAGCCGACCGGGGCGCCCGTGCCGCTCGCGTGCGGCGCACTCAGCCGCGAGCGGAATCCCGGGGAGGACGGCGCTTCCGATGACGCCCATCCATCATGATCGGTTCGGTGCCGTTTCGAGATCGCTTCGAGACGCCCGAACCGGCGGCCTCGGAACCGCGAGCAGGAGCCGGGCCGGTTGGGTGCCTCGGCCGTGGTGGGGCGCGGACGTGCCTTCCCGGCGTCAACGTACATTTTGTCCCAGTCCTTCTGGGGGTGGAGGTCAGAAGGATGGGAGAAGGGCGCGCCCATGCGGCCAAGCTCCGTCCGCGCCGTCAACCGTCGTCGATGCTCGGCGTCGGCCCACGCTGCCCGCCGGCGCCGGCCCCTCCGGAGCCTTCCCGGTGCCGGCTCGGGGCTCGTCGAGGCCTTGGAGGCCCTTCGGGCGGGCGGCACCCGGAGGATGGCGGCACCCGGTGGGCGCTTCGAACCGATCTTGAGCCGGAAGTGAACCGATCTCGGTGCGGAACTCGACCGATCCCGGCCCTGGTCCGCGACCTGGACGTCAAGGCCCGTGGGCTGTCCCGCGGTTGGGAGGGGCTGGCGGTTATTGACGTGCGTCCTACGCCCAGCATCTCCAGCGTGGCGATCTCGCTGGAGGTGTCCAGCGACCTCCCCTCGAAGGCGGCGCAGACCGCGAGGCGGTTCCTCGACCAGGTGCTGGACCTCATGCGGGACGAGGGGAACATCTTCAAGAGCGCCAGCCGCGAGCTCGCCTGCGCCTGATCATGTCCGCCGCCCAGGAGGGAACCGCAACGCTGGGCTGACCGACGCCATTAAGACTCTGGCCCGACGTATGGCCGCTGAGATCATCCACATCGTGCGCAACTCGTTCAACGACGTCGCTGTCAGCCAACCCGGCAGCCATTGAGGCCCGCGCTGGGTGCGGGTGCTCACGTCGCCCATGACCCTTCTTCCGCGTCGGCGGAGCAGGTCGACGTCGTAGCCCTGCTCGGCCTGCCCGTGCCCGCTCGTACTCAGTCCCGGGAGGCCCGCCGCTCCCGCCGCAGGGCCTCCCAGTGGGCCAGGCGCTCTCGGATGCGCCGCTCGTAGCCGTGGTCGGTCGGCTCGTAGAAGGGCTTGCGGTCGCTCGGCGGCGGATAGCCGTCGGGGAAGTAGTCGGCGCCCGAGAAGCCGTCGGCGGTATCCGGGTCGTACTGGTAGCCGGCCCCGTAGCCGAGCTCCTTCATCAGCCGCGTCGGCGCGTTGAGAATATGTGCGGGCGGGGCGAGCGACCCCGTCCTCCCCGCCGCCTTCTGCGCCCGCCCCAGTCCCCGGTAGACCGCGATCGACTTCGGCGCGGTGGCCAGGTAGACGACCGCCTGGGCGATGGCGAGCTCCCCCTCGGGGGAGCCGAGCCGCTCGTAGGCGTCCCAGGCGGCCAGCGTCACGGTCAGCGCCCCGGAGTCCGCCACCCCCACGTCCTCGCTGGCGAAGCGCACGAGCCGCCGCACCACGTACAGCGGGTCCTCGCCCCCGGCCAGCATCCGCGCCAGCCAGTACAGGGCGGCGTCCGGGTCGGAGCCGCGCATCGACTTGTGGAGGGCGGAGATGAGGTTGTAGTGCTCCTCGCCGGACTTGTCGTACAGGGGCGCCCGTGAGGCGACGACGACGGCCAGCTCCTCGGCGTTCAGGAGCCCCCCGCCGCCCGCGGCGGCGTCGGGGGGCTCGGCGGCGGAGGCCGTGGGCGTGCCGGAGGCCGCGGCCGTGCCGGAGGCCGTGGGCGTGCCGGAGGCCGCGGCCGTGCCGGAGGCCGTGGGCGTGCCCGCGCCGTCGGCGTCGTCGGTGGTGCGGGGCCCTCCAGCTGCGGCGTCGTCCTCAGGTCCTCGGGGCGGCTCGTACTCGGCGCCCTCAGCGCTGTCAGCCGCCTCGGCGCCTCCGGCGCCCTTGAGGCGCGCCCAGCCCAGGACCTGCTCGACCATGCCCAGCAGGTAGCGGCCATCGCCGTCGGCCATGGCGAGCAGGGCCGCGCGGGCGGCGCCGGTCAGCGGGAGCGGCCCGCCGGCCAGCGCCTCGGCGCGCTCCAGCAGCACTGCCAGGGAGGCCTCGTCCAGGCGGCGCAGCACCATGACCTGGCAGCGCGACAGCAGGGCGCCGTTCAGCTCGAAGCTCGGGTTCTCCGTGGTGGCGCCCACCAGCACGACCGTCCCGTCCTCGACGTACGGCAGGAAGGAGTCCTGCTGGGCGCGGTTGAACCGGTGGATCTCGTCGACGAACAGCAGCGTGCCCTGCCCGACCTCGTGGCGGCGCGCGGCCGCGGCGAAGACCTTGCGCAGCTCCGCCACCCCGGAGAAGGTCGCCGAGACCTGTTCGAAGGTCAGGCCGGTGCGCTCCGCCAGCAGCCGGGCGATCGTCGTCTTGCCGCAGCCGGGCGGCCCCCACAGGATGATGGAGGACAGGCGCCCTGCCTCGATCATGCGCCCCAGGGGCGCGTCCGGGGCCAGCAGGTGGTCCTGCCCGACGACGTCGGCCAGCGCGCGCGGCCGCAGCCGGTCCGCCAGCGGCCGCGTCGGGTCGTCGACGACGGGGCCGCCGCCTTCCGCCGCGGCGTCGAAGAGCGAAGGGGCGTCGGTGCTCATGGGCCCAGGCTACGGCGGTGCGGGTGGGCCGGCGTCCGTCTCGACCGGCTCCCCGAGACGGGAGTCGAGGGATGGCGGCGCCCGGCGGGCGCTTCGAACCGACCTCGGCGCGGAAGTGAACCGATCTCGAGCCGGAATACGACCGATCTCGGTGAAGGGGGGCGGCTGGCGCGCGCACCGGCGTCGTCGGCCGGGATCCCCGCCGGCAGGGCCTACCGGCCGGGCTTCCGCGCCGCCCAGGCGGCGAGGCCGGCGGGGCTCGCGACCTCGTCCAGGGCGGCCTCGGCGGCGCCGACCAGCGCGGCGTCGGCCCCGAGCTCGCCGACGACGACCCGCGGCGCCTCGCCGCGCAGGCACCGCATGAGGCCGCCCGCCAGGGACTCCTCGAAGGCCCGGGGTGAGTGGTCGCGCAGGAGCGGCCCGATCCCGCCGAGGGTGACGACGTCGGGGTCGGTGATATTGATCAGCCCGGCCAGGCCGCGGCCCAGGCTTGCGGCCGCGGCCGCAAGGACCGGGCGGTTGGCGGGGTCCGCCTGGGCGATGACCGCCCCCACGGACGCCGCCGAGTCGTCGTCGGCCCCCAGCCGCCGGGCCAGCGCCCTGGTCCCCAGGACGGTGTCCCAGCAGCCCCGCGCCCCGCAGTCGCAGACCGCCTCCGGGTCGCCGAGGGGGAGGTGCCCGACCTCCATGGCCAGGCCGGTCGCCCCGAGCACGGGCGCGCCGTCGAGGACGAGGCCGCCGCCGACGCCGGTGAGCACGGTCAGGTGCAGGGTGCTGCGCGAGCCGCGCGAGGCGCCGCGGCGGGACTCCGCCAGCGCCTCGCAGGTGGCGTCGTTGGCGACGAGGAGGTCGGCGCCCGGCGCGGCCAGGGGGGCGAGGCTCACCCGGTCCCAGTCCAGGACGGAGGACTGGACGACGGTCCCCTCGCGGACGGTGGCGGCCGCGGCGACCGACACGGCCCGCACCCGGCCCGCACGCTCGCTCGCCTGCGCGGCCACCGCCCGGCGGACGGGGGCGAGCACGTCGGCGGGGGCCCGGCCGCGATGAGGGGCGGGGGCTGCGGCTGTGAGGTGGCCGTCGAGGCCGGCGGTCGCCGTCCGCCAGCCGGTGGCGGTGATCTCGACGGCGATGACGAGCGGCCCCGACGGGTGCGCGGTGAGCGCCGAGGTGGGCCGCCCGCGGCCGCGGGGGACGGGCGCGCCCTCGTCGAGGACGGCGGCCTGGCGCATGCGTGTCACGAGGTCGGCGGCCGTGCCGCTGGAGATGCCGAGCTCCTGGGCGACCCGCGCCCGGGTGATGCCGGGGGAGCGGCGCACCAGGGCGCAGACGTCGGCCGCCAGGGCCCAGCGGAGCTGATCGGCGGTGCTGTGTCGGTGCGTCATGGGCTTTTCCGGTTCTCCGTCTAGCATTTTGATCGGCTCACGAGTTTAATAGGTGCATGACCTCATTCGCGCACCATCTTGCCCCCTGCCGCGCCGTCCTCCTCGACATGGACGGCACCCTGGTGAGCTCCACCGACGCCGTCGAGGCCGCCTGGACCGCCTGGGCCCGCGCCAACGGCGTCGAGACGGCCGCCGTCCTGGCGGTCTGCCACGGCCCGGACGCCGCCACCACCGTGCGGCGCTTCCTGCCGGGCATCGGCGAGGCGGAGCTGGCCGGGCACGTCGCCGCCCACCTGGAGCGCGAGTGCGCGGACACCGACGGCGTCCGCCCCGCCCCCGGCGCCCTGGGGCTGGTCTCCTGGATGGACGAGCGGGGTCTGCCCTGGGGGGTCGTCACCAACGCGCACCTGCGCCTGGCCCGCGCGCGCCTGGGGGCGGCCGGGCTGGACCCGCCGGTCATCGTCTCCCGCGATGACGTCGAGCGCGGCAAGCCCCACCCGGAGGGGTACCGGCTGGGGGCGCGGCGTCTGGGGGCGGAGCCCCGGCGCACGGCCGCGGTGGAGGACTCCGCCCCCGGCCTGGCGGCGGCGCGGGCTGCGGGGGCGGTCGTCGTGGCGGTGGGCGGGGCCTGGGACGGCGACGTCGTCTGCCGTGACCTGCACGAGCTGCGCCGGCTCCTGGCCGCGGCAGGGCGCCGGGTCCCGTGAGGGCTGCGGCGGGGCGGATCGTCCTGGCCGAGGCTGTTCGGGCCTGTTCGGGTTGCTCGCCCCGGCTATCGCGGCCGTCGCCGGCGGTGGCCCGGGCGCCGTCATGCTGGATCCGCACGGTGCCCCGCGGCGGTTCCGACCTCACCGGCACCGGTGGGCTCCGGAAGGTCCGAGGGGTGTGCGCGAGCCGCCCTCACCGCAGGGTCGCCGGCGCCCTCGGCCGTCTTACGGGGTCAGTGGCGTGATACGAAGGGCGGTACGCACATGGGAGGGCGGGGGCCCGGCGGGATGGGCATCAGGTTTTGTTGTTATTCCGCGGTTCTGCTCATGACGTCGAGATGTGTTGACGCGCTCCCATGTGCGCACAGGGGGGCCTGCGCACATGGGAGCGCGTCAACACATCTCGACGATCGCGGATGATCCGCATATTTCCAACGAAAAATGGCGCTTCACTTGCGAATGCCCTTCTCTCCCATGTGCGGTTCCCCGCTGGCTGCCGTGCGCAGGTGCTCGGCGGGTCGTGGCCGGGCGCGTGCGCAGCTCTTCTGCGACGCCCTCGACGCGTCCAGGCATCTCGAGGGCCGCCGGAAGCCGGCGCGGACCATATCTCGGGCGGTGCCGTGTCTCAGGGGATCGGTGACCGCCGCGTCTCGGGCGGTGCCGGCCGCCCTGGGGAGAAAACGCCGGTGCTTCGTGGAGGATCTCTTCGGGAGCTCTGCTCGCAGGAGCCATAGCGGCACGGCTTCCGACATCACTCGGCTCTTCATGAAGGGGGTGAGGGCCGAGTCGGGGACGGCGTTCACGTCGACGCCCAGGATCACCTCAAGCCCGGGCTCCGGGTGTAACAGGTCCGCGAGCCCCGTCGGTTCGTCCATGTGGAACAGCAGGTCGGTGTCGGAGCCCTCGTGCTCGCGGCCTATTGCGACGGGTCCGAAGGCGCACTCCGCAGCCGCCGGGCCGAGGCGTGACGCCGCCTGGTCTGGTCGGGGGCGTGGTGCCGCCTGGAAGCGGATCGGGCGGAAGACCCCGGGCTGGGAGCGGCCGGGGCTGATGGGGCGCGTCGGGTGCTGCCCCAGAACTTGCGGCGGGCAGAAAAATAGATATCATTTTGCTAGCCAAGGAGGTTCTCATGTCCACCAGTCCCACCGCCCCTGCTGCTCCGACCGACCCGGCCCTGGAGCGTCCGCCGAGCGCGCCTGACCGGATCCCCGGTCGCGTCGACATCGCGGAGAGGCCCGCGCGCGCCGCCGGACCCGCGGCTGCCTTCCTCGCCCTCATCCTCCTGCTGGCGATCATGGCGGGCCTGATCGTTCTGGCCGTCGCCAATATCGACGCCGCCGACGCGGGCGAGCCGGGGGCGGTGGCCCGAGTCGTCGGCGGGTTCGTGGGGGTCACGCTCGTGGTCGTGCTGCTGGTCAGCTCCTTCGTGATTGTCGTCCCCGGGCAGACCAGCGTCCGCCAGTTCTTCGGCCAGTACATCGGCACCGTGCGCCGCACCGGCATGGTGCTCGTCCTGCCGCTGACCACCGGCAAGAAGGTCTCCGTCAAGGTCCACAACTTCGAGACCAGTGAGCTCAAGGTCAACGACCTGGAGGGCAACCCCGTCAATATCGCCGCCATCGTCGTGTGGCAGGTGGCCGACACCGCCCGCGCCGTCTTCGCTGTCGAGGCCTACGAGGAGTTCATCAAGGCGCAGGCCGAGTCCGCGCTGCGCCACGTGGCCACCACCCATCCGTACGACGAGCCCGGCCCCGGCGAGACCTCCCTGCGCGGGGGCACCGACGTCGTCTCCGCCGAGCTGGCCACCGAGGTCGCCGCCCGGGTCGCGCTGGCCGGCCTGGAGATCGTCGAGGTCCGCATCTCCTCGCTCGCCTACGCCCCCGAGATCGCCCAGGCCATGCTCCAGCGTCAGCAGGCCGGCGCCGTGATCGCCGCCCGCGAGCAGATCGTCGAGGGCGCCGTCACCATGGTCGACCAGGCCCTCAGGCGCCTGGAGGACGACGACGTCGTCGCCATGGACGACGAGCGCCGGGCGCAGATGGTCTCCAACCTGCTGGTTGTGCTGTGCTCCGACCAGCGCACCCAGCCCGTGGTCAACACCGGCTCCCTGTACGCGTGAGGCCCCGTGACGTGGACGCGCCGCCCCACGAGCCGGACCCATCGGCTCCCTGTGCTCATGAGGCCCCGGCGCGCGTGAGGAACGCCGATGGCGGATAGCCGGCGCAAGCAGGTCCTGCTGAGACTGGACCCCGCCGTCCACGCGGCCATCGCCAAGTGGGCGGCGGACGACCTGCGCTCGGTCAACGCCCAGATCGAGATCATCCTGCGCCGCGCGCTCGCCGACGCCGGCCGCGGCGTCAGGGCCGCCCCCATGCGCGGGCGGGGCCGGCCGCGCAAGGAATCCGGGGAGCCGCGCGAGGAGGAGTGACGACGGCGCCCGCCGCGCTGCGGGCGCCGTCGGGCCGCCGACGGTCGGTCCTGGGGCTCAAAAAGGTGGCCGGCGCATATCTTTCACCCGCCATCCCCCGCTCCTCCCGCCACGAAGCGGTGCAATGACGCCATTCCCCGTGAGCGCAGGAGCCGCCGCGCACCTGAAAGTCACGCGCCGGCCACCTTTTTCCGTCCCGCCGGCGCCCCGGGCCGCCCCGCCCCGCCCGTGAGCCCGCGCGCGCTCCTCCCGAAGGAGGACCCGCCCCGCCCTTCGGGTCGGTGCCCGGACTGCGCGGCCGGTCGAAGAGAGAAGGGAATCGCGCCCTCGTGCAGGAGCCCCGGGCGGGTCCTCCCCCGCGATGCTTCTCCTGTCACCGAACAGGATGCGGGAACGACGGACGGCCGATCCCGCTGTTGATCAGGAGGGATCATGACCGAGACCGCACGATGGCGACACCGCCCGTGCCGGGGCACGATGCTCGCCGGTTCCCCGCGGGGGAGCCGCTCCCGGGGCTTCGCCTCGGGCAGGAGCTGATCATGTACGCGAGCGATCTCAAGGAGCCCAGCCCGGCTGGCCTGCGCCGCGCCCGCCGGCTCCAGTCCCCCTGCGGACTGGTCTCGAAGTCCGTCCGCCTTCCCAATGGCCAGGACGAGCCGCCCTTCTCGATCTTCACCTCCCTGCTGGACAACCCGTCCGCGGTCCTGCGCACCCAGCGCAACTGGACCCACTCCAATGCGCAGGGCAATTTCGACGGCGCCGGAGGGGCCATCGACCCGCTCCGCGCCAGGGACATCTCCATAGTCGAGTCTTTGGAGAGGTACTCGTCGTGCACCTGGGTCGTGCACCTGGAACGACGCCGACATCGTCATGGCGACCGAGGCCGAGCTCGGCGCCGCCGCCGTAGGCCCGCGCCGCTTCCCCCGGTGCTCGGAGCGCGAGCTCGCCGCCGAGGGGGCCACGCTGGTCCACTACGACCCCCGGCTGCCCATCCGGTGGCAGCGCGCCTGGTCGCTGACGCACGGGCGGGAGGTCTTCGTCCCCGCCAATCTGGTGTACCTGCGATTCCCGATCTACTCCCGGGCCGAGCCAGGGGGTCGGCGTAGTCGTGGGTGTGTTGGTGGGGGTGCGGCGCGGTTCCTGGGGTGACGATGGGTGTGTCCTACGCACCCTTTCGTCGTCAGGAGCCGCGCCGCTATGCCATCTTCCCCTATCAACATTGCTGGGCGCCAGCCGAGCCTGATGCAGGTCTTGTCCACCGTGCCCGATCCCAGGTGCGCCCGGGGAATGAGGCACCGGCTGGAGGTGATCCTGGCCGTGGCGGTGGGGGCCGTGCTGTCCGGAGCGCGCAGCCTGCTGGCCATCGGGCAGTGGGCCGCCGGCCTGGACGCCGAG
>NZ_JONS01000042.1 GCF_000711965.1 Actinomyces israelii DSM 43320
AAAGCCCTGCTGTCCCTCGGGCTGCTGGCCACTGGTGTTGGGGAAGCCCTGCTGCCCCTCGGGCTGAGTGCCGTAGTCATAGTCCGGGTAACTCGACCCGGAGAAGTCGGAGAGGGCCTGCTGCGTCTGTGTCTCGGACTGGCCGGGGTCCTCGAACGTCGCACCGGCGTTCATCCCGGGGACACCACCGCCGTACGGGAAAACGCCCTCGTCGGCCGATCCTCCCTGATAGTCCTGGTAGTCGGGCGACTCGCCGTAGAAGGTCGTCTCCTGCTCAGAGGCCTGAGGCACATCGGGCGCCTCCACGCCGCCGAGGTAGACGCGACCGGTGCGCGGGTCGATCCACTCCTCCCCCTCGGCGGCCGCCCGTTCCTTCTCCCGCGTCTCTCTGCGCGACAGAGGCCGGTTGGGGTCGCCGATCTGCGGGATTCCCGCCGTGGCCACGCCGTCGGCCTGCGCAAGCCGGGCGGCGCGCTCAGCAGAGCGGGCACGCCGCTGCCGGTCGGCATGACGCATCTGGATGTCGATGAGGAAGAGGAAGACGCCAACGAGAAGCAGGAGCCCTCCGACAATGAGTCCTGGAATGAGCCAGGGCGTCGAGACCTTGCGCGGCCAGGACAGCGAGATGTTCGGCGCCGGCGAGGAGCCGTCGGTGGCCGCCAGCATGACCAGGTCGGTGTCGTTGACGTCCCAGTTGAGCGTGGCAGTGCCCGTGCCCGTAGCGGTGGCCACCCACAGATCGGATGTGCTCGGATCGGCGCTGGAGGCCTCCAGGACGGTGCAGCCGTTCTCGTCGGTGCTCGGAGCGCTCGTCGGCGACGCCTCGGCGGAGGCGCTGGGAGCCGACGACGACGCAGGCGCGGCCTCATCACCGCATCTGGTCGTCACATCGGTCGCGGACAGCGCCGTCCAGCTGTCCAGGCCTGTGACGGACACGTAAGGGTCGTTGGCGAGCCAGGCATTGACGTCGGCCGAGTGCCCGACGGCGATGAACACCTGCTGGTCGTCAGAGGCAGCCGTCGCGGTAATAGTGGTCTCGGAGTCGACCCGGTTGAGGACACCCGGCTGTGTGACGACGTAGTTCTGGGTGGGGGCCGAGGCGAGAGTCGCCTCCGCGGTCGTGCCGGGCCGCCAGATCGTGGCGGAGCAGACGGCCAAGGCGATGGCGACCAGGCCAAGGACGGCGATGATCGCGCTCAAGATCCGTCGGTTCACGACGTGACTCTCCTCAAGGTCGTGGACATGGCGCCGCTGTCACCGGCCTCTGCACCAGGTGTGAGTGCCACAGAGCCTGGATGCAGACGTCGCCCAGAATCGCATGTTCCTATCGTCCGTGCGAGGAGCCTCGCCGAAGATCACAGGTCCTGCGCCCTCAGCGGAAGAACCGTGCCCAGCGTTATCTCGCAGCGTCTAGCCGCGACTAACAGCGACTGACAGCGGCTGACGGCGTCCGGGTCTGGCCCGCCCCTACGATGCCGCACCGGCGTCGTAGGCGGAGCATCGGCGCCGACCCGGCGCAGCGACAGGCCGCCGACGACGATCGCGCTCGGCGGCCGCCGGCTCGCGACGTGACCTTCCTCAAAGTCGGGGGGAAATCGCGGGCGCTGTGGGCCGACGCCGCCCCGCGAACTCCCGTCCCTTCGGCGCAGGAGCCGTCTCCCCGGCGTGTCGCACCGGATTCTCTTCGCCAACGAAGCATAATTCGCCCACCATCAAGTCCTCAGGACCTAGGCGCGAGCGATACCCTCATGGCTACGATTGGGTGACAGCGGGCCGTGGCGGCCCGCCAGAAGGAGGAGTGACGTGGCCGAGGGGTCTTCTGAGGAGTTCGCCATCACCATGCGCGGGTACGACCGTACCCAGGTCGACCAACGCATCAAGGCGCTATCCCGCCAGCTGGGAGATGCCAAACGTGAGGTCGCCAGTCTCGATCAGCGGGCTATGACGCTCGCCGGCGAGCTTGCCGATGCTCAGCGTCGCCTGCGCGAGGCGGACAAGCCTACTTACGCCGGGCTCGGCTCGCGCATCGAGCAGCTGCTGCGCAGCGCCGAGGAGCAGAGCACGTCGGTGCTCTCCAAGGCCAACGCCGAGGCCGACGCGCTCCTGGCACGTACGCGCGCCAACGCCGCCCACCTGTCCGAGCGCAGCTCCTCCGAGGCCGCCACCATGGTCGCCGACGCTCGACGGGAGGCCGCCGAGCTGCGATCCCACAGCGAGGCCGAGTCATCCACCATCCTGGCCAACGCCCAGGCCCGGGCCGACGAGCTCGTCGCCTCCGCGCAGCGTAAGGCGGACCAGATCGTCTCCGAGGCCAAGGCCAGCGCGACCGAGGCCCGGTCGTCGGCCGATCGCGAGGCGCAGCTGACGGTGGCCGCGGCCAAGAAGTCTGCCGCCGAGCTCACCGTGACCGCAGAGCGCGAGGCGAGCGAGACCAGGGAGGCGGCGGAGTCCGAGGCCGACGCGCTGCGGCGCTCCTCACAGGACCAGGCCGACTCGGTGACGGCGACCGCCGCCGAGGAGGCCCGCATCACGGTGGACAAGGCGCGCGCCGAGGCCGACTCCCTGCTGTCCGCCGCTCGCAGCGAGGCGGAGGCGCTGCGGCGCACGAGCACGGCCGAGGCCGAGGCCGCCCGGTCGGAGGCCACGGAGCTGCGCCAGCAGGCGCTTCTCGAGATCGCCGCGGCGCACGAGACGGCGGCCGAGGAGGACTCGGCCGCCCACGAGGCCGCGCGTCAGCACATCGAGGAGATGAACCAGCAGGCGCAGGAGCAGGCTGCGCAGGCCGAGGCCCGGCTCGAGGAGGCCCTCGCCCGTGCGGAGGCCGTCCGCTCCGAGGTGGACGACACCCTTCGCTCCCGCCAGGAGGAGGCCACGCGCCTGGCCGAGGACACCCTGAACCAGGCCCGCCTCGAGGCAACCGCCCTGCTCGAGGACGCCCGCGCCGACGCCGAGGTCGAGAAGACCTCCATGATGCGCCAGATCAAGGAGCTCGAGCGGCAGCGCGACTCGGTCGCCAGCTACCTCGAGGAGATGCGCAGCGTGCTCGGCAATGTCATGCCGCAGGCCCCGGAGTTCTCCGACGTCATCAGCGCTGCGCTGGCAACCGGCGTCCCGCAGGCCGCCGGCCTGTCCGACGTGACCCCGGGCAGCGCGGGCAGTGCCGGCTCCCCCGAGTCCTCGCAGAGCGCAGGCTCCCCCGAGGCGAGCGCCGACGGCGATGACTCCAGGTCCCTTCAGGAGGACCTGATGGGCATGGGCGGCCGCAAGCGCCGCTGAGCCGAGCCGGCGGCCCTTGTCCGCCGCGTCACGACCAGGCGCGGCGGACAAGGGCCAGCGTCTCCTCGCGAGTCATGCCCAGGTTGCGCATGGTCGTCACGAAGCGCATGGTCTCCCGCTCGGCAGCGGTGTCGGCGAGGTCCATGACATAGGTGCCGTGGCGGCCGCGCCCCTCGACGACTCCCTCGAGCTCCAGCTCGCGATATGCCTTGGCGACCGTGTTGACGGCGACGTCGAGCTCGGCCGCCAGGGCGCGCGTGGTCGGCAGACGCACCCCAGCGGTCAGCCGGCCCGAGGTGACATCGACACGGATCGCGGAGCAGATCTGTGCGAAGACCGGCTCCGAGGAGTCCGGGTCCAAAGTGATGCGCAGGCGGATAGGGACGGCCATGTTCCTAGTGTGCGCCTCATCACTGGCTTCCGCATCCTGAGACAGGTCATAAGTTGTCAGTAAGTCCGGCTGAAGTCAACCAGCCCCGCCGTTCGGGACCCCGCGGTTCCTTGTTCCGCCGTGACGGCGCCCGGCGGAGCCCTCGCGAGGCGCCTACCACAGGCGGCGCTCCCAGCAGGCCGTGTGCCAGTGACGACGCTCCTCCAGGCCGCGATCGGGCCCGAAGAGGGACTCATTCGACCAGGCGACGACGTGCGGCGTGCCCGGCGCGATGCTCCGATTGCAGCCGGGGCAGGTGTAGGGCTTGTCGCTGCCGCGCAGGCGACGCACGGTGAAGTCGGCGCCTCCCGGGCCGACCTGGGTACGCGGCATGGCGCCCAGTCGCCCCGGGTCGAGCGGACGGTGCCCGGCGCGATAGGGACGTTTGGAGCTGCGTCGTGCCATGGCCCGACCCTATCCGAGTCCGACCCCGCCGCACCCGGCCGACGTCGTGCGGGCAGCCCGGGTTCCGCAGCCGGACCGACGCAAGGCTCTCCCGGGAGGGCGCAGCCCCCGGGAGAGCCTTCTTCGCGTTCACGACGACGTCGGGGCGGTCGGCCCCGCGGCCGGGGGCGCAGCCCGCCCGGCCGCCCCGACGGCCGAGCGAGCTACCGGCGCAGGGCGGCGCCCGCCCCGTTCGGGACCGTCAGACCAGGCCCATCTCAGCGACGGTCTTCTTCTCGCCCAGGAGCTCGTTGACGGAGGCGTCGATCTGGGTGCGGGAGAACTCGTCGATCTCCAGGCCCTCGACGATCGTCCACTGCCCGCCTTCGGAGACGCAGGGGAAGGAGGAGATAATCCCCTCGGGCACGCCGTAGGAGCCGTCCGACATGACCGAGGCCGAGGTCCAGGAATAGCTCTTGACACCCAGGCACCAGTCGCGGACGTGGTCGATGGCGGCAGAGGCGGCGGAGGCGGCGGAGGAGGCGCCCCGCGCGGCGATAATGGCGGCGCCGCGCTTGGCGACGGTCGGGATGAAGTCCTTCTCGACCCAGGCGCGGTCGGCGAGGATGTCCGTGATCGGGGCGCCCTTGACCGTGGCCTGCGTGATGTCGGGGTACTGGGTCGAGGAGTGGTTGCCCCAGACGGTCACCTTGTCGAGGTCGGTGACGTGGCAGCCTGCCTTGGCGGCCAGCTGGGCCAGAGCGCGGTTGTGGTCCAGGCGGGTCATCGCGGTGAAGCGGGAGGCCGGGATGTCCTTGGCGTGGGAGGCAGCGATGAGCGCGTTGGTGTTGGCCGGGTTGCCGACGACGAGGACCTTGATGTCGTCGGCGGCACCGGCGTTCAGCGCCTCGCCCTGGGGGCCGAAGATGCCGCCGTTGGCGGACAGCAGGTCGCTGCGCTCCATGCCGGCCCTGCGCGGCATGGAGCCGACGAGGAAGGCGATGTTGGCTCCCTCGAAGGCCTGCTTCGGGTCGTCGAAGATGTCGACGCTGCCCAGGGTCGGGAAGGCGGAGTCGAACAGCTCCATGGCGGTGCCCTCGGCGGCCTTGACGGCCTGCGGGATCTCAAGCAGGCGCAGGTTGACGCGCTGGTCGGAGCCGAGCAGGGCGCCGGAGGCGATGCGGAAGAGCAGGGCGTAACCGATGTTGCCTGCCGCACCGGTGACGGCGATGTTAATGGGCGCGTTGGCCATAGGAGACTCCTTAGAGGATGAGGTGTCACTCGGGCCGCGAGCGGCGCAGCCCACGGCACGAGCCTACGGTGGCGGACCGGTGATGACCCGGACGATGGTTTCGCCGTCCATGTAATCCCGGTCATACGGGTCCGCGTGCCGACGCCGGGCGGCCCGGCCCCTGCCCGCCGCGCCGGGGCCGGGCCGCCCTCAGCTCACGGCGCCGGATCCGGCCGCCCCCGTGGATCCGGCCAGGTCCTCGGGGCTCACGACGCCCTCGACGCTGACGCGGTCGAGGTACCTCATGCCGTCGAAGGAGAGCTCGCGGGCGTTCTCCGGGTCGCCGTCGTCCCCGATCTGTCCGCCGGCGAGGCGGTCGACGACGATCGCGATGGCGCCGTCGCCGGTGACGTTGGTGGCGGTGCCGAAGGAGTCCATGGCGATGTAGGTGGCGATCATGAGGGCGACCTGGGCGTCGTCGAAGCCGAGCATGGACGACAGCAGGCCCGTGGCCGCCATAATGGCGCCGCCGGGCACACCCGGAGCGGCGACCATGGTGATGCCGAGCATGAAGATGAAGCCGACCCACTGCACGGTCGAGACGGTCAGGCCCTGGGTGAGCACGATCGCGAAGGCGAAGGCGAAGATCTTCGATGTCGAGCCGGCCAGGTGGATGGTGGCGCACAGCGGGACGGTGAAGGAGGCGACGGCGTCCGACACGCCGTTCCTCCTGGTCTGGGCCAGCGTCACGGGGATGGTCGCGGCCGAGGAGGATGTGCCCAGCGCCGTCAGGTAGGCGGGCATCATGGTGGCCAGCGCCCTGACCGGGTTCCTGGAGCCGACAATGCCGGCCGTGATGTACTGGGCACCGAGGATGACGATCTCCAGGACGAGGACGACGACCACGACCCGCAGCAGGGCGTGCATGACGGACCAGGCCTCGCCCGTGTAGGTGAGGTTGAGGAAGATGCCGAAGATGTGCAGCGGCAGCAGCGGAATGATGATCCGCTCAATGAGCCTGGTAATGATGGCGCGGAACTCGATGAAGCCCTTGCGCAGGACGCCGCGCGGCACCATCGACAGGCCGATGCCGAGGACGAAGGACAGCAGCAGGGCCGTCATGACGGGCACGGGCGCCGGCATCTCAATGCTGAAGTAGGAGTCCAGCGCGCTACCGGGCTCCTTGACCTCCGACAGGGCCGTGCCCGCCAGCAGACGCGGTAGGAGCGCCGTGCACACGATGTAGGTCAGGAATCCCGAGAAGAGCGTGGAGCCGTAGGCGATCGCCGTCGTGATGCCGAGCCACTTGCCGGCGCCCCTGCCGAGGTCGGCGATCGCCGGCGTCACCAGGCCGATGATGATCAGCGGGATGGCGAAGGACAGGAACTGGCTGAACAGCCCGGAGAACGTTGCGAAGACGCGCCCCAGGGCCTGCGGGATGAGCGGGCCCCCGCCGATCCTGATACTGCCCAGGGCGAGGGAGAGGACAATGGCGAGGAGCACCCATACGAGGATGCCGCCGGCCGAGAGCATCTTGCGGAGATGTGACACGGAACTGCCTTTCGGGCGGGTGCAGGCGGTGGGGTACCGCCCTGCTGCGCCGCAGCATGCCACAGGAGCATTTTCGGGCCGTCCCTGTTTCGCGGACTGGTCCGCCCGCAGGCGCCGTCCGGCTCGGCGCCTGCGGCCTCACACGACCCGCGGCAGGTCCGCGTAGTAGGTCAGGGCGAGCAGCGCCAGCGCGAGGATGATCCCGAAGACGACGTCGAAGAGGCGCCCGCGCGCGGCCATCCAGGTGCCATCGGGCCGCTGCAGGCGCAGCAGCGAGACCAGCAGCACGCCGATGCCGAGCCACACGATGGCCAGGCGCCGGTGACCCAGCAGGGAGATCACGGGCACCGCCGCCAGGCCGACCGCCACCGCGAGGACCGCCAGGGTCCGGTAGGGCTCCTTGTGCTTGGCGGGCGGTCGGGCGACGGGAAGCCCCGCCCTGGTCCAGGCGTCCTCGGCCGAGATCTGCGGCCTGCCCGCCGGCGAGTGCGCATCGGCGGTCCGCCGCGTGTTCTGGTCCTGGCTCACGGCCGTCATCGTAGCGGGCGACGCCGGGGCGGCAGGCGGTGACCGGGCACCGTGCTGCCGCCGCGGAGGCGCCGCGGGGCGCCGGGGGCCGTCAGTGGGCGAAGTGGCGGGAGCCGGTGAGGTACATGGTGACGCCGGCCGCCTGGGCGGCGGCAATGACCTCGTCGTCGCGGATGGATCCGCCGGGTTGGACGACGGCGGTCACGCCGGCGTCGATGAGGACCTGGAGGCCGTCGGCGAAGGGGAAGAAGGCGTCCGAGGCGGCCACGGCGCCGCGGGCGCGCTCGGGCGGCGCGGCCCGGAGGACCGCGGCGGCGTCGCCCCCCTCGGGAGCCTGCGGGGCGGCGTCGCCGGTGGAGCGGGGCCCCAGGGTGTTGGCGCGCTCGACGGCCAGCCTGCAGGAGTCGACCCGGTTGACCTGCCCCATGCCGACGCCCACGGTCGCCCCGTCCCTGGCCAGCAGGATGGCGTTGGAGCGCACCGAGCGGATGGCCCGCCAGGCGAAGCGCAGGTCGGCGAGGGCCGCCTCGTCGGCGGCCGGGCCGGCGACGAGCCGCCAGGCGGCGGGGTCGTCGTCGCCGGCCTGGTAGGCGTCCCGCTCCTGGATGACGGCGCCGCCGGAGACCTGCTTGATCTCGTAGCCCTCCCGCTCGGGCGGCTCGACGACGAGCAGGCGCAGGTTCTTCTTGGCCGACAGGATCTTCACGGCCTCCTCCTCGAAGGCCGGGGCCGCGACGACCTCGGTGAAGATAGGCCTGATCTGGCGGGCCATCGCCGCGGTGACGGCGGCGTTGGCGGCGATGACGCCGCCGTAGGCGGACACGGGGTCGCAGGCGTGGGCGCGGCGGTGCGCCTCGGCGACGTCGCCTGCGGCGGAGACGGCGATGCCGCAGGGGTTGGCGTGCTTGACGACGGCGACCGCGGCGGCGCCGTCCGTGCCGTCGCCGTGGTCGTAGACCGCCCGCAGGGCGGCGTCGGTGTCGGTGTAGTTGTTGTAGCTCATGGCCCTGCCGTGCAGCTGGCGGGCCCCGGCCACTCCCCCGGTCTCGTCCGGGGCGCGGTAGACGGCGGCGCGCTGGTGCGGGTTCTCCCCGTAGCGCAGGTGCGCCAGGCGCTCGTAGCCGACGCCGACGTAGGCGGGCGGGGCGGATCCGGCGGCCTCGGGCGCTGCTGCTGAGGCACCCGTGGCGACGTCCGCCGTACCATCCGCCGCGCCCGCCGCACCTGCTGCGGCGTCGTTCTCGATCTGCTCGGCCATCCAGGTGGCGACGGCGGCGTCGTAGGCGGCGGTGCGCGCGAAGGCCCGCGCGGCCAGGGCGCGGCGCCGGGCCGGGGTGAAGCCGCCGGAGCGCACGGCGGCGGCGACCTCGCCGTAGACGGCGGGGTCGGTGACCACGGCGACGCCGGAGTGGTTCTTGGCGGCGGCGCGCACCATGGCGGGCCCGCCGATGTCGATCTGCTCGACGCAGGCGTCGAGGGGGGCGCCCGAGGCGACGGTGTCGGAGAAGGGGTAGAGGTTGACCACGACGAGGTCGATGGGGGCCGTGCCCAGCTCTGTGATCCGGCTCATGTGCTCGGCCTTGCGGCGGTCGGCGAGGATCCCGGCATGGATGGCCGGGTGCAGGGTCTTGACCCGTCCCTGAAGGCACTCGGGGAAGCCGGTGACGTCCTCGACGGAGGTGACCGGCAGGCCCGCACCGGCGATGGCGGCGGCGGTGGAGCCGGTGGAGATGATCTCGGCACCGGCGTCGACGAGGGCGGCGGCCAGCTCGACCAGTCCGGTCTTGTCGTAGACGGAGATCAGGGCCCGGCGCACGGGAACCCGCTCCGGGGCGGCCGGTCCCTCGGCGGGGACGTTCTGGATGGGGACGGCCGGCTGGGGCTGTGTGGTCACTGGCGCTCCTGGTGCGATCGGTGCGGGGACGCCCAGGCGGGCGACGTCCCCTGCTCGTGATCGGTGGCCGCTCCCCGGTGGTGCCCCACCCTCGCCAGTCGCGACCGGTCGCAGTCTAGCCGCTTGCGCCCGCCCGCTTCTCCCCGGCGTCGTTCTCCCGCGACCGCGCGGACTGCACGTAGCGGTAGACGGTCGGCTCGGAGACCCCGAGGGCCGAGGCGAGCACGGGAATGCTGCCCTTGAACTGGAAGAAGCCCTGGGCGTGCAGGTCCGCGACGACCTCGAGCCTCTCCTCGGGCTTGAAGCGGTCCCGGCTCGTGCCCCGCCGGCGGGCGACGTCGTCGATCGCCTCGGCCGCCATGCCGTCGATGGAGGACACGAGGGTCTCCCGGCTCACGGGCGCGCCCGCGTCGGCGGCGCCGGGGAAGAGCCCGGAGACCTCGGCAACCAGCGACTCCAGCCGCCTCATGAGAGTGTGGTCGGTGTTGACGCAGAGCATCCCGATGAGTCGGCCGTCGCGGCGTATGAAGAATGAGGAGGAGGCGAGCGTCCGTCCCCCGGCCCGCGCGGTGTAGTGGACCCGGTAGGGAACCTGCTCGCCGGAGTCCTCCTCGAGCTCGCGCAGCACGAGGTCGGTGGCGGGCGAGCCGATGGTGCGTCCGGAGACCTCGCCGTTGACGATCGCCACGACGGAGGCGTCGATGTCGGCCAGGTCGTGAAGCACGACCTCGGTGTTGCGCCCCACGACCTCGCCGAGGAAGGAGACGAGCGGGATGTAGGAGGCGATGATCTCGCTGTCGTCTCGCATCCGCATCCCTCCATGTCATCCGTCGGCCAGCGGGTCAGAGCAGCCCGGAGCCCCTGCGCACGTACTCCCCCATCTCGGGGCGCGGCACCATACTGCCACCTGTGGCCCAGGCGATGTGGGTCGCACGGGCGAGGGTCTCATCATCCAGACCGAGCCGGGCCCGGTACTCCGCGTCCTCGACGACGCGCGCCGGCCCCACAAGACCCGCAGTCGAGGAGGGCTCGATGTCGATCCCCTCCGACTCGTGCAGCTGCGCCAGCAGGGTGTAGAGGTGATCGTCGTCGACGGTGACGAACCCGTCGATGAGGTGCTGCATGGCCTGACCGACGAAGCCCGAGGGGCGCCCGCAGGCCAGCCCGTCCGCGGCGGTGACATTGTCAATGCCGAAGTCCTGCACGCTCATGGCGTCGTGAAGGCCGGTGTAGACGCCCAGGAACATCGACGGGCAGTGGGTCGGCTCGGCGAAGACGACGCGGACCGCGTCGCCGAACTCGGCCTTGAGCCCGAAGGCGACGCCTCCGGGCCCCCCGCCGACCCCGCAGGGCAGGTAGACGATGAGCGGATGCCGGTCGTCGACCGTGACGTCGAGCGCCTGGAGCTGGCCGGCGAGGCGGTGGGCGGCGACGGAGTAGCCGAGGAACAGGCTGCGGGAGTTCTCGTCGTCCACGAAGTAGCACGTCGGGTCCCCCTCCGCCTGCGCGCGCCCCCGCTTGACCGCCTCGGAGTAGTCCGACTCGTACTCGACGACCTCGACGCCGTGGGCGCGCAGCATGTCCTTCTTCCACTGCCGCGCATCGGAGGACATGTGGACGGAGGCCTGGAAGCCCAGCCTGGCGCTCATAATGCCGATCGACAGACCCAGGTTGCCGGTGGAGCCCACGGCGACCGAGTAGCCCGAGAAGAACTCGGTGAGCTCCGGCCGGGCGAGAATCGCGTAGTCGTTGTCGAGGCTGATCCGGCCCGCCGAGACGGCCAGCTCCTCGGCGTGCTTGAGCACCTCGTAGATCCCGCCTCGCGCCTTGATCGACCCGGATATCGGCAGCTCGGAATCCAGCTTGAGCCAGAGGTGGCCGGGGATGGCGCGACCGGCGTCGCGCTCGATGACCTCCTGCATCGCGGGAGCCGCGACAAGCGGGGACTCCACAATGCCCAGGGTCGCACGCGTGTCGGGGAAGACGGTAGCCAGGTACGGGGCGAAGCGCTTCAGGCGCGCGGCGGCGTCCTCAATGTCCGTGCGCGTGAGCCCCACCTCGGCGAGACCGTCGGCGGCGCCGAGGATGTCGGGGTTGAACCAGCTGGTCTCGGTCATCGCTGTCAAGGGCTTCATCAGTGGCAGGGCCTGCGTCCACTCCTCGCTGGTGCGACCGTGGATGAGGGCGTCAGTCATGACGGGATTCCTTTCGTGTTGCTGCATGTCGTTGGTGATCGGTTCAGCGGTCGCGGGCGGCGCACCGGGTCAGACGACCAGGCTGAGAAGAAGGGTGCCGATGAGGCCGACCACGGAGGCGCAGCTCGTGGCCAGGGTGAGGGAGCGCAGGGTCTGCTGGACCGACATGCCCAGGTACTCCTTGACCAGCCAGAACAGCGAGTCGGTGACCTGCGTGAGGCCGATCGCTCCGGCGCCGATGGCGATGGCCATGACCTCGGGGGACAGAGACGGGTCGTTGGTCACCATCGGCAGGACGATTCCAGCGGCACTGATCATGGCGACAGTGGCGGAGCCGACCGCGAAGTGCAGGAGAAGGGCGATGAGCCAGGCGAGAATGACCGGGCTCACGGGCAGCGCCGAAAGAAGGCGGGCGATGCTGTCGCCGATGCCGGAGGCGATGAGCACCTCGTTGAAGGCGCCGCCCGCACCGATGATGAGAAGGATCCCCGCGATCGGCCCGAAGGACCCGTCGGTCAGGTCGAGCAGGTCGCTCATTCCCGCACCCCGCCTGAGACCGAGCGACCAGTATGCGAAGAAGACCGCGATGAGCAGCGCGGTGATCGGGTTGCCGATGAGGTTGACGACGGGCAGGGCTCCGTTGCTCTCGGGAAGCGCCTGCACCAGGACAGTGCGCCCGACCATGATGAGAAGGGGCAGCAGGATCGTGAAGAGAGTGATTCCGAAGCCGGGCAGGCTCCCCTCCGGCTCAGGAGCCTGCTCAGGGCGCCTCCCCGAAGCCGCCTCCTCAGCCTCCGCGTCTCCCGCCTCGCCGTCCGCGGCGAGCCTGCCCGCTGTGACGGCAGTGGCGACAGCACCCCTGATGCCGAAGTACGAGAACACGGGACCGCCGACCGCGGCGCAGGGCAGGCCGACGAGCAGGCCGAGGACGATGACCTTTCCGACGTCCGCGCCCAGGGTGCCGGCGATCGCGGTGGCAGCGGGGTGCGGCGGCACGATGCAGTGCACGACCATGAGGGATGTCACCAGCGGGACAGCGACCTTGATGGCGGAGATCTTGGCCTGCCGGGCAATGACGAAGACGAGCGGCACGAGAAGGACGAACCCGACCTCCACGAAGACCGGGATTCTCGCGATGAAGCCGATGAGCATCATGACCCAGGTCGCTCGATCGCGCCCCAGCCAGTGCAGGAGGCTGTTGGCGATCCGCTCGGCGCCGCCGGAGACCTCAAGCATCTTCCCGAGGACCGAGCCGAAGCCGATGATCAGCGCCAGGAAGCCGAGCGTCCCGCCCACACCGGCCTCGATCGTGTCGCCGAGGGCGTCCAGAGGCGTGCCGGTCACAATGCCGACGCCGAAGGCGGCCAGTGTCAGTGCGAGAGCGGGGTGAAGCTTGACCTTGACGATCAGCACCACAATCAGTGCGATGGCGACAATGAGTACGCATATCAGTGCCGGTGCGGACATAGATGTTCCTTGCAGAATTGGGGGACGCTCATAAACGGAGCCTCGTCGCTCCGGCGGTGGCCGCGCATTGGCGCACGGCTCGCCCCGATCGTAGTGATAGAAGATTATCGATCTGATAAAAATGTATCAAGCGTCGGGACGTACCGCCCCAGATGCCGGTCAGCAGTCATCGGCGCGCGGAGAGGGGCGCCCCTCTCCGCGCGCCGGCGCCGTCCCAGCGCACACAGGAGCGCCCGGTAGCGGCCCGGCCGCGCGGGGGTCTCAGTCCTCCCGAGCGGAGGCCGAGTCGGCGGCCTGCGCCCGCTCGCGCCACCCCGCGAAGGGGCTCCGCCCGGAGCCGGTGAAGGTCGCCCCGGGAGAGGGGATCTTCCTGGTCGTCGCTACCGGCTCGGCCTCGCCGCCGGCGGCCCGGCGCCTCGCCGCGCCGGCCTTCGCCCGATGAGGCGGGACCTGCCCCGTCCTCGCCTCGCGTCGCGGACCCGCACCGGCCTGCGCGCGACGGCGGTTCCCGGCCTCGGTCGACGCCCCTCTCCCTTCCTCGGCCGTCTCGGCCCGGCCGGCCCCGTCCGTCCTGCTGGCGCCCTCGCCGTCGTCGCGGACGCGGCGGGACTCACGGGCGGCGGACCGGTCCCGGGGAGGCTCGGCCTCGTCCTGCCTCCGCTCGCGCGCACCGTGCGCGGAGGCGCCGGCGGCCGCCGTCGCCCTGCGGGAGGTCAGCCGGTGGTGGGTGGTGGGGTGGGTGAGGACCGCGACGGCGACGAGTCCGACCCCGACCTCCAGAGCGATGAAGAGGCACAGGTACCCCGGGTGCGGGCCGACCCGGGCCAGCCTGCCGGGACCGATCGGCCCGGAGGCCCCCAGGGCGAGGGCCAGGCAGCCGAGCGTCACGATGAGGGTCGCGGCCAGGGCGGCCAGGAGGGCCTCGCTGAGCTCGAGCCCGAGGAGCTCTCGACGTCGGCGCCAGGCCGCGCCCATGGCGGCGAGCGTGATGACCATGGGCAGGTAGACGCCCACGGCCCCCAGCGGTGCGGTGGGCAGCAGCCCCAGCACGGGCATGACGGGGACGGCGTCGGCGATGACGACGTCAGGGGAGAACAGGGTGCCCGTCCCCACGGCGAAGCCGGGGCCGGCCAGCCACGCCAGCGCCCACACGAGCAGGGTCGGCGCCCACCCGGCCTGCAGCACGACAAGCCCGGCGGAGGCCACGAGCCCCCCGGCGGACAGGGCGTCGTGAAGACGTCCGACGCGCCCAGCGCCCGTGATGACGGCCGCCACCGCGACGACGGCGACCAGTGCCGCGACGGCCAGGGCCGTGCTGCGCACGAGGGCGAGGGCGGGGTCCGCCCAGCGCGGGCGGCGCCCCCACCACCGGGCCATGCCCGCCCAGCCCCGTCCGGCGCGCTGCAGGTGGCCGAAGGTGATGAGCGCCGTCAGTACGCCGAGCCCCAGCACCGCCGTCCACAGGCGCGAGCCCGCCGGGTTCGACGCCGCGGCGATGAGGGCCGCGCTCGCCACCGCGGTCAGGACCGCCCACAGCCCCGACATCAGGCGGACGAGTCGCGAGCGGCGTACCGACCACCGGGTGATGAGCGCCTGGATGATGGTCAGGCCCAGCAGCGGCAGGCCGACGGCGCCGTCGGGGCTCGCCGCGCTCCCCCACTGCCCGCCCAGGCCCAGGCCCCACAGGCCGGTGGCGGTGCGCAGGGCGGTGCCCACGGACAGCGCCGCGGCGGCGTCCATGGAGGATGTGGCGGCGAAGACGGCCAGCGTGGGGACGACCACGAGCAGCCAGCCCGCCAGGACCGACTCCACGCCCGCGCGCACCGCGAAAGGCCAGTCGGCGGGCACCACCCGGCGCAGCCAGCCGGCGCGGGCGGTCCCGGCGGCCTCCGAGACGACCCGGTCCCGTCGCGCCTGGGTGTCGCCGGCGCTCACATCTGCCCCGCCGCGCCGGCGGTCTTCCTGTACAGCTCGCGGGCGAGGGCCGCGGTCTCGCTGGGCGTGCGCCCCACGTGCACGCCCGCGGCCTCCAGAGCGGCCTTCTTGGCCCGGGCGGTGCCGGACGAGCCGGAGACGATGGCACCGGCGTGACCCATGGTCCTTCCCTCCGGGGCGGTGAAGCCGGCGACGTAGGCGACCACGGGCTTGGTCATGGAGGAGCGGATGTAAGCGGCGGCGCGCTCCTCGGCGTCCCCCCCGATCTCCCCGATCATGACCACCAGGTGCGTGTCCGGGTCGGCCTCGAAGGCCTCCAGGGCGTCGATGTGGGTGGTGCCGACCACCGGGTCGCCGCCGATGCCGATGCAGGTGGTGAAGCCGATGTCGCGCAGCTCGTGCATGAGCTGGTAGGTCAGCGTGCCGGACTTGGAGACCAGGCCGATAGGGCCAGGGCCGGTGATGTCGGGCGGGGTGATGCCGACGTTGGAGCGCCCCGGGGAGATGATGCCCGGGCAGTTGGGGCCGATGATCTGCGCGCCGCGGTCGGCGGCGTAGGCGCGGGCGTAGGTCGCGTCGGCCACGGGGATGCCCTCTGTGATGACGACGATCAGGCGCATGCCGGCGTCGACGGCCTCGATAATCGCCCCCTTTGCGAAGGCCGGGGGCACGAAGATCACGGAGACGGCGGCGCCGGTGGCCCCCCTGGCCTCGGCGACGGTGCCGTGAACCTGGATCTCGACGGTGCCCGCGACCACGCCCCTCGGCCCGGCTCCCGGGCCGAGGGGGGCGACGTCGAAGGCGACGGCGGTGCCGGCCCTGCGCGGGTTGACGCCGGCGACGACCCTCGTGCCGGCGCACAGCATGCGGCGGGTGTGCTTGCGGCCCTCGGAGCCGGTCATGCCCTGGACGACGACGCGATCGTTCTCGGTGAGGAAGATGCTCATGGCTCAGGCCCCCTGCGCGGTGTCGGTGTCGTGGGCGATAGCGGTGACGGCGTCGGCGGCGCCGTCCATGGTCTCGACAACGGTGACGCCCGGCAGGGCCGCCTCGGCGAGGATCCGGCGGGCCTCCTCGGCGCTGTTGCCGTCCAGGCGCACGACGATCGGCTTGTCGAGGCCCTCCAGGGAGCCGACCGCGGTCAGGATGCCGGCGGCGACGGTGTCGCAGGAGGTGATGCCGCCGAAGACGTTGACGAGGATGGCGCGCACCTGCGGGTCGGAGGCGACCACCTCCAGGCCGGTGGCCATGTCCTCGGCCGAGGAGCCGCCCCCCAGGTCCAGGAAGTTGGCCGGGCGCATGCCGCCGTGGCGCTCGCCGGCCCCGGCGACGACGTCGAGGGTGGACATGACCAGCCCGGCGCCGTTGCCGAGCACCCCGACCTCGCCGGCCAGGCGGACGTAGTTCAGGCCGGCGTCCTTGGCGCGGGTCTCGAGCGGGTCGGCCTCGGCGGTGCTCGTGAAGGCGGCGTGCCCGGGGTGGCGGAAGGCGGCGTTGTCGTCGAGCGTGACCTTGCCGTCCAGGGCCAGGATGGTGCCGTCAGCGGTCAGGACGAGGGGGTTGACCTCCACGAGGGTGGCGTCCTCGGCGGTGAAGACCTCCCACAGGCGGACGATGACCTCAGCGATCCGGGCGGCGGTGGGGCCGGGCTCGAAGCCCGCGGCCTCGACGATGCTCGCGGCGACGTCGTCGGTCAGGCCGGTCAGGGGGTCGATCGCGATGCGGGCGAGCGCCTCGGGGTGCTCGGCGGCGAGGGTCTCGATGTCCATGCCGCCCTCGCGCGAGCACATGGCCAGGTAGCGGCGCTCGGCACGGTCCAGGAGGACGGAGAAGTAGTACTCGGCCTCGATATCGGCGCCGTCGGCGATCAAGACGGTGTGCACCGTGTGGCCCTTGATGTCCATACCGAGGATCTCGGCGGCGCGCCGCTCGGCCTCCGCCGCACTGCGCGCGAGCTTGACGCCGCCGGCCTTGCCGCGGCCGCCGGTCTTGACCTGGGCCTTGACGACCACCAGCGACGAGCCGGAGCCGAAGAGCTCCGCCGCGGCCTCGCGCGCCTGCTCAGGGGTGGTGGCGACCGCTCCGCCCAGCACGGGGACCCCGTGCTCGCGGAACAGCTCCCGCGCCTGGTACTCGTACAGATCCATGCGCTCGTCCTCTCAGGATCGTTTCTAGCCGCTCGAGGCGGCCGGGCGGGCGGGCCGCCAGCGCCTCCCGGACTGAGCCTAACGTCCCGGTCCGCCCCTTCGTGCGATCATGGCGCGCCTGCGCGTCGAGGACGCGCCGCCCGGGGCGCAGCCGAACGTGCCGAGCACGTATGCTCCAGCGTCATCAATATGATGGGGCCTGCAGGTAGTGGCCTCTCTCGGCGTCAGACCTCCCCGTCGTACACCTGACGCCCCTATGGACGACAATTCCCACGGCCACATCCTGACGCTGCAGGCCCGCAGACAGGTCGAAAGCCATGCCGGAGAGCTCGTGGCCACCCTCGGCAGCGTCATCATTGTCATCATTATGGTGCCGGGCTTCTTCAGCGGCTCCAACCCCAAGGATCATCTCGACCACCCCTGGTGGTGGGCCTGCGCCCTCCTCGAGGGATCGACTCGGGGCCACCGGCCCACCACCGGCCCAACAGGCGCGGCTCGCTGGGGCCTGCAGAGCCGATGCGACTCGACTGCAGCATCCGGGGCGCCCCGGGCCGGCTGCCGGCACCGGCACGAAAAGCGCCGCCATCCGCGTGACGCAGGCCCCACCGGCGGGGGACAATGAGGGCACCGGACCAGCCGGACCACGAGAGAGGGACACCGATGACCGCCGCGCCCGCCACCACCACTACTGCTGCACCGGTGAGGATCGGTGTTCTGACGTCTGGCGGTGACGCGCAGGGGATGAACGCCGCCGTGCGCGCCGTCGTCCGCGCCGCCCTGCGCATGGGCGCCCAGCCCTACGCCGTCATGGAGGGCTGGGCCGGCGCCGTCGCCGGGGGCGACAGCGTCCGTCCGCTCGAGTGGGACTCGGTCGGCTCGATCCTCCACCGCGGCGGCACCCTCATCGGCACCGCCCGCTCCGCGGAGTTCCGCGAGCGCGAGGGGCAGCTGGCCGCGGCGCGCAACCTGCTGGAGCACGACATCGACCGCCTCGTCGTCATCGGCGGCGACGGCTCCCTCACCGGCACCGACGTGTTCCGCACGAACTGGCCCTCTCTCGTCGCCGAGCTGGTCGAGCGCGGCGAGATCCCCCCCGAGACGGCCGCGGCCCATCCGGCGCTCATGGTGACCGGCATCGTCGGCAGCATCGACAACGACCTCGTCGGGGCCGACATGACCATCGGCACGGACTCGGCCCTGCACCGCATCCTCGAGGCGATCGACGACATCTCCTCCACCGCCGCCTCCCACCAGCGCACCTTCATCGTCGAGGTCATGGGCCGCCACTGCGGCTACCTCGCGCTCATGGCCGCCGTCGCCGGCGGCTGCGACTACGTGCTGGTGCCCGAGCTCCCGCCCGCCGGCGGCTGGGAGGAGGACATGTGCCGCAAGCTCGCCAAGGGCCGGGAGGCCGGGCGACGCGAGTCCATGGTCGTGGTCGCAGAGGGCGCCACCGACCGGTCCGGCAACCGCATCTCCGCCGACGACGTCAAACGCGTGCTGGCCGAGAAGCTGGGCGAGGAGGCGCGCGTGACGATCCTGGGCCACGTCCAGCGCGGAGGCAAGCCGAGCGCCTACGACCGGTGGATGTCGACCCTGCTGGGCTGCGCGGCCGCCCACGAGATGGTCACCGCCACCCCGGACTCCGAGCCGGTCATTATCGCCGAGCGCCACAACCGCATCACCCGCCTGCCCATGATGGAGCAGATCCGCGCCACGCGGGCGGTCAAGGACCTCGTGGCCGGCGGGGACTACGAGGGGGCCGTGGCCGCCCGCGGCGCGAGCTTCGGGGAGATGCTGCGGATCTTCGAGACCATGTCCACTCCCCCCGAGCTCGACCCCGACGTCGCCGCCTCGCACGGGCAGTCCGGCGCCGAGCCCAAGCGAGTCGCCATCATCCATGCCGGCGGCCTCGCCCCCGGCATGAACACGGCGGCGCGGGCTGCGGTGCGCCTGGGGCTGGACCACGACTTCACCATGCTCGGGGTCTACGGGGGCTTTCCCGGGCTTCTCGACGGCGAGGTGCGCGAGCTGAGCTGGGACGACGTCGAGGGCTGGGTCGGGGACGGCGGCGCCCAGCTCGGCACGCGGCGCGAGGTCCCCACCATCGAGCAGCTCTACGCGCTGGGGCGCGCCATCGAGTCCCACAGGATCGACGCCCTGCTCATTATCGGCGGCTTCAACGCCTACCTGTCCGCCCACAAGCTGGTCACGGAGCGGGACCGCTACCCCGCCTTCAAGATCCCGATCATCTGCGTGCCCGCCTCGATCGACAACAACCTGCCGGGCAGCGAGCTGAGCATCGGCGCCGACACGGCCCTGAACAACGCCGTCGGCGCACTGGACTCGATCAAGCAGTCGGCGGCCGCCTCGCACCGCTGCTTCGTGGCCGAGTCGATGGGCCGCAAGTGCGGCTACCTCGCCCTCATGAGCGGCATCGCCACCGGGGCCGAGCGCGTCTACCTCAACGAGGACGGCCTCACACTGGCCCAGCTGGCCAAGGACTCGGCGCGCATGGTGGAGTCCTTCCGCTCGGGCCGCCAGCTCTACCTGGTGATCCGCAACGAGAGGGCGAGCGAGAACTACACCCTGGACGTGCTCGCCAAGATCTTCGCCCAGGAGGGCCGCGGCCTGTACGACGTGCGCCATGCCGCGATCGGCCACCTGCAGCAGGGCGGGGACCCGTCCGCCTTCGACCGCATTATGGCCACCAAGCTCGTGGCGCACGCTCTTCGCCTGCTGTCGGACCAGCTGGAGGCGGGGACCCACCACTCCAGCTACGTGGGCCTGACGCAGGGGCGGATCACCCACCACCGCCTGGAGCGCATGAACGACGAGCTGGACCTGTCCTCGCGCCGCCCCCTTCACCAGTGGTGGATGGGCCTGCGCGAGGCCATCGCCCTGGTCAGTCAGAACGCGGGCGCCATCCCCCTGGAGGACGTTCCCGACTTCGGCGCGTCAGTGAGCGCCGCCGCGGCCGCGGCCCCGGAGTGAGGCACCGGCGCCCTCGGCTGCCGGCGGGCCGCGTCCTGCCGCCCCGGCGCCCCCCGGCCCTCGGCGCGCGATGAGGAGCCGCCGTCGGTCCCGGACGCGTCCTCTCAGCGCCGGCCGGCCGGCGGGGCCTCGTGCTCGGTCATGGCGCGGGCGAACTGGGCGGCGTGGAGGCGCGCGTAGGCGCCGCCGCGCTCCAGCAGCTCGGCGTGGTCGCCCTGCTCGACGATGTCGCCGTGCTCCATCACCAGGATCGTGTCCGCGTCGCGGATGGTGGACAGGCGGTGGGCGATGACGAAGCTCGTCCGCCCTTCCCGCAGCGCCCCCATGGCCCGCTGCACGAGCAGCTCGGTGCGGGTGTCCACCGAGCTGGTGGCCTCGTCCAGGATGAGGACGGCGGGGTCGGCGATGAAGGCCCGGGCGATGGTGAGCAGCTGGCGCTCGCCCGCCGAGATATTGGCGGCGTCCTCCTCCAGGACCGTCTCGTAGCCCTCGGGCAGGGCCCGCACAATGTGGTCGACGTAGCAGACGCGCGCGGCCGCCTCAACGTCCTCGTCCGAGGCGCCGGGGCGCCCGTAGCGGATGTTCTCGCGGATCGTGCCCTGGAAGAGCCACGGGTCCTGCAGCACCATGCCGGTGCGGGCGCGCACGTCGCGCCTGCGCATGGCCGAGGTGTCCACGCCGTCGAGGGCGATACGGCCGGAGTCGATCTCGTAGAAGCGCATCAGGAGGTTGACCAGGGTGGTCTTGCCCGCCCCCGTGGGCCCTACGATGGCGACGGTCTGGCCGGGCTCGACGCGCAGCGACAGGTCGCGGATGAGCTCGACCTCGGGGTCGTAGGAGAAGCGGACGTGGTCCATCTCGATCACGCCGGCCCCCCGCGCGCCCGCGGAGGCCTCCCCGCCCGCCGCGCCCTGCGGGGCCTCGCCCTCGGCGTCGGGCCGCTCCTCCTGGGCGTCGAGCAGCTCGAAGACGCGCTCGGCGCTGGCGGTGCCGGACTGGACGGCGGTGGTCATGCCGCCGAGCTCGGCCAGGGGCTGGGAGAACTGCTGGGAGTACTGGATGAACGCCTGCACATCCCCCAGGCGCAGGGACCCGCCGGCGACCATGAGCCCGCCGACCACCGCGATGGCGACATAGGCCAGGTTCCCGACGACCTGCATGATCGGCATCATAATGCCGGACAGGAACTGGGCGCGCAGGCCGGCGCGGTAAAGCTCGTCGTTGTCGGCGTCGAAGCTCTCGCGCGAGTCCTGCGTGCGCCCGTAGGTGCGCACCAGGGCGTGCCCGGAGAAGGACTCCTCGACCCGCACGTTCAGCCGCCCGGTCCTGGCCCACTGCACGGTGAAGGCCCTCTGGGAGCGCGGCCCGATGACGCCGAAGATGACGGCCATGAGAGGCAGGACGATGAGTGCCACCAGGGTCAGCCTCCAGGAGATCGACAGCATCATGGCCAGCACCCCGAGCACCGTCAGGATGGAGGTCAGCGCGCCGGACAGCGACTGCTGGAGCGTGTTGGTGATGTTGTCGATGTCGTTGGTGACGCGGCTGAGCAGCTCGCCGCGCTGGACGCGGTCGAAGTAGGACAGGGGCAGGTGGTGGATCTTGGCCTCCACGTCGGCGCGCAGCCGGTACATCGCCTTGACCGTCATGCGGTTGAGGATGAACCCCTCCAGCCAGGACAGGAGGGCCGAGCCGATGTAGACCGCCAGGGCGATCAGCAGGACGCGGCTCAGGGCGGCGTAGTCGATGCCCGCTCCGGGCACGAGGTCCATGGCGCGGACCATGTCGGCCATGTCGCCGTGGCCGGAGGCGATCAGGCCCTCGATCGCCTGCTCCTTGGTCGTCCCCTCCGGCAGCAGGGAGCTGATGGCGCCCTCGAAGACGATATTGGTGGCCCGCCCCAGGATCCTGGGGGCGGCCACGGCCAGGACGACGGAGACGACGGACGCGAGGGCGGTCACGACCAGAGAGAGGCTGTAGGGGGCCAGGAGGGCGAGCATCCGGGTGAAGGAGGGCCAGAAGGCGCTGGCCCTGCCCGGAGGCGGGCCGGCGCTCCAGTCCTCGGAGGCGGCCTGGGCGCTGGCGGCCAGCGCGAGGTCCTCCTCGCTGAGGCCCTCGACGGCGGGGCCGGCGGCGCCGGGGTCTGCAGGGGCGGTGGAGTCGGCGGTGCTCATGCGGCGGCCTCGCTTCCGAGCTGGGAGGTGACGATCTCGCGGTAGGTCCTGCTGGTGGCCACCAGCTCCTCGTGCGCGCCCCTGGCGGCGAGCCTGCCCTCGTCCAGGACGAGGATGAGGTCGGCCCCGGTGATCGTCGAGACGCGCTGGGCGACGACGATCTTGGTGACCCCGGCCGTCGCCGGCCCCAGGGCCGCGCGCAGGCGGGCGTCGGTGGCCACGTCCAGGGCGGAGAAGGAGTCATCGAAGACGAGCACCGTCGGGCGGCGCACGAGGGCGCGGGCGATGGCCAGCCGCTGGCGCTGCCCGCCGGAGACGTTGGTGCCGCCCTGGGCGATGGGCGCCTCCAGCCCGCCGTCCATCTCGGTCACGAAGTCGCGCGCCTGGGCCACCTCCAGCGCCTCCCACAGCTCCTCGTCGGTGGCCTCCTCACGGCCCAGACGCAGGTTGGAGGCGACGGTGCCGGCGAACAGGAAGGGCTTCTGGGGCACCAGGGCGAGCTGGGACCACAGGGTCTCGGGCTCGGCGCGGCGCACGTCGGCGCCGCCGACCAGCACCGCCCCGGCGGAGGCCTCCAGGAGCCGGGGGATGAGGTTGACCAGGGTCGTCTTGCCCGAGCCGGTGGAGCCGACGACGGCGACGGTCTGGCCGGGGCGGGCGGTGAAGGAGATCTCCGTCAGGACGGGCTCCTCGGCGCCGGGGTAGGCGAAGGTGACGTCGCGCATCTCCACCTCTCCCGGCCGGGGGAAGTCCGAGACGGCGTCGGCGGGGGCGGCCAGGGAGGGGTCGGTGGCCAGGACCTCGCTGATGCGCTCGGCGCACACCGCGGCGCGCGGGATCATCATGGTCATGAAGCTGGCCATGACGATGCCCATGAGGATCTGCATGAGGTAAGTCATGAACGCCACGAGCGTGCCGACCTCCACCCGGCCCGCCTCGACCTGGTGGCCGCCGAACCAGATGACGCCGACCATGGTGGCGTCCAGCACCAGCATGGTCGCCGGGAACAGGAAGACGAACAGCTGCCCGACCCTCTCCCCCACCCGGGTGATGTCCCAGTTGGCCCTCTCGAAGCGCTCGGTCTCGGCCGTCTCGCGCACGAAGGCCCGCACGACGCGGATCCCGGTCAGCTGCTCGCGCAGGACACGGTTGATGGAGTCCAGCCGCTCCTGGAAGGCGCGGAACAGCGGCACCATGCGCCTCACGGCCAGGCCGACCACGAGGACGAGCACGGGCACGGCCACCGCGATGAGCCAGGACAGGGAGGGGGCGCGGGTCACCGCCATGACGACGCCGCCGACTGCCAGCAGCGGCGCGGTCACCAGCATGGTGCAGCCCGTGAGCACGAGCATCTGGATCTGCTGGACGTCGTTGGTGGTGCGGGTGATCAGGGAGCCGGCCCCGAACACCGACACCTCCCGCTCGCTGAAGTCCCCGACCCGGCGGAAGATGAGGGCGCGCAGGTCGCGTCCCATGCCCAGCGCCGAGCGGGCGGCCAGCCAGGTCGCGGCCACGGTGCAGACCCCCTGCAGCACGGACACGCCGAGCATGAGGGCGCCGGTGCGCCAGATGTAGCCGGTGTCGCCCCGGGCGACACCCGCATCGATAATGTCGGCGTTGAGATTGGGCAGATAGAGCGAGGCCAGCACCTGCACGATCTGCAGGAGGAGGACCCCCGCCAGCAGGATCCGGTAGGGGCGCAGGTGGGTGCGCAGGAGACTGACGAGCATGGAACTTCCGAGGTCGGGGGAGCGACTGCGGGACCGCGGCCGGACCGGTTGACCGGCCCGGCGGGCCGGGTCCCGGCGGCGGGGCCCGGTCACGACCGCGGTACCGCGGGGACGCGCCGCATACTAGCCCCTGACGCCGCGTCAGGGTGCAAGCGCCGGCCGACGAGTCGTCTTCCCGGGCCCCGCCCTACCGGCCCTCGCCGTCGGGGGAGCGCCCCCGCGCGAGCAGGGCGCAGGCGGCGAAGACGGCCGGGATGAGGCAGCACACGAGCAGGGCGGGCCGCAGCCCGGTCCCGGCGTCGGGCGGCAGGTGCGCCGCGAGCCGGCTCAGCGCGCCGTCGGGTGCCGCGCCCGCGGCGGCGGCGACCGCCCCGGCAGCGGACGGTCCGGCGGCGGCCCCGATGTCCCCGGCCAGCGCCAGCACGGCGAACATGGCCCCGCCCCCTGCGGGGAAGCGGGCGGCGGCCAGCGAGGTCGCGCCGGGCCACATGAGGGCCACGCACAGGCCGGTGAGCGCGCAGGCGCCCAGGCCGGCCGCGGGAGCCGGGGACGACGCCGTCACCACGTAGCAGACGACGGCGCCCAGGCCGCTGGCCGCGAGCGCGCCGCGCAGAGGGATCGCCCGGACCCGACGGCCCGGGATCCCGTAGGCCGTGCGCCCCAGGGCCATGAGCAGGGCGAACAGGCCGGGGCCCAGCAGGTCCCCCACCGCCTTGGGCACCCCGGTGGCCCGCTGGGCGAAGAAGCTCGACCACTGGCTCATGGTGAGCTCGGATGCGCCGCCGGCGGCCATGAGCAGCAGGACGAGGAGGAAGACCGGGGAGCCCATGAGGCCTCTCAGGGAGGTCCGCTCGTGGTCGGGCACGGTGGCCGGCATGGGCGCGCGCGCCATGAGGACGGCGTTGACGGCCGGCACGAGCGCCCATGCCGGCGGCAGCACCCACCAGGCGCCCGGGCCGAGGGCGCCCAGCAGGCCGGTGGAGACCACGACCACTACCAGCTGTCCCCAGCAGTAGAAGGAGTGGAGCAGGGCCATGCCCGCCTCCCTGGACCGTCCGGGCTCGGCGGGCAGGTGCTCGACGACGGGGCTCGCCAGGACCTCGATGAGGCCGCCGCCGACGGCGTAGACGGCGGCGGCCAGGCACAGGCCCGCGAAGGGCGCCGCGAGCAGCTGCGGGAGCAGGGCCATGAGGACCAGGCCGAGCGCTGCCAGGACGTGGGCCAGCACCATGGGCGCGCGGTAGCCGACGCGGTCGACGACCTTGACGGCGGCCAGGTCGGTCAGCAGCTGGACGAGGAAGTTGAGGCCGGCGAGCAGGCCGAGCCGGGCGACGTCGATGCCGAGCCGGGTGTGGAAGACGACGAAGAGCAGCGGCGCCAGGTTGTTGACGATCGCCTGCACGATAAAGCTCGCGTAGGCGGCGCGGCGCGTGGTGGCGAAGGTCATGCGATGGGCCTCGGTCGTGGGTCGGGAGCCGGAAGGCGGCGGGCTGGGAGGAGCCGGGAGACCCGGCGCGGGATTCCACGGGTCTCCGGGCGCGCGGGCCCGCCCAGGGTATCAGCGATATCTACTCATCGGTCGGCACCGGCGGGACGGGGGCCGGGCTCCGCCGGCCGGTCTGGGAGCGCCGCGGGCCGGTGACGTCATATCGTCTCCCCGATGACATCCCCCGCCCCTCCCCCGCCGCGCGGCCGCATGGGCCGGACGGCGCGCCTGCTGGCCGCCGTCGTGCTGGCGGGCGCGGCTGCCGGGCTCGTGGGCATTGCCATGGCCTGCCTGCTCGAGGGCTTCGAGTGGCTCTTCTACGGGGTGCGCGAGGGGGCGTTGCCCGAGCGGGTCGCGGCCGCCCCGGCGTGGCGGCGCGTGCTCGCTCCCGCCCTCGGCGGCGCCCTGGCGGGGGCGCTGTGGTGGTGGGAGCGCGCCACCGGGGGCGTGGTCGGCGTCGAGGACGTCGTGGCCGACGGCTCGGGGGCCGCCGCGCGGATGGGGCTGGCGCGGCCGTTCGCCGACGGCGTGCTGCAGGTGCTCACCGTGGGCGCCGGCAACTCCGTGGGCCGTGAGGGGGCGCCGCGCCTCATGGCGGGGGCGGTCGCCGCCCGGCTCGCGCGGTGGCTGGGCCTGGAGGCGGGCGCCACTACCCTGCTCGTGGCCGCGGCGGCGGGCGCCGGCCTGGCGGCCATGTACGACGCGCCCATGGGCGGGGCGGCTTTCGCCGTCGAGATCACTATGGCGGCCGGGACGCGGCGCCGCGGCGTATGGCTGGCGCTGCCGGTGAGCCTGATCGCGACGGCCGTCTCGTGGCTGCACTCCCGCGGCCTCCCGACCTTCGAGGTCGCCGTGGGCGGGCCGGCGGCGGCCACCGTGGTGGTGGCGCTGGCGGCGGTGCCGGTGTTCCTGGGACTCGGCGTGGGGGCGCGCAAGTTGTGGGGCTGGTTCAGGGCGCACCGGCTCCCGGACAGGTGGACGCTGCCGGTGGGCATTGGCTCGGCGGGCCTGCTCACGGGTGCGGCGTCGCTGTGGCTGCCCGTCCTGCCGGGCAACGGCCGGGACGCCCTGGAGGCGGCGCTGGTCTCGCCGACGACGAGGGCGGCGCTGACGGCCCTGGCGGGCGTCGTGCTGCTCAAGCCGCTGCTGACCGGGGCGACGCTGGGAGCGGGCGCCACGGGCGGGCTGCTGGCGCCGTCCTTCGCCCTGGGCGGCAGCGCGGGGGCCGCGGTCGCGGGGCTGGCGCACCTGGCGGGCTGGGAGGCGAGCGTACCGGTGCTCGCGCTGGCGGGAGCCGGGGCGGTGCTGGCCATCACCCAGCGCGCCCCCGTGTTCGGCACGCTGTTCGTGTGGGAGCTCGCACGCCCCGGAGCGTGGGTGCTGGCGCTCATGGCGGTGGTTGTCGCGGCCTGCTGGCGGCTGACCTCTCCGCCCTCCTCCCCCATCTCGCTCCCCCGCTTCCCTCGCCGAGATTGGTCGTAATCCGCACCGAGATCGGTTCAGTTCCGGCCGTGGACTGCTGTGGGCCAGGAATGTTGGTGAGGGCTCGGTGAGGCGTCGCCGGGCGGGTGGGTCTGAGTGGTGGGGGCTGCTGGGTGGGCTGCCGGGCGTGTCTCGGACAGCTCTGAAAGCGGTCTTTCAGGCTGCTTGTCTTACTGCTCGGTGCTCCTGGTCGACCTCGCCCTGCGTCCTGTGCCCCAGGGCGGAGTGGAGTCGTTTCTGATCGTGTGTACCGGGGTCGACCTGGGAGGCAGTATCCCGGATGGCCTTGCTTCTTGCGGTGGTGGACCATCTGGTAGACCCTCTCGTTCCTTCAGGGTCGCGCCCGCCAGCTTCCGCCCAGGCACCCGCCCAGCACACCCCGGTCCTTCCCGCCCGGAGGGCGAGTGCCGTAGC
>NZ_JONS01000043.1 GCF_000711965.1 Actinomyces israelii DSM 43320
GAGGGCCCGACCGGTCTTTCACCACACCCGTGACGCGATCGAGGCGCACCTGACCGTGGTGATGGCCGCCCTGGCCGTAGCCCGCTACCTCCAGGACGCCACCGGGATCAGCATCGCCAGGATCGTGCGCGAGCTACGCAGCCTGCAGGAGGTCACCATCAACCTCAACGGCCACCACCTCGCAGCCGCACCGCGTCTGACCGACGCCGCTAACGACATCCTCACCGCCCTGAGCACCCCACCCCCGGCACACTAAGCGTCATGAGTCAGGTAAGACATCGAGAAATTTATTCTCTACGAATGGGTTGCGTCTCACACCCCTCTCTGCCGTGCTTTATTTATATTTCGCCTTTCGTCCAGGACCACACCCTGTCGTACCATGGTTTCTTCAGTCGAAACCCGGTGATGACCTCTGCTTCCGATGATAGATTATTCTGACTTGAATACCGTTTCGCCATTCGTCAGCCTTGAAGAGAGAAGGTTTTGCCGACGTTGGTGCAGAGTGAGCCCTCCGGTCCGGTTTGCTGTTCCCAGTTAGTTGCAGGATTGATACGATATCGGAGATATTGTGCATGATCTGGTCGCGAGAGCAGTCTCGTGGGAACGGCGTCCTCTTTGGACCGCCAGGCCAAAGAGAACCTTGAATATTTACTTGAGAGCCGTGATTCTCGTAAAGTGCGCTACGTCCTCGCCCTGTCGGACGGCACGCATCTGCTGGTTTTAAGAGGGCCGGTTCGATCACATCCGGTTCCCTCCGATCAGGAATCCGTCCGAGAGGCGGACTGAGAACGGTGCGGGGTGCCAGTCAGTGTCGCTGACACCAGTTATGTGTCCTCCGTCTATCGTCTTGATAGAGAAGCTGTCAATGGCTATCCGAGAGGTCTGCCACGCCAGTCCCGATTCTTCTACTGCTACGATATCGCAGTTTGTTATCAGCACAAGAAGCCCGTGGTCGGTAACAGGAATCGCCTCGCGGACCATCCCCCTGGTCTCGGCCAGCTCGGTGAACGACAGCGGCTCTCGCACGTCGCCCACGTACGTGGTCCCGCGTTCTATGACGCACAGCTGATACCGACCTGTTGTAGGCAGCAGGGCCGACATGAGAGCCATTCCGGGTTCCGGGGAGTGGAAGCCTACCGAGTACTCGTCTCCAGAGTCAGGAGAGATCCCCACGCTTGTCTGGTAGCACCCGTACTCACCCCCTACCTCATAGTCGTTCCCGCCGGAGGGAAGATCTATGTACATCGCGTGATACGCGCTGCCGAAAAAGGTGTCATGCTGTGAAATCATTGTTTCGATGAAAAAATCGATGCATTAGTAGTTCGTATGCGCCGTCTTCCGACGTGCGCGTAAATATGGCTGGAATAAAATGGTATTCTGGGGCGGCTGCTGCGGGATTTCTGGTTGGTGTCTGCGGAGCATCTCGTACAGGACTGCTTCATGCGGATCGACATGACGGACGAGGAGCAGGACATCCTCATCAGGTGGAAGAAGCGTTCGGACACCTGCAGACTGGTGAGAATTGAGGGCGGAGGCGATTGTGTACGCTGCCCGCGGCGTCGGCCTGGATACTGTCGCGGAGATGGTCGAGCGGGCCGAGGGGACGGTACGTGAGTGGCTGTCGGAATGGCGGAGATACAGGATGGGCCCTCGTGGTGACCGGTCACGCCGTGGGCGGGAGCGCGGCGAGGCTCAAGCGGGCGCAGAAGGGAGGAGCTGGAGGAGATTCTCAGTAGACCGCCCTCGGAGGCAGGCGCCGGGGCCGGTTTCTGGGACGCCCCGGCCCCTTGAGGACGTCGCGTCCGATCAGGTTCGGAGTCGAGTACAGGTCCGAGTCCTCCTGACCTGCTGCTCATGCACCTTCCGAGCATGAGCCTCAAGCTCCCCGACCCGTTCGTGGGGCGCCGCGACGAGAAGGCCATCGCCAGGCGGATGGCCGAGATCCGGGACCAGGTCAACGATCTGCTCCAGGAGGGCTGGGAGGCCTGGCGCCGTCGACGAGGTCCGCGTGGAGCACGAGGCCGAGACCCGGCGCACGCGGCTAAGGGGGAGGGCAAGGCTGTACGTGGACCGCAAGAAGGCGAGCCAGTCGTTCTTCGGGGCGCTGAGCCTGACGACCAAGAAGATGAGAATCTACCCGATCCAGGGAGACCAGAACGCCGAGCAGACCCGCCCTCATGAACGGGTCGCCTGGCGCGCGAGACCGATGAGGGGAAGAAGATCGCGGTGGTCCTGGACAACGCCAGGCTCCACCACGCCAAGGCCCTGACCGACCTATACGCCCCCGGTCGGGCCCTGGAGCGCATCACACCCATCTACATACCCCCTTTATGCCCCCGACCCTGGGTCCCACAGAACACGTGTGGAACGCCGCCAAAGCCAACATCGCCAACCCCCGCGCGCTCGCCCCGCAAAACACCCTCGCGGCCTTCACCACCTACATCGCCAACCGCACCTTCGACCACGACTTCGAGCACCTCCCAGTCACACCACCACACACCGATCTTGTTTAAGTCCAGCCATACCAATCCGCGCTCCTTATATCGAGAAGGATCATGATCTCTATGCGGCGCACGTCGATTAGGAGGTCCAGGATACCCGCACCCGACAGGGCGCAGTCGCACAGGAGCGGATCCTCCTCGCCGAGCGAGGACAACGACGGCAGGATACCGGTATTTGTCATCCTCGGCAGTTGCCTGATCCTCACCACTTAGATCACCAATGTGCTCATGAGCGGGACCAGGGGGCCCGGGACGTGTCGCGCAGGGCGGTTCTTGCCACGCCTCGTCATCTCTGGTCTGCATAGACGAATGATGACACTCTTCGTCAGGACTGCGTGTAGCGAGTTCCTGGGTGTTGTGCTCCTGGATACGGTTGTGTGGTGACGCGTCGTAGTTCTGCCATGCTGAATGACTCCGGGTCGAGGCAGGTGACGTCGATCCTGGTCTCGAAGCACTGGACGAGAATGTCCGTGTCGCAGCGCATCTCGGGCTGGTCCAGGGTCCTGAGTGTGACCACGTGCAGCGGGTAGGGCCAGTAGGTGCAGGAGAGCTGGCCGGTGCGGACGAGGAGAGGGAGATCGGTGTCGAGGCATCCCACCCACGTCCCGTTCCTGTTGATCGTGAGCCACCCCGAGCCGGTGTCCTCCTCGGTCTCCACCCCCATGGTCAGTGACATGATCCAACAGGTCATGGATGCCAGGGAGTGGGACCAGCTCCTGTCCTTGGTGTTCCATGCGGTCCACAGCGGGGCCATAATATCGGTCATTGCCCCCTGCCGGTCAGGCCCTCCCGGTCCTCGCGGCTCGTTCTTGCGCCGCAGGGAGTGTCCTGGTTCCATCGCGTGGTATGATGTCATATTGTCTCACCGCTCTAGATTCTTTATAGTATGCTGTAGTTCTTCAGGCTGGTTCTATGTTGGTGCGGCAGGTAGACCCTGGAGTCCGAGGAGACCTGCTCGCGGCGAGTAGACCTCCACCCGGGGCCCGGGCGTAAGATGACGACGTCTCGTCCGGAGCGCGTGTGGCGTGCTGCCTGAATGTCCTGCTCTCTGGGCAGTTAAACGGTGGCATACCACAGTTCCGTTGCGCTGAAGGAACTCGAGTCAAAAAACGGATTAAACTTGGTCTTGAAGCACCGAATGAGGACATCCATGTCACAGCGCATCTCGGGCCGGTCCGGGGTCCTCAGGACTATCACTTGCAGTGGGTAGGGCCAGTAGGTGCAGGAGAACTGGCCGGTGCGGATAAGAAGAGGGATGTCGGCGTTGAGGTACCCTACCCATTTACCGTTCTTGTTGATCGTGAGCCACCCCTCGTCAGGCTCCCAGTCGATTTCCGTGTTCATGGTCAGCGACATGGTCCACCCCATTATGGATGCGAGTATATGAGACCAGTCGCCACTAAAGCCCCACGCCATCTGCAGCGAATGTTCGATGTCGATCATTTTGCTCCTACTTTTCGATTAATTCCCTGGTAACCCATGAACCATTCTCACACCCCCTCTCGGGTCGCCGCGATACAAATTAATTACATTTGTTTCTTCTCCCGTTTTTCCGCATGTGCCAACGGTTCCGTTAACTGAAACAACTTTTGCTTTCGGCCCGTGCCACAGTCTGTACTCATCCGCATATGCGGCAGCATCAAGCGTTGCTTTTTCGGCATCTACGTAACTCCACCACTGACTCTTTTTTGAGCCAAAGTTTCCATCGGTGTGTAGACGCATTGCGGTTGAGTCAACAGCGTAGGTGCCATTGGTGAGAAAGCCATGACGATCTGTCCAGATACGCGGTGGTTTGAATGGTGCTGGTGCTGGCGCTGAGGGTTGGGGCCTCAGTTTACCCAGGGCAGTGCGGCCTAGGGTGGTCAGGCCGTGGCCTGCGGCGCCTCCAAGGCCACCGGTGACCCCTCCCTCAAGGGTTCCGGTGGCTGTGGCCTGGAGGAAGCCGGCTGGGGTGTGGGGGCCCGGGCTACTCATGTAGCTGTAGCCGCCCATGGTGCCGCCGGGCAGGGCGCCGGCGCCCGCCCCGGAGGCTGCTGCGGCCCACACGCCCTTGAGGCCGAGTCGCCCAGCCAGAGCTGATCCGCCGGCGCCTCCGGCTGCGCCGAGCAGGCCGGAGACCGCAACCTCGATGTAGTTGACGGATCCGGTGGTGGCCCGCTGGATGATCATGTCGGCCCCGGCTCCGATGAGCATCATCCCCAGGGGCCCGCCGAAGCCGGTGGCCGCGGCGATGCCGCCGGCGATCACCAGGGCCCCGCCGATGAGGTAGTCCTTGTTGTCCTTCACCCAGCTCCAGGCGGCGTGCCAGCCGGTGTGGGCGTCGTTGTAGGCGTTGAGCTCGTCGTCGGTCAGGGGCCTCAGGCCCAGGGAGTCGGACAGGGCCACGGGGTTGTTGCCCGCATAGGAGTAGGGGTTGGCCGCCCAGGGCGCCGCATCGGCGTGGGTAAGCGGATCGGTGGACAGGAAGGACATGGTGGCGGGGTCGTAGGCCCGCGCCCCCAGCAGCTCCAGCCCGCCCACGCGCAGCGCCCCGGAGACGTCCACCCCCGCCGCGCCGTCCCGGGCCAGCAGGGCGGGCAGGCCCCAGGGGTCGGCCTCCAGGCCGGACCGCACCGCCCGCGCCCCGGTGGGCACCAGGACGTCGCCGACGGCGCCCGCCCCCGGCAGCAGGCTCACCGGCTCCCCGCCCAAGGAGCAGGGCGCGGGCAGGGGCCCGGCCAGGTCCCAGGACACGGCCGTGCCGCCCACGGCCACGGGCAGGCCCAGGGCGTCGCGCTCAATACTCGCGGTGCGCTGCGCGCCGTCCCCGTCGGGGCCGGTGACGCCCACCAGGTGCCCGGTGGGCGCCCAGGAGTAGGTGCGCTCCCCGGCCGGGCCCGACTCGCGGGCGCGCCGCCCCGCCGCGTCGTAGAAGTAGCGGGTCCGCCCGGCCTCGCCGGTGCAGGAGACCAGCTGACCCGCGGCGTCGTAGGCGAGCACCTCGCGGTGGCTCACCCCGTCGGCCCCGACGCGCTCGACCGCCATAAGGCGCCCGGCGACGTCGTAGGCGTAGGACGCCCGACCGCCCGGCCCGTCCACGCCGGCGAGCTGGCCGGCGTCGTCATAGGTGTAGGACACCTCCCCCTCCGGGGTGCCCGCCCGGACCAGGCGCCCGGCGCGGTCCCAGGCCAGGGCCTGGGTGGCGCCGACGACGTCGCGCCCCGCCCCCGGGCCGGGCCGTGCGGGCCGGCCCTCGGGCGCGGCCCGCCCGGGCCGGGCCGCACGGTAGCCCGTCACCCGGCCGGCGTCGTCGTACTCCCACCACTGGGACAGGCCCCCGCCGCGGACCTCCCTCAGACGCCCGGCCCCGTCCCGCTCGTAGACCAGCGTGCCGAAGGCCGTGCCCTCCACGCGCGCCGGCCGCCCGGCGTCGTCGTAGACGTACCGGACCTCCTCCCCGCCAGGGCCCGTGAAGGAGGTGCGCCGCCCCGCCGCATCCCAGGTCCAGCGACCCACCACGACCCCGCCGCGGCGGTGCTCCACCAGGCGGCCCGCCTGGTCGTGGACCAGCTCGATGGGGCCGCCGGGCCCCTCCACATGCAGGCTCCGCCCCTGCCGGCGCCAGGACGTCGCGACCTCCCGCCCGTCGGGCCCGCAGGCCCGCACCCGCTCCACCTCGCCCGCCGCGTCGTAGCCCCACTCCAGGCGCTCCCCGGCATCATCCTCCTGCCAGACCTGGCGCCCGGCCGCGTCGTAGCCGGCGCGCGTGACCCTGCCCAGCGGATCGGTCAGGCCATCCACCCGGTCCAGAGGGTCGTAGGTGCGGGCGGTGACATGCCCCAGCGGGTCCGTGCCCGCCACCATGCGGCCGCAGTCGTCGTAGACGTAGCGGGTCACCCCGCCCAGCGGGTTCGTCACCGCGACGAGCCGGCCCGCCTCGTCGTAGGCCAGGCGCGAGGTGCCCCAGGCGTCCGAGCGCACGCAGCGCACCCGCCCGCAGCGGTCGTAGGAGAAGCGGGTGCGCCCCCGGGACGGGGAGCGAACTGCGGACACGCGCCCGCACACGTCGTAGGCGACGCTCGTGCGCCCCGACGGATCGGCCACGGCGGTCAGGCGGGAGTCGGCGTCGTAGGTGTAGACGGTGCGCGCCCCGCCCGGCCCCGTCCGGGCCGACAGGCGCCCGCAGGCGTCGTAGGCGAAGGCGGTCACCGCCCCGGTCGGGTCCACCTGGCGCACCACCCGGCCCGCCCGGTCGCGCTCGTAGCGGGTCAGGGCGCCGTCGGCGTCCAGGGACTCCACAATGCGGCCGCACAGGTCGCGCACCACCACCTCGCGGTCGGCGTCCCGGTCTTCCCGCCCCGCCCGGCCCGGTGCGGCCGCGCCCGGCGCGGTGACGCCCAGCGCCGCGGGCCGCCCCAAGGCGTCCACGTCCAGGTGGGCAGTGGCCGCCGCGTCCCTGACGCTCACCGCCCCGGAGGCCCTGTGGGACAGCACCCGGCGCACGCCCGCCGGGTCGCTCACGCCGCTCAGGTTCCCCAAGGGGTCGTAGTCCAGGTCGGTGACCCCGCCGGCGGGATTGACCACGGCGCGCAGGCGCGAGAGCGCGTCGTGGGTGTAGGACCACTGCCGCCCATCCGGCAGGCGGGTCGCCGCCAGGTTGCCCAGGTCGTCCCACTCGGACTCCACGCGGTGCCCCAGCGGGTCCACCGTGGCCGACTCCGAGCCCGAGCTGTCGCGCTCGATCCGCGTCACGGCCCCCAACGGGTCCACCGCGGCCGTCAGCCGCCCGGCCGCCGAGTACTCCCAGCGCCACACGGCGCCGTCCGGGTCGCGGCGGCTCAGCAGGCGGCCCGCGGCGTCGTAGGCGAAGCGGGTGACCGCCCCCGAGGGCGTGACCGCCTCCACCACGCGCCCCGCCTCGTCGCGCACCAGGCGGGAGACGTCCCCCGCGGCATTGGTGATCGCCACCACGTCGCCGTGGGCGTCGTAGTTCAGGGTCAGGCGCACGCCCTCGGGGTCGGTCATGCCGGTCAGGAGGTTGCCCTCCCAGGTCAGGCGGGTGACCCCGCCGAGGGGGTCGGTGACCCGCACGGGGTTGCGGCCCTCGCCCTCGTACTCCAGGGCGGTCACGGCGACCGTCCGCTCGCCCTCATCCGGGGCGCGGGCCTCATCCGGGGCGCCTCCGGTCGTGCTGGTCTGCGGCATTGTGACAGCCAGGCGGGTCAGACGGTCCGCCTCATCCCAGGTCCTGTCCAGCCGGGCGCCCAACGGCGTGAGACTGGCCGTCTGCCGGCCCCGCTCGTCGTACTGGCTCACGCCCCGCCTGCCCGCGCGGTCCCGAGTGACCACCAGGTTTCCCCACCGGTCCCAGCTGGTGTGCTGCGCGCGCCCCTCGGAGTCGATCTGCTGCAGGATCCTGCCGCGCTTGTCCGACACCCAGGTGGAGGCCCGCGTCCCGTCCTCGTCCGCCACGCAGGTCACGCGCCCCGGCAGGTAGCTGTAGCGGGAGACGCGCCCGAAGGGCGAGCGCTGCGTGGCCACGCGCCCGCGCGCGTCATAGGTGTTGTCCACCTCGGACGACGCCGTCGGCGTCCGCCACCCGGGCCAGCAGCCCGGAGTCCTCGTCCCAGCCGTAGCGGCGCCCGCCGTCGTCCCCGCCCCGGGAGCCGATCAGGCGCCCGTGCGCGTCGTAGTCGTAGGACACCGCGCGCCCGTCCGAGGCCCCCACCCGGACCACGCGCCCGGCCGTCTCGTCCCAGACGAGCTCCAGCCACCGGCCGCGCTCGTGCGACAGGCGCGTCAGGCGCGCCCCCGCCCAGGTCAGCCGCACGCCCGTCCCCGGGCCGCGACGCACCGCGAGCGGGCGCCCGACGCCGTCGAACAACCAGGACCCGCCCGAGCTGTCCGTGATCTCGTAGGCGGCGGACTGGTCCGACTGATCCGACGACGCCGTCCCGGCCGACGGTGCGGTCGAGGCGCCGACGGCGGTCAGCCACAGGCTCTCGCCGTCCGCGCGGTCCCAGCCCCGGCCCAGACGCGGGAAGATGCTCAGGCGCCCGTCCTCGTGGCGCCACCGGGCCTCGCCCTCCTGTCCGAAGGAGAGACGCGCCTCGCACCAGCTCGACCAGCCCGGGCCGAAGGCACTCGCGCCGCCGGCAGCACTCGCGCCGGCAGCGGCCTCCGGAGCGTCGTCGCCCCTGTCCGTGGAGTTGTAGCAGCGGGACCACCCCAGGGACGCCGCCCCGCCGGTGAAGGCGAGATCCTCCTCGACCTCCACGAAGCCGCCGGTGGCCACATTGACCGGGTCGTCGGAGAAGCCCGAGGTCAGCGGCATGCCCTGCACCTGCGCGGGCTCAATGGTCAGGCCGTCACGGGTGAGCGCCACCCCGGCGGCCTCCAGGGCCGCGCCCAGTGCGCTGTCCGCCACCGTGGACAGGCCCTCGTCGGTCCCCGCCTCCTCGAAGGCGGTCGCAATGGTCATCGCCCATGTCACGTCATTGGCGTTGGCGTCCAGGTAGGACTGGAAGCCGTTCCACACGCTCGTCGCGTCCAGCGAGCCCCAGCCGCAGCCGTCCTGGAAGGCGTTGTCCGCGCCCCTGAGGCCGGCCAGGGTGGTGGTGAGCTCGTCGTTCTTGGTCTGGGAGCTGGTGGCGAAGGTCCTCAGGTTGTCCGGGCGCGCCGAGGATGTTCCCCCCGACGACGTCGAGCCCGCCGAGGGGTTGGCCCGCGCCTGCAGGACCGGGGCCTCGGGCTCCTGCGGGGCGGGGCCCCATTGCTGGAGGTGGGGCGCTGGTCGATGTTCAGCAGGTCGTCGACCGCCTTCTCCACAGCCCACTTCTCGGCCCGCCGGGCGTCCCAGTCCCGGGCCCTCTGACGCTGCCTGTTCTCCTCCGTGGCCGTGTCCACCAGGAACTGGACGTCGTCCGCCACCGCCTGAAGACAGGTCGACAGGTTCGCGGCGTCCGTCGTCTCCATGTCGGCGTTGTCGGAGAACACCCGGGAGAAGTAGCCGCTGAAGTCAGTCTTGGCGGTACTCACGTCCGGGGCGCGGTCGGCGCTCAGATCCGTGACCTGCGTCGCCGCGGAACGGCACTTCGTGATGAGCGTGTTGGCGGCGTCGAAGTCGAAGACGACGTCGGCGGAGGAGACCGGATCGGACAAGAGGACCTCGGGCGGGGAGCGGCAGACAGGGGCGAGAGGAGGGGCCTCATCCCGTCCGCCGCGGCGGGCGACGAGCCAGGACCAGGGCGGCGGAGGGCCTCCGCCGGGGACTCATCCCGAACCGGCTCCGCAGTCGGGATGACAGGCGCCGCCAGAGGCGGTCCTCTGCCTGGGACGCTACCACCGCGGGGCGGAAGATGGAACGGTCTTGGGAGGCTCGCAGTGAGAGCAGGGGCGGGGCGGACGGCTTCGGCTGGGCCCGGCCGGCCGTGGACGACGGCGCCCGCGCCCGGGCCGGAGTGGACGACGGCGCCCCCGGGTTGCAGACTTCACGATGAGATCACGAGGCGGTCACGAGCCCGACGCGAAGGAGATGCGATGAGCGCACAACCAAGGGTCACGATCTCCCGGGTGGAGGCGTGGCTCAGGGCCGGCCAGGTCGACTACGAGATCGCGGAGGACGGCACCGCCGTCGCAGACCTGGACAGCTGCGAGGTCTTCATCCTCGACTCCGACTCGGAGTTCCTCGTCGTGGGAAGCATCTGGAACAACGAGCTCGCCGCTGACGATCCCGCCCCGATGGCGTACATTGATAGGCACAACTCCACCATGTACGCGCCGCGCGCCATGCTGGGCTCCGAGGGGGACGCCACGGTCCTCCTGGCGGACATGGCCGCCTTCACCGGTGAGGGAATGAGCGACACCCAGCTGCACGGCTTCCTGAGCACCGCCTTCACGACGCTGCTCGGCTTCTACGAGACGGCGGAGGAGAGGCTCGCGGCTCTCGTCATCCGGAGGGAGGGGGACTGACATGGCCTGGTGGAACGAGGCCGCGGGCGACCAGACGCCCCCGGTCACGCTCGATCGCGTCGCCGCCTGGTTCGACGACAACCGCTTCACCTACGACCGCCGGCCGGACAACAGCGCCATCGTCGCCGGCTTTGACGACTACTCCTACGTCGTGGCGATCGTCGACGGCGACCTCCTGGCCATCTACGCCCGCTCCTGGCTCAACCTGCCCGATGAGGCTCAGGTCACAGCGACCATGCGTGAGCTGCTCAACACCCTCAACCAGTCCCAGTCGATCCCCACCCTGAGCAGCTTCGTCGATGCGGACGGGCGCCAGGTCGCCGCTGAGGTCGCCGTCCCCGTGGCGGAGGGCCTCAACGACGACCAGCTTGCGAATATCCTGGATACGAGCCTGCAGGCGATCGTCTCCAACTTCGAGGGGCTCGAAGAGGTGGTGAGTCGTGGGAAAATCATTGAGAGCGACCGGTGAGCGGAGGGGCGCGGCGAGCGCCATCTCCGACGTCGTCGCCCCGACCATGCGGCCGCCGAGTGCCGCCCGTTCAGAAGGAACTGCGCAGTGACTAGCCGAGACGACGTCGTTGGACGCCTGACCCTCGCCTCCGGCCACCCGTGGGGCCCGACCCGCTCCGGCCTCACCGCCGAGGCCGTGGCCATGGCCGACGAGCTGGGGGACGACCAGCTGGCGGTCGATGCGCGTCTGGCCCTGGCCGAGGCGCGCCATAGGGGCAACGAGGAGTGGAAGGGCCTGGCGCCCTTCGTCTGGCTGCTGGCCCGCCTCGACAAGCGCCCCGACCTCTTCGACGCCGACCGCCTGCGCCGGCTGGGCTGGGCCTACGAGCGGGCGGTGCCGGCCGCCGCCGACAACCCGGCCGTCAGCATCGCCCAGGTGCGCGAGCTGGAGGCGGGCCTGAGGAAGTTCTTCCGCTTCCTGGGCGGCTCCACGCACGCCATCCACAGCGGCCTCCTCCACGCCGCGATCATGCTCGGCCTGGAGGAGGAGGCCGCCGCGGAGGCGGCCGCCCTGCGCTCGGCGGGGGCCGACGACGCCGGTCGTGCCGGGCGCGCCGATCATGAGAGCCGCGACCCCCTGCGCGAGATCGAGTGGGCGAACATCCACGAGGACTGGGAGACGGCCGTCACCGCGGCGGCGCCGGTGCTCGACAGGAGGGTCGAGGGCGACGACCAGCCCTACGCCGTGCAGAGCGAGGCCCTCCTGCCGCTGCTCGCCCTGGGCCACTCGCAGGCGGCCTGGGACGCCCACGTGTACTCCTACCGGAGGCTGCGCTACGCCCCCAATGTCATGAGTTACCTGGGCAAGCACCTGGAGTACCTGGCCCTGTCCGGGCGCGCGGCCCGCGGCCTGCGGATTATGCGCGGCTTCGTGGGGCGGGCCGACGAGGCCCAGTCCGCCCGGGCACTCATGGACCTTCTCTCCGGAGCCGTCCTCGTGCTGCGCGAGTCCGAGCGCGACGGGCGCGGCGCCGAGCCGCTGGACACCGGCGTCCCGTCGGTCGCCGCATGGTGCCCCGGCCCGGGCATCGGCGCCGGCACGCCCCTGAACGTCGCCCGGCCGCTGTTCGAGGAGTGGGCCTGCCGCATCGCCGCCCGCTACGACACCCGCAACGGCAACGCGGCCGTCTCGTCGCGCCTGAGGAAGGGGCTCGCGCGCGAGCCCTTCGTCGACGCCGACGCGATCGTCGGGCGCCATGCGCGTGCGGGCGCCGGGGCCGTCGAGCCGGCTCAGGGCGCTGGGTCCCAGCCGGTCGGGCGGTCCCGGGCGGCCGACCGGGTCGGGCCCGTCGAAGAGGTCCGGCCCACCAGGCGGAGCCGTCGCGCCGAGGAGGCCGGGCGCGCGCAGCGGGGCCGCCGTGCCGAGGGGCTCCGCTCAGCCGGAGGGGCCCGGAGGGGCGGGCTCGTCGCCCTCCCCGAGGGTGCCGGGCCCGCCGAGGAGACTCAGGCGCATCAGGACAGGTCCTGGAATCCCGACGACACCATCATTATCGAGAGGGTCCTCGATCCGCAGGCGTCCGAGGCGCCCGGGGCGGGCCGTCCGGTGGAGGTGTCCGGGGCGGGCTGGCCCGAGGCGGCCGAGGCGGCCGAAGCCGCTGCGAAGGCTTCCGAGGAGTCCCAGGGCCCTCAGAGCCGGCCCTGGAGCCCCGACGACACCATCATTATCGAGAGCGTCCGCGAGCCCGAGGCCCCTGCGGAGCCCGGGCCCGCCGCGGGCGGCCGGAAGCCCGAGGAGCCGCCCGAGGCGAGTGCGGAGGTCCGGGTCCTCGGGAGGCCCGGGGCCGCCGAGGAGCCCGAGCAGGCCGGGGACGTCGAGGAGATTCTGCGATCGTGGGGGCGGCCCGGGGGCGCCGGCAGGGCCGAGCCCGTTCCCGCCGAGCCCACCAACCTGCCCGACGGGATCCGACAGCTCGAGGCGCCCGGCGCGCCGGCGGGCCCCGAGAGGGCCGGCTCCGTCGGGGAGCCGGGCCCGGCCGGCGGGTCCCGCCGTGCCCGGGGGCCGGCGGGCACGGCGCCCGCGCCGGTGGTTGCGGTGAGCCCCGCCGCGGGGCACGACGACGGCGCGCCCCGTCCGTCCGCCGTCGAGCCCCTCCCGTTCGGCGACGAGCCCTACCCGGGTGTCGACCTGCGCGCCCCGTCCGCCGTCGTCGATGCCGGTGGGCTCCTGCGGCGCCTGGAGATCGAGCTCCGCCGCCCCGGGCGGACGCTCGAGCACGCCTTCCTCATCACCCAGGCCATGAGGCTGGGGCTCATGCCCGACCCGGAGCAGGTCGGCCCCGAGCTGGTGCGCGCGGCCCGCTCCCTGCGCTACACCGTCGCCGATCGCGAGGGGGACTACGGGCGGGCGATCGACGAGCTCGCCCGCCTGCGCGCCTACCTGACCGGCGTCGCCCACCCGCTGCGGCTCATCGAGCTGGACCTGGAGGCTCTTCAGATCGGGAGCAGGGACGACGACCTCCACGACCGGTCCTCCGCGCGCACGCGCGCCGACCAGCTCGCCCACGTCAAGGAGCTCGCCGGACAGCTGACCGCCATGGCCGAGCCCCTCCTGGACACCCCCGCCGGCCACCAGGCCGAGCTCGTGGACTCCTACAGGTCGGCCACGGCGATGGTGCGGGTCCTGTCCGACCACGACGACCACCAGGGCGCCGCCGAGTTCCTCGAGCTCGCCCGGCTGGTCGTCCCGCACGTCGCCGACTTCATCGAGCCGCACGACGGCGCCCTGGACGACCAGCTGACCCTCCTGGAGGCGGGTGCCGTGCTGGCGCGCGGCGACGCCCGCGGCGCCGGCGCGCTCGCCGACGCGGTGCTCCGGCGCTACGACCCCTGCCCGGTCGTCCTGGCGGTGGCGGGGCGCAGCGTCCTGGTGCGGGCCCTGATGAGCCTCGGCGAGACCGAGAGGGCGGTCGCCCAGTCCCGCGATCTGCTCGACATCCACATGTCGGTGGGGCTGGAGGCTCTCGCCGGACCGCTCTTCGGGTCCCTGGCCGCCTCCCTGGGCGCATCGGGGCGGCTCCTGGAGGCCGCCGAGGTGCTCGAGACGGCCTTGGCCACCGATGTGCCCCCGACTCTCGCCGAGGAGCTGCGCTGCACCCTCATCTCCACCATGGAGCGGCTGGGCGAGGAGGAGGGCGTCCGCGACAACTGCCTGGTCGTGGCCGAGTCCGCCCTGAAGCGCGGCGAGGCGGAGCGCGGCGCGGACTACCTTCTGCGGGCCGCCTCGGCCAGTGAGAAGCTGGGGGAGACGGCCCGGGCCTCGCACATGTTCGAGCGCGCCGCCGAGCTGGTCGACACCAGCGACAACGCCGGGCGGGTCCGCTGCGCGAGGTACCTGCGGCGCGCCGGGCGCGCCGCCGTCGCCGAGTCGGCCGACCTGACGACGCCCGTCCGCCCCGACAAGGCCCGCGCCCTCATGTCGCGCGCGTGGGACCTCATCGAGGCGGTGCCCGACTCCCGCAAGTACTCCCGGGCCGTCGAGCTGGGCGACTGGCACGACGACATGGCGTGGATCCTGTGGCGCGTCGGCGAGCACGCCGAGGCGCTCGACCACTGCAAGAGGTCCTTCACCTGCTACGTCAGCGCCAAGGACCGCGGCACCGCCGCCCACCCGCTGACCCTCATGGCCCTCATCCACGCCGAGATGGGCGACAGCAAGGCGGCGCGCGAGGACATCGGCCGGGTGCGCCGGCTCCTGGGCCACCAGCGCTGGGAGGGCCATCCCGCGCTGGAGCGCGTCACCAGCCTGGAGGAGGCCCTCGACAAGGCCTCCTGAGGACGCCGGCGCCCGCCCCGCCGCCTCTGCGCCGCTCTGGGTCGAGATAGACATTGTCGGACGAGATCGGCGGCGAAACCGTCTACCTCGTACGAAAATGTCTATCTCGACGGGAAGGGACGGGCGGCCGGGCCCGCGCGCCCTTCGTCGTCAAGGGGCTGGACTGCCCGTCGCCGTGCCGCGGTCAGGCACTACGCTGGCGCCGTGACGTCACTACCGACCATTCTGCTCGCGCGCGTTGTCGCCTCGGCCCGCCGCCGCGGCCTGCCCTACCGGAAGCTGGCGGACAGCACCCTGTTCGTCGGGAGGGACCCGGTCGTGTCCATGCGCCTGAGCCCCGCCTCGCTGGGGGTGCGAATCGACCTGTCCGGGCCGGTGCCGTCCCAGGACGTGGGCGCCGCCCGCGACCTCATGGACCGGCTTCTCGCAGCCGAGCCTGCACCGACGATCAGCCTGACCTACGTGGACGAACCCGAGGGGGAGGACTCAGAGGCCGAGACCGCCGAGGTCGAACTCGCCGGGGCCGGCTCCGAAGAGGAGCCCGCCGGCGGCCCGTCCGCCCCGCCGACGGCCGTACCGCCCGCTGCTCCGCCGGAGCCCCGGGGGCCTCAAGGGCCCGCCGCCACCGGGCGCCTCCATGTGCGCATCGAGGCCGTCACCCCGGTGAAGGAGGGTATGACCGACGCCCAGCTCGACGCCTACCTCGCCTGGGCGACCGCCCTGACCGACCGGTGCGCGGCCGCCTTCGAGACGGCGCTGCCCCTGACCCGCGCCGAGAAGGCCGACGAGGAGGACTGACATGCCCTGGTGGACCGACCCCGACTCCCTCACCCCGCCGGTGACCCCCGAGCGCCTCCTCGACACCCTGGCGCTGCTGTTCAAGCAGGACCTCAGACAGATCGGCCCGGGCCAGTGGGCGGCCGCCGTGTGGCACCACCCGGTGCGCCTGTCCGTGCACGACGGCGGCCCGCTCCTGCACGTCGAGTCCCTCTACGGCGCCGCCGTCGTCACCGGCATCGACTCGCTGCGCGCCCACATCCAGGCCACCAACGCGAGCCACTGGCTGTCCTCCAACCGCCTGGTGCCCACCGACACCGGCCGCCGCATCCTCGCCTCGTCCTGGACGCCCCTGGCGGGCGGGGCGGAGGAGGAACAGCTCCGCAGCACCCTGGGCACCGTCATCGGCTCGACCGTCGGCCCTCTCAACGACCTGGCGGAGGAGCGCGGCCTGCCCGCCGCCGAGCCCATCGACGACGCCGCGGCCGCGGCCGCCGCCTGGGAGGCCTTCGAGGCCGGCCGCGCCCGATGCGAGGCCGGCCTCGCACGGGCCCGGTCCGAGGGCGAGCGGCCGACCGACCCGGGCACCGGGAAGGAGATCTGAGGCGTGTCCACCTTCCAGGTCGACCTGCGCGGCATGGTCGACCTCCTGTCCCGCAACCTCTACTCGGGCCCGCGCGTCTACGTGCGTGAGCTCCTTCAGAACGCCGTCGACGCCATCGCCGCCCGCCGCGCCGTCGAGCCCGGCTGCCCGCAGCGGGTCGTCATCAGGCTCGGGCGCGCCGACGGCGCCGCCACTCTGACTTGCACGGACACCGGCATCGGGCTGACCGCCGGCGAGGTCGACGAGCTGCTGTCGACCATCGGCGCCTCCTCCAAGCGCGACGAGCTGGGGCTGGCCCGCGGCGACTACCTGGGCCAGTTCGGTATCGGGCTGCTCTCCTGCTTCATGGTCAGCCCAGAGATCGTGGTCGCCTCCCGCTCCGCCCGCCGCGGGTCCTCAGGGTCCGGCGAGCCGGGCGTGCGCTGGTGCGGGCGGACCGACGGCACCTATCTCGTTGAACCGGTCGTCGAGCCCGCCGACGACGTCCCCCGCGAGCCGGGCACCACCATCGCTCTGCGCGCCCTGCCCAGCGAGACCTGGCTGGCGCCCGGGACGGTGCGCGCGCTGGTCGAGGAGTTCGGCCACCTGCTGCCGGTCGATATCGAGGTGCGCTCCGACGACGGCGCCGTCACCCGCCACGGCCGCGGCCGGGGCCCCTGGGAGATGACCCGTGGCCAGGCGGTACGGTGGTGCACCGAGGCGCTGGGGTCCGAGCCCTTCGACCTGCTCGACCTCGACGTGCCGGCAGCCGGGCTGCACGGCACCATCGCCGTCATGGGGCAGGCCGCCCCCACCGCGGCGGCCCGACACACCGTCAGCGTCAAGCGCATGCTCGTCACCCGCGCCGCCGAGGGCCTGGCCCCCGACTGGGCCTACTTCGTGCGCGTGGTCGCCGACGCCGAGCACCTGCGCCTGACCGCCTCGCGCGAGTCCCTCGTCGATGACGACCTGCTGGCGGCCGTCCGCGAGGCGATCGGGAGACAGGTGCGCGGCTGGATCGACCGCCTGGGCCGCGCCGCGCCCACGCGCCTGAACGCCTTCGTCGCCGCGCACGCCGTCGGCCTGTGCTCCGTGGCCGCCGAGGACCCGGACATGCTCGACCTGGTCGCCCGGCACGTGCCGCTGACGACGACGCTCGGCGAGCAGACCCTCGCCGAGCTGGTGGCGCTGGCGGGCCGGGGCACGCGCGTGCGCTGGACCCGCACGGTCGACCAGTTCCGGGCGCTGGCCGACGTCGCCGCCGCCCAGGGGATCGCCCTGGTCAACGCCGGCCACACCTACGAGGCCGAGATCATCGCGGCCCTCGCCCTGCACCCCGAGGTTCTCGACGCCGCCCCCGGCATCGGCGATCTGGCCCTGGTGGACCCCGACGAGATCCTGGACGCCCTCACCCCCGCCACGCCCGCCGAGCAGGCCGAGGCCATCGACCTGCTGCGCCTGGCCGAGGCCGCCCTGGCCGAGGTCGACGTCGAGGTGGTGCTGCGCCGCTTCGACCCCGCCACCGTGCCCGCGCTCTACCTGCCTGACCCGGACCTCGCCGGGCGCCGCGCCCAGGCCTCCTCCGCCGCCGCCGCGGCCGCCTCCCGGGCGGCGGCCGCAGGGGCCTGGTCCCAGGTCCTCGGCGTCACCGACCCCTTCGCGGCCGCGCCGCGCCCCCGGCTCGTCCTCAACCGGGCCAACGCGCTCGTGGCGCAGCTCGTCGCCGTCACGGGGACGGCCGACCCGGCCTCTCGCAGGCCCGACGAGGCCGCCCTCACTCGCGTCCTGCGCGGCCTGTACGTCCAGTGCCTGCTCACCGGGCACCACACCCTGACCGCGAAGGAGCGCGCCTGGGCCGCCCAGACGCTCTCCGCGCTCCTGACGAGCGCTCTGGCGGTCCCCGGCCCGCCCGTCCCGGAGGGGACGGATCCCACCGCCCGCCAGGAAGGAGCCCCCTCATGAACCGCGACGACATTATCGAGCGCCTGCGCTACACCTACACCCTGCCGCGCGGCCCGCAGCGCTCGGCGCTCGTGGCGGAGGCCGTCACCTGGGCCGACGAGATCGGCGACGAGCAGCTCCAGGTCAACGCCCGCACCCGGCTCGTCGCCGACTACGCCTGGGGCGGCGAGGAGTGGAAGGGGCTGGCGCCCTTCGTGTGGTGCCTGGCCCGGCAGGCCGAGCGCCCCGACCTGTTCGACGAGCGCATGAGCCACCACCTGCGCTGGCACTACAAGTGGGCGGTGACCGCCGCCGCCCGCAACCCGGCGGTCCCCCTGGAGCAGGTGCGCGCGCTGGAGGCCGGCATGGAGGCCTTCTACCGCGAGCAGGGCGCCTCCATGCACACCGTCCACGGGCAGCGCTTCTACGTGGCTCGGCGGCTCGGGCGCTACGACGAGGCCCGCGCCGAGCTCGCCGCCTGGCGGGCCGCGCCGCGCGACGAGTCCTCCGACTGCGAGGCCTGCGACCCCGAGCGGCAGGTGACTCAGGCGATCGACGACGGCGATGACGAGCTCGCCATCGCCACCGCCGTGCCGGTGCTCGCCGAGGAGATCGGCTGCGACGAGCAGCCCGCGAGCATACGGACGGTGGTGCTCCTGCCCCTGCTGCGCACCGGCCGCACCCGGGCCGCCTGGGACGCGCACGTGCGCGCCTACCGCGTCTACCGTCATGATCCCCGCCATGCCGGCGCCCTGGAGGACCACTTCTACTACCTCGCCCTGTCCGGGCACGTCGACCGGGGCCTGAGGATCCTGCGCCGTCACGCGTCCTGGACGGCCCTGTGCGACTCCGCGAGCGATCTCGAGGGCTTCGTCTGCGGCGCGGCCGTCCTCCTGCACCAGGCGGTCCGGGAGGGGCGCGGCGCCGAGCGGCTCGGCGTCGACCTGCCGGAGAACCCGACCTGGTGCCCCGGCGCGGCCGTGGGCGCCGACTCGACGCTGGCCCAGGCCGCCGAGCAGTGCGAGGCCTGGGCGCGCCGCATCGACGCCGCCTACGACGAGCGCAACGGCAACGACTCCCATACGCAGAGCCTGGAGGAGACCCTCGCCTGGCGCCCGTACGTCGAGCGGGTGCAGGACGGCATGCGCGTCGAGCTCCTCGAGACGCCCGAGGCCCTGCCCGAGGCCGCGTCCATCAGCGACCTGGACGACGGCGCGCCCGCGGGCGAGGCGGGGCGGCGGGACACCGAGTCGTCTGCGCCTGCCGGGGCTGCCGGGCCTGCGGCCTCCGCCGGGGCTGAGGCGCCCGCCGGATCCGGTGCCTCGGCGGCCGGGGCCGCGGGCGGTGCGCCGTCGTCCAGTTCCTCGGCGCCCGGTGCGGCCCCCGCGCACGCGCCGTCGTCCCCGCTCATCGGAGCCGGAACGGGCGGATATCCTCCTGTCCGTATGCCCGTCCTCATCCCGCCGACCAGCATCGCCGAGGCCCTGACCCGGCTGCACGGGCCCGGCGCCTACCCTGGCCGTGCCGAGTGGACCATGCTGCACGACTGGCTGTGGGAGCACGGCGCCCTGGACGCCGAGGCGCCGGCGGGCCTGGAGGCCGAGGCCGCCGCAGCGCGCGCCGTCCTGTACGACGGCATTGAGGAGTTCGACCGGGCCTTCGAGGAGCGCCGCGCCGCTCGTGACCTCCTCGCCGCCCGCCCCGTCCCCGCGGGCGGGAAGACGCGGCGCCGCGCCCGCCTTCTCCGCCTGGATCTCCAGCTCCTGTGCGACGCGGCCGGCGCCGACTCCGCCGCCGGCCGGGAGGCCTCCGACGACGATCGGTGCGCCCGCCTGGGCGACCTCATCGCACAGGTCAGCGAGCTCGCCGACCAGCTGCCCGTCGACCTCAGCGGCGCGGAGCCGCCCGGGACCGCCGAGCCCGGGACCGGGACTGCCGAGCCCGGGACCGGGACTGCCGAGCCCGCCCAGCCGGGCCGGGGCGCTCGCGCAGCCGCGTACGACCTGCGGGAGCTCTTCAACGTGCTCTACTGGGAGGCCCGCGCCTGCGCCCAGCTACTCGGCATTGCGGACGCACTGCCGGTCATCGAGACCCTGAGGGCCGTCGCCGACCGCCTGGGCGACGCGGGCCTGGATCCCGATGGGACCCTGCGCGACCACGTCGACAGCTTCGCCGCGTTCCTTCACGGTCATGACGGCGACATCTACGAGGCGGCCCGCGCGGCAGACTCGCTTCTGCGCAGGCGCGACCCGGCGTCGCTGGTCACCGTCGTCGAGTCCCGGGTGATGCTCGGTCGGCTCTCCCGGGAGTACGACCAGGAGGACGAGGCCGTCGTCCAGTACCGGGAGGCCGCCAACCTCCTGCTCGCCGCGGGCCTGCAGTCGTGGGCCGTAGAGGTTCTCGGTTCGCTCTCCAATGCCCTGGGGGCCTCGGGGCGCTTCCTGGAGGCCGCCGAGGTGCTGGAGACCGGCATCGAGCTGGCCGAGACGGCGCGCCGTCCCGACAGGGCCCGAGGCCTGCGGGAGATCCTCGTCAAGGTGCTGACAGACCTTGAGGAGCACGCGGGGGTCCTGGAGGCCGCCGGTGCGCTCGCGCAGGCGGAGCTGGAGCGGGGGCAGGCGGCCAAGGCGCGCGAGTATCTCGAGAGCGCCGCCGACGCCGCCCAGAGGCTCAAGCGCCCCGAGGAGGCCTGCGCCCTGCTGCGGCGGTGCGCCGAGCTGTGCCCCATCGGGCAGGAGCCCGACGCGAATGACGGCACCCGTCTCGCGTACTCCCGCTTCCTGCGCCGCGCTGCCCGGGCGCTCGTCACGCAGCCCAGCATCCAGGCCTCTCGGGCCCATGAGGACGAGGCGCTGGACCTCATCAGGGAGGCCCGGCGCGTGCAGGAGGCCATCCCCGCCCAGGGGGACTACTCCGACGTCTGGGAGGCGGGGAGCCTGGAGCGCGAGCTGGCCGACGTGCTGTGGCGCTGCGACGACAATATGGAGGCCGCCGAGGCCGCACGGCGCGCCATTGCGGGGTTCATGACGGTCGGGGACCGGGTCTCGGCCGCCCGCGAGTACGCCTTCATCTGCAACCTCTACGCGGAGAGGCGCGAGGAGCCGGGGGCGCGCGAGGCGGCCCGGGCGGCGCTGGAGGAGGGGCGGGCCCTGCTGGCCGACCTGCGCTGGGACCACCCCGACGAGGTGCGGTACCTCGATGAGGCCGAGGCCTTCCTCAACCGCGAGGAGTGAGGCGCGCCATCCCTCCCCCTCGCCGAGATCGGTCCGGTTCCGCGTCGAGATCGGTCGTATTCCGGCTCGAGATCGGTCCGGTTCCGCGCCGCCGGTTCGCCTGGGGTGAATGCGGCGGCGCGCGCGGGGCGCAGGGGCCACCATTGGCCTGAGACTTTGTGACGCTCATCTCCACCAGCCGGGAGGTCCCCATGCCCATCGCCACCTCGCACCGTTTCACCGACGGCGACCTGCCCGTTGAAGCCGGCCGCTACCGGCTCATCGCCTCGGGATCCTGCCCGTGGTGCCGCCGCGTGCTCATCGCCCGACGGCTGCTGGGCCTGACCGAGCCCATCCCCGTGTCCTGGACCTACGGCCGCGGCGAGGACGGCTACTGGGAGCTGACCGGCGCCGACGGCGAACCCGGCGCGGACCCGGTGCTCGGGGCGAGCTCCCTGGCCGAGGTCTACGCGACGACGCCGGGGTACACCCCGCCGCCCACGGTCCCCGCCCTGGTCGATACGACCACCGGGCGGGTCGTCTCCGACGACTCGGGCGACATGCTCTTCGACCTCGCCACCGCCTGGGGCGACTACCAGCGCAAGGGCGCCCCCGACCTCTACCCGCTCAACCGCCGCAACTCCACCGACGCCTGGGACGCCTGGATCGCGGAGCACGTCAACAGCCCCCACGGGACCGCCACCCACAGCGAGGACGAGGAGAAGGCGGTCGCGGCCGCCGACACGGTCCTCATCGCCTTCGACGTCGTCGACACCCTGCTGGCCCGCGCCACCCGCATGGAGGCCTCCCGCGAGGCGGCGCTGACGGTGCAGGACGTCCCGCCGCTGTCCGCAGTCGTCTCCGTGGAGCAGTTCCTGTGCGGGGCGGCGCCCACCGGCAGCGACATCCGCCTGTTCACCACCGTCCAGGCCTACGAGTACGGCGGGCGCCAGCACTACCCGGGCGGCGAGGCGCCGTCGGTGGCCTTCTGGCCCGCGCTGGCCCGCTGGTTCCACGCCCTGGAGGGCCGCTCCGGCTGGGTCGGCTCCGAGGAGCGCAGCGCCCTGGGCCTGTAGCCCGAGCCCGTAGCCCGCTCGCTCCCCTTCGCCGAGATCGGTCGTATTCCGGCTCGAGATCGGTTCACTTCCGCGTCGAGATCGGGCCCTGCCACGCCCCGGCGCAGCAGGGCCCGCGGGGACCCGGTCGGCACTCTAGCCGCCGAGCACCCGCCGGGCCTGCTTCATGGGCAGCAGCAGGTGCATCGGGTCGGCGGGAGACGCGAGGAAGTCGCCGTTCGCGAGATAGAACGCGCGCGCCGCCTCGTCTCGGCAGTGAACGAGAAGGACGGCGGCGCCCACGACCTCGCTGAGCCGGTGGCTGCGCTCGATCGCCTCCGCAGGAGGGCGGCCCCTACCGCCCCAGGACGGGGTTGTACAGCAGCCTATTGGGCTCGCGCGGACACTCCTCGCCCACCGCCATCGGCGCAATGAGGCGGTCGGCCCGCAGGTCCTCCAGACGGGCGACGACCCGGTCGCGCAGGGTCCACGGGTCGATGGTGTTGAGGTAGATCTTCGTGCCGCCCTCGAACCCGGCCAGGGTGGAGACCCGCCACTTGAGGGTGATGTGCCAGGGCATCGGCTGGTCGACGTCGATCGGCTTGTGGTGCCACTCCTCGTTGCTGGGCACGTCCACCCCCGTGGCCGCGTGCAGGGCGTGCACGAGGTCGGACACGGCGTCGACCTCCTCGCGGCTCATGAGCCAGGGCGCGCACGTGGCCGACGTCGAGTACACCTCCAGCGTGGGGTAGCGGTGCCCGAAGCCCGCGAAGGCGACCGCGTGGTCGTTGGAGGCCACCAGCAGCCCGCTGTAGGCGGCATAGTCCACCCCCATCTCGTTGTAGAGGTTCGGGTTGGCCCGCACCCGCTGGAGCTCCAGCGCGGCCGACACCCCCCGCTCGTCGATGCCGACCAGCTGCTTGTGCAGGTGGTCGAAGCTCGCCCCGGCGGGTCGCAGCCAGTTCTGGAAGACCGCCACGTAGCGCACCCACCGGTTCGCCCGGTACAGGTCCGACGTCGCCGCCACCGCCAGGCGCATGTAGGCGCGGTGCTCGGCGGGGGTCAGCGTGCCCGAGCCGGCCAGGCCGGTGGTGTCAACGGCGTCGTCGGTGAAGTGGCGCCGCGCGATAATGACGTCGTGCCCGCCGGCGAAGAAGGCGGCCAGGAACTGGTGGCGGGCGTCGTCGCCCATCGACTCCCACGACGCCGGGTCCTGCCCGGAGGCGCGCAGCTTGCTGCGGGCCACGCGCGCGACGTGGGCCGCGCCCGCCGGGTCGGCGAGGTAGGCCTCCATGCGCTCGCGGGCGGCGTCGGGGATCTCGTAGCCGTGGTTGGCGTTCCAGTAGTCGTAGGACAGGATCTCGAAGAGGTTGGGCACGCGGCGGAACTCGGCGACCGTGTCGAACAGGGCGCTCGCGGGCAGGTGGTCGATCTGCTCGAAGCCGTCGTCCGGGCGGGCGATCACGCGGCTCTTCTCCGGCGGCGTCTCGGTGTAGTGGGCAGGGCAGAAGGCGCAGGCGCGGGTGCGCTCGGCGGGGGTGAGGGTGTGGACCTCGGCAACCGGGTGGGAGATCGGCCGGTTGCCGCGGCCCGGGACGGTCCACACCTCCGTGCCGGTGAAGGGGCTGATCTGCTTGATGGTCCCGTCGGCCATGCGGGTCAGAGGCGCAGGGCCCGGTGAGTAGGGCATGAGCATGGGGACCATTATGTCGCGGACGACGATGTCGTGCGCAGTGTTCGGGGTCGCTGTCTGGGGCCGCGGTCTGGGGCCACGGTCTGGGGCCGCGGTCTGGGGCGGCCGGGCACCGGGGCGCGGTCTGGGGCGGCCGGGCGCCGGGGCGCGGTCTGGGGCGGCCGGGCGCCGGGGCGCGGCGGCTGTCGTCGGCGGGGCCGGGTGGGCGCGCCCGACATCATCGCCGGCTTGTCGCGTCTCGGCGCTGGACTCGGGCGTCCGGGTGCTGCGCCTGTTGCCGCCTCCTATTCCTCGTGGCCTCCTGCCGCCCTCTTCGCCGAGATCGATCGTGCTCCGGTCCGGGAGCGGGTCGAGGCGCCCGTCTGGTGCTCCGCCGCGGGCTGAGGCCCTTCAAAAAGGTGGCTCCTACGCACTTTTAAGGCGCTCGTCGGTCCTGGGCGCAGCGAAGATCGGCGTGATTCCGCGGTTCTGAGGCGGGGGTGAGGCGGGGGCTGGTGTTAAAAGTGCGTAGGAGCCACCTTTTCCCACTGTGCCACGCCACCTAGTCCCGGACTCGATCACTTTCTGGGGCGCGGCGCCCCGGGGGTTCGCCTGCAGCGCGACGGACCGCCGTCGACGTTGAGGACGCGGTCCGCCTGGCTCGTTCCCTCCTCCACGTCGCCGGAGTTGCTGGCTCCAGAGGGTGCCCGTCTATGTCCGGTCGCCGCGGTCGCACCTTTAACGGACGACTTAACGGACGACCTCGATGCCCGAGGTGCGACCGCGAGGTGGCGGACTGGAGCGCGTCCGCCCGGCTCGCTGCTCAGCCCCGACCTCGCACCTCGTACGCGGCCGGAGCAGGCCGGGCACGGCCGCGGGAAAGATGAACGGTCCCGAGCCCGGTGCGCTGTTGGTGGGGCAGCGGCATCCGTCAGACGTCCCGCCGGGCTCCTTGAACCGATCTCGACGCGGAACCGGACCGATCTCGGCGAGGGGGCTGCGGGAGCCCTGCGGCGAGATCGGGGTGCCGCAGGAGACGGGCTGCGTGCGGCGGAGGCGAGGGAGCGAATGAGACGAAAGGCCCGGTTGTGGTCGTGAATGCGAGGCCGCCCGAGACGGCAGTCCAGCAGCGCCGCTCATCTGATAGACACAGCCTGGGGGGCGGGCGCATAATTCTTGCGAGCCTCCTGATTGCCTCCAGGTGGCTCCCAAGGTTACACAACACCGAGGGTCCTGACGAGGCAGTCGGAACCCCGGCGTCGGTTGTGGTCGTGCGCACGAACCACACCACGTCGGGGTTCTGGTATGCGCCGAGACATCTCACGGGCCGCTCCCAACGAGTTCCCCGCCCGCTTCGCTCGCGCCCCGTCGGCGGGACCCGGGCCTTGACCCGGAGGCGACGACGCCCTGGACGCGGTGGACGCGGTGGACGCGGTGGACGCCATGCCCATGGGCGGCACGGACTGCGCGCTGCCCATCGCCATGGCGGGATGATTGGTACTGCGAGGCGGCCCCGGGGGGCCGCTGCGCCCTGCCACCGTCGCGGGGGCGTTGTAGCCTGCGCATGTCGGCTTCGCCCCAACCCGGCTGCAGCCGTCCTCCCACTCGAAGCGTCGAGGGGCAGACCCCGTCACATCCCGTAGCAGAACCTTATGAAGCTCAGCAATCGCGACCTCGTCCTCCGAGGACTCCTCGGCGTCCTGCCGACCCACCTGGAGCGCTACCTACGCAGCACCCTGGGCAGCCGCTGCACGCTCGAGAGGCTGCGTCTTCTCCTCGCGGACAGCGGCGACCTCGCGGATCTCCCCGACCTGGCCGACCTGTCCATCCAGATCCGAATCCTCACCGCTCGCGGCGCCGACGGGCGCTACCGCGTCACCCTGCCGCCCGGCCTGGGGAGCAAGCTGCACGAGGTCCGTCGCTTCCGCAACGAGGTGGTCCACGGCGGCGCCTTCGACACCGACAAGACCCTGGCCGCCCTGGTCGCGGTCAGTGAGACCCTCCGGCTCATCGGCGCCGAGCCCGGCCGCGCCGAGGTGCGCGAGCTCATCGCCGCCATCGACAGCGGTCGGGGCGCGGGCCGCACCCCGCTGGACGCCGTCGGGGTCGAGGTCGCCTGCGAGCCTGTGGTCAGCTACGCGCACGCGGTGGCGGGCGCCGCGCCCGAGGTCTCGATCCGCCTGTCCCTCCCGGGGCGCGCCGCCGGCCCTGACCTGCCGGCATCCATCGACGGCCAGCAGCGGAAGATCCTGAGTTCCGGGGCGCGCAGCGGCCAGGAGCCGCCGTCGGGAGCCCTGGAGGTGACGCTGACCATCATTGAGGACGACGGCGGGCGCGAGGTCGCCGAGCCCTGGCGCTTGACCTGGGACACCTCCCACCCGGTGCTGACCGGCACCCGTGCCCTGGCGCTGGACCGGGAGAACCTGCTGCAGGTGGACCAGCCCGGGACCGCCCACGTGCGGGTCGAGCTGCGCGCCGCCGACGGCTCGCAGTCCGTGCGCAGGCTGCCGGGGCTGACCGTGCTGCCCCCGCGGCAGTGGCGGCTCGCCGGGGCAGAGGACTGGGCGGGCGCCGCGCTGGCGACCTTCGTCCAGCCCGACCAGGCCGCCGTCAAGGCCCTGACGGATGAGGCGCTCGGCATTGCGAAGCACGACGACGGCGGCTCCGCCGGCCCCGACGCCCTTGCCGCGGCGGCGTGCACCGCCCTGCGCCGGCGCCGCATCGACAGGGAGGACGCCGGCCCCTGGCGCTCCGCCCCGAGCCTCGTTCGCACCGCCGCCGAGCTGCTGGACTCGCGCACCGGCACCGTCCTCGACGTCGCGGTCCTGCTCGCCGGGGTCCTGGACCGGCTGGGGACGGCCCCTGTTCTTCTGCTCACGCCCGAGACCATCCTCGTCGGCTACCGGCGGCGCGGGCGGGACGGGCGCGCACCGGCCTCCCCGCAGGAGGCCGCCGACCTCATCCGCCGCGGCGTCATGGGC
>NZ_JONS01000044.1 GCF_000711965.1 Actinomyces israelii DSM 43320
CCTGTATCTCCGCCATTCCGACAGCCACTCACGTACCGTCCCCTCGGCCCGCTCGACCATCTCCGCGATAATATCCAGGCCGACGCCGCGGGCAGCGTACACAATCGCCTCCGCCTTCATTCTCACCAGCCTGTAGGTGTCTGAACGCTTCTTCCACCTGATGAGGATGTCCCGTTCCTCGTCCGTCATGCCGATCCGCATGAGACTATCCTATACCAGGTGCTCCGCAGACGCCAACCAGGAATCCCGCAGCAGTTGCCCCAGAATGCCATTTTGTTTAATTCCAGCCATACTTCGGCACCAACGGCTGCATTGCCTATGTACAACAACACGAGTCCAGATGTAGCCAGTATGACAGACTACGCTATAACCTGGACAAGCGGGCAGTATAGAGGCGACGAGGTGGAGCACTTTAACCCGGATTATCCTTACTTTGAGAATAACTGCGCCAATTTCGTCTCACAGGTTCTGCATGCCGGTGGGTGGGAGTTGGAACGCTAAGCCAGGAGACTTGCTCTACGTAGACTGGGAGGGTGATGAAGAAATTAACCACGTCATGGTCGTTACGGGCGCGACGCCGGAAGGCGACCCATCAATTACCCAGAAATCGACAAACAGGTCGAACATCTCCCTTCATCACTTGATCTGGCTGGCAGAGCAGGAGGGAATGGATGCGAATGACTTCATTTGGTACGGTCTCCAACGTCAACAGCAGTGAGATCCATATCATATTGAGTAATGTCGGCATGCATCTTGGAGTGGAGTGTAAAATTTGTCCGCAACAATGACGGAGCAGATCGTCGCGTTAGTACTCGGGACTCTGACGGTTATCGCGGCTGTCGCACCTTGGGTGTGGAACCGCCGTGGCGGTCTCAGAGGCTCCATAGTTAAACGGCTCGTAATATCGCTGTCGGCGACGATAGCTGTCGCATATGCCTGTTTGTGGACACAAGCCGACGCTCATACCATGACCGCGTCCGGTGATCGTGCGCTGTGCGGGGGGGGGGTGATCGTGCGCTGTGCGGGGGAGGATATCTTTATATGCTGGACTCCCGTCTCGAACAGCTTGAAGGATTCTCCCATGAATGCATCGTCCAGAGTCGGATTGCTATCGCAGTAATCTTGTCGATAATAATAGCGATTATTGGGCTGGAGCATCTCATGCTGCGCCGATTCGTTACTGGAGGTCGTCAGCACATCAAGACATCCTAGCGCGCGAGCTCGTCTTCGATGTCTGCCAGGCCATCCGTTCCGATGCGGTGAATGCGCCTGTGGCGGGATCTCTCGTCCCGGGGACGTACCGGTGCGTGCACTCGGTCCTGATGCTCCTGCGCCTCAACCTGCTCTAGGCTCTGCCGGCCACCATGGCCAGGGTGTCCCGGCCCACCGCTTCTCGCGTCGTCTCGGCCTGGACGCCCGTGATCGCCCAGGCCCTTCAGGCGAACGTGCCGGTGGTGGAGGACCTGGACCCCACCGCCCGGCTCGTCGTTGATGGCACGCTCCTGCCGTGCTGGTCCTGGAAGGACGGGCCGGATCTGTATCCGGGCAGACACAAGGCCACGGGCCTCGACATCCAGGTCGCCTGCACCCTGACTGGCCGCCTGGCGCGGATCTCGGACCCACTGCCCGGTCGGCTCCATGACACCACGGCCACCAGGGCCGCAGGCCTGCTGGACGTCCCTGACCACGATCTGCCACCAGGAGCGGGGCGACCCGCCGCATCGCTGACAGGGGCTGCATCGGGCTGGGGATGATCACTCCCGGGCGCAAACCACTAGGAAGGCCACTGCCCAAGGCCGACAAGGAACGGAACAGATCCGTCGTCAAGATCCGCTACACGATAGAGCGCACCATCGCCAACCTGAGGACCTGGCGCACCCTGCACACCGACTGCCGCCGCTCTGCCCACACCCTCAAAGACGCCCTCACAGCAGTCCTCGGAATCACATTCACCCACACCCCATGAATAAGTCTCTTTCCATCACTGTCCGAGAAACACCAAGCACTCCGATGAGTGATCCTGACGGAGTGTTGGCCAGGTCGGGCGGGCGGCGGGCCCCGACGTCGACGGAGGTACGTTCACGTTCCAGCGCACTCCAGCGGATCGGCGGCCCCACCGCCCCCGCGCCGAGATCGGTTCGCTTCCGTACCGAGACCGGTCCGGGGTACCGGCCTGACGCCCGCCGGGCGCTGCTGCGCCACTCCGGAACCCATCATCTGTGTCCATGCGCCCACCTCATTGCCCTGTACGAATCTTCACCGCTGCACGGGCAGGAGATCGACCTGATCCTGGAGTGTGAGGACGGCCGGGTGATCGTCGTCGAGGCCAAGGTTGAGGCCGCAAAGCCGCCTCGTCGGTGTCCGCCGCCGATGCCAGGCACCTGCGGTGGCTGGAGGAGAGGATCGGCGACCGTCTGGTGGCCGGCGTCGTCTTGACGACGGACGACCGCGCCCGCCACCTGGGCGGCCGCCCGCGGGCCCTGTCGGTCGCGACGCTGTGGGGGCTCGGCTGAGGCGTCATGAATGTATGTTTTTCCCGTGATCTCGCGGAATGTTGATTTAGGGTAACACTAAATCAACAGGGTTCTGCGGTTCGGGCGGTTCCGTGATGGTTTCGGGTGGGGGCGCTGCGGCGGCTCTGGGTCGGCTCCGTGCTGGCTCCGTGTCGGCCCTGTCCCGGTGGGCAGACAAGATGGCACAATGAGCGATCGGACCGGTCCCGGCGCGGAGTACGACCGACTCCGGCGAGGGCGAGGAGGCGGCGGGGACCGGCCGTGCTCTCGACTCTCGCCGTCCTTACAAGTGCGCGAGTCGGTATGCGGTGGCCCTGCCCGAGCCGATGCGGCGCAGCTCCTGCCGCTCGGCCATGGTCGCCAGGATCTTCTGCGCGGTACCGCGGGAGACGCCCGCCAGCCGCATGAGGTCGCCGGTGCTGATCGTCTCGAAGGCGCGGCACCACTGGCGGGCGGTCGACAGGCACTGCTCGGCCCGTGTCGATGCGTACCCGACGACGTCGGCGAACCAGGGGGCCCTGCGGGCCGGCATGGCGATCCTGCGCGGCCCGTTCCCCAGAAGCCAGGCATCGGCGTACCTCTCGATGAGCGGCGCCTCCGCCACCGTGCACTGAGCGGTCGCCCGCAGGGCGGCACCCGCCCCCTCGGCGTCCGTCTGCAGGGCCGTGGCGACGGCGTCGAACGTGGTGAAGGGGGAGTGCAGGAGGAGATCGACAATGACGGCCACGCGCATGTCCCGCCGTCGGGGCAGCGGGCGGATCTGCTCGAACAGCTCGGCGATCGGCAGAATAGGGTCGCCGCCGACGAGCGTGCACGTCACGTGCGGGCCGGCCTCCTCGACGATGGTGGGCGGCCTGTGTCCGAGGGGGATCATGGCCGTGTACATGCGGTCAACCCCGAGCCCCTGCTTCTCGACCAGGGACAGGGCGCGGAACAGGTCCGCCAGCGCGGGGTAGCGCGCGTGCCGGTTGCTCAGGACGTTCGAGGCGCTGATTCCCCCGGTGAACCCGCCGGGGCTGCGCACCACGAGTGTGGAGTCCAGCGAGATCCAGCGGACCTCGGTGGGCTCGGTCGAGTTCCAGTCGCGGTGAATGACCCCGTTGAGGATCGCCTCCCGCACCGCCGTCTGCGGGACCAGGCGCTGGCGGGGCAGAGCGAACCGGTCAGAGGGCTGCGCCGAGTAGGTGTTGAGCGCGTCCAGGGTGCGCTCGACGACGTCGACCTGCTCCAGCAGCGACAGCGAGGGGTCGGCCTCGATCCGGTTGGTGACAGCGCCGCCGTGGACGTCCAGGACCGTGAGGTCGATGAGCGTCGCCCGTGCCGGCGTGAGGGTCAGGCGCGCCGCCTGCGAGAGGTGGCCGTCGGAGCGGAGCGCTGCGATCCGGCGCAGGATGTCGATACTCGTCTCGGAGTCGTCGGCCTGGAGGCCGGCGCGCGCGAGGACCATGGCTCCCGCGGTCACGGCGTCCGCGGTGAGGGTGGAGCGGTCCGCCATCGAGTCGTGGTCCCGGGCCTGCTCGCGGTGGAGCCACCACTCGGCGCGGTCCACAGGCCTGCACGAGTCGCCGACTCGCCATCGCAGGCGGTCCGAGGTGTCCGGCACCGGCTCGCGGGACTCGGCCACGTACAGGATGAGGACGCGCTGGCCTCCCACGCGTCGCTCCTCGATGTCGGGGGCGACATCGATCGCCCGGTGAATGCGCTGGCGGAGCCAGTCGATGCCCAGCTCGGTCCCCAGAACCGCACCGGTGTCATCCTCGATGCCGAGGATGAGGGCGCCGCCTCCCGGCGAGTTCGCCATGCAGGCGACCTCGTCGGCAAGCTTGGTCGCCGCTATGGGGTTCTCGGTGCCTCCCGGCTCGAGGTTCGGGCCGTTGCGTCGCCCGGCCTCCTCCTTGAAGTCGATGGAGGAGGTCTCGGCGGTCCTGGTGAGGGCGCCGTCCCGTTCCGAGGCGAGGATGACGTCGACGGCGCGGCGCAGCTGGTCCCGGCGGTCCAGACCGGTAGGACGCATCGGATTCTCCCTGTGATCTCGCTGAATGTTGATTTAGGGTAGCACTAAATCAACATGGTTCTGCGATCTGGGCGGTTCCGTGATGGTTTCGGGTGGGGGCGCTGCGGCAGCTCTGGGTCGGCTCCGTGCTGGCTCTGTGCTGGCTCTGTGCTGGCTCCGTGTCGGCCCTGTCCCGGTGGGCCGACAAGTTGGCACAATGAGCGATCGAACCGATCTCGACGCGGAACTGAACCGATCTCGAGCCGGAATACGACCGATCTCGACGCGAGGGGGCGCAGGAGGAGGCGAGCGCGCGAGGGGGCGAGGAGTGGCAAGTTCTGGCCACGTCTGCTGCGCTGAAAACGAGGGACACACGGTCTCCGCCGCTGTATCCTCACCGAGGGTGCCACGGACCCCTGGCGGGGTCGGTCCTGACCGGCTCCCAATCCACCTTCCACTCCCAAGGTCGCCAATGAGTCCTAGCCCCTCGCGGCGCCGTGTCATCGTCACCGGCACGGACGTCTCCCACGCACCCCTCCCGGCGGCCCCGCAGCCGCCGGCTCGCCGGCCGGCACCCGCGGGCCCCGGCGCCCCCGCGCCGAGCCCGCCGCCGTCCGCCATGCCGGTCAGCGCGCCCCCTGTCGTGCTGAATCCCCCTCCCGCCGCGCCGGCCGGGAAGGCGGGCAGGACCCGCCTGCTGGTCGCCGTCGTCGTGCTGGTCCTTCTCGTCGTCGGCGTGGTGGTGGCCGTGACCCGGTGAGGACCCGGTGAGCGGGCGCGCCGCCCGGGGGACGACGTCGTGCGCCCCCGGCCCCGGATACGCGCGGCGACCACGACTGGCAGAGAGACCGTCCCGGGAGACCCGCCCGGCGATCGACCCGGAGACAGACAAGGAGACCACCATGGTGACCCAGCGCCGTCGCATCCAGACCAGAGCGACCGCCGACCTGACGGGCTCGACCGCCCTGGCCCCCGCAACCGTGCCCTCACAGGCGCTGAGGGCGCCCTCCCCGTTCGAGCGCAACCAGCGCCGCCGGCCCCGCTCCGCCGAGCTCGTGCAGGCCGTTCTGAACCTGGACATGACGCAGGACGCCGCCTATCGGGCCGAGCTCATCGACTGGATCGAGGCCGCCTACGCCGAGCGCATGGGCGGGGTCCTCCTGGGCCTGTTCGCCCGCTGCTACCTCGGCGCCCCCTACGTGGACCACCGGCTCACCATCGTCGGCCGCATCCTGGAGCACTACAGCGCCGGCGACGAGGTCCCGACCCCCTTCGACGGCGCCCGCGTCCTGGCTCGGTCGTCCGCCTACGCCTACATCGAGATCTACTCCGACGGCGAGGTCGTCCCCATTGCGGCCGACGGCACTCCCGCATAACCGATTCCCCTACCGCACCGATTCCACCCACCGAAAGGATCTCTCATGGCAGACGGCTATATTGATTTCAGTCCCGTTATCAGGGCTATCGATCAGGCTAACGACAATATTATCACGGTCAATAAAAATATCTCGGTCCTTGGCAACGACCTCGATCGGGTCAGCGATAGAGTCGGCCTTATTGACGACAAGGTGGACAACACTCAGAGCGAGCTGGCCGAGCTGCGCCGTCAGTTCGAGGAGTACGTCAAGCAGGCCGAGCGCACCGCCAACGTCCAGCGCGCCGAGACCAAGGTCGGTACCCTCAAGGCGGACCTGGAGCGCGAGTTCGGCCACTACAAGGTGGTCCGCCGCTCCAGCATCGGTCTTTTGCAGGCCTTCGACGTCGGCAACGTTTCGGAGTCCACGGCCAGCCAGATCAGCGAGGAGCTGATGATCCAGACCCCGCGCTACTGGCTCGCCCCCGCGCTCGTGGCGCTGGCGGCCTGGTCCCGCGACGACAAGGACATCTGCGAGCGCTCGATCACCGAGGCCTACAACCGCAGTCAGGCCAAGACCGCCCTCTTCTTCGCCCTCGTCCTGCGCCGCGAGAAGCGCGAGGCCGAGTCCGTCCGCTGGCTGCACCACTACCTGGCGGCCTGCGATCCGCGGACCCTGACCCGCGAGTTCGCCGTCATCCTGGAGGCCGCCTCCCAGGGGCAGTTCGGGCCCCGGGGCACCCAGCTGGCCCTGACCCAGCTCGCGCAGTGGACCGCCGAGCTGCGCGACAGCCAGGAACTGGTGGCGAACCAGGTCGCCAAGTGGGTCGAGGAGCTCACCGTCAACCAGAAGGTCCTCGACCCCTCCGAGGCACCCATGCTGCGCCGGCTCGCCTCGGCCGAGGACTTCGCCAGGGTCAAGGCGCAGGCGGAGGCGACGACGGCGCTCAAGGCGTGCGCGGAGAAGTACGAGGCCATCAAGGACTCCGAGTTCACCTCCACCGGCGTCATCTCGACGCTCCTGGACGACCTGCTCATCCAGCTCGTCACCGAGTACGACGAGGAGGAGCTGCCCCTGAACCGTGAGGTCGCCTACCAGGACGCGATCATCGAGACGGGAGGCGACCTGGAGCGGGCCCGGACCAAGGCGGACCAGATGATCTCGGTGCTCGACGAGCGCACCGACGCCGTGACGCTCCAGACGAACGCCGCCATCGCCCCCGACAGCCTCGGCGTCTCGGTGCGCACCCAGCAGGTCGCCATCGGCGTGGGCAAGGATGACTTCCGCACGGCGGTGCGCGCGTACACGAAGAACTACCGGTCCCGCCACGTGGACAATGTGACGCTCACCCTGGCGCCTAACCACCACCAGCTCGCCGCGACCTACGGCTTCCGCGGCTTCACGACCTCGACGCAGACCGACGAGGCGGTCATGGCCGGCCAGCTCCGACAGGTCTGGGACGCGACCTTCGCCGCCTACATCCAGAGCGTCACCTTCAAGAACCAGCAGATGATCATACCGATCGGGATCGCCCTGGGGGTCACCCTCATCGCGTTCGTAATCAACCCCTTGGCCGGGCTCCTCGTGGCCCTGATCGCGGGCGGACTGGCCTACTACGTGATCTACCAGGCGCAGAAGGCCGCCCAGGCCAAGGTGAATGAGGCCAATGTGAGGAAGCAGCGCGCCTATGAGGAGTCCTTCACCATGCTCCAGGACGCGCGCGCCGACTTCGACGAGCTCCAGTGGGCCTACGAGGAGCAGGACGCCGACGAGGACGAGCTTTTGAGGGTCATCGACGTCTGGCCCAGCGGCGAGACCAGCGAGAAGGAGAACTGACCATGCCCGAGAGCGCCAGGAGCACCGAGAAGAGCCCTGAGACCACCGAGACCGCCCGGCCCGCCACACCTGAGAGCACGACGCCGGTTCCCCTCCCCGAGCCCCCCGCCCCGCCGGCGGATGCCGCGAAGGCGGAGGCTGAGACCGCTCGGATTCCCCCGGTGCCCGCACCGCCGGCGGAGGCCGAGGACGCGGCGTCGTTCTTAGCGGGGAAGACCATCGAGCTGAAGGTCGCGGATGTGCTCGTCGCGGCGGATGCCGCGCAGACGGAGGCCGGTGACGTCCCGGCGAAGGTGACGGAGGCGGATGTCGACGACGCCCCGGCGGATGCCGCGCAGACGGAGTCGGCTCCGATTCCCCCGGTGTCGGCCCCGCCCGATGCGGCCGAGGCCGGGTCTGCGCCGGCGGCGGAGGCCGCGCGGGCGGAGACTGGGACCGACGACGTCTCGGCGAAGGCTGCGGAGGCAGAGGCCGCGCCGGAGGCTCCGGCCCCCGGGCCGGTGCCCGCTCCGCCCTCGCAGGCGCAGACGGCGACCGTTCCTCCGGTATCGGCCTCGCCCGACCGGGGCGAGGCCGAGCCTGCCCTGGGTCGGGCCGCGGAGGCGGAGGTCGAGACCGTCAAGGCCAGGGAGACGGAGGTCGAGGCCGCCAGGGCCGCTAAGGCGCAGACCGCGGAGGTGGAGATTGCTCCGCTTCCTCCGGTGCCCGCTCCGCCGACGTCGTCGGCCGCCCCCGCCCAGGCGGCCCAGGCGGCTCCGACAGCGGCTTCGGCCCCCGGGCCGGTGCCCGCCCCGCCCGGAGAGGCCGAGACGGCGCCCGTCCCCCGTCCTCCGGTGCCCGCCCCAACAACGTCGCCGGCCGCTCCGACGGCGGGCGCGGCCCCAGCCTCCGGGCCGGCAGCCGCCCCGACGTCGTCGGCCTATGAGGCGGTGCCCGCACCGCCCTCGGCGGCCGGCGCCCCAGTCCCGCCGCCCGGCGCCCCCATCCCGCCGCCCGGCGCTCCGCAGGCTGCGCCGGCGCCCGGCACGACGCCGCTGGTCCGCCGCCCTCGCAGGATGCCCCGCTTCGCGCCGCCGCCGTCCAGGGAGTCCACCGCCGTCATCGACCGCAAGGACCTCCTGGCCCGCACCCGCAGCACCAAGGAGGGCCCGCAGCTCTCCCGGGAGTCGAAGATGGCGGGCAACCTGCCGGCATGGTGCCCTCTGCCTCCGCACGAGCTCATTGTGCGCCGCTCGGCGAGGACCGCCTCATGACGGCCACCGGCAGCAGCGCGTACAAGTCATGGGTCACCACCCTGCGGGCCTGGTCCCGGGACACCTCCGTCAGCCTCGACTCCCTGCCGCCGCTGAACCAGGACTCCTTCAGCCCGACCACCTACAACCGGGTCCTGGACCACATGATCACCGCGATCGGCACCATGATGCGCGGGTGGAATGACAGCTTCACCCGTGACTGGAACGCGGCCCTGGGCGCGGGGGACCTCCACGGCGCGGAGGCCGCCCTCGTGGAGGCCCGCCGTCGGCTCCTGCCCCGGCTCACGCTGGCGAACCACCCCGGCCTGCCCGAGAGGATCCGCACGGCCCTCATGACGGGCCTGCGCAAGGACGTCGAGTCCATCCAGAAGCAGCTGGAGGAGGACATGCAGGACGTCTCCCGGTTCACCACGCCGACCATGCGGCAGCAGCAGGAGCAGCTGGTGCGCCTCGTGCGGACGAACTCCATGGCGCGCATCTTCGACGGCGGGTACGTCGACGGGTCCGCGATCGTCCGGCTCGCCGATCGGGCCGGCGCCTCCGGGACCGTCGGCGGGAACCCGGCCGGGGCGCCCGGATTCGCCGTCGGGGCAGTCGGCGGGGCGCCCGGACCCGCCAGCGGGGCGCCTGTGTCCGTCAATAGAGCCGTGGGGGTGTCCGGGGCCGCTCCCGGACCGGTTGTCGGGAATCCGACCGGGACGCCCGGGCCCCCCGCCGGGCCCGCCGTTGGGGAGCCCGCTCCCGGGGCCACCGTCGGGGAGCCCGTCAACGAGGCCGCACGGGCTCCCGGACCCGCTGCCCCGACAGGACAGACAGGACACCCACGACGGACCGGCCTCTTCGGTCGGCGCTTCCGCTGAGGAGAACACATGGATGGACGACAGGCCGCCGACGAGGTGCGCCGTTTTCTCAAGGCCCGGGTCCCGGTCATTATCATCCGGACCGTCGAGCCGATGCGCGCGCTCGAGATCATCAACCAGATGGCCACCGAGTTCCGGCAGATGCCCTTCTTCTCGTACTCGCGCACCGAGGGGCTGCGGGAGGTGCTTTCGGGCTCGGCCGTGACGGAGGACCACTCCCTGGTGGCCGCGCTGGACCAGGCCCAGCAGACCTTCCGGGCGCGCGCCAACGTGAACTTCGTCTTCACCGACCTGGAGGACCTGGAGAACGACTCCCCGACCTCCCGGCACTTCTCCCAGCTCATCCACCTGGCGGAGCGGAACTCCTGCGCCATCGTCCTCATCGGCGACCGGCCCGTGTGGTCCGGCCTGAGCCGCCTGGGGATGACGACGACGCTGGACGTGCCCACCGTCGAGGAGCTCTACGAGGTCATCGGCTCCACCATCGAGCCCTACCGCATGAGCATGCCGATCGAGTGGCAGGACCTGGAGATCCACCGTGCCGCGGAGATCCTCAGCGGCGTCACGGAGGGGGAGGCCATCAACGTCATCTCCACCCTCCTGGCCAAGGAGGCCGTGCACAACGAGGACCTGGCGGAGCTCAGCCAGTTCAAGGACCGGATCTTCGGGGCCCTGGCGGGGCTCGAGCGCGTCCGCCTCCAGGAGGACTACAGGGTCGGCGGCCTGGAGAATCTCAAGGAGTGGCTGGCGGGCAAGCAGGGCCTCATGACCGGGGACCTGACCGGCTGGGGGGTCCGGCCGCCCAAGGGCGTCCTGCTGTGCGGGGTCCCCGGCTGCGGGAAGTCCCTGTCTGCCAAGGCGATCGCCCAGGAGTGGGAGTTGCCGCTCTACCGGCTGGACATGGCGGCGATCATGGGCATGTACGTCGGCGAGTCGGAGTCGCGGCTGCGCGAGGCCCTGGCGACGGCGGACCGCGCCGCCCCCTGCATCCTGTGGATCGACGAGATCGAGAAGGGGCTGGCCTCCGGCAGCGGCGACAGCTCGGTGACCAGGCGGCTCATCGGGCAGTTCCTGTTCTGGATGCAGGAGTCCACAGCGAAGGCGTTCCTCGTGGCGACGTCGAACGACGTCTCCACCCTGCCCCCGGAGCTGCTGCGCAAGGGGCGGTTCGACGAGGTCTTCTTCGTGGACCTGCCCACCGATGAGGAGCGCGAGGAGATCCTGCGCCTGTGCTTCCGCCGCTACACGCGCTGCGAGCCGACGCTGGACCTGGTGCGGGACCTGGTCGTGCTGACCGAGGGCTTCGCGGGCTCCGACATCGACGCCGTCGTCAACGAGATCGCGGAGATCATGTACACCCAGCAGTCCCGCGTCCTTCCCGACGACCGGACGATCACCCGGCGGTTCCAGCGGGTGGTCCCCTTCTCCCGGTCCAACCCGGAGGATGTGGCCGCGATCCAGCAGTGGGGGCGCACCCGGGCCGTTCCCGCGGGGCGGGCCGAGCGGGCCGACCCGGGGGTGGGGAGCACGACCGGCCGCCGTGTTGTGATGCGCGATCTGTGAGGTGCCGGCAGGCGGGCGGTATTCTTGGTTCTTAGCGCCGTTCTCGCGGCGGCATTGGGAATGCTGGCCGCCGGGGCCTCTGGCGATGAAGCGATGAAGCCTCAATGGAGAGGATGCGAATGCCCGTGTCTGTTCCGTACCTGTACCGCCTCGGCCCGGCGCGCCCATGCACGGGGCCCGCCGCCACCGGGCGGGCCCGTAGACGGGACCTCGCCGCATGCGCCGGCGGCCTCCCGCACCGACAGCTCTGTCAACCTCGATCACCGGAGTCCGACATGTTGATGAAACTCGAGTCCGTCAGACCGTCTTCCGCTGTCCGTGTAAGACGCGGAATACGGGTGCTGCTTGTCATCGCCCTGTCGGCCATGGCGCTGGCGGGGTGCGGATCGTCGCGGTCGTTGAAGGGGGGCGACGCCGGGGCGGACTCGCAGTCCGCCGCGACGGCGTCGGAGTCCGCCGAGGCCACGCCGACCTGCGCCGACCTGACCGGCGAGCAGGCGCTGAAGAAGTGGGGGTCCATGGTTCCCACAGCCTGGAGCGACCTGGCGGCTGACGACCCGCGCAGCTGGGACTTCCAGGGGGCGCCGGTCGATACCTACGACCCGTGCGCGGGGCTGTCGTGGATCACGCTGAGCATTCACGACCCTGCCCTGTCCTCGCCCCGGCAGATCATGCTGTTCCACCACGGGGAGTTCGCCGGTACCGCCACGGCGCGGCCCTACGGGTTCGCGCCGAAGGTCAGCCGGACGTCGGACGACACCCTTTCCGTCACCTACACCTGGGCGCAGGACGGGGAGGAGCCCAAGTCCGCGTCGGGCAGCTGCACGGCGACGTACACCTGGGACGAGAGCTCCGGGGCGGCGACTCAAACGGGCGACCTGCCGCCCGAGAAGGAGCTCACGGCGACCGACCAGGCTCCGGCGCCGGTTCCCGGTGCCTTCCCGGGGGCCGGCGGGCCCAGGCCCGCGAACGCGGTGCCCATCACGGCCTTTTATAATTCGGGTGGGAACACTGGGCCCGCAATTATTGTCACCCCCTCGGGCAATATCGGCTGCGACATCAGCTTCAGTGAGTTCGAAGATACCGGGTGCGGCATACGCAGCTACCTTCAGGACCGTCCTTTTGGAGTTGACGAGATCGGGCACACTCTGTGGTGGGTCGCCGGGTTCAACTCGGGCGGCCAGCCCCATATGGCCATGCGCGGGGGCGCGTCCGCTTATCAGCTGGGCCAGGAGAATCCCCAGCAGTACACGGCTCCTATGGTGGTCGACTACGGGCAGGTTGTGTACTACCGGACCATTGTGTGCGCCTCCGCCGAGAACGGCCTGACCTGCTGGAACACCGATACCGGCCACGGCGCCTTCATGAACCGCCAGACGACCCTCTTCTTCTGACCCCCGACGCATGCTGGCGCGGTTGTCATGGGTTGCATACTCGCATGGGGAGGCGGGTGGCCGGGGCCCGCTCGGGCGTCCCGCGGGCAGCGCCCGGCCGGTTGCTCTCGGCGGCCGGCCCTCAGCCGACGTACCAGCCCTGGTAGACGTAGGTGAAGGGGATGTTGCCGCGCATGCCGATGGAGGCCGAGACGACATCCTTCGCCGTGATGGCGGCCTGCAGCGGCGTCGCGCCCTTGGCCAGCTCGGCGGTCACGGCGGCGGCCAGCGTGCACCCCGCGCCGTGCACCCGCTCAGTCCCCACCGCCGGGACCTCCAGGACCTCCAGGGTCTCGCCGTCATAGAAGACGTCGAGGGCCGTGCCGGTGCCCAGGCTCGGACCCGCCTTGGCGAGCACGTTGGGCACGCCGTGGTCGTGGATGCGCCTGGCGGCGTCCTTGAGGTCGGCCACGCCCGTGATCTCCTCCATGCCGGCCAGGGTCGCCGACTCGAACAGGTTGGGGGTCACCATGGCGGCGCGCGGCAGGATCTTGGAGCGCAGCGCGTCGTCCACTGCGCGGGCTGAGGCGAGCTCCTGGCCCTTGCAGATGAGCACCGGGTCCAGGACCACGTTGGGGAACCGGTACTCCTCCAGGGCCGCATCGACGACGTCGATCGTGGCGGCGGTGCCGAGCATGCCGATCTTGACGGCGTCGATCGCCGTGTGGACGCCCGCGCAGGCCTCGATCTGGTCGTGGATGACCTGCGGGTCCACCGGCACGAAGCGGTGGTCCCAGCCGGCCTTCGGGTCCATGGAGACGATGCAGGTCAGGGCCGTGCAGCCGAAGACGCCCAGCTGGTGGAAGGTCTTGAGGTCGGTCTGGGCGCCGGCGCCGCCGGAGGCCTCCGATCCGGCGATGGCGAGGGCGATGGGCGGAGCGGTCCGCTGGGGGGTGTCGGGCGTGGCTGTCATGCCACTAGCGTGCCCTGCGGCGACGGTCCGCCGCCAATCGGGCCGCCCCGCCGGCCCCGCCGGTGCTTCCAGGTGGTCGAGATAGACATTTTCGTATGAGGTAGACGGTGTCACCGTCTACCTCATACGAAAATGTCTATCTCGACGCGGGGCGGGCAGGCGCCAGGCGCGGGTCGGGGCGCCAGGCGCGGGTGCTCAGGCGCTGGCGACGGTGAAGCGCCTCCCGCGGTGGGCGTCCCGCTCCGCCTCGTCGACCAGGGCGAGGGCCATGTCGGCGGCGGACAGCGTCTCACCGACCGGCGAGTCGGAGCCGCTGACGTAGGCGCCGCTCGACTCCGCGACCGGATAGTTTGGCGCGGGCGAGACCAGGGTCCACGCCACCGCGTTGCCTGCGGCGCGGAAGAGCTCGAGGACCTCGGCCAGGGCCAGGGCCTCGCCCCGGTAGTCCTCGGGGAAGGCGGGGCCGTCCACCAGGCGGCGGCCGTCCGCGTCGAGCAGCGACCCGGCCCCGCCGACGACGACGAGACGGCCGGTCGGCCGCGCCGCGATGAGCGCCGCGAAGGCATCGACCAGGGGCTGGGCCGGCCCGCCCGTGCGGTCGGGGGAGACGGCGATGACGGTGGCGTCGGCGGCGTTGACCAGCTCGACGACGGCGGGGGTGTTGGCGAGGTCGGCGACGACGTCGGCGGCCGCGCCCTCGGCGTGCGTGCCCGAGCGGGTGACCGAGGTGACGGTGTGGCCGCGGCGGGCGGCCTCGGCGACGACGGCCGATCCGGTGGCGCCGCTTCCTCCGATGACGGTGATCTTCATAGATGCTCCTGAAAGCGAGGGTGCGGGGGCGAGTCGCCCGTAGCATCATCATGGTATGTTTCAGATATGAAGTACCTCAAGGTAACTAAGGGGGATGGTGTGTCGCAGCGTGCACGAGACCCGGCGGTCGCGGCCGACCAGGGCGGAGAGGGCGGAAGGGGCGCCGGGAACGCTGGTGGCACCGGAAGCGGCGGGAACGCCGAGGGCGCCAGGGCCGGCGGTGACGGCAGAAGCACCGGAAGCGGGAAGAACGCCGGTGACAGCAGGGTCGCCGGGAGCGGCGGTGATACCGGGAGCGCCAGAAGCGCCAGGACCAAGCGCGGCCCCCTCGGCGCCCCTCTCAATGACTACGACATCCTGGCCCCGGCCTGCCCCTCGCGCACGGTGCTGCGGCACGTCGTCGACCGGTGGACGCCGCTCGTCGTCGCCGTCCTGGCTCGCGGCCCGCACCGCTTCGGCGAGCTGCGCGCCGCCGTCGGCGGCATCACCCCCAAGGTGCTCACCGAGACCCTGCGCTCCATGGAGCGAGACGGGCTCGTCACCCGCGACCAGGCGCCCGGCGTGCCGCCGCGCGTCGACTACGCGCTCACCCCGCTCGGCACCACCCTGGCCGAGCCCATGGGCGCCCTGCGGGCCTGGGCCGAGGGACACGCCGAGGAGGTCCTGGACAACCGGGCCCGGTACGACGCCGTCGTGCGCGACGGCGCGCGATGAGACGGCCGATCGCCGAGCGAGATCCACCCCCGCACCGGTGGTAGTCGCTACGCTCGTACCGGTAACGGTCCGGCAACGGGCGGGCGCCCCGAGCCGGCGAGGCGCACAACGAGGAGGTGGGCGATGGGAACCCAGGGCGTCGTCGCGGACGCGCTCCGGCTCACGCGCCTGGCGCGCGAGGACCCGGGCCTGGCCCTCCTGCGCACCGACCTGGGCCCCATGGCCGCCGCGATCCTCGCCGAGCACCTGGGCGGGCAGGTGCGCCGCAGGCCCGTGGCCGAGCTCCACGAGCTGGTCGATGAGGACCTGACCGCCCTGCGCGAGGCGGGCGTGGAGGCCTCGCGCATCGCCCGGGCCTACTGCGACCAGTGGCGCCGAGCCGGTGTCCTGGTGCGCTCGGCCGCCCCCGGCGCCCGGGAGGAGACCTACGAGCTGTCCGCCCCCGCCGAGGCCGCCATCCGCTTCCTGGTGCACTCCGAGCGCCCCCGCGCCGTCGTCACCCAGTCGCGCCTGGCCACCATCTCCGCGCAGGTGAGCCGCCTGGCCCGCGACTCCGACCCCACCGCCTCGGGGCGCCTGAGCGCCCTGCGCGCCGAGCGCGACGCCCTGGACGCCGAGATCGCGCGGGCCGAGGCCGGCGAGTTCACCCCGCTCGACGGGCCGGAGGCCGCCGAGCGCCTGGCCGAGATCGTCGCCCTGGCCGAGCAGATCCCCGGGGACTTCGCCCGCGTGCGCAACGAGATCACGGTCCTCAACCGCTCCCTGCGCGAGCGCATCGTCTCCCTGGACTCCTCGCGCGGGGAGGTTCTCGACGACGTCTTCCGCGGGGTTGACCGCATCGAGAGCTCGGAGGCCGGCCGCTCCTTCCTCGGCTTCCACGAGCTGCTCATGGACCCGGAGTCCTCCGCCCGCCTGGACGAGGACCTGGAGACGGTCCTCGACCGCGACTTCACCGCCCGCCTGCCGGACGCCGACCTGCGCTTCCTGCGCCGCTGGCGCTCCGCCCTCGCCCAGGAGTCGGCCTCGGTGCGCCGCACCATGACCGGCCTGTCCCGCTCACTCAACCGCTTCGTCAGGTCGCGCGCCTTCGAGGAGCACCGCAGGCTCGGCGCCGAGCTCGCCGAGGCCCAGCGCCTGGCCGCCCGCGTCGCCGCCCACACGCCCCCGCAGACCCAGCTGGGCGTCGACCTTGCACTCACCAGCGTCCCCATGGCCTCCATCGGCTCGTGGCGCATGCGCAACCCCGCCGACACGGCCGTCACCGAGGAGATCCGCAGCCACGAGGCCGCCCGCCTCGACCTGGAGGAGGTGCGCCGGGTCGTGCGCGCCAGCGAGATCGACCTGGCCGAGCTCGTCGACTCCGTCGAGGCGGTCCTGGCCGAGCGCGGCGCGGCCACCGTCGGGGAGGTCCTGGCCGGCCGCCCCGCCACCCAGGGGCTGGCCAGCGTCGTGGGCCTGCTGCTCCTGGCCCGTCGTCGGGGCCAGGAGGTCGCCGGGGACGAGTCCGTGGCCTGGACGACCTCCAGCGGCCGGCGGCGCTCGGCCCGCATCCCCCGCTTCCTGTTCACCGACCGCACCGAGAAGTCAGGAGACGCATGAGTGCCCATGTCGCACCGGCCCAGGACGCATCGGGTCAGGACCCGCCGGCTCAGGCCGGAGGCGCCAACCCCGGCGCGCTGTGGGACGGCGACCCGGGCTCGCTGCCCCGAGGCACCCGGCGCACCCTCGTGCGCCTCCTCCAGGGGCCCTACCTCACCGCCGAGCTCCACCCCGAGCTGTGGAACTCCCTGCTGGCCGACGAGGCCGCCATACGACGCCGTCTGGGCGACCTCTTCCTGGAGCTCGTCCTGGACCGGGAGGCGGGCCTGGCCTTCACCCGCAACGCCCACGACCCCACCGGCGAGTCCCCCTCGGTCATGCGCACCCTGCCGCTGACCCTGGTCGACACCGTCCTGCTGCTCCACCTGCGCACCCTGCTGCTGCGCACGACGACGCCGGGCGAGCGCGTCTTCGTGGACCGCGGCGAGATTGACGACCACCTGGCCGTCTACCGCCCGCACGTGTCCACCGACCACTCCGGGTTCATGCGCCGCGTGAGCTCCTCGATCGACAAGCTCAAGCGGGCCTCCCTCCTGCGCGAGACCGACGTGCCCGAGCGCTACGAGATCTCCCCGGTGCTGGCCCTGGTCTTCTCCGCCGACGAGGTCGCCGCCGTGGCCGCCGAGTACCGCCGGCTGCTGGGCGAGGACGGCGGCGGGGACGACGGAGCCGGGAATGCCTCGGACGGCGGCGGGGACGGCCGGGCCGACGGCGGCGGGGAGGGCGGCTCCCTCGACGACGGCGCCGGCCCCTCCGGCGGAGGGCCCCGGGCCAATGGCGGCGGCACCTCCGACGCCGGACGCCGGGCCGCCGGTCCCGGACGCCGGGCCGCCTCCCCGCAGGAGGCCGGCGGCCCGGGCGATGAGGGCGCACCGGGGGAGAGGAGCGAGTCATGAGCCTGGCAGCAGGCCCAGCCGGTGCGGCAGCAGGCCCGGCTTCCGCAGCAGGCCCGGCTTCCGCAGCAGGCCCGACGACCGGCCCGACCGGCCCGGCAGCCGCTTCCCTGCCCGCACCGCAGACCGACTCCCAGCACCGCCTGGCCCGCATCCAGGTCTACAACTGGGGCACCTTCTCCGGCCACCACGACCTGACGGTCCCGCGCGGCGGGCTCCTGCTGACCGGCCCCTCGGGCTCGGGGAAGTCCTCCCTGCTGGACGCCCTGTCCGCCGTCCTCGTGCCGGCCAAGAACCTGCGCTTCAACGCGGCGGCCCAGGAGTCCTCCACAGGCGACCGCTCCCGCTCCGTGCTGAGCTACGTGCGCGGCGCCTACCGGCGCAGCGCCGACGAGATCACCGGCGAGGTCGTCACCGACTACCTGCGCCCGCGCGCCACCCGCAGCGGCATCGCCCTGACCTTCACGCGCCTGCGCCCCGAGGAGACCATCACCCTGGTCAAGCTCTACCACGCCAGGCAGGGCTCGGCCTCCGCCGACTCGGTGACCCAGACCCAGCTGCTCGTCGAGGGCGGCATTGACCTCACCGACCTCATGGAGTACCTGGCCAACGGCATCGACAAGCGCGCCCTGAGCCGCGACCTGAAGGGGCGCGCCACCCGCTTCGAGCGCTACGAGGCCTTCGCCGCCCGCTTCAGACGGCGCCTGGGCCTGTCCGGCGAGGTCGCCCAGCGCCTGCTCCACCGCACCCAGTCCGCCAAGAACCTCTCCAGCCTGGACACCCTCCTGCGCGACTTCATGCTCGACGAGCCGGACACCTTCGCCATGGCGGCCGCCGCCGTCGAGCAGTTCGCCGAGCTGCGCGAGGCCCACGCCTCCGTCGTCGAGGCCCGCAACCAGGAGGCGCTGCTCTCCCCGCTGCGCGCCCTCGAGGAGCGCATCGCCGAGGCGCGCCGCAGCCAGGAGCGCACCGAGCAGCTGCGCGCCGCCATCGACCCCTACCTGGAGCGGCTCAAGACGACCCTCCACGAGCAGACCGCCGACACGGCCCGCCGCGCCCTGGACCGCCTCGCCGACGAGCTCGCCACCGCCCGCCGCTCCGAGGCCGACGCTCGCCGGGAGCGGGAGGCCGCCTGCCTCGCCCTGGCCGGCGGCGTCGGGGAGGACCTGCCGGCCCTGGACGCCCGCCTGGAGGCGGCCCGCCAGACCGTCGAGCACATCGCCCAGGCCCGGGGCTTCCTCGACGCCCAGCTGAGCATCCTGGGCGCCTCCACGCCGGGGGAGGGCGCCGCCTTCGCCGAGCTGCAGCGCACCGCGGCGAAGGAGATCGAGCGCGCCGAGCGCGCCGAGGGCGAGCAGGACGATGCCCGCAGCGCCCTGCGCGCCGAGCAGATCGCCCTGGTCGAGCAGCGCCGCGAGCTGCGCGAGCGCGCCGAGCAGGTCACCGCCTCGCGCTCGGCCATGAGCGCGGACCTGCTGCGCGCCCGGGACACCATCGCCCACGCCGTCGGGCAGGCGCCCGCCGCCCTGCCCTTCGCCGGGGAGGTCCTCGAGCTCGTCCCCGGGCAGGAGGAGTGGCGCGTCGCCGTCGAGACTGTCGTCGCCCCCTTCGCCCGCACCATGCTCGTCCCCGAGCACCTCTACCGGAAGGTCGCCGACGCCGTGGACGCCAGGAGGCTGCGCGCCCGCCTCGCCTACGAGCGCATGGCCCCCGCCCGGCGCGTCCGCCCCGTGGGCGCCGACGCCCTGGCCCGCCGCATCCGGCCCCGCCCCGGCTCCGAGCACGCCGGGTGGCTCGACGCCGAGATCATGCGCCGCTTCGACCACGCCTGCGTCCGGGACGCGCGCGACCTGGTCGGCCTGGACCGGGGGGTCACCCGCGTCGGGCAGGTCAAGTCCTCGCGCACCAGCCACCTCAAGGACGACCGCCGCGACCTGACCGACCCGCGCAACTGGACGGTCGGAGTCGACCCCGCCGAGCGCCTCGACCAGGTCGTCGCCGAGGGCCGGCGGGTCTCGGCCCGCCTGGACGCCATTGACGTCGAACTCGCCGCGCTGGACCGGGCGCGGTCGGCCGCCCGGGAGCGCCGCGACGCGTGCCTGCGCATCCTGGAGGCCGCCTGGGAGCAGGTCGACATCGACGGCGCCCGGGCCCGCGAGGCCGACCTGGTCGCCCAGCGCGCCCGCGCCGCGGAGGCGCTGCCGGGCCTGGCCGAGCTCGAGTCGCGCGCCGCGGCCGCGTCCCTGGCCGAGGACAGGGCCAGGGACGCGGTCCTCCGGCTCGCCGGGGAGGAGCAGGTCCAGCGCTCGCGGCTGGAGGACGCCGAGGCCGCTCTGGCCGGGATCGCCCGACGACGCCGGGAGCGGGAGGAGGAGCGGGTGCGCGCCGAGGCCGCCGGCGGGGCCGGTCGCTCCGGCGGGGCCCGCTTCGACGGCGGGGCCCGCGGGGCCGGCCGGCGCGATGAGGGCCGAGGGGCCCGCTCCGGCGGTGCCCGTGCCGACGTTGCCGGCCCCCGCTGGTCCGACCTTCCCCAGGCGCAGCGGGAGGCCCTCTTCGCCGACCTGGAGCAGCGGTTCCGCTCGCGCCGCCGCCACGCGGGGCTGGCGGAGGTGGACACCACCGCCCGCGAGGTCGAGCAGCAGATCGCCTACGAGAACCAGCGCGCCTCCCAGGCCGAGAGCCGCGGCCTGGGCGAGGCCCGCGCCATTATGGTGCGCTTCTCCGAGCGCTGGCCCGTCCCGGGCAGCGAGGTGCGCCCGGAGGCGGCCTTCCTGGGCGACTACCTCGACCTGCTGGACCGCCTCCAGAGCGACGGCCTGCCCCGCTTCGAGCGCCGCTTCGCCGAGCTCCTCCACAACCAGTCCCGGCAGAACGTCGGCCAGCTCGCCAGCGAGGTGCGGCGCGCCGTCAGCCAGGTCAGGAGCCGCATCGGCCCGGTCAACGACGCCCTGCGCGCCACCGAGTACTCCCCGGGCCACCACCTGCACATCGAGGTGGCCGAGCGGCGGCTGCCCGTCGTCCACGACTTCCTGACGGACCTGGCCACCATCGCCGCCGGCAGCCTCGACCTGGCCGACGAGACCACCGAGGAGGCCGAAGCGCGCTTCGCCGTCCTCAACTCCGTCATGACGCGCCTGGGCTCGACCGACCCCCGCGACGAGACGTGGAGGCGCCAGTGCCTGGACACCCGCCTGCACGTGTCCTTCACCGCCGTGGAGCGCGACGCCTCGGGCATCGCCGTCGACTACTACGAGGGGGCCGCGGGCCTGTCGGGCGGGCAGCGCCAGAAGCTCGTCGTCTTCTGCCTGGCGGCCGCGCTGCGCTACCAGCTCACCGAGCCCGGGCAGGCGCTGCCCGGGTACGCGCTGGTGGTCCTCGACGAGGCCTTCGACAAGACCGACGCCGAGTTCACCCGGGCCGGCCTGGACGTCTTCCGCGGCTTCGGCTTCCAACTCCTCCTGGCCACGCCCATGAAGATGCTCCAGACCCTGGAGGACCACGTCGGGGGCGCCGCCATGGTCACCAACTCCCCGGCCGGCGACGACTCCCGCCTGGCCGCCGTCCTGTTCGACGGGCCGAACGAGGCCGAGCTGCGGCCCGCGGGCCCGGTCACCCGCACCACGCCGGCGGTTCGGGCCCGGCAGGCGGCCGAGGAGGCGCCCGCCGGGAGCAGCGCCCGCAGCGCGCACCGGGCGTCCTGGGCTCCCGCCGCCCCCGGGGCGGGAGCCCCGCCGGACGCCGGCGACCTCTTCGAGGCCCTCGCCGAGAAGACGTGAGGACCCCGCAGGACCTGCGCTCCCGGGCCGCGGCGGCCTACCGGCGGTCGGCGGCCGCCTGGGCAGTCGACCCGGAGGCGGCCGAAAGCGCGCGACTCGTGCTCGGGCTCGCCCCGCCCACCGAGCGCGAGGCCCTGGCCGGCGCCCAGGCCGTCGCCGACTGGGCGGCGGCCTGGCGGGTGCGGGAGGCCGGCCGCGACGTCGTCGTCGAGCGCCGTACGCGCAGCTGGGCCTCGCTGGGGGCGCAGCAGGTCCCCGTGCGGGCCGTGCTCACGGGCGCCGACGCCATCGCCTCGGCTGCCGGGCGCGCGGACGACTGGGCGCGCGCCCGCGACCGCGCGGCCCGGCTGCTCGCCCTGGGGCGGGCGCACGGGGCGGGAGGCGGAGCGGAGCGGACGGCGCTCGCGGCGGCGGTGCGCTCGGTCATAGGGGCCGTGGCCTCCTACGAGAACGACGACGTCGAGCGCCTGCTGGCCGCCCTGGCCTGGCTCGCCGACAACGACGCCTCGGGCCTCTACCTCAGACAGATCCCCATCGCGGGCATGGACTCCAAGTGGCTGGAGCGCCACAGGCGGGTCCTGCGCGTCCTCGTGCCGGTGCTGCGCGGGCTGGACACCCGGGCCGGGGCGAACGGTCCCGCGGGCGCGCCCGGCCCCGCTGGGCCCGGCGGCCTGGAGGAGGCGCTCGGGCTGCGGCCGCTGCCCGCCGTCTGCCGCATCCGCCTGCTCGACCGCGGTCTCGTCCCCGGGGCGCCGCGGGACATGAGCGCCCCGATCGAGCAGATCGACCGTCTCTGGGCGGCGCCGTCGGCCGGTGCCGCGCCACCGATCCCGGCTGCACAGCGGGCGGCAGCACTGCCGCCGCACCCGCCGGGCGGGCCGGAGGCGGTCGTCGTCGTGGAGAACCTGGCGACCTTCCTCGCCCTCGAGGAGCGCCCGGGCGCCGTGGCGGTGTGGGGGCACGGCTACTCGGCCGCTGCCCTGGCGCGGATCGGCTGGCTGCGCGGGGCACGCACCCTGGTCTACTGGGGGGACCTCGACGTCGATGGGCTGCGCATCCTGGCCGCGCTGCGCACCGCGGCGCCCCGCGCCCGCTCCCTGGCCATGGACGGGGAGACCCTGCGGCGGTGGCGGCACCTGGCCGTCACCGACCCCGGCTCGGGCGCTGGGAGCCCCTCGGGCGCCGCCTCACTGCGCCCGCCGGACCGGCTGACCGCGCCCGAGCGGGAGGCCTGGGAGATGCTGGTGGACAGGGGGCTGCGCCTGGAGCAGGAGCGCCTCGCCTGGGACTGGGCCTGCGTACGGCTCGACGCCGCCCTGCGGGCGTAGCGTCGCTTACTACGCTCCCTTGTCCCTTACTACGCTCCTTTTCCTCGTACAGTAAGGAACAAAGGAGCGTAGTAAGCGTCCTGGGGGCGGCGGGATCGATGTTCGGGCCAACTCACGGCCCCGAAAACCTGCCAAACGATGATCACATCGGCCACTATGGGACCATGAGCGCCACCACACCCGCCCCTGCCGCACCTGAGTCCACCTGGTCCGACCGCAGCACCGCCGCCGCAATCCCCGGCGAGGTCCGCGACGCCGTCGACGCCGTCCTGTCCGGCTCTGACCTCGCCCGCTCCGAGCGCGAGGTCCTCACCACCCGGATCGAGCGCTGGTACCCCGACGTCGCTGACGGCCTCACCACGCTCTACGGCGAGCCTGTCGCCACGCGCACCGCCGCCAAGCTGCTCGCCGAGGCCGCCCGCGCCTATGTCGAGCGCATCCCGGAGCTGCGCCACCTCGACCTGGCCCGCACCCTCGACCCGACCTGGGTCCAGGACCCCTCCCGCATCGGCTACGCCGGGTACACCGAGCGCTTCGCCGGCGACCTGCGCGGCGTCATGAAGCGCATCCCCTACCTGCGCGAGCTGGGCGTGTCCTACCTCCACCTCATGCCCCTGCTCACCCCGCGCCCGGGAGACTCCGACGGCGGCTACGCCGTGGCCGACTACCGCTCCGTGCGGCCCGACCTGGGCGACATGGACGACCTCGCCGACCTGACCGCGGAGCTGCGCCGCGACGGCATCAGCCTGGTGATCGACCTCGTCCTCAACCACGTCGCCGCCGAGCACGAGTGGGCCGAGCGCGCCCGGGCGGGTGAGCAGCGCTACCGCGACTACTTCTTCGTCTACCCCGACCGCACCGAGCCCGACGAGTACGAGCAGACACTCCCGGAGATCTTCCCCGACTTCGCCCCCGGCAACTTCACCTGGAACGACGAGATGGGCGGCTGGGTCTGGACGACCTTCAACTCCTTCCAGTGGGACCTCAACTGGCGCAACCCCCACGTCATGGAGGAGTTCGTCTCCATCATTATGAACCTGGCCAACAGGGGCGTGGAGGTGCTGCGGCTGGACGCCATCGCCTTCACCATCAAGCGCAAGGGCACCGACTGCCAGGGGCAGCCCGAGGTCCACGCCATCACCGAGGTGCTGCGCGCCATCACCCGCATCGCCACCCCCGCCGTCGACCTCAAGGCCGAGGCGATCGTCGCCCCCACCGAGCTCCTCCAGTACCTCGGCCAGGGCAAGTACACGGGCAAGGTCTCCGACCTCGCCTACCACAACTCCCTCATGGTCCAGATCTGGTCCATGCTCGCCACCCGCAGCGTCACGCTCGCCGCGCACGCCCTGGACGCGCTGCCCGTCGAGCCGCCCACGGCCACCTGGATCACCTACATCCGCTGCCACGACGACATCGGCTGGGCCATTGGCGACGCCGACGCCGAGGCGGTCGGCCTCAACGGCTACTGGCACCGCGTCTTCCTGGCCGACTGGTACCGCGGCACCTACCCCATGAGCGACGCCCGCGGCCTGGTCTTCCAGTACAACCCGGTCACCAACGACCGCCGCATCGCCGGCACCGCCGCGAGCCTGATCGGCATCGAGGCCGCCGCCGAGGCGGTCGAGGGCATTGACGAGTCCACGCCCGCCTGGAAGGAGGAGGAGCTGCGCACCTGGCTGGAGGAGCGGTTCAACGCCCTGCGGCTGGCCAACGCCATTATCTACGGCTGGGGCGGGGTGCCGGTCATCTGGAGCGGCGACGAGCTCGGCCAGTTCAACGACCCGAACTGGGACACCGAGCCGGGCCACGAGTCCGACTCGCGGTGGTCGGGGCGCCCCGTCCTGGACGAGTCCCGCGTGGAGCACCGCCACGACCGCTCCACCGTCGAGGGGCGCGTCTTCACTGACCTGGCGCACCTGGGCGAGGTGCGGGCGAGCCTGCCGCAGCTGAGCGCCAACGTGCGCACGGTGGTCGCCCCCGTGGACGACGAGGGCGTGCTGGTCACCTACCGCGACCACCCGCGCGGCTCCTTCGTCGGCGTGTACAACGTGACCCCCGACTGGCGCAGCGTGCCGGCCTGGCGGCTCGCCGAGTACGGGGTGCTGGGCGCCGTCGACATGCTCACCGGCACTGTCCCGGCCGACTCGACGACGCTCGAGGGCTCCGGCGACGGGCAGGTGCCCGTGCCCCCCTACGCCGCCTGGTGGCTGGTGCGCTCGACCGACTGAGCGCCGGGTGATCGGCCGGGGCCCATCCGAGTGGTGCGCTCGGATGGGCCCCGGCCTGCCCCCGCCCAACGGGATGCCCGCCCCTTCGCCGAGATCGGTTCACCTCCGCGTCGAGATCGGTCCTGGTGCGAGCGGGGGCCAGGGCCGCCTGGGCTGCTGCTCCGTGTTGAGGGTGCGCGGGCCCCGCAGCCTCCGCACCGCGGGTGATGTGCCGCTGGCTGCACCGGACGGCGTCGGGCTGTGTCAGCGGCGTCCTCGGCGGGCCAGGCCGATGTAGCAGGCGATCATGCAGACCAGGCCGATGAGCGTGAGGAACCCGTAGTCGGTCAGCCACTGCCGCTTGGTGTGCTCCCACAGGTCGTCGGCGCGGTAGGGGATGATCTCGTTCATGGCGATGGTGGAGGAGGCCATGGCGTAGCCCCAGCGCGCGGGCATGAGCCAGGACAGCTGCTCGAACACGGCCCGCCCAGCGACCGGGACCACGCCGCCGGCCAGGACCAGCTGGCCCATGATCGAGACCACCAGCACCGGCATGACCTGCTCGGAGGAGGACACGAACGCCGAGACCGCCAGCCCCAGCAGGCCCGAGGCGAAGGCCACCGCCCAGCAGCACACCGCCAGCTCCAGGCCCGGGCTGCCCAGCAGCACCGCACCGGAGGGATGCTTGTTCAGCGCCAGGGCGATCCCCATCATCAGCACCGTCTGCACCGTGACGATCAGCCCCAGCACAATCATCTTCGCCACCAGGTAGGCGCCCGCGCGCAGCCCCACCGCCTTCTCCCGCAGGAACACGTCCCGCTCCCCCACCAGCTCACGAAT
>NZ_JONS01000045.1 GCF_000711965.1 Actinomyces israelii DSM 43320
GAAAGTGAGTCGGTCGTTCTTCGGGGCGCTGAGCCTGACGACCAAGAAAATGAGGATCCACCCCATCGAGGGAAACCAGAACGCCGAGCGGACCCGCCCTCATGATGGGTCGCCTGGCGCGCGAGACCGATGAGGGAAAGAAGATCGCGGCGGTCCTGGACAACGCCAGGTTCCACCACGCCAAGGCCTTGAACGATCTTTATGCCCCCGGTCAGGCTTTGGAGCGCATCACACCCATCTACATGCCCCCCCTACGCCCCGACCCTGGGTCTCACAGAACACATACGGGATGCCGCCAAAGCCAACATCGCCAACCCCCCGCGCTCGCCCCGGAGAACACCTTCGCGGCCTTCACCGCCTACATCACCAACCGCACCTTCGACTACGACTTCGAGCACCTCCCAGTCACGCCACCACGCACCGACCTTGTTTAATTCCAGCCATACTCGGACGGGCCTGGGGGCGCGACTCCGGCAATTGAGGGGGCGCACGCCGGCACTGCACCCGCACCGGGGCACAGACCCTCATCCGCATACGCTCCCAGCATTCATACAGTGCGCTAATGCACGACACCTTTATCAGCGTGCACACAACTCTGACCACTGGCCACGCCTGGCAACTCGCCCAACCAGTCAGACAAGCGCTCTCACACATGAAACGCCAAGCCTCTATCAATGAACTTCCCAGACAATTCCATCGTCGAGGTCTTGTTCTCAAAAAGAACGTATGTTACTATAAAACAAGAACTTGATACAGATGTTGAGTTGACGGAGCGTAGCGAATGAACTTTTGTTTTAGGATTTGGAGGGTGCCTTAGCGTGACAGTTCTTTGCGAATTGCTCAGGTTTCTCATTGGATGCTACTTCGTACGGTCGGGCGCTGCCAAGATGGGGGCTCCGAACCCGTTCTGGGCAGCGATTATGGCCTACGGCCTGACGGGCGTGCAGGCGGCTCGAGTTCTTGCATCCATCATTCCACCACTGGAGTTCTTCGGCGGCCTCGCACTAGCCTCAAATGTGTCGCCTCTACCCGCGGCTGCAGTCCTTTTTCTGCTGTTGTGCGTATTTTCAGCGGCTATGATCATCGTCTTGGCCAGAAAAAACCCTCCCGAGGACTGCGGCTGTGGCGCGTCTCCAACGAAGGTCAGCGCTGGCCTTGTCGTGCGCAACACGATTCTCGCCCTCGCGCTGTTGCCTACCCTCATATTATCTCATCCACCGGAAGACAACAAGAACCTCGCACTATCATGCCTTGTCGTCGCCCTCATCGTCACAGCATCATTCTTGCGGTACAGAAAACTCATTGAGACAAAATAATCGAGACCGCCTTCACCCTCGTACAACAGAGGAGGAGAGAATGTCGACCAGACGAACAATTCTGAGAGGAATTATCGGATCGCTCGCAGCATCAGCTTACGCACTTGCAGGAGGGCCGACCACTTCTACTGCAGCGGCGGCTCAACAGGGGGATCGCCAGTGGTTCGAGGAGAGTCTTTCTGGAACGCGTGACGCCACCCAGGAGGAACGGGACTCCATTCTTCCCGACCCGCATAATCGAGTCATCGAGGCAGGGCACCCGAGCGAGACAGTAGATGTCGCTGCGACTGGAGTCACCGCATCGGTCTCATCGCGAGGGACTACTGTCCTCAAAGCCGCTCTGATGATGAGCGAAGAACTATTTTTCATCCTGGTCAAGGAGACCAGCGAGTCATCCGCTCCCAGGACCGCCCTATTGGCATTCTACACCGACGGCGAGAACATCGTTCGTCGCCTCAATGAGCGGGAAGCCGCCCCCGGAGGGCTCGATGACTCACTGGCCGCAGGCGACGGAGTCAACTGCTGCAGCGCTTTTGGAATGCCCCCGGCTACATGCTGCACTTACGATTATCAGGCACTGTTCGAATGTTGCACCCCCTGTGTTTTCGGTGGCGTTCCCCTAGGAATCGCATGCGTCATGCTGTGGTGCAACTACTGTGCAGTCGCACATTGTACCGAGTACTACGCCCCGTGTGAGGATTGGTGGTGAAGCATATCAGCAGGAGTTCGGGCTGTATCCGAATGCTGAGGGCCGGTGGCGGCGGGGCCGGGCGCACGGGTGATCGCGCGGAGCCTGCCAGAACGTGAACGTACCTTCGCAACACCGACGTATCTTTCTCCTGTCCTACTGAGGACGGACCTCAGTAGGACAGGAGAAAGATACGTTCACGTTGCAGACCGCAGTCGCTGTTGAGGCCCCAGCCCCGGCCCGCTCTGACTGGCCCGGCACCAAGGCAGCGCATCGTGAACCACAGGCGCCCTCAGCGCCGCCTCATCGCCTGATAGGCGTCATGGTCTCTACCCGGATCAGCCCTCAGCCGCGCTCTCCTGCTGCCTGCGCCAGCGGATGCCGGCGTCGATGAAGCCGTCGATATCGCCGTCGAAGACCGAGTCGGGGTTGCCCACCTCGTAGCCGGTGCGCAGGTCCTTGACCATCTGGTAGGGGTTGAGGACGTAGGAGCGCATCTGGTCCCCCCAGGAGGCCTTGACGTCCCCGGCCAGCTCCTTCTTCTTCGCGTCCTCCTCCTGCTGCTTGAGCAGCAGCAGGCGCGACTGGAGCACGCGCATGGCGGCGGCGCGGTTCTGGATCTGGGACTTCTCGTCCTGCATGGAGACCACCAGGCCAGTGGGAATGTGGGTGATGCGCACGGCGGAGTCGGTCGTGTTGACGCTCTGCCCGCCGGGCCCCGAGGAGCGGAAGACGTCGATGCGGATGTCGGTCTCGGGGATGTCAATGTGGTCGGTGGACTCGATGAGCGGGATGACCTCGACGGCGGCGAAGGAGGTCTGCCGGCGGCCCTGGTTGTCGAAGGGGCTGATGCGCACCAGCCGGTGCGTGCCCCCCTCCACCGAGAGCGTCCCGTAGGCGTAGGGGGCGTGAACCTCGAAGGTCACGGACTTCAGCCCCGCCTCCTCGGCGTAGGAGGTGTTGAGGACCTTGACGGCGTAGTCGTGACGCTCGGCCCAGCGGGTGTACATGCGCAGGAGCATCTCGGCGAAGTCGGCGGCGTCCACTCCACCGGCCCCGGAGCGGATGGTCACGACGGCGTCGCGCGGGTCGTACTCCCCGCTCAGCAGGGTGCGGATCTCCAGGTCGGACAGGTCCTTGGAGACGGCCGCGAGGTCGGACTCGGCCTCGGCGAGCAGCGCGTCGGCGTCCTCGCCGCTCTCCTCGCCGGCCATCTCGACCATGGCCTCGAGGTCGTCGATGCGCGAGCCGAGCTCCTCCACGCGCCCCAGGTCGGCCTGGGCGTGGGACAGGGCCGAGGTGACCGCCTGGGCGGCCTCCGGGTCGTCCCACAGGTCCGGGGCGGCGGCCTTCTCGGACAGGGAGGCGATGCGCGCGCGCAGCGCCTCGGGATCCGTCACCGCCGCGATGGAGGCGTAGGTGTGTCGGAATCGTTCGATCTCTGCTGGGAAGTCGGTGGCCACGAGGCGAGTCTACGGCAGAGGTGCCGGGGCTCCCGGCGGAGGCGGCGGGTCGGGCCCGACCGCACCGGCAGCGGGTGGCCGGGCGGGTCTGCACGCCGAGCGGATGGACCCGCCGGCCGCCCATCAGCCCAGCTCGAGGGCCTGGGCGTGTGACAGCAGCGCCTCCAGGACCGCACGCGCGGCGCTGGTCGGTTCGGTGCGGGTCACGCGATGGCGCACGACGAGCTGGCGGGTGCCCAGGCCGGGCAGGCTGGAGACGACGACGCCGTCGGGGACGAGGCCGGAGTGCACTGCGAGCTCGGGCAGGAGGGCGTACCCCAGGCCCTGGCTGACCATGGCCAGGACGACGTCGTAGTCGTAGACCACGTGTCGGGTGGTCAGGGGTGTGCCGAGCTGGCGTGAGAGGCGGGCCAGCGCGAAGGCGCCGGCGGTCGAGGGGTCCAGGTCGATCCAGGTGGCGCGCACCAGGTCGGCCAGCGTGCTCGGGGTCGCCTGCCCGGGCGGGACGACCACCAGCCACGACTCGTCCAGCAGGGGGACGTCGTTCATGGCGCGCGGCGGCGCGGGCAGGGTGTGGGAGTCGCGCTCGAGCAGGGCGAGGTCGAGCGTGCCCTGCCGCAGCCGCGCCAGGGCCGCGCGCTCCTCGATCTCCTCGATCACCAGCTCGATGCCGGGCAGCGAGTCCTCCAGCGTGAGCAGCAGCGGCAGGATGAGCGCGCGGATCGCCGTGGCGAAGGTGCCGATGCGCACGGTGCCGGTGGGCGTGTCGCCGTCGATGAGCGCGAGCTCGCGCCGGGCGGTGGTCAGTTCGGACTCGATGCGCTCGGCGGCCTCCGCCAGGACCCGGCCGGAGTCGGTCAGGACCGCCCCCGCGGGCGTGCGATCGAGCACACGCACACCCGCCTCCTTCTCAAGCAGGCGGATCTGCTGGCTGATGGCCGACGGGCTGAGGTGGAGCAGATCCGCAGCCGCTACAACGCCTCCTGCGCGGTGCACGGCGAGGAGGACGGCGATGCGGTGGGCGGAGATGTTCATGACCCCGACCATAGTTCAGAGCACCTACACGACCCATGCAGATTCATGTGATTGATCTTCAGCAACCGGGGGCTCACCATCTTCCTCGTGAACGACATGGCGAGCATCTTCATCACCGTCGGCGGCTGGATCGGCGCCGCCGAGCTCCTCTTGGCGTACGCCCTGATCTCCAAGGGCCGGATCGCGGGGGACTCCCTGCGCTACCAGGCACTCAACCTGACCGGCAGCGTGCTGCTGGTCATCAACTGCGGGTACACCGGCGCCTGGCCCAGCGTCATCGCGAACAGCTTCTACGTGCTGGTCGGGATCAACATCCTCATGACGGTCAAGCGCGCCTACATCGCCCAGCTCGCCCACAACCAGCGCGCGGTGCTCGGGTCGCGCCTGCGCCGCCGGATCGCGGCCGCGGCCTCCGGCGTCGCCGCCGTGAAGGGCTGATGAGGCGCCACCCGCACCGGCATGCGGGCCCGACCGCGGGCACGCGGCTCGCGGCGGGCTTCACGGCGCCGTCGTCAGCCGCGCAGAGCCGGTGGCGGTAATGGTGAATCCCCGGGAGGGGATCGCGCCCCACGGCAGAAAGGGCGGGCGCGACCTGGCGGCGAGCGTGACGACGGCGGTGGCGCCGTCGGGGCTGGAGGCCTGGACCACCTGCGCCGACTCCGGGCGCTCGGGCTGGGCCGCAAGGTCCTCCAGCGCCGCGGCGCGCACGCCCGCGTCCGTCAGCCGCCCCGGCGCCCCGCCGGCCTGGAGTCCCTCGAAGTAGCCGTCCTCATCCACGTGGTCGGCGGCGGCCGCGGCCGCCGAGTCGGCCAGGGAGGTCAGGGTCTTCAGGTCCAGGTAGATGGCGGTGGCGCTGGCCGCCACCAGGACGAGCGCGACCACCACCGCTATCGTCCCGACGCCCAGCAGCAGGATCTGCCCGTCCTCACCACGCCCCGGGCGACCCCCGAGGCGCCGCAGCCCGCGCGCCGCCCGGAGCGCGGCGCGGCGCATCGCCCGGGCCATCGCTCGGAGCATCACTCGGCCCCCGCCAGGTTCACGGCGCGCTCGGCGTCGAGCACGACGACGTCGCGCCCCACGCCGGTCGCCGCCAGGACCGGCAGGTCGACCCCGGCCTCGACGCGCACGACGCCCGCGCCGCACCCGGCGTCCGCGCACCTCAGGCTCAGGGCGCTCGCGGGGTCGGAGTCGACGTGCTGGTCGGACAGGGCCAGCCCGGCCGCGACGCGCGCGTGTGCCAGAGCGCCCTCCCCCTTCTCCACCTCCAGGACGCGGCCGGCGGCGTCGGCGGCCGAGGCGACGGCGAAGGAGGCCGCCTGCACCCGCGCCAGGGTCACCAGCAGGTAGAGGACCGGGACGACCAGGAGCAGGGTCCAGCCGATGAACTCAACGGACGCGTTGCCGGCCTCGCGGCGCACGAGCGCGCGCACCGCCGCCGTAGCGCCAGAGGCGCAGGGGAGCCCCTCGCGCCTGCCGCCCCGCGGCGCGCGCCGCCGGCCGCTCACGGCCCCTCCCGGGACCCGGCCACGAGCGCGGCCTCGTCGACGGCGTGGCCGGTCACACGCAGCCTTCCGGCGGGCCCGAGAAGCCCGAGGACCGGCAGGGGCGCCGTCACCTCGGCCCTCACCACCGGCGTGCCGCCGACCACGGTCCGCGACACGGTCACGTTCTCGACGTAGCCGTCCGCCAGGGCGGCGTCGGCCAGCATGTCCACGCGCGCGGCGGCCTCGGCCTCGGTGCCGCCGACCAGGGCGGCCCGGCGGGCGCCCTCTCCGGCGGCGTCGATCAGGACGTTGCGCACGTGCAGGCCCAGGGCGAGCTGGAGGAGCGCGGCGCACACGGCGATCACGAGGGCGCTCACCAGCGCGAAGTCCACGACGGCCGAGCCGGCCTCCCCCGCGCGCGGGCCGGAGGCGGGCAGGACGGGGCCCCTCTGCGAAGCAGAGCCGGCCTCCCCCGCGCGCGGGCCGGGACTCCCGCGCTCAGATGGCGCCGGTGACCCTGGCGATCGCATCGTTGAACACCTGGGTCAGCGCCGGCCCGGCCACGGCCCACAGGGTGACGACCAGGCCCGCGGTCATGAGGGTGACCAGCACCCAGCCGGGGACGTCTCCGCGCTCCTGGTGCAGGCGGGCCCGCGGGGAGGCCGGGCGAGGGCTCGAGCGCATGCGGCGAGCGACGGCGGGAACGGGGCGGATCATCTGTCTGTCCTTTCACTGGTGACGGGTCGGAACGGATCAAGGGGCCGGGCTGGCCGGGCCGGCGAGGCGGGGTCGGGATCTGCGCGATCGGCGGCCTCACAGCCCCAGGCGCAGGACGAACAGGCCGGGGAACAGGGCGAAGACGACCGTGATCGGCAGGACGAGGAAGACCACCGGCACCATCTGCGCGATCTCGCGCCTGCCACCCTCCTCCATGAGGGCGCGCCGGGAGGCCTCGCGCACGTCGGCGGCCTGGGCGCGCATGACGTCGGCCAGCGGCGTGCCCCGTTCGAGGGCGACGGAGATGGCCTCCGACAGGCGCGTCACGTGCAGGGAGGCCACGCGGCTCTCCAGCCGGTTCAGGGCGGTGGTCAGCACCGTGCCGCTGCGCACGTCGGCCAGCGTCAGGGCGAGCTCGTCGATCAGCTCGCCCGAGCCGATCTCGACGACGCGCTCAATGGCGGCCACGGGCCCCTGCCCGGCGCTGACGACGAGGGCGAGCAGCTCCACGATGTCGGGCAGCTGGGCCTCGATGCGCCGGCGGCGGCGCTCGACCTCCTGACCGAGCCACCAGTCCCGGCAGGCCGCGCCGCCGACCAGGGCGATGAGTGCGGCGAGGACCAGCAGCGGCACGCTCACGCGGCGCACCGTCGAGATGAGCAGGCCGGCCCCGATCGTGGCGGCGAATGCGGAGACGGCCCACAGGAGCTGCTGGAGCCGGAGCTCCTCGTAGGTCAGGGCGTTGCCCGCCCGGGACAGCCGGCGCCTCACGGACTCCGCCGACGAGCCCAGCCGCTCGAGCACGTAACCCGCCGAGGCGACGGCCGCCAGGAGCACCGAGGAGATCGTGCGCCCGTCGGCGTCCGGAGCCTGCGCGCCCAGCAGACCCGAGGTCGTGGGGGCGGCGTGGACGTAGGGGGCGAGCCGGTCGAGCAGAGTGGGCCGACGGCGCCGCAGCGCCGAGACGACCAGAAGCAGGCCGCACGCCGCCATGAGTCCGGCGAAGGCCCCCAGGTGGACTCTCATCGCAGCACCCGCTTCTCCTCGGGCAGGCGCCCCAGCCGCAGCATGAGCCGGTAGGCCAGGATGCTGGCCACGGCCCCGATGGCCAGCACGAGCGCACCCGACGAGGTCGCGTAGGCCACGGCCGCCTGCGGGCGGGTCGCCAGGAGGGCCAGGACGAGCCAGGGCGCCGCCACGGCCACCCTGGCCCCGTTGACGGTCCAGGACTGTCGGGCCTCGAGCTCGCCGCGAGTGCGCAGGTCCTCGCGCAGCATGCACGACAGGGCGCGCAGCAGGGTCCCCAGCTCGGTGCCGCCGACCTCGTGAGCCAGGCGGAGGGCCTCCACGATCCGGTCGGCGACGGGGTCGGCGAAGCGCGCCTTGAGCCGGTCCAGGCACACCGAGAAGCGCGCCGTGGCCGCGTAGTCGACCGCGAAGGCGCGGAACTGCTCGCGCACGGCCTCCGGACCGCGCTCTCCGAGACTGGCCAGGGCCTCGGGCAGGCTCATGCCCGCGCGCACCCCGGACACCAGGGTGTCGACCGCCTCGGGCCACACCTCCCGCAGGCGGGTGCGCCGGGCGCGGGCCCGGCCGGAGACGACGGTGTAGGGCGCGCAGGCGGCTATGGCGCCGAAGGCCACGGCGATGGGCCAGGCGCGCGAGGCGCCGAGGAAGCCCAGTGCGGCGACGGCCCCCAGCACCACGCTGCCGGCGACGAACACGGCCGGGCTGGTGCGCCCGACGCCGGCCTGGACCAGGATGTCGGCGAGGCGCCGCTGGCGCTCGGAGCGCCAGCGAGGCGGCTCAGTCGTCAGGGCGAGCCACACGAGCACCATGCCGATCCCGCCCATGAGTCCTGCGATCGCGCCCATCAGGCCCGCTCCCTGATGCGGCGCCCGCCCGTCTCCGGGGCGAGCAGCCCGGCCAGGTCGTGGCCGGCGCGGGCGTACCGGTCCGGGGAGGGCGGGGCGCCGGGGCCGCGCACGAGCCTGCCCCCGGCGTCGCGGCGGAAGACATCAGACATCTCGATGGTGCCGTTGGCGCCGTGGGCACCGCTCTCGACCCGTCCCGACAGGGCCGCGATCTCGCGCACGTATCGGCGCCCCTTGGCATCCAGGTCGAGGTGGACGACGAGGTCCACGGCGCTGGCGACCGTGGGCACCACGAAGGCCGCCGACACGTTCTCCCCCGCCAGCAGCGGGAGCGTGCAGATCTTGATCACCGCCTCGCGCGCGGAGCTGGCGTGCAGGGTGCTCATGGCGGGCAGGCCGGAGTTCATGGCGATGAGCAGGTCGAGGGCCTCGGCCTCGCGGACCTCGCCGATCAGGAGGCGGTCCGGCCGCATGCGCAGCGCCTCCTTGACCAGGCGGCGCAGGCTGATCTCGCCGATCCCCTCGAGGTTGGCGGCCCGGGTCTGCATGGCGACGCAGTCGCGGTTGCGCAGGGCGAGCTCGAAGACCTCCTCGCAGGTGATGACGCGCTGACCGGCGGGGATGGCTCCGGCCAGGGCGCGGACCATGGTGGTCTTGCCGGCCTGGGTGGCGCCCGAGACGAGGATATTGAGGCCGGCCTGCACGGAGGCGTCCAGGAACGCCGCGGCGCGCGGCGTCAGGGAGCCCAGGCGCACCAGGTCGGCTGTGCGGGAGGCGCGCGAGGAGTGCTTGCGGATGTTGACGGCCCAGTGGCGGGCCGTAATGGGCGGGATGACCACGTGCAGGCGCTCGCCGTGCGGCATCTGGGCGTCCACGAAGGGGCTGGACAGGTCCAGGCGGCGCCCCGAGACCCGCAGCATGCGCTCGACCAGCACCCGCAGGTCCTCCTCCTCCAGGATCGTCGTGGTCAGCTCGGGCCGCCCGGAGCGCGCCACGAAGACCCGGCCGGGGGCGTTGCACCAGACCTCCTCGATCGTGTCGTCGTCGAGATAGCGCTGAAGCGGGCCGAGCCCCGCCAGGGCGTCGACCACCCGGGCCTGGACCGCCTCGGGGTCGCGCAGGGGCGGGACGAGCCCGGCATCGGCGCGGGTGATGTAGTCGGCGGACGCCTCGGCGACGAGGGTCTCCAGCGCCGAGGCGTCCGCGAGCGGGTCAATGCCTCGACGGCGGACGAGCTCACGGATCTCGTCGTGGAGCAGCACCGCTGCATCCATGGTGGGCCTCGCTGTGGGTCGGCAATGGGCGGAAGGTGTTCGAAGAGACGACTGCTGCGCAATCGGGGTGGGCCGGTGGACAGGGCACCGCGCGACAGTGAGCGGCACCACGTCTTATGAGGTTAGATCACTTTCGCGCCTCAACGCCACCCTTTGGGAGACCTGTGGATAACTCCGGCTGCGCCCGTATCGCGCACGCGCGCCCTCATGGGAACCTCAACCCGTTCCAATAGGGCGCGGCAGTACCCCGACAACCCGCCACTCGCCTACGGTTGAGCCATGTCGCAGCCGCCCACCGGACCGTCCGACCACGCCGCACCGTCGAGCGCGGAGGATGCCCTCACCGCCGCTCCCGACGCTGCGCCACCGGCGCCGTCCGCCTCGGTCACCTCCCTGGCGTCCCGCCGCAGACGCTCTCCCCTGGCGCTGGCCGCCCTGGCCGGCGTCGCCGTGCCCGGGCTGGACCCGGCGCGACTGGCCCTGCCCCAGGAGGAGTCCGACTCCCTGCACGTCGTCGGCGTGATCGACACCAAAGGCCGCCACTGGGAGGTCCTGGAGGCCCACGACGACAACACGGGGGCGAACCTGGACGCCGAGGCCGAGGTGCTGCGGCGCATCGGCAGGATCGTCGATGACGGCCGCCTGACCTTCAACGTGCCGCGGGTGGCCGGGACCCTGCGCAGCGAGGAGGCGCACATCCAGGTCCGCACCCACCTGGAGGGCCGCCCCGTGGACATCTCCGCGCTGCACCCCGGCCCCGGCCTGTCGGCCGGCCTCGGCAGGGCCCTGGGCGAGCTGCACGAGCTGCCCACCTCCGTGATCTCCGAGGCGGGCATGCCGGTCTACGACTCCCAGGAGGTCCGCGACCGCTGGCTGAGCCTCATGGACGACGCCGCCGGGACCGGGAAGGTGCCCCCGGCGCTGCTGTCCCGGTGGGAGTCGGCCCTGGAGGACTCCACGCTGTGGAGGTTCCGCCCGGTGGTGGTCCACGGGGACCTCGACGCGGAGAACGTCCTGACGGCGGGCGGCGCGGTCGTCGCCATGCGCGGGCTCAGCCAGGCGCACGTCGGCGACCCGGCGGAGGACATGGCCTGGATCTACGCCACGGTCCCGGTGGACTGCCTGGACTCCATCGAGGGCGCCTACGACCTGGCGCGCAGCGAGGGGGTCGACAAGCACCTGCGGGACCGCGCCGAGCTGGTCAGCGAGCTGAGCCTGGCCCGGTGGCTCCTGCACGGCGTGCGCGCCGACCGGGACGGGATCGTCCGGGACGCGGTGAACATGCTCGCCGACCTGGCCGACCAGGTCGGCGACGAGCCGCTCGTCGAGCCGCGCGAGCCCCGCCTGGCCCCGGTGCCCGGCGAGCGGCGGGCCGCCGAGCCGGACGAGGTCACCCACGAGGTCACCATGGTCCCGGTCGACCCCGATGACGATAACGGCGGCTACGACGACTACGAGGAGCCGGACACCGCGCCGGTCAGGCCCCTGCGCCTGGCGCACAGCTCGGGCTCCTCCCCCGAGGGGGCCTGAGCCCGGCCGCGGGCCCCGTCACCCAGATCACTGATTGCCCCAGAGGGGCCCGAGGCCCACGTCAGACCGGTGTCGGGCCGGAGGCAGCGTCCGGCCCAGTGGCCGGCTCCGGGGCCGGCCCGGCGTCAGACCCGGTCGAATCGATGGGGAAGCAGACCTGGGTGCGCCACGCGGCCGGATCCGATTCGTGGAAGGGGCCGACGAGGTAGCGCTCAAAAGCGGGCCCCGAGACCGTCATTCCACGCTCCCCGATCTCCCGCAGGAGCGTCGTGTAGGTCTGCGACAGCCCCTTGTAGGGGCCGACGTGCTCGGCGGCGATGACGCTCTGGTCCGCAACAGTGCGGCAGGTCAGCGGGGCGCTGACCTCCACGGGCGCGTCGACGACCTCCCAGACCTCGATGTCGACGTCGTGCTCGACGTGCCCCTCCTCGAAGAAGGTGGCCCCGCAGGGCTGCCCGGTCAGCCGGGCGCCGCCGGTGGCGAGCGCCTGGCTGACCTGGGGCTCGAACTCGTCGAACAGGGCGCCCTCGTGGTCGTAGGTGGGGATGATCTCCCGTCGGGCGATCACAGTGTGGGCGGGGATGGTCAGGGTCGTGATGCGGACGGGCTCAGGGTTCGCAGGGTTCGCAGGGTTCGCAGGGTTCGCAGGGTTCGCAGGGTTCATGGCACTCATGGTCGGGTCCTCTCGGTGGTCGAGCAGTGCGAGCGTGCGCTCGCGCTGCAGCTCCAGCGCGGTCGCCTCATCCTCCAGACGGGCCAGGTGCTCGACGAGCACCCGGCGCCAGGTCTCCTCGTCGTCACCCAGGTGGGCGGGCAGCGCCCGGGAGATCTCCTCCAGACCCAGGCCCGCCTCGCGGAGACGACGCAGCATGACGGCCGGTTCGAGCTCGGCGCGGGAGTAGTACCGGTAGCCGTTGAAGGGGTCAACGCCACCGGGGCGCAGAAGACCGAGCCGGTCATAGTGCCTCAGCATCCGGGCGCTCAGACGCGTCATGCGGGAGAACTGGCCGATGGTCCACCTGGGGCGGACGGGACTCGTGCGGGGCATGTCGTCACCCTCCCTGTTGCCACTATGTCAAGGTCAAAGTCGGTGCCAAGGTCACGATCGGAGTCACGCCCGCACCTGCAGGGCGGCCTCGATCTCGGCCAGGGGCAGCAGGTCCGCGGCGGCCAGCTCGTCGACGAGCCCGCCGTCACGATTGACGTAGACGTAGGCGGCGCGCACCGCGCCCGTCTCCACGCCCCGGGAGGCGGACAGGGCGTGGACGTAGACGCTGAGCTGGTCCACGGGCACCCGCCGGCTCCCGGTCTTCCAGTCGACGATGAGCCAGGTGCCGGCCGGGCCGCGGAAGACCGCGTCGAGACGGCAGCGCAGGGTGACGGGCTCCAGCGCCAGCTCGAGCTCGACCTCGGTGTCCTCCAGGACGTGGCCCTCCAGCAGGGGCAGGTCCTCGACGGTCTTGAGCCAGCGCTCGAGCTTCGTGCGGTCGCCCGGCGCCAGAGCGTCGGGGACCCCGGCCTGCTCCAGGGTCAGCAGCTGGCGCTGCCCGCCCAGCCGCAGGGCGACGGCGTCGTGGAAGACGGTGCCCAGCCGCCCCGCCGCCTCAGGCTTGGGCGGCAGGGGGCGGCGCAGCTCGAGGGCGAAGCGGTCCCGGTCGGCGCGCAGGGCGTCGATCCTCGTGGCCGCCAGGTGGTCGGGCAGCCGCACCGAGGGCGCCCGGTCGCGCCGGCGGTCCCGCTCGGCCAGCAGGAGCCGGGCCTCGGCCGTCCACCGGGCGACGGTCGCGTCCTTGCTCGTGTCCGGCGCCGCCCCGGTCCCGGCCGCCGCGGCGACCTCGCGGGCGGCGCGCCGTCGGGCCTCACGGTGCGCGCCGCGGACGCCGGCGGGCTCGGGGGGCGGCCAGGTGCCGGTCGCGCTGCGGTCGGCCAGGGGGTTGAGCTGATCCGCGTCGTAGGCCTGCCACCCCGGCCCGTAGGGGGCCACCAGGCCCCGTCGCACGAGCTCGTCGAGGTAGCGGGCCATGGGCCGCGGCTTGGCGGCCGCCTTGGCCAGGTGCGAGCCGGTCAGCAGCAGCTCGTGGCGGGCGCGGGTGAAGGCGACGTAGGCCAGGCGCCGCTCCTCGGCCAGCGCGTGGCGGCCCAGGGCGAGGGTGTACTCGCCCCAGGCCTCCTTGAGCGCCTGGGCGTCCCACCCGGCCATGTCCCACATGCCCAGGGTGAAGGGCGGGAGGGTGGCGGCGTCGGCCCGCATCGGGTGCGGGAGCTCCTCGGTGCGGGTCATCCACCCCTTGTCCGCCACGACGCGGTCCTCGCGCGGCTGCTGACGGTAGGAGGGGAAGACCTGCTCGACCAGGCCGGCCACGGCGACCGCGTCCCACTCCAGCCCCTTGGCGGCGTGGATGGTCAGCAGCTGGACGGCGCCCGGCTCGGGCTCGACGCGGGGGGCCTCCATGCCGTTCTCGCGGTCCTCGGCGGCCTCCAGCCAGTCGAGGAAGCCGACGAGGGTGGGCGAGTCCATCTCCGCGGTGAACTGCTCGGCCGCCTCGCGGAACCGGTCGATGGCGCGGCGCCCCAGGGGGTTGCCCACGCGGGCGGCCAGCTCGACGTCGAGCCCGAGCGCCTGCTCGGCCAGCACGACGAGGTCGGGCAGGGCGAGGGCCAGCCCGGCGCGCACGCGGCGAAGGCTGCGGGCCAGGCCGACCGCCGCGCGCCGCCCGGCCTGGCTGAGTCCGGCGGCGCCGCGCCCGCCGTCGTCGGGCCCGTCCCCCGACCCGGTGAGGGGGGCCCGGCCGGACTCCTCCCACCGGGCCAGGGCCTCGATCGCCTCGGACAGCAGCGGCGCGTCCGCCTGCTCCCGGTCCGGATCGCTCGCGCTGTCCTCGTCGCCCCGGGCCGCCTCGTCGGCCCGCCGGCGCGGGGAGCGGGCCGACCCCCCGGCCAGGTCCCCGGCCAGCCCCGCCAGGGCGCGCAGGTCGGCGGCGCCGATGCCCGCACCGGTGAGCAGCCGCATCAGCCGGTCCCCGCGCTCGGGGTCGGCGGCCACGGTCAGGGCGGCGCGCACGTCGGCGACCTCCGGCACGCTCAGCATGCCGCCGACCCCGATGATCTCGTAGGGCACGCCGAGGTCCTCCAGGGCCTCGGCAATGGGCAGCAGCTGGGCGCGGGTGCGGCACAGGACCGCCATCTCGGCGCTCGGGGCCCACCGCTCCCTCATGAAGGCGGCCACGGTGCGTGCCTCGGCGAGCGGGTCCTGCACGAAGGCGCCGACGACGGCGCCCTCGGCCGGGTCCGCGGACTCGGGCCGCTCGTGGAGCTCCTCGACCGGGATGCGGGCGACCTCGGCGTCCCCCGGCTGCGGGGCGCGGTGGCGCAGCGGGGAGGACGTCGTGTTGGCGGCGCGCAGGATCGCCCGGTCGTTGCGCCAGGCGGTGGACAGGGGCAGGACGGGGGCCCGGCCCCTGCCTGCGCCATCCGCACCTCCCGCCCCGTCGGGGTTGAAGTGCTCGTGGAAGGTGTCCAGCGCGCCGGCGCTGGCGCCCCGCCAGCCGTAGATCGCCTGGTTCGGGTCCCCGACGGCGGTCACGCCGCTGCCGGCGAACAGCGCGGCCAGGAGGCGGATCTGGGCCACGGAGGTGTCCTGGAACTCGTCCAGGAGGACGGCCGGGTACTGGGCGCGCAGCGACCGGACGACCTCGGGGACCTCCTCGGCGATGCGGCAGCCCAGGGCGATCTGGTCGCCGAAGTCGAGCAGGGCGTGCCGCCGCTTGTGGTCGCGGTAGGCGGCCACCGCCTCCAGCATGCCCAGGCGGGTGGTCAGGGCCTCCGGCACGCCCCTCACGAGGCTCTTGCAGCCGCGCACGGCCCCGATGCCCTCCATGAGGGCGGCGAGCTCGCCGAGCTGCTCGGCGGCCTCGTCCACGGCCAGCAGGTTCTCGCTCAGCGCCCCGTCCAGCGCCAGGAGGGCCGAGGCGGCGGCGCCGGGACGGTCCAGCGGGAGGGGCTCGGTGCGCTCCTCGACGATCCGGGTGGCGATCTGCCAGGCGCGCGCCTCGGTGATGAGGGTGGAGTCCGGGTCGACGCCGATGCGCAGGCCGTGGTCGCGCACCAGGGAGGCCGCGAAGGAGTTGTAGGTGGCGATCGTGGCCCCCGCGTCCTCCGCCCCCTCGTCGAGCTCGACCAGGCCGGAGCCGGCCAGCTGCGCCAGCCGCACCGCCACCCGCTGGTCCAGCTCGGCGGTGGCCTTGCGGGTGAAGGTCAGGCCCAGCACCTGGTCGGGGCGGACCTCGCCGCGGGCGACGAGGTGGACGACACGCTGACTCATGGTGGCGGTCTTGCCGCTGCCCGCCCCGGCGACGACGAGCAGCGGGGCGAGCGGGTGGGCGATGACGCGGGCCTGCTCGGGCGTGGGACGCGGCACGCCGAGGATCTCGGCGAGGCGCTCGGGGCTGGGGGGCGGGGCCGGGCTCATGCGACGGCCCTGCGCCCCTCGGGCTGGATCGGGCAGGAGTCCCTGACGGGGCAGGTCTGGCACTGCTCCCCGCTGCGAGCGGTCAGGGTGGCGCCCGACGCCGCGAGCGCCGCCTCGCGCAGCAGGGCGCGGGCCCAGTCCTCCCCGGTATCCGGGTCGGGGCTGGGGTCCAGCGCCGCCCCTGGGGGCGCCAGGACCGGGACGCCCTGGTTCTTCCTGGGGGGCTCCTTGCCGAGCAGGACGAGCGCGGCGCCGTCCACCTCGTAGCCGCGGGCCTGGAGGGCCAGGCGGTAGGCGGCGAGCTGGGGGTGGCGGGCCGGGGCGGAGTAGGCGCGCCGGCCGGTCTTGATGTCGATGACGCGCACCCGCCCGCCGCCGGTCCCGCCATCCGGCGTGTCGAGTTGCTCCAGGCGGTCGATGCGCCCGGCCACGAGGACGGGCAGGGCCGGGCCCCGGCTGTCGGGGTCGGGGATGTCGAGCTCGGCGCGCACGCCCGCCTCGGCCCGGGCGCCGGCGGGCGCCTGGCCCAGGTAGGCGTCCAGGCGCTCGATCATGGCGCGGGTGCGCGCCGCGCGCACCGACCCGAACCAGGTGCCGGGGTAGGCGAGCTCGGGCAGGCGCTCCTCGAAGCGCGCCATGAGGTCCGGGCCCCTCAGGCCGCGCTCCTGCGCCTCCTGGGCCAGGGAGTGGACGAACTCGCCGAGCCGCTGGGCCTCCGACGGCGGCCTCCTGCCGCCGTGGCGGGTGAGGAACCAGCGCAGCGGGCACTGCGTGAGGGCCTCGACGTCGGAGGGGCTCACCCGCACCCGCCGCCCCGGCCAGCCCAGGGGCGTGCAGGAGGTGGGGCCGGCCAGCCCCTGCCAGGTGCGCGGGTCCGCGCCGGGGACGCCCCGGCGGGCCAGCTCGGCCAGGAGCCTGGCGGCCTGGCGGGCGCGCTCGCGCCCGACGTCGTCGGCGGCGGGCAGGTTCCCGGCCAGGGCCGCGCGCCGCAGCTCGCCGACCAGGCCCCGCAGGGTCAGGTCGCCGACGTCGGGGGCGATGAGGGGGGCTCCGTCGGCGTCGGTGACGGTCGCGCCCGCGGCGCGGGCGATCTCGGTGAAGAAGGAGGAGGGCGTGCTGTCCTCGTCCGCCACGGCGGTAACCAGGAGCCGGCGGGTGGCGCGGGTCAGCGCAGCCAGGAGCATGCGCCGCTCGTCCCCGCGCACCTGGGCGCGGGCGGCGGCGGGGTCGGCGCCCGCGCTCGGGCGCCCGTCGGCGCCGCGCGCCAGGCGCCCCATGACGGCCTCGACGAGCAGGCCCGAGCGCGTCATGGTGTCGCGCAGCCGCAGGTCCGGCCAGGCGTCGCGCCCCAGTCCCATGACGGCCACGACCTCCCACTGCCCCCCGGCGGCGGAGGCGGGGGTGAGCACGGCGACGCCGCCGGGGCGGGACCCGTGAGGGGCCACGGAGTCCGAGGGCAGGACCTCGGCGTCGAGCTCGGCCAGGAAGGCGCCGGCCCGGCCCCCCGGGTGGCGCTCGGCCCACACCTCGGCGCGCTTGAACAGGGCGGTGACCGTGTCCAGGTCCCGCTCGGCGGCCTCTGCCAGGAGCGGGTCCGCGCCGCCCGGCGGGCCCAGGGCGGTCGAGCGCCACTGCTCGGCGCACCCCGAGGCGTCCCAGATCCTCCACAGGAGCGTCTCGGCGTCGACGCGGTGCTCGTCCTCGCCGGCTGCGCAGGCCTCCCGCGCCGCCGAGGCGATGCGCGCCGCGGCCGCCAGGCGCGCGGCCTGGTCCGCCAGGGGCTCGCCGGCGAGCTCCTCCGCCAGCGCCGCGGCAGCCTCGGGGGAGGCCAGCGCTCCCAGCAGGTTCTCGTCGGGGCGGGCCTCGGCGGGCCGGTCCCGGCGCAGACGGCGGCGCAGGCGCCGCAGGTCCAGCACGCTCAGGCCGACCAGGGGGCTGGTGAGCAGGTCGAGGGCGCTGGAGCGCTCGGGGGGCGCCTGCGCACCGCCGAGGCGCCGCTCGAGGGCGGCCCGCGCGGTCGCCAGGATCGCCCCGGCGGCGGGCTCGGCGCGCAGCAGCACCGCCGGCGTCGTGGTCGCCAGGGGCACGCCGCGGCGGCGCAGCTCGCGGGCCACGGCCCGGGCGCGGCCGGCCGAGCGGACGACGACGGCCATCGCGTCCCAGGCGGTGGCGCGGCGGACGTGCTCGCCGCGCAGCATCCGGGCGACGTGGGCGGCCTCCTGGGAGGCAGAGGAGGCCACGACGGCCTCCACACCGGCGGGCTGCGGGCCGTCGCCCGCCGGCCCCTGCTCCTCGGCCCGCCCGGCGTCCTGCGGCGTAGCCAGGAGCGCGCCGCGGTGGGAGGCGGTGCCGGTCACCGGGACCCGCCCGGCCTGGTCGCGCCACACGGCGAGCAGGGCGGGCCCGCCCCGGTGGACGGTGTCCAGGGTGAGGCGCTCGGCGGCCAGGGTCGAGCGGTCCTCGGCCTCCACGAGCAGGCTCGGGCAGCCGCCGCGGAAGGTCTCGACGGCGACGTCGGGGTCCCCCAGCACGACGACGCGGGCGCGGCGCCCGGCGGCGTCGGGGCGGGCCAGGGCGGCCAGGAGGCGGGCCGTGGCGGCGGTGCAGTCCTGGTAGTCGTCCACCACGACCAGGTCGGGCACCGGGGGCGCCTCGAGGACGTCCTGGGCGTCCCACGCCCCCAGGGCCTCCGCGGCGCGGTCCTGGATGCGGGCGGTGTCCAGCTTGCGGGTCTCGGCGCGCCGCTCGGCGGTGGGACGGCCCTGGGCGTCCCAGCTGCGCAGGAGGGCGGAGGCCGGGCCCCACACCGGGACCCGCAGCTCGCGGCCCAGGGCGGCGAGGCGGTCGGCGTCGACCTTCAGCTCCCCGGCGCGCGCCAGGAGGCTGCGCAGCTCGGTGCGGAAGGCCCGGGAGGCGACGGCCTCGGGCGGCAGGCCGGGCCACTGCCCAGGGTCGATGAGGGCCGCGAGCGCCGCGTCCTCCTCGGCCCCGGCGAGCAGGACCGGGGCCGGCAGCGGGTCGCGGCGGCGCGTGAGGAAGGTGGCGAGCACCGTGAAGGCGTACCCGGCCGGCGTGCGCACCCTGACCGCGCCGCCGGCGCTGTGCTCGCGCGCCAGGTGGGCGGCGCGCCGGCGCAGGGCGTCGGCGCGGGCGCGGGTCGGGGCGAGCAGGAGGGCGTCGCGCCCCCGGGCGAGGGCGTCGGAGAGCAGGTGCAGCGCCAGGCCGGTCTTGCCGGTGCCGGGGGCGCCGAGGACCACGAGGTCCGCGCCCGCCGCGGCCCGCTCCAGCACCGCGCGCCCGGAGGCGTCCGGGGCGGGCAGGGGTGCGGGCGCGGGGGCGGGGAGGAGCCGGACCCTGGCCGGGGCGCCGTCGTCGTGCATGGGCCCAATGACACCACGCGGGTGCGACACGCGACGGCACCGGTGACCGGATTGCGCCCCGGCCCCGTCCGCGCGGCGCGAAACCCCGCGGCAGGACCGCCCCCGCCGCCCCGGGCCGAATCATCTAGGATCGCCCTGGGATCGCGGCCGGGACCGATCGGCCACGGATCAGCCAGATCAGCCACAGCCGGCAGGAACGAAGGAGCCACCATGCAGGTCACCATCGGCATCAAGCACGCCGCCCGCGAGCTCACCCTCGACACCACCGCCTCGCAGGAGGACGTGCTCGCCGCGGTCTCGGGCGCCGCCGGCGAGGACATCACCCTGAGTGACGACAAGGGCCGCAAGATCTTCGTCCCCGCCGGCTCGCTCGCCTACGTCGAGGTCGGGGAGGCCTCCCCGCGCCGCGTCGGCTTCGGCGTGTGAGCGCCGTCCGCGACCGCCGCTACCGCGCCCCTCCCCGCAGGGCGGCGACCAGCGCCGGGATGTCGACCACCGGTTCGACGAGGCCGTCGACCATGAAGCCCTTGACGAAGTGGGGGCCCTCAGCGGCCTCACGGTCGAGACAGGCGCGCACGAGCGCGGCACCCGGCCCCGCCGCGCGCACCGGCCTGCCCGCCAGGTGGCGGGCGAGCTGGGAGCGGAAGGCCTTGACCTCGCCGTAGGCCCGGGTCTTGTACTTGGTCATGGTGCCGCCCGCGTAGGTGATGACGAAGCCCTCCTCCCCGCGCTCCTCGGCCGCGCGGGCCCGGGCGGCCAGGGCCGCCGGCGCGTCGTCGTCGGCCTCGCCGACGGCCTCGGACAGGACCTCGACGGCCGGGGAGACGAGGCCGAAGTCCTCGGCCACGCTGCGCCGCACCTCGTCGACCAGCTCCATGTCCTCCCGGTTGCGGATGGCGTCGAGCAGCACGACCTTGTCGTCGCCCTCGTCGACGATGTGGGGGTCGCGGCGGCTGATGACCTCGAAGGTCAGCGAGACGCCCGCGGCAGCGATGAGGGCGGCCAGCTCGTCGGCCCGGTCCCCCAGGTGGGCCGCCAGGAGGGACTCGGCGTGCTCGGAGTGGGCCGTGACGCCGGACTTGGAGAAGACTCGCAGCCGCCCGTCGACGACGGAGACGATGGCGAGGTAGCCGTTCCACTTGCGGCGCACGCTCAGGGGCCGCCCGGCGCCGGCGCGCACGACCTCCCCGAGGTCGGCCGGGCCCGGGGGCTGGCCGATGTTGAAGAACTTGTCGTAGCCGCGGGCGACGACCTCGGCGTCGGAGGCGCGCAGGAACAGGCCGCGGGCCTTGCAGCTGGTCTGGTCCCACAGGCCCTTGACGAAGGCCCTGCGGGAGAAGTTGCAGGCGATGATGCCCGGCATCCCCTCCACCTCGCGCACGCGGACCTCGGGGTGGGCGCTCATGCGCGCCACCAGGCTGGTCGGGTCGGCGGCCGCGCCGGTGAGGACCGGGGCGTCCTGCGTGAAGGCGTGGAGGGTGCGTGTGCCGTCGGCGTCGATCTGCAGGACGGCCAGGTGTCCGCCGTGCTCGACCCGGTGCTCCAGGGTGTAGACGTTGGGCGCGGCCAGTGCGGGCCCCGGCTCCTCGCGGCGGGCGCCGTTGCGGTGCCCGTGGACCTGGAGTATCCGCGGGTGGGACAGGCGGGCCTCGACGGCGCGCTCGTAGCCGGAGCGCCCCTGGAAGGTGGTCGACCGCGCCGAGGACCCGAGCAGGAGCTGGAGCATGGGGACCTCGGTGAGGTCCCAGGTCAGCAGGCCGTCCTCGCCCTCGGCGGTGATCCGGTCGATGGTGGCCGGGTCCAGGCCCGCGTGGGTGACCAGGACGTGCTCGCCGGCGAAGCGCAGGCCGGCCAGGGGGACCATGCGGGCCAGGAGCGCCTCGATGTCGCCGTCGCGCCGCCCCGAGGCCAGGATCTGGCGGCGGGACTCGCGCGTGTCCGGCCAGCTGCCGCCGCGCACGTCGGAGCAGATCATGCGCAGGTGCTCGTCGTGGTTGCCCTCGACGAGGATGATGTTGTCCGGCACCCGGCCGTCCTCCACGATGAGGTCCATGACGCCCGCGGCATCGGGGCCGCGGTCGAACAGGTCGCCGACGAGGACGAACAGGGTGGCGGGGTCCCAGCCGCCGAAGTGCTTCTTGGCCTTGGCCAGCGCCCCGGCACAGCTCTGCACGTCGCCGATGATGACGAGCCGCTCGTAGTGCTCGGCGGCGTCGGTCTCGGCGATGGTGTTGAGGCGGCGCACGTCCTCCAGGCCCACCACGGGCTCGACGACGGAGGCGGCCCCCGCCCGCACCCGGGCCGCGATGTCCGCCACGACCTGGGGCTCGACGTATCCGAGCGTGCCGCGGCGGGTCTCGTTGCGCTCGATCAGCTCGGCGTCGGTCAGGTCCCCCTGGACGTCGACGACGTAGACCCTGTAGCCGCAGCGCCGTGCCAGGGAGGCGAACTCGCGGTAGCTCTTGCGCGCCGGGTTGGTGCAGTCCAGCACGATGGTGCCGCCCAGCCGGACCCGGGAGGCGACGGCGGCCTTGAAGGCCGACACGACCTGCCTCTCCGCGCCGAAGGCCATGGACAGGGTGGGCTCGCCGTCCAGGTCCGTGAAGGGCGTGGAGTACAGGCGTCGGAAGTCGTCCAGGCCGATAGCGAGGTCGCTGAGCCGGTGGCGACGGATCAGGGTCGACTTGCCCGCGCCGGGTGCCCCGCGCAGGATGAACATGGTACGCATGCGCGCACCTCCTCTCGCCTGTCAGTGAGCAGCACGCCGTACGGCGGCGGGGAGCAACGCTACCCCAGCCGCAGCGGGAGCGCGTGAGGGAGCGCCGGCCGCCTCAGGCGCGCAGGCCCAGGCCGCGCATGCGGCTGGTCGCCCCCCGGGAGAGGACCTCGTGCAGGCCGGCCGCGTCGGCCCCGCCGCCCAGGAGCTCGGGGTGGACCGACAGCATCCGCTGAAGGGTGCCGATCTCCTCCCCCACGACCCGCCGCCCCCACAGGCCCAGCCGGGCGGCGAGCTGGGGGTCGTCGGCGACGTCGTCGAGAAGCTCGGCGGCTGCCGTGGCGCCGAAGCGGTCGGCCCGGAGCACGGCGCGCACCGATCCGCGCAGCGGCTCATCCAGGCCGTCGACCAGCGCCCCGCAGAAGTCCAGGAGCAGGCCGAAGGCGAGGTAGGTCTTGATCAGACGCTCGGCCCAGTCCGACGGCCGCAGGCGCTCGTCGAGGTCCCCCAGGGACCCGATGAAGCGCTCGGTGCCGGCACTGACGTCCGCCCCGGCCCGGCGGCCGAGCTCGCTCACGGTGTCGAAGGCGGCCACACGCTCGGCGCTCATGTGCAGCAGCTCCGCCCGCGGCCCCATCGAGGGGGCCTTGTCGGCGTCCTTGGCGTAGCGCGTGCAGGCGCTGGCGCACACGAAGGCGACCATGCCCAGGACGGACTGCACGTGGGCGGGCGAGGACAGGGAGGGGGGACTCGGGGTGCTCATGGGGGCAAGCCTAAGCCGTGGGCGCGGAACTGCGCGGGCTGTGGGTGCGATGACCCCGCGGCGGGCCGGAGCACGTGAGTTCGCCCACCACGCCGTCGGTCGGATCCCGATCGCGGCGGCGCCCGGCGCCCCGAGCGGCTAGCCTGACAGGGTCCACGGTTGCCCGGTCGTCCCGCAGCCCTGGTCCCGCAGGCCGTCCGGCCCCGAACGGGACATGATTCACGATCGGCTGCCACACTGCGACCGCGAAGCGCCGGCGCACCGGGCCGGCCCGAGGGCGCCCGGCGCCCAGCCGCGCGTGCGCCCGGCGGGCTCAGCCGCACCGGTGCGCGCGGGCGGCACGCGGTCCGACCGGAAGGAACGTCGTGACCGACGACAACACCGACGCCCCGGGCGCGCCCGGGGAACCCGCTGCGCGGCAGGCCCGGAAGGGCGGCGCCCCCGAGGCCCCCGAGGCCCCCGGCATCCTGCGCACCGCCGGCGCCCACGCCCCCGCCCTGGACGAGGCCACCCCCGACATCACGGACGAGGGCGATGACGCCGATCTGACGAGGAGGACCTTCGCCGACCTCGGGGTGGAGCCCGAGCTCTGCCAGGCCCTGGCCGAGCACGGCATCACCCGCCCCTTCCCCATCCAGGCGCTGGCGCTGCCCGTGGCGCTGGAAGGCCAGGACATTATCGGCCAGGCCAAGACCGGCACCGGCAAGACGCTCGGCTTCGCCCTTCCCCTGCTCATGGACACCCTGGGCCCGGGTGAGGAGGGCTGGGAGGAGGACCCGGCGTCGGGATCCCCGCAGGCGCTCATCGTCCTGCCCACCCGGGAGCTGGCCAAGCAGGTCGCCGAGGAGCTGTCCATGGCGGCGGCCAGGCGCACGGTGCGCATCGTGCAGGTCTACGGCGGACGCGCCTACGAGCCGCAGATCGAGGCTCTTCAGCGGGGCGCCGAGGTCGTCGTGGGCACGCCGGGCCGCCTCATCGACCTCATGGACCGCGGCGTGCTGGACCTGACCCACGTGACCACGGTCGTCCTGGACGAGGCCGACGAGATGCTCGACCTGGGCTTCCTGCCCGACGTGGAGAAGATCCTGGCCCGCACGCGCACCGACCGCCAGACCATGCTGTTCAGCGCCACCATGCCCGGCGCCGTCGTGGCCCTGGCGCGCCGCTACATGACCAAGCCGACCCACATCCGCGCCCAGGACCCCGGCGACGAGGGTATGACGGTCGCGACCGTCCAGCAGGTCGTCTACCGCACCCACGCCCTGAACAAGGTCGAGGTCGTCGCCCGGATCCTCCAGGCCACCGGGCGCGGGCGCACCATTATCTTCGCGCGCACCAAGCGCACCTGCGCGCGCGTCGCCGAGGACCTGGCCTCCCGCGGCTTCGCCACGGCGGCCCTGCACGGCGACCTGGGCCAGGGCGCCCGCGAGCAGGCCCTGCGCGCCTTCCGCAACGGCAAGGTCGATGTGCTGGTGGCCACCGACGTGGCGGCGCGCGGCATCGACGTGGACGACGTCACCCACGTCATCAACTACCAGTGCCCCGAGGACGAGAAGATCTACGTCCACCGCATCGGCCGCACCGGGCGGGCCGGGCACTCGGGCACCGCGGTCACCTTCGTGGACTGGGACGACGCCCCCCGGTGGCGGATGATCGCCAGGGCCCTGGGCCTGCCCGTCCAGGAGCCGGTGGAGACCTACCACACCAGCGACCACCTCTACACCGACCTGCGCATCGCCCGCGACGTGACGGGCACCCTGCCGCGCTGCAAGCGCACCCTGGCGGGGCTGGACGCCGAGAAGATCGAGGACCTGGGCGAGACCGGCAGGCACGAGCGCGGCCGGGGCTCGCGGGGCGGCCGGGGCTCGCGCGGCGGGCACGGAGGGCGGGGCTCCCGCTCGGGCGGGCGCAACGGGCACCGGCACAGCGACCGGTCCTCCGAGGCGTCCCGCGATCGCCACGGCGAGGCGCCGCCGGACAGGCGCACCCGCACCCGCAAGCGGACCCGCGGCGGCAAGCCCATCCCCCCTGCCGAGGACTGACCGGCCCTGGAGATCCTGAGGGTCCCGGAGGCCCGAGATGAGTGATTCCCAAGGGGGAGCGGCAAGACGATGCCCGGTCCGCCGGCCTGCCGCCCGGCGTCTCGCAGTCCCGGCGCCGTCCCTGGGTCCCTGGCCGAGTTCGGCCCGCTCCGGCCCGAGGTCGGTCTGGTTGGCCGGCCCGGCGGCCCGCCGGGCGCTGCCGCGCCCCGCGAAGTGATCACCCCACGCGCTCTCAGCCCTCCGCGCCGCCCGGCCCGCACAGCAGAACCGCGGAACCACGCCGACCTCCACCACACCCGAGACCGGCGACCGACCTAAAAGCGCGTGGGACGACCACCTCCCCCGCCCCGACTTGTCCCGCACCGTCTTGGAGCCGGCCGGTCAGCCAGTCATCGGGACGACCGGCCCCGGACCAGCAGGCACGGCCACCAGGCACTGCGAGAGCCGGCCCCGCACCGGAACGTCAACGCACCCTCCCAGCATGAACCCGCCCTTCTCCCAATCCTCCTGGAGGGCAGCGCCCAGAACGACGGGAGAAAAGCACGACCACACGACAAAGATACGTCCGTACGTCCACGTCGGGCCGCACGCCCCCTGTCGAGATAGACATTTTCGTACGAGGTCGGCGGTGTCACCGTCTATCTCGTACGACAATGTCTATCTCGACGCCGGAGG
>NZ_JONS01000046.1 GCF_000711965.1 Actinomyces israelii DSM 43320
TAAAAGCGCGTGGGACGACCACCTCCCCCGCCCCGACTTGTCCCGCACCGTCTTGGAGCCGGCCGGTCAGCCAGTCATCGGGACGACCGGCCCCGAACCAGCAGGCACGGCCACCAGGCACTGCGAGAGCCGGCCCCGCACCGGAACGTCAACATACCCTCCCAGCATGAACCCCCCTCCCCCCAATCCTCCTGGGAGACAGAGCCCAGAACGACGGGAGAAAAGCACGACCACACGACAAAGATACGTCCACGTCGGGCCGCCCCCCATGCGCACGCCCCCTGTCGAGACAGACATTGTCGTACGAGATAGACGGTGACACCGCCGACCTCGTACGACAATGTCCATCTCGACGCCGGAGGCCACCGCCGCGCGCCCCGACCGACACGACCCAGCGCGCCACACGACCCAGCGGACGTCACCGGCAGACAGGACGAGCTCGACCGGCAAGCACGGCAGAGCCACAGGACACCACCCACCACCAGCCCCGAATCACTCACCTAGGGCGGCCGCGCATCGCTGCGCTCAACTCGCACTCAACCCGCACACCAAGCCTGGTTGCACATGGGAGAAAGGCGCCCTCATGAAGCAAGGGCTACTTTTCTTTGATATTCCAGTGCTTCCTCTAGTCCATCAAGGTCAGTTGGCGGTCTCCCATGTGCGCAGAGGGGGGTCTGCGCACGTGGGAGCGGCTCCTCCTCGGCGGACGGTATAGCAATCCCGCATGATTCCGCGGTTCTTGAAGCGACGTGCCACACGTGAATGTGCAGCTCCACCGGCCCGGCACCTGCGGGATCCTCCACGGCCGCGTCGACGCAGGCCGAACCTCCGGCCAGTGGCCACGAGACGCCGGGGTCTCTTACAGGACGGCCATCATCCGCGCTGCGGGGCCAGAGCCGCCTCGTAGGCGTCGACGTCCTCCTGCTCGAAGGCGCAGATGACAATGCGCAGCCCGGCGTCGGGGTGCGCGCTCAGCCACTGGTCGATCACCGAGACCACCAGCGGGGCGGCCTCCCCCTTGGGGTAGCCGAAGACCCCGGTGGACACCGAGCACAGGCCGACGGAGTCCAGCTCCGCCTCGGCGGCGGCATCGAGGACGGAGCGGTAGGAGCTCGCCAGGAGGGCGCGGTGCTCCTCGGTGACACCGCCGTTGACAATGGGCCCGACCGTGTGGATGACGTGCCCGGCAGGCAGGTGGTGCCCGCCGGTGAGCAGGGCGCGGCCTGTCTCCTCCGGCCGGCCCCCGCGCCCCCGCATGTACTCGGCGCACTCGGCGCGCAGGCCCGGCCCGGCGACCGCGTGGATGACGTTGTCGATGCAGGCGTGGCCGGGGACCCGGCAGCCGAGCATCTCGGCGTTGGCGGCGTTGACGATCGCCCCGGCTCGCAGCGTCGTCAGGTCGCCCCGCCACAGGGCGACGCTCCGCCCCATCGGCTCCTTGACACCGTGCGTGGAGGACAGTGTCGGCAGGGTCTGCGCGTCGGGGGCGCCGGCGTCGAGGACGCGCTGGGCGACCTCCGCGGCGAGCATCTCGTCGAGGTCCTCGCGGACGTCGTCGTCGGGGATGGGTCTGGGCGGGCGGATGGTGAGCAGCCCGTCAAGAAGGCGGCGCAGCTCGAGCGGCGGAAGCTCGGCGAGCGCGGCGGGCGGCGGGAACGCGGCGACGTCGCCCGCCCGGACCGCCTCGGTGGCGAAGTGCTGCGTGAGGCGGACCAGGCGGACGACGTCAGCGCGTGCGGTGGGAGACATGGGCCCAGGCTATCGGCGGCCGGCGTGGCCGCGGGACGAACCGGTCTCGCACCGGAATACGGCCGATCGCGGCGCGAGGGAAAAAGCCCGGGGCCTGGTGCGACGCGCGTCGCACCGGGCCCCGCCGGCACCGGCAGTGTCAGGCGCTGTAGTTCTGGGCGGAGAGGAACCAGCTCTGCTGCTCCAGCCGCTGGGTGTAGTCCTCCAGAATGCTGGAGGAGGAGGGGTCGGCCTCGTCAACGGCGTCGTGGATGTCGCGCAGGGTCGTGGTGACCGCATTGATGGCGGACACGATGTAGTCGACGGCGTCGGAAGTGATGACGCCGGCCTCGGGGGCCTCGGGCACCGAGGTCTGGGCGGCGACCGTCGAGGGACGGGCGTCGGGGTAGGCGTTGATGGCGCGCATGCGCTCGGCGAGCTCGTCGGAGCCCTCGCGGGAGATATCAACGACCTCGTCGAGGTTGAGGTGGAGGTCGCGGAAGTTCGGACCGACGACGTTCCAGTGGATCTGCTTGCCGACCAGGCTCAGGGCGGTGATGTCGATGAGAGCGCGCTGGAGGTCGGCGCGCAGCTCGGCTGAGGCGGTGAAAGCAGGGGCAACGGGCGGGTTCTTGACAGTCTTAGCGCTCATGGGAGCGACTTTACAATCAAAGATGCTCAATGGTTAGATCTTATCGCTCTCAGGGAACACAGGACAGGCTCGCCTATAGCTTTGGGGCTGAGTGGCGCTGTGCGGCGGAAAAAGGTGGCTCCCACGCACCTTTAAGGTGCTCGGCGGTCTTGGGCGTAGCGAAGATTGGCGTGATTCTGCGGTTCTGCGGCGAGGACGGGGCGCCGGTCGGTGTTAAAAGTGCGTGGGAACCACCTTTTTCGGTCGAGAACGGCTCTCAGGGGTCTCGGAGAACCCACGAGGGGCGACGCCCCGCCCCTTGAACCGAACTCGAGCCGGAACCCGACCGATCTCAGCGAGGGGTCGGGAGGCCCCGCAGCCCGCCCGGGCCCGCGCCGCCAAGGACTGGGCCCGCGCTCACGCCTGCTTGCCCGCCCGCTCCTCGGCGATCTTCGCCTTGAGATCGGCCATGTCGAGCTCGCGGATCTGGTCGATGAGGGAGGCGAGAGCCGGGGCGGGCAGGGCGCCCGCCTCGCGGTAGACGAGGACGTCGTCGCGGAAGGCCATGAGGGTCGGGATGGAGGAGACGCCCAGTGCGCGCGCCAGCCCCTGCTCGGCCTCGGTGTCGACCTTGGCGAAGGTGATGTCGGGATTGGCCTCAGAGGCCTTCTCGTAGACCGGGCCGAAGCGCATGCACGGCCCGCACCAGGACGCCCAGAAGTCGACCAGGGTGATGCCCTCCCCGCGGACGGTGGAGTTGAACTGCTCGCCGGTGATGTTCGTGGTGGCCATGGGGCTCCCTTCAGGTGGTGCGCTCGGCGGCGCGTGACGGTTGTTCGACTGGTGTTCAGCCGTGCTGGCTGTTCGGCAGGCGCAACGCCCGCCGGCGCGGCCCCTATTCCGGGCCGCACCCGAGTGCGGCTGGGGCCACGCGAGCCCCACGGCGGACGGCACGGCACGAGGGCGCGTGCGGACGCGAGCCGCCGCGGGCGGCGCAGGCCGGCACGGGCGGCGCCCGCGCCGCACAGCGGGCGGCCGGGCTCGACCCCTGGACGCGGGGCGGGGCACAATCGGCGTCATGGCGGACCGGAGGAGACAGGGGCGGCGGCAGAACCCGCGCACGGGCTCACGCGGGCGGACGTCGCCATGATCGTCTCGCGCGGTCAGGCGTGGCGGGACTCCGCGCACCGGGCCCCGGCCCGGCTCAGGCCGGCCTGACCGGATGCGGACAGCCTCATCGACGACGGCGCCGGCCGCTCCTTCGCCCTGGTCGCGGCGCTGGCCATCCGCCCGATACGGCGGTACGCCCTCGGCATCTCGGAGCGGGTCCTCCTCCTGGCCGTCAACGTCTTCTACCTCGGCGCCGCCCTGGGGCTCGCGCTCGCCTGACGCCTCCGTCGGAGCCGGCGGCGCCAGTCCGCGGGCCCGTCCGCCCCTCCGATACATTGGGCGCCGTGGAGCCACGCACAGGCAGCACGGACAGCGCAGGCGGCGCAGGCACTCCCCCGGACGCCCCCTTCCTGGACAGGCTCGCGTCCGCCCGCCTCACCGCCCGCGAGCGCGACGTCGCCCGCTTCTACGAGGACTCTCTGCCCAGCGCAGCCCTGCTCAACCTGGAGGAGGTCTGCCGGGGGGTCGGCGTCTCCTCGGCCACGGTCGCCCGGTTCGCGCGCAAGCTCGGCTACGCCGACTTCCGGTCGATGAGCCGCAGCCTGCGCGCGGGCATCCGCCAGGACCTCTCCCTGCCGGTGGATCGGCTCCGGCGGCTCGACGACGGCGAGGACCGCGCACCCGAGTCCGTCCTGGCCCATCGCATCCACCTGGCCCAGGCCTCGCTGTCCGCCTCCCTGGCCTCCATCGACGACAGCGCCTTCGCGCGGGCCTGCGACCTCGTCGCCGACGACGACCGGCCCCTCTACCTGGGCGCCGTCGCCTCCGGCCAGCCCCTGCTCCACCACTTCTTCCTGCTCCTGGCCTACCTGCGGAGGGGGGTGACGCTTCTGGACGGCACCGACCGCTGGGCGCACGCCGCGGCCGGGATCGGCGCCGACTCGGTGGTGCTGGCGGCCGCCTTCGACCGCAGCCCTGCCCCGGTGGAGGGGCTCCTGCGCCTGGCGCGCCGTCGAGAAGCGACGTCGATCCTGCTGACCAACCGGCGCACCGGCGCCCTGCCCCCGCTGGCCGACATTCTGCTGACCACGACGTCCCCCGCCCAGGACGCCATGTTCCGCACCCGGGCGGCCACGCTCGTCGTCCTGGAGGCGCTGCTCGACGCCGTGGCGGTCCGCCGGCCCTCCGGGCAGCCCCGCCGCGGTGGACGCGCCGAGGCGATCGAGGAGGCCTTCGCCCTCTTCGGCGGCTACCTGTCGTCCTGACGGCGCCCCACCCCGTCTCAACGGTAGTGGACAGTACGCGGAACAGATCGTAACTTTCCTCTCACAGTCTCACCAAGAGCGTCAGTCAACTGACACACTGGCCGCAGGGCGGCGCCCCGTCGTCGTCCTCCGCAGTGAGAGGAGCACCCCATGCCAGCCAAGCCGTCCGTCATCGCGGACCCCCTGACCAACCGCGGCACCGCCTTCACCGCCGAGGAGCGCCGTCGCCTGGGCATCCTCGGCCGCTTCCCCTCGGCGGTGGAGACCCTGGACGAGCAGGCCGCCCGCTCCTACGCCCAGCTGCGGTCCTTCGCCACAGACCTGGACAAGTACGTCTTCCTCGACCAGCTCCACAACCGCAACGAGGTGCTCTACTACCGCGTCCTGACCGACCACCTGGCCGAGCTGCTCCCGATCGTCTACGACCCCACCGTGGGGGAGGCCATCAGGAAGTGGAGCCGGGACTACCGGCGCTCACGGGCCGTCTACCTGTCCATCGACCGCATCGAGGACGTGCGGCCCTCCTTCGAGGAGCTCGGCCTGGGCCCCGGCGACGTCGACCTGCTCGTGGTCTCCGACGCCGAGGAGATCCTGGGCATCGGCGACTGGGGGGTCAACGGCACGGATATCTCGGTGGGCAAGCTCGCCGTCTACACGGCGGCCGCCGGCATCCACCCCGAGCGGGCCATCGCCGTCAACCTGGACTGCGGCACCGACAACGAGCTCCTCCTCAACGACCCCGCCTACCTGGGCAACCGGCACGCGCGCGTGCGCGGGGCGCGCTACGACGCCCTCATCGACGAGTACCTGGCGGTGGCCAGTGAGCTCTTCCCCGGCGCGCTGCTGCACTTCGAGGACTTCGGCCCGGCCAACGCCCGCCGCATCCTCCAGGCCAACCGCGAGAGGTACCGCATCTTCAACGACGACATGCAGGGCACCGGCGCCATTGTCATGGCCGCCGTCGTCTCCGGCATGCGAGTGACCGGCCAGACCTTCGCCGACCAGCGCCTGGTGGTCTACGGGGCCGGCACCGCGGGCACCGGCATGGCCGACCAGATTCACGCGGGCATGGTGCGCGACGGCCTCTCCTTCGAGGAGGCGACCGCCCGCATCTGGCTCGTGGACCGGGTGGGCCTGGTCACCGACGACATGACCGGCCTGCCTGACTACCAGCGCGCCTACGCCCGCCCTGCCGCCGAGGCCGCCGGCTGGCAGCGCTCGTCCCGCGGCGCCGTCGAGCTGCTCGAGGTGGTGCGCCGCGCCCGTCCCACCGTCCTCATCGGCACCTCCACCAACCACGGCGCCTTCACCCGCGAGGTCGTCGAGGCCGTGAGCGCCGGCGTGGAGCGCCCCATTATCCTGCCGCTGTCCAACCCCACCGAGCGCATTGAGGCCATGCCCGAGGACGTGGTCGCCTGGTCAAGGGGGAAGGCCCTGGTGGCCACGGGCATCCCGGTGGCCCCCTTCGACTACGAGGGTACGACCTTCACCATCGGCCAGGGCAACAACGCCCTGCTCTACCCGGGCCTGGGGCTGGGCGTCATCGTCTCGGGGGCCTCGCGGGTCACCGACGGGATGCTGCTGGCCGCAGCGCAGGCCGTGGCCGGCCAGGTGGACCCCACCGAGCCCGGCGCCTCACTGCTGCCGCCGGTGGAGAACCTGCGGGCGTCCTCGGCGACCGTTGCGGTGGCCGTGGCGCGTCAGGCCCAGGCCGACGGCGTGGCCACCGCGAGCCACGACAACCTCATCCAGGCCGTGCAGGACGCCATGTGGCAGCCGGTCTACGGGAACCTGGAGGCCTGAGCTGGACGACCAGGACGGCGACCGGGAGGACCAGGGCGGCCGGGGCGGCCAGGATCCTCGGGCGCACGCGGCGCTCGTGGCGGACATTGCGGCGCTCCTGCACGGCAACGGCTACGCCACCCAGGCGAGCGTGCGCGCCGTCGACCGCCTCAACGCGCTCCTGGGTACCCGCTACCGCCTGGTCCCCGCCTGGCGCGAGGTCACCCTGGTGGACGAGCACGGCGCCGTGGTCCTCACCCGCGCCGTCAACCTCTCCGCCATCAATATGAGCCGGGTGACGCACCTGACCCGGTGCCTCTACGGCGAGCGGGCCCCGACCGCCGCCGGGCTGCGCGCGGCCGCCGACGAGGCCGCCGCCGCTCCCGCGAGCCCCACCTGGCTCTTCTGCCCGGCGGCCGGGGCGGGGGCGGTGCTGCTCGCGCTCATCTTCGGACTGGCCCACCTCCACTCCGGCGTCCTCATCTTCGCCGCCGGCGCCCTGGGGGGCCTGGCGCGCCGCCTCCTGGGCGGGCGCGGGGCGAGCCTGACCACGCAGATCGCCGCCGCCTCCCTCATTGGCGGGCTGGCCGGGGGCCTGTCGGTCCATCTGGGCTGGACGAGTGCCGCCCGGCTCGTGGCCGTGTGCCCGGCCATGGTGCTCGTCCCCGGCCCCCAGGTGCTCAACGGCTGCCTGGACATCGCCCGGCGCCGCCACGACCTGGGCCTGGCGCGCCTGGCCGACGCGGCCCTGACCATCCTGGCCATCGCCGGCGGCCTGGTGGCGGGCATGGCGGCCTGGGGCGCGAGCCTGCCGGTGTCGGCGTCGTTCCTGTCCGTGCCGCTGTGGGTGGACGTGCTCGGCGCGGGCCTGGTGGCCTGCTGCTACCCCGTCTACTTCTCCATGCCCTACCGGACGGTCCCCTGGGCGCTGCTGGCCGGCGGGCTCGGGCATGCCCTGCACTGGGTCGCGGTGAGCCGGTGGGGATGGGGAGGGCCGGCGGCGTCGATGGCCACCTGCGCGCTGGTGAGCGCCGTCCTGACCCCGGTGAGCCGACGGTTCCGCATCCCCTTCGCGGGCGCGGGCTTCGCCGCGGTGGTGGCCCTCGTGCCGGGGGTCTACCTCTTCCGGGCCACCGCGGGGCTGCTGGCCCTGCCGGGGATGAGCGGTGCGACGGCGTCGGCCGAGCTGCTGGCCGTCGCCCAGGACCTGACGACGGCGGGCCTGACCGTCCTCGGGATGGCGATCGGCCTGCTGGCCCCCTACCACCTGATGTCGCGGGGCGTGGGACGCGGCGGCGGCCCCGCGCCCCGGCAGGCGGCCAGGAGGGCTGGCGGGGGCAGGGCGGGGCGGGTGAAGACGGGGTAGCCCGTCCCCGGACCCCGGGTCTGAGAGGATGGCGGCCATGTACCGCTCCCGCGCCCTGGCCGTCATCGAGGTGCTCCTCCTCGCCGCGGGCCTCGCCCAGATGCTCTTCTCCGAGCTGGTCGTCATCGCGGTGGGCGCCCTGTCCTGGGTGGGGCTGGCCCTGGCCTACGTCGCCGGCTCCCTGTGGGCGGCCCGGGGCGGCCGCCCCGGCGAGCACGCGGACCGGGGCGGCCGGGCGCCGTCGGCCGGCCCCTGCTCCCGGCCGCCGGGCCACCACTCCTGGCTCCGCAACCTGTCCGACCTCACCCCGCTCCTGGCCGCCGCCACCGGCCTCATCACGGCCGTCGGCTACCTCGACGAGCCCGACGGCGTCGCCACCGGAGCCTCTCTGGCCGACGACGTCAGCCGCCTCTACCTGGCTCTGGACCGCAGCCAGGCCCTCACCGTGCTCATCGGCGTGCTGGGGTGGCTGGTCCTCCACATCGGGTTCGCCCAGATGTACGAGCGCCACGACCAGCTCGAGGCCCACGGCGGCTTCCGCTTCCCCGGGACCAGGACGCCGGCGAGCGCCGAGTACCTCTACCTAGGCATGACGATCGGGGCGACCTTCGCCACCTCCGACGTCGAGGTGCGCTCCTCGCGGACCCGCTGGATCGTCATGACCCACACGGTCCTCGCCTTCCTCTACAACGCCGTCGTCGTCGGCGTGGTGGTCAAGCTCCTCACGGGCGGCTGAGGGCAGGCCCCATCCCGCACGCACCGATCAGAAGGAGACCGTATGACACGACGGGAAGCCATCACCTACCGCCCCTACGAGGACCGCGACGCCGAGGGCGTCATGGCGATCATCAACGACGCCTTCCACATCCACCGCTACACCAGGCGCCGCTACCTGGAGCGCTCAGCCCTGGAGGTCTATCTGGACGAGTGCCTGCAGGGATCGAGCTATGCGCGGGTCGCGGTCCTGGACGGCAAGGTCGTGGGCGTCATGATGGGGCGGGTCCGGGGCGAGCCGCTCCTGCCCGGACGCGTCCGGCGCCGGGTGCGGATCACCGCGGCCAGGGCCTGGCTCCTCACCGTGGGGCTGCCGCAGTGGCGCACGCTGCGGTTCTTCTTCAGCTTCGAGCGCACCTACGAGGAGCTGCGCGAAGACGTGCGGCAGGCGGGCACGTGGGCCCTGAGCGACGAGGTCACGCTCTTCGCCGTCCACACCGTCGCCCGGGGCAGGGGCGTGGGCACCCACCTGTACCGGGGCCTCATGTCCCACCTGCGCGAGCGCGGGCGCACCGAGCTCTTCCTCTACACCGACGAGCTGTGCACCTACCGGTTCTACGAGAGGGCGGGCCTGGTCCGCGCCGCCGAGCGGAGCCTGGACCTCGAGGTGCCGGGCCTGCCCAAGGCCGTGGGCGTGTACCTCTACGCGGGGCCGGCCCCCGGGGCGTGAGGCCGCCCCGGGCGCTGCACGGGTCGCCGTCGACGGCGGCCGGCGCAGCTCGGCGGCACGGACGCGCGCGGGCCTCACTCCCGCGTGAGGGACGTCCGGCGCAGCCCCAGGCCGAACCGGAACACCAGGCGGCGGAAGGCCCCGGGGTCGAAGACGCCGTCGGCCATGACCGAGTAGCTCTGATCGCCCTCGTGGATGCGGTAGCCGGTCAGCGCGAAGCCGCCCCGCTCGTAGAAGGCCAGGCGACGGCGGCGCTGCTCGAGGTTGGGGGCGCCGTCGTCGAGGGGCTCGAGCTCCAGGACGACCGTGCGCCCCGCCGCATGCCGGCGCACGCCGTTCAGGATGCGCGAGCCGTAGCCGCGCGAGCGCACGGAGTCATTGACCGCCAGGTAGAACAGCCAGACCGTGGCCGGGGAGTCGACCGTGTAGGTGAGCCCCACCAGGGCGCCGTCGTCGAGCCAGGCCCGGAACCCCACGTCTCGCCGCAGCGCCATCAGACGCATGTGCCACAGCGGCAGCCGCTCCTCGGGCGGGAAGGCGCGCCGGTACAGGTCGATGACCTCCCGGTACTGGGGCAGCCGCCGCGTCACCTCCCGCGACTGCAGATCGGTGTCGCTCCGCGCGGTCATTCCCTCTCCTCGTTCTGCTCCTGCGGTCGCGGCCGGCCGCAGCCGCAGACTACTCCCGCCGCCCGGCCGCCGCCGGTAGCCTGTCCCCATGATTCCTCCCGTTGTCGCCCCCGACTGGCTGCGCGACCACCCCGGGGCTGTCATCGCGGACGTGCGCTGGTACCTCGACGGCCGCTCCGGGGCCGCCGCCCACGCCGGCGGGCACATCCCGGGCGCCGTGTGGGTCGACGTCGACGTCGACCTCGCCGCCCCGCCCTCGCGCCGGGGCCGCCACCCCTTCCCCGCCCCGGAGGACTTCGCGGCCGCCATGTCCCGCCTGGGCATCGGGGACGACGACGCCGTCATCGCCTACGACGACGCCGGGGGCCTGTCCGCGGGGCGCCTGGTGTGGATGCTGCGCCTGCTGGGGGTGGACGCCGCCCTGCTCGACGGCGGCCTCGGCGCCTGGGGCGGGAGGCTGTCGGTCGACCCGGTCTCCCCCGCGCCCGCACGCTTCACCGCCCGCCCGTGGCCCGTCGGCGCCCTGGTCGCCATGGAGGAGGCGGCCGCGCAGGCAGCCGACCCGGCAGCGCCGCCGGTGCTCGACGCGCGCGCCGCCGACCGGTACCACGGCCGGGTGGAGCCGACCGACGCACCCGCCGGGCACATCCCCGGGGCGCTGAGCGCCCCTCTGGCCGGTAACCTCGACGACGCCGGCCGCTTCCTGTCCCCCGCGGCCCTCGCCGGGCGCTACGCGGCCCTGGGCGTGGCCGATGCCGCGGGCGTGACCGTCTACTGCGGCTCCGGGGTGAGCGCCTGCCACGACCTGCTCGCCATGGAGCGCGCGGGGCTGGGACGCGGCCGTCTGTACGTCGGCTCGTGGTCGCAGTACGCCTTCTCCGGTCTGCCCGTCGCCACGACTGCGCCGTGACCGGTGAGGGAGGGGCGCCTCCCGCCCGCCGTGCCCGGGCCGCCCGGAGGCGGGCGGTAACACCGTGAGGAGGACGGCGGGCCCCGGGGACGCGGGCCCTTGCGCGGGCGGACCCGCCTCGGGCGACGTTCCGCCAGCGGGCTCAGGCGCGCAGCTCGGCGGCCACCAGCTCGGCGAGCTCGACGGCGTTGAGGGCCGCCCCCTTGCGCAGGTTGTCGCCCACGGCGAAGAAGGCGATGCCGCGCCCGGGGGCGAAGCCCTGGTCGGCGCGCACGCGGCCCACGAAGGTGCCGTCGCGCCCGGCGCTCTTCAGCGGGCTGGGCACGTCCTGGCAGGTGACGCCCGGCGCGGCGGCCAGCAGCTCGCGGGCCCGCTCCGGGCCGATCTCGCGGGCGAACTCGGCGTTGACACTCACGCCGTGGCCGGAGAAGACGGGGATGCGCACGCAGGTGCCCGAGACGGCCAGGTCCGGGATCTCCAGGATCCTGCGGGACTCATTGCGCAGCTTCTGCTCCTCGTCGGTCTCGCCGCTTCCGTCACCGGCGTCGCTGCCGGCCCAGGCGACGGCGTTGAAGGCGATGGTGTCCACGTACACGCCCGGAGCGGGGAAGGCGACGGCGCGCCCGTCGCCGGCCAGGGCCTCCATGTCCTTGTCGGCGACAGCGCGCACCTGCTCGGCCAGCTCGGCCACCCCGGCCCGCCCGGAGCCGGAGACGGCCTGGTAGGTCGAGGCGAAGAACCGGACCAGGCCGGCCTCGTCGTGCAGGGCCTTGAGGGCCGGCATGATCGCCATGGTCGTGCAGTTGGGGTTGGCGATGATCCCCTTGGGGCGCTCGCGCAGCGCGCGCGGGTTGACCTCGCTGACCACGAGCGGGACCTGCGGGTCCCGCCGCCAGGCGGAGGAGTTGTCCACGACGACGGCGCCGGCCGCCGCGAACCGCGGGGCGTGCTCGCGGGAGGCCGCCCCCCCGGCGGAGAAGACGGCGACATCGATGCCCGCCGGGTCCGCGGTGGCCACGTCCTCGACCTCCACCGCCGCGCCGCGGAAGTCCACGACGGTGCCGGCGGAGCGGGCCGAGGAGAAGAAGCGGACGGCGCGCGCCGGGAAGCCGCGCTCGGCCAGCATGGCGCGCATGACCCGGCCCACCTGCCCGGTGGCGCCGACGACGGCGATGGCCACGCCGTCGGCCGGGCCGACGTACTCGTTGACGGGGCGGTGCTGGGTGCTCTGGGTGCTGGTGCTCATCGGCCGGTCCCTCCGTAGACGACCGCCTCGGCGGCCTGGGCGTCGAGGCCGAATGCGGAGTGGACGGCGCGCACGGCCTCGTCGAGCACGGCGTCGTCAACCACCACCGAGAGACGGATCTCGGAGGTGGAGATCATGTGGATATTGACCCCGGCCTCGCTCAGGGCGCTGAAGAGGCGGGCGGAGACCCCCGGGTTGGAGCGCATGCCGGCGCCCACCAGGGACAGGATGCCGATGTCGGGGTTGAAGCGCAGGGAGTGGAAGCCCAGCTCGTCGCGGGCCCTCTCCAGGGCCCGGCGGGCGGCGGTGGAGTCGCCGTCGGGGCAGGTGAAGGAGATGTTGGTCAGGCCCGTCTCCACGGCGGAGACGTCCTGGACGATCATGTCGATGTTGGCGCCCGTGCCGGCCACGATCGCGAAGATGCGGGCGGCCGAGCCGGGGACGTCGGGCACGCCCACGAGCGTGATCTTGTCCTGGCTGCGGTCGTGGGCAATTCCGGAGATGACGGGGGCTTCCACGTGGTCCTCCTTGGCGGACGGGCGGGGGCGGGCCTGGGCCCGCGCGGCGATGGCGGTGCGGTGGGCGGCGTCGACGACGTCGGCGGAGGGGCCGTCGTCGAGCCCGGCCGGGGAGGCGGGCGCGGAGGCGGCGGGACCGGGTGCGGCGGCGAGCGGGGCCTCCTGGGAGTGGGCGCGGGGAGGCGGCTCGGTGTCGGCGGCGACGACGTCGTCGAGCCTGGCGGCCACGGCCGAGGGCACGAAGGCGCCCTCGCGGCGGCCGTCGTAGATCCAGGTGCCGGTCCTGTCGGAGAAGGAGGAGCGCACGTGCAGGGGCACGCCGAAGCGGCGGGCGTACTCCACCGCCCGCAGATGGAGGATCTTGGCGCCGTGGGCGGCCAGCTCCAGGGTCTCCTCGCTGGAGAGGGACTCGATGCGCCTGGCGGTCGGGACGATGCGGGGGTCGGCGGTGAACAGGCCGTCGACATCGGTGTAGATCTCGCAGACGTCGGCGTTCAGGGCGGCCGCCAGGGCCACCGCGGTGGTGTCCGAACCGCCGCGGCCGAGCGTGGTGACGTCCTCGACCTCGTTAATGCCCTGGAAGCCCGCCACGATGGCGACGGCCCCGGTCTGGATGGCGCGGGCGATGCGCTCGGGCAGGACGCCGACGATGGAGGCGCGCCCGTACTTGGAGTCGGTCAGGACCCCGGCCTGGGCGCCGGTGTAGGCATGAGCGGGCACGCCGAGCTCGCCGACGGCCATGGCGAGCAGGGCCATGGAGATGCGCTCGCCGGCCGACAGGAGGATGTCCATCTCGCGGGCGGGGGGCGCCTCGGTCAGGGCGCCGGCCATGTCGAGCAGGTCGTCGGTGGTGTCGCCCATGGCGGAGACGACCACGACGACGGTGTTGCCCGCCTCGCGCGTGGCGACGACGCGCCTGGCGACGCGTCGCACCGCCTCGATGTCGCTGACGGACGAGCCGCCGTACTTCTGGACGACCAGTGCCATGTGGCGCTCCTCGGATTGTGGTCACCGCCGGCCACAGGGAGGGGCGCTGCTCACGCGGTTGGCGCGACCGGGCCCACCCCGACGTGGCAACGGCCCCCAGCATACGTGCGCCCTGGGCCCCGGGCCCGCTGAAACACCATCGTGAGACGACCGCCATGACGGGCCCGCCCGCTCGCGGCCGCCCGCGCCGGGCCGGCCCCCTTCGCCGAGATCGGTCGTATTCCGCACCGAGATCGGTCCGGTTCCGGCTCGAGATCGGTCCAGTTCCGCACCGAGATCGGTCCGGTTTCGGCTCGAGATCGGTTCAGTTCCGCGCCGAGATCGGTCCGGTTTCGGCTCGAGATCGGTTCAGTTCCGCGCCGAGATCGGTCCGGTTTCGGTTCGAGATCGGTTCGAGGCACCCGCCCGGTCACTGCGCTCCTCGCCGCGCCGGCCGGGTGCTACTCGCAACCTACTCTTACTTACTCTAAAAATGTTAGAGTACGTTCATGAACGGCGATGATGAGGTCGACGCGCTGCTGGAGCTCCCGATCGGTGAGCGCGGGCAGCGCCTGGCGCGCGCGCCCGAGAACCAGTGGTTCGAGCGCAAGTCGATCCGCATCGCTCCCAAAGACTTCGCCAAGGCGATCATCGGCATGGCCAACGCCGAGGGCGGAAGAGTGGCCGTCGGACTCAGCGAGAGACGGATCGAAGGCACTGACGACTCAGCCAAGAAGATCAACGCCCTGCGCCGGGCTCCACTGACCATGGTGGCCCCGCCACTGCGGGTCCGGTTTCACGAGGTGCCCGTCATCAATGATGACGGCGAAGAGGACCACGTCCTCGTAGCCGACGTCCCGCCCAGCCGGCATGCGCACCGCCGCTCCGACGGCACCGCCTTCCTCCGCGCAGGCGACTCCACCATGAAGCTCGACGGCTCGATGTGGGAGGAGCTCGTCTACGACCGCGAGGCCGAGAGCTATGAGGCCGAACCGGCGGGCACCACGATGTCGAGCCTGGACCCCAGTGCCATCAACCGCCTGCGGGAGGCGATCGGCGCAAGCGGGGATGACGCGCACGTCCTGCGCAGCCGCAGCCTCCTCACCACTGACGGGCGTCCCACCATCGCGGCGCTGCTGCTGTTCGGCCTCGCACCCCAGGAGCGGCTCCCGCAGGCCCTGGTGAGAGTCTTGAGGTACCGGGAGGACGAGACCGGCACCGGGGGCCGTCAGACGATGGAGTCCGACGGCGACCGCCGCATCGAGGGGGCCATCCGAGACGTCATCAGGCAGGCGGCCGCCCTCATCGAGCAGTGGGCACCGAGGCGTCGCGCCCTGAGGCGGGACGGAACCTTCGGGCCCGTGGACGTCATACCCCGGGACGCCTGGCTGGAGGCGGTGGTCAACGCCGTCGTCCACCGCTCCTACTCCATGGCCGGGGACCATATCCGCGTCTCCATCTTCCCGCACCGCATCGAGGTATCCAGCCCGGGGCGCTTCCCGGGGCCGGGCGACCCGAGCCGGCCGCTGGAGATCGCCCGCTATGCCCGCAATCCGCGCATCGCCCGCGTATGCGCCGACCTCGGGATCACGCAGGAGCTCGGCGAGGGGATCCGCCGCATGGTGGAGGACATGCGGCAGGCGGGCCTCGCCGACCCCCGTTACCGCCAGACCTCGACCAGCGTCGTCGTCAGGCTGGACGCGGTCTCGGCACTCTCCAGCGATATTGCCGCCCGTATGCCCCCCGGAGCCCTCGAGATCATCTCGCTGCTGCGCAGCACCGGGCCGCTGAGCACCGGCGAGATCGCCTCGGGCATGGACGCCGCCCGCCCCACGGTGCTCAGATGGCTCAAAAAGCTCCGAGGGGAAGGGCTCGTGGAATGGAGCGGGCAGTCGCCGCGCGACCCGCGGGCCACATGGTTCGTTCCCGGGCTGTAGAGACTGCGGAACCAGTCACCGAATCGCCTGAGGAGCCCCGAACCGCGCTCGTCCGCAGGGCCCCGGCCCGCGCAGCCGACGGGGACTCCTCCCCATCGGAATATGGCCCCGCGGGCCGCCGCCTCCGTAGCATGTACCCATGAGCATCGAGGTCACCGGGGTGACGCGCTTCTTCGGCCCCACGCGCGCGGTCTGGCAGATGAGTATGACGGTGCCCGCGGGCTCGGTCACGGGGCTCGTGGGCTCCAACGGGGCGGGCAAGACGACTCTTCTGCTCATGCTGGCCGCGCTCCTGGCCCCCGACGCGGGCTCGATCCGCGTGGCGGGGCTGGACCCGGCCACCCAGCCCCGTCAGGTGTACCAGGCGATCGGCTGGATGCCGGACTCCTTCGGCACCTGGGACTCGCTGACCTGCACCGAGATCCTCATGACCTTCGCGGCCGCCCAGGGGCTGGACGAGGCCACCGGCCGGGAGCGCGCCATCGAGATGCTCTCCGCCGTCCACCTCCAGGAGATGGCCCACACCCCCGCCCGCGTGCTCTCGCGCGGGCAGAAGCAGCGCCTGGGCCTGGCGCGGGCGCTCGTGCACCACCCGCAGGTCCTGCTGCTCGACGAGCCCGCGGCGGGCATGGACCCGCGCTCGCGCGCCGACCTGCGGGTCCTGCTGCGCGATCTCGCCTCCGGCGGCGTCACCGTCCTGGTCTCCAGCCACATCCTGTCCGAGCTGGAGCAGATGGTGGACGGCGTCGTCTTCATGGCGCGCGGGCAGGCGGTCGCCCCCGCCTCCGCACCATCCGCCCCCGCGGCCTCCGCGCAGCCGCGCCCCGACGTCGTCGGCGACGACGGCGACGGCAGCCCGAGCGACGACGGCGCCCGGGCCCCCGCCGCGCCGCCCGCGGTCCTCCCCCAGCCGCTGCAGCGCCAGTGGCGGATGCGGGCGCTGGACGCGCAGCGGCTGTCGGAGTGGTCCGCCGGGGCCCCGGTGCGCGCCACCGCGTCCGAGGACGGCACGGTGCGCCTGGCCGTGCCCGACGACGTCGTCGCCGCGCGCATCCTGCGGGAGGCGCTGGACGCGGGGGTCGAGGTGGTGTCCTTCGCCCCGACGGGCGGGGCCCTGGAGGAGATCTACCTGTCGATGGAAGGAGAGCGGCGATGAGCTGGTCCGCCGTGCGCACCGTTGCGGTGCTGGAGCTGCGTCAGCGCGTGAGGTCCACGCGCTGGCAGGTCATGCTGGTGGTGTGGGGCGTCATCCTGGTCCTCCTGTGCGGGGGCCTGACCGCGCTGGCGGGAATGACCGGCAGCGAGGCGGAGGACACCGCTCCCATCCTGTACGACCTGACGGTCTGCTTCGTCCTGGGCATCGGGCTGATCATCGCCCCGACCCTGTCGGCCACCTCCGTCAACGGCGACCGCGCCGACGCGACCCTGGCGCTCCTGCAGGCCACGAGGCTGCGCTCGCAGGAGATCGTCGTCGGAAAGCTCGTGGCGGCGTGGTCCGCGGCCCTGGCGTTCCTGGCGGTGGCCCTGCCCTTCCTGGTCGTGTTCACCCTGCTGGGCGGAGCGGCGTGGATGACGCTGGCGGGCCACCTGCTGATCCTCGTGGTGACCCTGGGGGCCGTGTGCGCGATCGGGCTGGGGTTCTCGGCGGCGACCGCGCGCACCTCGGCCTCGGCGGTGCTGACCTACCTGGTCGTCGCGGGCCTCGTCATCGGGTCCCCCATTATCACCGCGATCTCGGCGACGGCGGTTCAGGGGAAGCAGACGACGCTCTCCTACGAGACGGACTACAGCGCCTCAACGAACGGCAAGATGGTCTGCGAGACTGAGCCCCATGTCCGCACCAGCAATATTGTGCACACCGAGCGGATCTGGTGGATGCTCGTCCCCGATCCCTTCGTGGCGCTGGCCGACGTCTCGGGGCGGAGCATGGTGTACGGCGGGCAGTCGTCGTACACCGAATACGATAAGCAGCCGTCGTACCCGACGTCTCCGCTGGGGATGGCGGGGGCAGCCGTCGACCAGATGCGCAACCCCCAGCCGGAGGAGGTCGTCATCAACCACTGCGAGCCGGAAACGACGTCGAGCCCATTCGACTGGGAGATCACGCACCTCGCCTTCTGGCCGGTCAGCCTGGTGATGGTGCTGGCCCTGGGCGCCTGGTCGCTGACGTCCGCCTCACGGAGGCTGCGCACGCCCGTGCACCGCCTCGCCCGCGGCACGCGAGTGGCCTGACGGCGCCCGACCGGCGTCGTCCGCGCAGCTGAGACCGATCATGTTGATCCGAAGGGGTGGGAGAGACGGCACCGGAGCCGCGTCGGGAGGCGGCACGTCCTTGGGCCGGGACGCTGTCCGCGCCGTCATGAGCTGGCGAACGGTGCTCACGTGCTGGTTCGTGATCCTGGCCGTGACCTGCGGCCTCATCACGCTGTTGAAGGCCTGCCTCAGCGCCGGTACCGCGAACTACCTGCCGACCATGTACGAGCAGCTTGTCTGCTTCATCCTGCTCATGATTCTCGTCCTGGCCCCTCTGCTCCCGGCGACCTTGAGCCCACGGGCAGCCGCCGGCAGGTTCCTGGGGGTCGGGGCGATCGGGCTCGCCTTCATCGTGACGGCCCTGCCCTTCCTCATCATCCTCGCCCTGATCGGTGGGGCGATCCGGGAGGCCTTCCTCGGGCACCTGCTGGTCCTCGTCGTCACCCTGGGGGCGGTGTGCGGCATCAGCGCCGGCCTGTCCGCCGTGACAGCGCCCTCGCGGGCCGCGGTGCCGCTGACGTACCTCGTGGTGGTGGCGCTGACGATCGGCACCCCGCTGGTCAAGGTGACGGCGGAGCAGGTGTCGGTCGGGGTGCAGCGCGACACCTGGGAGTTCGCCGGGGACTCCGGCTACTGCGTCCCGGACCCTCACCACAAGAGGGTCCCCCACGCCATGCAGCTCTGGCTGGTCCTCGTCCCCAATCCTTTCGCCGCGCTCGGTGACATCACCGCGCACCATCCCGTCGGCGACCCCGACGACTGGCACATCGGATGGCTGTACGACATCGGGACCGCAGTGGACTCCATGCGCGACGCGGACACCAGGGAGGACTGCAAGAGGAGGGCGTACACCTTCTTCACGCCCGCCGTCGCCCGCCACGCGCCCTTCTGGCCGGCGAGCGTCGTGCTCCTCCTGGCGCTCGGGTGCGGGGGCGTGGTGACGGCCTCAGCGGCGGCCTCGCGCTCCCGCCGAGGTCCCCCGCAGCCTCACGACGGGAAGTAGGAGCGCCTGGCGACGCCCACCACCTCGTACTCGATGCCCTCGGAGTCCTTGAAGTAAGGAACCGTAGTAGTCAGCGCAGTACCCCGGCCGGCTGCGCGGGGCGCGGAGGAGGCGCGCCGCTATCCGGAGGACGGCGTCGTGGATCGGGCCGACGTCCCGGGGACTGCCGACCCGGAACGCCAGGTGGTGCATCGCACCGGCCCGGCGCCGCGCCCGCCGCCCCCTTCGCCGAGATCGGTTCACTTCCGCACCGAGATCGGTCGTACTCCGGCTCGAGATCGGTTCATACTCGCGTCGAGACCGGTTCGCCGGACGGGGCCCGGAGCGGGTGTCCGTCAGAATGACATTGGATCCTCCAGGTCCCGAGGTCTACACAGAGACCCGCGTGATCATGCGGATCCGTCCGACACGCACAGCCCCCGCACGCTCCAATGTCATTCTGATGGACACCTGCACCTGTGCGACCCGGCCCGCCCGGCGCACGCAGATCCGCTTTCCCATCGCCGACGACGCTGACGCTCTCAGCCGATCGATGTCCTGAGGAAGAAGGAAGAAGCATGGCGCTTGACAGTGAGCCGCTGCTCGGACACCACTGCGAGACAACGGCAACCGGCACGCTGCTGAGTCAGCTGGGGCTGCGACTGTCCGAACCGATGCTCTTCGGCTCGGCGGAGGACACCGACATCGTCTCCCTGGCGGGCCGCCTCGTGCCCCGGTACGGCCACCGCCTCCGCCTGCCGCGGCGCGCCCTGCCCCGCCCGCTGCTCCTGGCCCTCGCGCCCAGGATCGGGATGACGCTGGGACACGTGCGGCACAACGTGGGCTTCCCGGTGCGCTGCGACGCCGGGCTCAGCGCACCGAGCTGGGCGTCCGCTACCGCCCGGCCCAAGGGTCGCCGGAGGCGATGGTCGAGCAGATGCTGCCCTGCAAGTCGCCGACGGCGCAGGGCCCCTCTTCCGGATCCGCCGGCTGAGTCCGTGCGCTGAGCGGCCCTCGTCCGCCTCGGGCGAAGGGCCGCTCAGCAGGTGGTGGGGCATGACCGCGCATCAGTACTCCGGCCGAGGAGGCGGACCGCTCGCCCCTCCGTCCTCCTCACCCGGCGAGGCCGCGGGCCGCGCGGCGGGAGGGGCCGAGGACTGGGGCGGGGCGGCCGAGGGCGCCGACGGGGCCTCGCCGGCGACCCGCCGCCGGGCACCGGCGTCGTCCCCTGACCCGGCGGCCGCCTGCCCGCCGCCGGGCGCGTCGTCCCGCCGCGCGGTCACCCCTCGACGAGCCGCCGCCCCTCGAAGGCCCGCCCCAGGGTGACCTCGTCGGCGTACTCCAGGTCGGAGCCCACGGGCAGACCGGAGGCGAGCCGCGAGACGGGCACGTCCATGGTGCGCAGCATGCGGGTCAGGTAGGCGGCGGTGGCCTCGCCGACGACGTCGGGGTCGGTGGCGATAATGACCTCCTCGACGCCGCCCCCCACCCGGGCGAAGAGCTCGCGGATACGCAGGTCGTCCGGGCCCACCCCGTTAATGGGGTCGATCGCCCCGCCGAGCACGTGGTACAGCCCCCGGTACTCGCGGGTGCGCTCAATGGCGACGACGTCCTTGGGCTCCTCCACCACGCAGATGACCCGCTGGTCGCGGCGCGGGTCGCGGCAGACGGCGCACTGCTCGGACTCGGCGATATTGCCGCAGGTCTCGCAGAAGCGCACCCGGGCCTTGACGGCGCGCAGGGCCTCGATGAGGCGCTCGACGCTGGCCGAGTCGGCCGACAGGATGTGGAAGGCCATGCGCTGGGCGGACTTCGGGCCGATGCCGGGCAGCTCGCCGAGCTCGTCGATGAGGTCCTGGACGGCGCCTTCGTAGACGGCTGGCATGTCAGCGTCCCTCCTGGGTCACGGTGATCTCCTCCAGCACTGTCGCCCCGAGCAGCCGCTTGACCACCTCCAGGCCGACGACGCCGGCCTCCTCGGCGTCCTCGTCGTCCTCGCTGGGGACGTCGTCCTCGACGGAGGACGGCGAGAAGACGGCGCCGCGAGCCGCGCCCGGCTGCGCCTGCCCGCGGGCGGCCGCGCGGGCCGCGGCCCGGGCGGCGGAGACCCGGTCGCCGGCGGCGTCGGCGGGCGCCCAGGAGTCCTCCGGCCCCTCATCCTCTTCGGGCGGGGGCTCCTGCGGGACGGGCGTGCCGTCGGAGAAGGTGGCGGGGCCGTCCCAGCTGACGGGGGCCAGGCCCTGGTGCTCGTGGTGCTCGCCGCCCTCGTGAGGCTGCCGGTGCTGCTCGGCCCTCGTCGTCGGCGCCGACGACGAGGACGGCGCAGCCCCGCCGGGCAGCTTCGGCAGGGCGTGCAAGCGGTGGACGGTGGCGAGGGGGATCGCATCGGCGGGGTCCGGCGGGGCGGCGTCGGGAGGCGGGGCGGCGGAGACGGCTGAGGCCGCCGGAGCCGCCGCGCCGGGTGACGGCGCCGGTTCCGGGGGTGCGGGGGGAGCCGCGGGCGAGACCGGCCGGCCGGCCGGCGACGCCGCGGACGGCGGGGCCGCAGAGGGCGCGGCCGGAGCCGATCCCACGGCGCCGGAGCCCCCTGGGGCGGGCGGCGCGGAGCCGGGCGAGACCGGGCTCGCCCCCCCGGAGCCGGCCGACGCGCGCCAAGCGGGCCCGGACGCGGAGGCGGGGCCCGTTGCAGGAGCGGGCCCCGCGCCGGGCGGTGGCACGACACGTCCGCCGCCTGCGGGACCGGTCCGGGGCGGGCCAGCCGAAGCCGCCCCCCCGGAACCGGCGGCGTCGGGCGATGCCCCCGGTGCGGCCTCGGGCGACGACGGGACCGGGGCCGACCGGGCCCGCGCACCGCCCGGGTCCGCCGGTGCCGCGGGGCTGCTCGGCGCCGCGGGTGTCGGGCGACCGGGCTCGGGCGAGAGCCGCCGGTCCGCGACGTCGGCTGCCGGGGCCACCGGCTCGGCGCTCTCCCGGGCCGCGCGCCGGGCTCCGGGGACGGCGATGACGCCCCACCCGTCGTCCTCCGCCTCCGGCGGTGCTGCGGAGGTCGGGGGCCGGGGCGAGGCGGGGGCCGATGATGCGGACGCCTCGGGCGAGAGGGCCGCGGGCCCGGGGCCGCCGCCGTCGGCGGGGCCGCCCATGTCGACCGGACCGCGCGGGGCGGAGGCGCCCGGCATGCCGCCGAGACCGCTCGGGGCACCGCCCGTCCCGGCGTCGTCGGGCCACCCGGGACCGCCTGCCCCGCCGTCCGGAGCGGCAGGGCCGGGGCCCCCTCCGGGACCTGCCGGGCCGGCGGGTCGGCCACCGCCAGGGCCGCCAGGGCCGGGGCCCGGGCGCCCGCCTGGGCCGGCCAGGACGGCGTGCACCTCCAGCCTCAGCCCGAGCGCCTGGTGCAGGGCCGCCGAGAGCACCGGGCCGTGGCCGCCGTTCTCGAAGGCGTTGACCAGGCCCTGCCCGCTGAAGATGACCTCGAAGACGCCGTCGCGGATGCCGCCGGGCTGGGAGTTGGGGCCGACGAGCGCCCAGGTGGCGCGCCGCGAGCGCTTGGCCGCCTCCAGGACCTCCTCCCAGCGGCCGCGGATCATCTCGGCGTCCGCCGCCGAGTCGCCCCGCCCGGGGCGCTGCGAGGCGGCGCCCTCCGGGGGGCCGGCCTGCCCGCCCGGGGGGCCTGCCTGCGCGGGACGCTGGGGCGGCTGCCCGGGGGCCTGGGCGGGGGCGTCCCAGTCCACCGGGGCGACCCCGCCCTGCGGCGTCGGGGAAGGGGCAGGGGCCGACGGCGCCGCGGGGGCGCCCGACGCGGCGGAGGCGGGGGCAGCGGGCCCGGCGGCAGCCGGGGGCGGCGTCGGCGGACCCGCCGGGGGGGCCTCTGCGGGCGGGGCGCCCCGCGCAGGTGCGCCGCCGAGAGGGGCGGGCGCCGCGCGGCGGGCGGTGTCGGAGGCCATGGCAGGGCCGCCGCCCCCCGCGCCGTCGGCCCTGATGGTCTCCGCCCCGCCGGCCCCCGCGCCGCTCCCGGGCCGCTGCACGGGCGCCGCCTGACCGCCCGGGGCCTGGCCGCCGGCGGTCTGCCCGCCCGGGGCCGCGGCGCGCCGTCCGGGCACGAGCAGCCGGGCCATGAGGAGCTCGAGCTGGAGGCGCGGCGAGGTCGCCCCGACCATCTGCGAGAGGGCCTGCACCGTCGTGTCGGCCGCGCGCGACAGGCCGGCCGCGCCGATGGTGCGCGACTGCACCTCCATGCGGGCCAGCTCGTCGTCGGGCAGGGAGCCGAGGGCGGGGCCGGCCTCCGAGCCGGCCAGGGCGATGACCAGCAGGTCGCGCAGGCGCTGGAGGAGGTCCTCGACGAATCTGCGCGGGTCGTGCCCGGAGGAGACGACCCGGTCCACGACCCGGAAGACACCGGCGCCGTCGGAGGCGGCCAGGGCGTCCACGCAGGCGTCGAGCATGGTGGTGTCGGTGTAGCCCAGGAGGGCGACGGCGCGGGCGTAGTTCACCTCGCCGTCGATCGCCCCGCCGATGAGCTGGTCCATGACGGACAGGGTGTCGCGCACGCTCCCGCCGCCGGCGCGGGTGACCAGCGGGAAGACGCCCGGGCCGACCCGCACGTCCTCGGCATCGCACAGGTGGGCGAGGTAGCCCTCGAGGGTGTCCGGGGCCACGAGGCGGAAGGGGTAGTGGTGGGTGCGCGAGCGGATGGTGCCAATGACCTTCTCCGGCTCGGTGGTGGCGAAGACGAACTTCACGTGGGCCGGGGGCTCCTCGACGAGCTTGAGCAGGGCGTTGAAGCCCTGCGGGGTGACCATGTGGGCCTCGTCGAGGATGAAGATCTTGAAGCGGTCGCGCGCCGGGGCGAAGGAGGCGCGCTCGCGCAGGTCGCGGGCGTCGTCGACGCCGTTGTGGGACGCGGCGTCGATCTCGACGACGTCGAGGCTCCCGGGGCCGCCGGTGGCCAGGTCCCGGCAGCTCGGGCACTGCCCGCAGGGGGTGTCGGTGGGGAAGCGCTCGCAGTTCAGGCAGCGCGCCAGGATGCGGGCGGAGGTGGTCTTGCCGCAGCCGCGCGGACCGGAGAAGAGGTAGGCGTGGGTCACGCGATCCCCGCGCAGCGCCGCCATGAGAGGGGCGGTCACGTGGTCCTGCCCGATCACGTCCTGGAAGGTGTCGGGGCGGTAGCGGCGGTACAGGGCGGTGGTCACGGTCCGACTCTAAACGGGACCGGTGACGCCGTGCGAGACCCCGGGCAGATGAAGACCCCTCGCGCACCCGCCAGAGCCCGCTTACCCTTGCTACCTCCCGGTCCTGGGGGATTCACTGGATGACGCCGCACGAGGGGCCGAGGACGAGTGTACCCGATGACGGGCCGAGCCCGGCACCGCGAGCCGGTCACACCGCTTCCCCGGCCGCGGGGCGCGCCCAGGGGAGCGTGGGCCCGACACTCGCGGCCTCCTCCCTCTTCGTCGGGATTTGTTCAGACCGTATGGGGGTGGGGTCTGATGGCTTGCGGGCCGGGGCCCGGCGTGTGCGACCTCGTGGATCATTGGCGGCTGTGAGGGGGGCGGGGTGCCGAGGTGGGTAGGAGGCCCCGGTGCTTGCCGGGTGCAGGAGTCTGGGACTGGGTGCTCGTGCCCGTGTCTGTCAGGGTCGCGGCGGTCGATGCGCTGACGGGTGAGCTGATTGGCAGGACGGTGCCCGGTGGTGCCGGCGAGGTCATGGCGCTGGTCACGCGGCCTGCGGGCGGGGTGCGGGGGTGTCAGGGCGACGCTGTGAGGCCGGTCCGACCGGTCTCGGGCGGGCCCGGGGCCCTGGCCGAGGAGCGGGGTCGCCCGCAGGGTGGCGGCGCCCTCCAGGCTGCTGCGCCCTAGCGGCGAGCGGGCCCGGGACCGATCGCACGGTGCGCGATCCTGCTGGCCCGCCTGGCGCACCGCGACGATATCGCCCGTGGTGCG